>NZ_JARUBO010000005.1:652500-1302916 GCF_029626235.1 Micromonospora sp. WMMD1120 | reverse complement strand
GTGCTCACCGACCTCGCCGCCCGACTACCGACGCACCTACGCCGCTCACTGACCTGGGACCAAGGCAGCGAGATGGCCGCCCACGCGGTCTTCACCGTCGCCACCGGCTGCCCGGTCTACTTCTGCGACCCCCACAGCCCCTGGCAACGCGGCAGCAACGAGAACACCAACGGCCTGCTACGCCAGTACTTCCCCAAAGGCAGCTACGACTTCCGCAGCATCAACCAGAGCGGCCTCGACGAGATCGCCCACGAACTGAACACCCGCCCCCGCCAAACACTCGACTGGGCAACCCCAGCCGAACGCCTAGACCACCTCATCGCCGCCTAACGATTGCACTCACCCCTTGACCCCAAGCCGTGTCGGATGGCGACAACTTCATGATCGACGGGGTTCTTCTACCGGGAGGTTGGGCGGGTGGAGTCGCGGATTGCGGTGGTCAGCGGGGGTGGGACCGGGATCGGGGAGGCGGTCGCCAGGGCGTTCGTTGGGGACGGGTACGACGTCCTCATCGTCGGCCGGCGGGCGGACGTGTTGACGGCGGCCGCCGAGCGGATCGCCGCCGACTGCGGACGGCCGGACGCCGTCACCCCGGTGACCGCGGACCTGACCGAGCCGGAGCAGGTGGACCGGGTCCTCGCGGCGGTAGGCGGTCGGCCGGTCGACGCGGTGGTCAACAACGCGGGCGGCTACCTGGCCGGGGAGACCGACACGCTGGCCGGGACCGCCGCGTACTGGCGGGCAAACCTGGACGCCAACGTGCTCACCGCGGTGCTGCTGACCGAGGCGCTGCGGCCGACCCTGCGTCGCCCCGGCGGCCGGGTGATCCTGGTCGGTTCGATCGCCGCCCAGCGGGGCGGCGGCGGCCCGTACTCGGCGGCCAAGGCTGCCCTGCACGGGTGGGCGTACGACCTGGCGGCGCAGCTCGGCCCGGAACAGATCACGGTCAACGTGGTGAGCCCGGGCTACGTCGCCGAGACCGAGTTCTTCGGTGACCGGATGACTCCCGAGGGGCACGCCAAGCGGGTGGCGGCGACCCTGGTCGGGCGGGCCGGGCTGCCGGACGACGTCGCCGAGGCGGTCCGCTACCTCGCCAGCCCGGCGGCCGGCTACGTGACCGGCCAGGTCCTCGGCGTCAACGGCGGCTCGGTCCTGGGCCGGTAGACCGGGGCGCTCAGCGTCGGCCGTGTTGATCAAGCAGTTCGCGTGCTCCAATTCGGCCTGCTCACCTGGTTGGTGGTGCTGGTCTACGCCCTGTGACGACGAAGCTGGCGGAACGGGCTCGCCGCCGTCGGCCACCGCTCGGTGATGGTCACGTTCATCGGCGTGGTCGGCGGTGGCGACCCGGACGACATCACCCCACCCGCAGCAGACCGGGCGGCAGACCGAGGGGATGTCCGCCCGCGCTGGTAGAAATGCCGGATGGGCGACGAGCGGGCGGCGGTACGGGAGCGGGCCGAGGCGGTGCTGCGCCGACTGGCCGGGGAGCACGCGCGGCTGCGTGAGGACCAGTGGCGGGCCATCGAGGCGCTGGTGATCGACCGGCGGCGGGTGCTCTGCGTGCAGCGCACCGGTTGGGGCAAGTCGGCGGTCTACTTCGTGGCCACCGCGCTGCTGCGAGAGCGCGGGCGGGGCGGCGGCCACGGCGGGGAGCACGGCCCCACAGTCATCGTGTCGCCGCTGCTGGCGTTGATGCGTAACCAGGTCGAGGCCGCGGCGCGGGCCGGCATCCGGGCCCGCACGATCAACTCGGCGAACCTCGACGAGTGGGACGAGATCACCGCCGAGATCCAGAGCGGCGCTGTGGACGTGCTGCTGATCAGCCCGGAACGGCTCAACAATCCGGACTTCCGCGACGGCGTGCTGCCCAAGCTGGCCGCGACCACCGGGCTACTGGTGGTCGACGAGGCGCACTGCGTCTCCGACTGGGGTCACGACTTCCGACCGGACTACCGGCGGCTGCGCACGTTCCTCGCCGAGCTGCCCGAGCGCACGCCCGTGCTGGCCACCACCGCCACCGCGAACGCCCGGGTCACCCAGGACGTCGCCGAGCAGTTGGGCGACGCCCTCGTCCTGCGCGGCACCCTGGACCGCGAGTCGCTGCGCCTCGGCGTCCTCGACCTGCCCAGCCCGGCGCACCGGCTGGCCTGGCTCGCCGACCACCTGGACCGGCTGCCCGGCTCGGGCATCGTCTACACGCTCACGGTCGCGGCGGCGGGGGAGACGGCCGAGTTCCTGCGCTCCCGGGGCTACCCGGTCGCCTCGTACACCGGTCAGGCCGACGACGCCGACCGGCGGGCCGCCGAGCAGGACCTGCTCGACAACAAGATCAAGGCGTTGGTCGCGACGAGCGCGCTCGGCATGGGCTTCGACAAGCCCGACCTGGGCTTCGTCGTGCACCTCGGCGCGCCACCCTCGCCGATCGCGTACTACCAGCAGGTCGGCCGCGCCGGCCGGGCCGTCGAGCACGCCGAGGTGCTGCTGCTGCCCGGCGTCGAGGACGCGGCCATCTGGCGGTACTTCGCCTCGCTGGCGTTCCCGCCGGAGCAGCAGGTCCGTGCCGTGCTGGCCGCCCTGCACACCGACCGCCCGCTCTCCACCCAGGCCCTCGAACCCCTCGTCGACCTGCGCCGGGCCCGCCTGGAGTTGATGCTCAAGGTGCTCGACGTGGACGGCGCGGTCCGCCGGGTGCGCGGTGGTTGGCTCGCCACCGGCGAGCCCTGGGCCTACGACGAGGCCCGGTTGCGCCGCGTCGCCGAGGCGCGCACCGTCGAGCAACAGGCCATGCGGGAGTACGCGACCACGCCCGACTGCCGGATGCGGTACCTCCGGGAGCGCCTGGACGACACCGGCGCGACAGACTGCGGCCGGTGCGACAGGTGCGCCGACCCCCTCTTCACCGCCGACGTGTCGACGGCCGCGCTGAGCGCGGCGCAGACCTTCCTGGGCCGACCCGGCGTGGAGATCGCGCCCAAGAAGCTCTGGCCGACCGGTTTGGAGGCTGTGGGCGTACCCCTGAAGGGGCGGATCGCCCCGACGGACCAGGCGCTGCCGGGGCGGGCCGTGGGCCGCCTCTCCGACCTGGGCTGGGGCGGACGCCTGCGGGATCTCGTCGGCCCGGAGGTCCCCGACGTGCCGGTGCCCGACGACGTGGCCGCCGCCGTGGTCGAGGTGCTCAAGGCATGGGCGCACGGCGACGACCCGTGGCCCCGCCGGCCGGTCGCGGTGGTGGCGGTCGGCTCCCGGCGGCGGCCCCGGCTGCTCGGCTCGCTCGCCGAGCGGATCGCCACTGTGGGCCGGCTGCCACTGCTGGGTGAGGTCGCCCCGACCGGTCCGGGCAGCCCTGTCGGGCCGCGCGGCAACAGTGCCCAACGGGTACGCGCGCTGCACGACGCTTTCACCGTGCCGGCCTCGGTGGCTGACGTCCTTGCCGGCCTCGACGGGCCGGTGCTGCTGGTCGACGACCTGATCGACTCGGGGTGGACGATGACGATCGTGGCCCGGGAACTGCGCCGGGCCGGCGCGACCGACGTCCTTCCGCTCGCCCTCGCCGTGGCGGGCTGACCTGCCGCTCCTGCTCGCCCGGTTCGGGCGGGGGGGATGGTCCGCCGGTGGCTCCCGCTCGCCCTTGCCGGGCCGACCGGCTGGTTCGTGGGCGGCGGCTGGTTCCCGGGCGCGCTGGCGGCGCTGGCTGGTTCCCGGGCGGCGGCTGGTTCCCGGGGCGGCGCTGGCTGGTTCCCGGGCGGCGGCGAATGCGACAGTCGCCACGCCCTGCGGACGTCGGCCGAGAGTGGCCCGGCGCGACGGTACCGTGGCGACATGACCCACCAGCAGCCCGTCCGCCGTGCGTCCGCCGTCGCGGAGCCGACCGCCGGCGACGACGAGGCCGCGCCCCGGGCGACGACGACTCCGGACCAGGCCCCCGCCGGGCCGGACCGGATTCCCGCCGGGCCGGATCAGGCCTCCGCCGGGCCGGATCGGGTTTCCGCCGGGCCGGATCGGGTTTCCGCCGGGCCGGACCAGGCCTCCGCCGGGCCGGACCGCGGCACTCTCCGGCTGGCGCTGGTGGTCGGCGGGCTGGTGCTGGCGGTGCTGCTCGGCTTCGGGCTGGGCCGGATGAACACCACAGGGGCCGCCAGCGGCAGCCCGTCGCTGGCCGCCGAGCACACCGACCCGCCCGGCGTCGGGCCACACAACCACGGCTCCGCCGTCGGCGCCGATCCGGGCGGGGCCATCGAGCCCGGCGGCCTGGCGGTCAGCGCGGCCGGGTTCACACTGGCTCCCCTTACCAACGAGTTCGCCGCCAACCGTCCGGGTCAGCTCCGCTTCCAGGTGCGTGACGCGCAGCGTCGGTCGGTCACCCGGTTCGCGATCGTGCACGACAAGCCGATGCATCTCATCGTCGTCCGGCGGGACCTGACCGGCTACCAGCACCTGCACCCGACAATGGCGGCGGACGGCACCTGGTCGGTGCCGTTGACCCTCGCGCGGCCGGGGGTCTGGCGCGCGTACGCCGACTTCACAGTCGTCGCCGACGACGGAACGCAGACCGCTGTGACGCTCGGCACGGACCTGGTCGTACCCGGGGACTACCAGCCCGTCGCGCTGCCGGCGCCGGCCACCTCGACCACCGTCGGCGGGTTCACGGTGGCCTACCAGGGCACTCCGCAGGCTGGGACGACGGTGCCGTTGACCTTCCGGGTCGACGGGCCGGCCGGAGCCGCCCCGCTGGAGCGTTACCTCGGGGCGTACGGGCACCTGGTGGCGTTGCGCGAGGGCGACCTCGGCTACCTGCACGTGCACCCGGAGCCGGAATTGGTCGACGGGCAGATCAAATTCTGGCTGACCGTACCCGGCCCCGGACGCTACCGCCTCTACCTCGACTTCCAGGTAGATCAGAAAGTCCAAACCGCCAATTTCACCCAAACCATCCCCTAAACCCCCCGACCGGATCCCCCAGCCCTCACCCCGCCCCCGTTGATCATGAAGTTATGACCACGTGGCTCGGCGTGTCATGGCAATAACTTCATGATCAACGGGGGCGGGGCGGGGCGGGGCGGGGCGGGGCGGGGCGGGGCGGGGCGGGGCGGGGCGGGGCGGGGCGGGGCGGGGCGGGGTGGGGTGGGGCGGGGCGGGGTGGGTGGGGGCGGGGTCGGGCGGGGTCAGGGGTTAGCTGGCTCGGCGGATGGGGCGGCGGGCCAGGTAGCGGAGGAGGTCGCGGATGTGGTGCTTCTCCTCGGCGGGGACCGTGGGGTCTGCCAGTCGGTCCAGGATGGCGCGGACGTCCGCCTCGACCGGGCCGTCGTCGTGGCGACGGCGGGGTGCGGGGCCGGCGTCGGGTAGGCCGAGGGCGCGGAACGCGGCGGCGACCGGTAGGTCCAGGGCGGAACAGAAGCCCCGCACTTTGGCCAATTCGGGGTAATCCTGCCAATCGCCGGCGAGCCAGCGGAAGACTGTCGAGCGGCCCACGCCCGTGTGCGAGGCAAGATCGGTCACGGTCCAGCCGCGTTCGTCGCGAGCGTCATCGATGGCGCGCCGGACGAAGCGAGCGAAGGCCATCTGCGGTGTTACGTCTGCGGATCCCATCCCTGTGTGTCTTCCCTCCCCGCGGAGCACCGGGACGATGCGCCTTCCGAGGGTAGTACGCCGAGGGCCGCAAACAACTGACTGACCGCACAATCTGTCCCATGAATGAGACTTCTCTGAGGTTCTCCTGTTGCAGATCGAAAGTTGCATCGAGCGATCAACGTCGTTCTTCCACTAAGCTCGGTGCCCGTCCCGGCAGGCAACGGGTGCCTGCGTGTCCGACCGGACCACCGCCGAGGAGCACCATGGCCGACTCGAGCCGCCCCCAGCCGTACCAGCCCGGTGCGGTGAGCCTCTTCTTCGTCGCCAAGGCCGCCGTCTTCGCCGCCGCGTTCTGGATCTGGTTGCTGATCCTGGTGCTCCGCACCGACTCGGCGACCGGCCTTCAGGTGCTGGCGGCGACCGGCGCCGGCACCACCACGCTGGTCGGTGTCGTGCTCGGTGCCCGGATGGCGTTGCAGCGCAACGCCGCCATCCGGCACAGCGAGGTGAAGAAGCTGCTCGTCGACATCTCCTGGAACGCGTTCACGGCGGCCGGCAACGCGGAGAGCACGGGCAAGGTCGTACCCTTCCCGACCGTGTCGAGCGACGACGAGTGGGTGGGTCAGCGGCCGGGCGCGGAGCGGGTGTCGGTCCTGGATCGGAGCATCGAGCGCAGCGGCGTCCGCGACCGGGGTGGCAACGCGGACCGTCGCCGTTAGGGCGCCAGCAGGGTTTCCAGCCGGGGCGTGACCCGCCACTGGTCCACCAGCTCGCGGTACTCCGTACGCTGTGACTCGGTCGCCGCGCTGCCGGTGCGGCGGGCGCGGATCAGCAGGTTCCGCGGCGTGTGCTGCGAGTCGACGAACTCGACCACCTCGGCGCGGTACCCGTGCAGCCGCAGCAGACCGGCGCGCAGCGCGTCGGTGAGCACGTCGGCGAAGCGTTCGCGCAGGATGCCCTGCCGGGTCAGCAACTCGTACGGTGCGGGGGCGGGGTGGGCGCGTAGCTGCTTCGCCAGGTCGTGGTGACAGCACGGCGCGGCCAGCACCCACCGGGCGTTCCAGCGCACCGCCCGGGCCAGCGCCTCGTCCGTGGCGGTGTCGCAGGCGTGCAGCGCCAGCACCAGGTCGGGCGCGGGGTCGACGACGGCGTCGGCGATCGTGCCGGCCACGAAGCTGATGGAGTCGGCCCAGCCCAGCCGCTGTGCCAGCTCGGTGTTGCGCCGCCGCTGGTCCTCCCGGACGTCGACGCCGACGAGTTGGACGTCGAGCCCCCGACCGGTGAGGTAGCGGTAGGCAGCGAACGTCAGGTAGGCGTTGCCGCAGCCCAGATCGACAACCCGCAACGGACCGGTCAGCTCGTCGGGCAGGGTCGCGGCCAGGGCGCGCAGGAACGCGTCCACCTGCCGGCGCTTGGCCGCCGAGCCGCCGATCTCGGCGAAGATCGGGTCACCGGGGTCGAGCAGGTAGTCCTTCGTCCGGTCGTTGCCGCCCGGACTCGCCACCGGTCGGGACGTCGCGGCCCGGTGCACCTGTGCCTCGCCGGACTTGGTCACCCGCAGTTGCAGCGTCGCGTCCGCCGTCTCGACGTGCCAGTTGCCGAACGGCTCGGCCAGCAGCTCGTCGACCGCCCCCGCCGCCTCCGCGCCGGGAGCCACGTTGCGGGTGTACGGCCGGCTGCCGTCGGACGTGGCGATCTGGAGTCGGGGACCGGCCTTCAGCGTCACCGGCCGCAGCTCGGCCCGGACCACCGTGGGGCGCCGCCCTCTGCGGCGTCCGGCGGCGACCGCACGGGTCAGCGTGGGGTCGAGCAGTAACGCCCGAACCTCGGTCAGGGCGGCGTCCAGTGGTTGCGGCATCGTTCCATCTTCGGCAGCAGGTGCGGTGGGGAGAAGGGAACATCCCCCGTACCGCGAGCGGCGGTCCGGGGGATGTCAGAGGTGGTGCTCGTCAGTCTGCGGTCGCCTCGGCCGGCGTACCCGCGCCGGAACCGCCACCACGGCGGCGCCGGCGGCGGCGCGGCTTGGCCGGTTCGCCGTCGGAGGTCGCGGCCGGCTCGGTGGGACCGCTGTCGGCGGAGATCACCGCGGTGGTCTCGCCCGCGACCACCTCGCCGCCCCGGCGACGACGCCGACGGCGAGGGGTACGGGTGCCCTCCTCCTCGGCATCGGCCGAGGGTGCGGCGGCGTCGGCCGGCGTGCCGGCGGCGGAACGGTCGCGGCGACCCTCGCCCCGGCCACGGCGCTCGCCACCGCGACGGGAACCCCGGCCACCGCCGTCGCCCCGGCGCGACCGGCTCGTCCCACCCAGGTCCTCCTCGATCTCGGCGGACAGGCCGGCCCGGGTGCGCTCGGCGGTGGGCAGCGTGCCGGTGACCTCGGTGGAGATGTGCAGGTCGGTGTAGAGGTGCGGCGACGTGTGGTACGTCTCCGGCGGCTCCGGCATCTCCAGGCCGAGGGTCTTGTCGATGATCCGCCAGCGCGGCATGTCGTCCCAGTCGACGAAGGTCACCGCGACACCCGTCGCGCCGGCCCGGCCGGTACGACCGATGCGGTGCGTGTAGGTGTCCTGGTCTTCCGGGCAGTCGTAGTTGATGACATGGGTGACGCCGGTGACGTCCAACCCGCGGGCCGCCACGTCGGTGGCGACCAGGATGTCGATCTTGCCGGCCCGGAAGGCCCGCAGGGCCCGCTCGCGAGCGCCCTGGCCGAGGTCGCCGTGCACCGCGGCGACCGCGAAGCCGCGGAAGTCGAGGTCCTCGGCGACCCGGTCGGCGGCCCGCTTGGTCCGCGTGAAGATCATGGTCAGCCCACGCCCCTCCGCCTGGAGGATGCGTGCCACCACCTCGAGCTTGTTCATCGAGTGGGTGCGGTAGACGAGCTGCTGGGTCTGCGGCGAGGGGCCGGTCTCGGCGGTGTGCCCGGCGTGGATCGTCATCGGCTGGCGCAGGAAGCGCCGGGACAGGGTGACGATCGGGTCCGGCATGGTGGCCGAGAAGAGCATCGTCTGGCGGTCCTCCGGAAGCATCGCCAGGATCTTCTCGACGTCGTCGAGGAAGCCCAGGTCGAGCATGCGGTCGGCCTCGTCGAGGACGAGCGCGTGCACCCGGTCCAGGCGGAGGTGCTTCTGCTTCTGCAGGTCCATCAGCCGGCCCGGGGTGCCGACGAGGATCTCGACGCCCTTGCGCAGCGCGTCGATCTGCGGCTCGTACGCCACGCCGCCGTAGATCGGCAGCACCCGGACGCCGCGCGTCCGGCCGGCGGCGGCCAGGTCCTTGGCGACCTGGATGCCCAGCTCGCGGGTGGGTACGACGACAAGCGCCTGGGGCACGCCGTCGCCGCCCTCGGCCGGGGCGAAGACCCGGTCGAGCAGGGGTACGCCGAAGCCGAGGGTCTTGCCGGTGCCGGTGGGCGCCTGACCGATCAGGTCGACGCCGCGCAGCGCGATCGGGATCGCGTACTCCTGGATGGCGAAGGCGCGGGTGATGCCGGCCGCGGCCAGGGCCTCGACGGTCTCGGCGCGGGCGCCGAGCTCGGCGAACGTGGGTGCCTCCGGTCGGACCGGGGCGGTGGGGGCCAGCTCCTGGCCGCCCGTCATATCGTGAGTCAACTCGCTCATCTGGATCTGGGGGTGCCCTCTCGTGGGTGCGCCCGTCATGTCCTCAGGGCGCGTTCGGTATGACGCGGGCCACACGGTCGGCGGGCAGACTGCCAGGCCGGACCGGGCCGCACGCGCTCCGCGGGCTGAGCTTCGATCAGATCGGCGCCCACGGCAACTGCTCCATGTTACCTGAACAGGCGCCCTCCCGTCCCGATTCCCCGCCGGCCGACTGGCGCCCGGGGCAAGTAGAAGTGATCCAGGTCACAAAGATGTGGTGATCGTCTGGGACGCCGGGCGACCTGGTCGGCGCGGTAGCCTGCGCTCGTGTCCGCCCCCGGTTCCGCCGTCGTCGACCTGTTGGGCCTGGTCGCCTCCGGTGAGCTGCTCGCCTTCGAGCGGATGGCCGGCGACGCCCGGCTCGCCCCTGACCTGCGCCGCCGAGCCGCGCTGAGCGAGATGGCCGGGGCCGGGATCGCCAACTACCGACGTCTCGCCGACCGGCTCACCGCGTTGGGCGTGGTGCCGGCGGACGCCATGACGCCGTACGTCGAGCCGTTGCAGGCGTACCACGACTCGACCGAGCCGCGGGACTGGGCGGAGGTCGTCACCAAGGCGTACGTGGGCGACGCCATCACCGACGACTTCGTCCGCGAGATCGCCGGAGCGCTGGAGGAGCCGGACCGGACGTTGGTCCTGGAGGTGTTGCACGACACCCGGTACGCGGACTTCGCCGCGACGGAGATCCGGGAGGCCGTCGCGAACGATCCACGGGTGGCCGGTCGGCTGTCGATGTGGGCGCGGCGGCTGGTCGGGGAGGCGTTGTCGCAGGCCGGGCGGGTCGCCGCCGAGCGGGCCACACTCACCGCGCTGATCGCGCGGGACGGCCGGGTCGACGTGCCGGGGCTGTTCGGACGGTTGACCAGCGCGCACACCGCGCGGATGGCCGCCGCCGGGCTGAACAACTGACCGCCCGACGGTCGGTGCCGGCCTGCGGCAGGTGGGCTCGACGCCGACCTGCCGCAGCGGCCGGACCGCTCAGCGGACGGTGAAACCGACCGCCCGGGGCGACGCCTCGGCGATCTCGACGTAGGCGACCTTCTCGACGGGAACGATGACCCGCCGGCCCTTCTCGTCGGTCAGGGAGAGCGTGCCGCCGTTGCCGGCGAAGGCGTCGGTCACGATCTGCTCGATCTCGGCCGGCGACTGCGCGCTGTCCAGTACCAGCTCGCGCGGCGCGTACTGCACGCCGATCTTGACCTCCACTGTGCCTCCTCAACTGGGGCGAAAGAACCGCCCTGCGAAGGCTATCCGATCACGGGCCCGGCGGTCAGGCTGACTCACCTTGCAGCGGGAAGCTCGCGATGCCCCGCCACGACAGCGCGGCCACCAACGCCTCGGCCTCGGCCTTGGGCACCTGGCGGCCGCCGGCCAGCCAGAACTGCGCGGCGCTCTCCGCCGCGCCGACCAGCCCGGAGGCGAGCAGCTCGGCGTGCGACCGGCTCACTCCGGTGTCGGAGATGATGGTGTCGGTGATCGCCGCGATGCAGCCCTGCTCGACCCGCTCCACCCGCTGACGCACCGCCGGGTCGTTGCGCAGATCCGACTCGAAGACGAGGCGGAACGCCTCGCTCTCGTGGTCGACGAAGTCGAAGTACGCCCGTACGGACGCGCTCACCCGCTCCTTGTTGTCGCTGGTGCTGCGCATCGCCTCGTGCACCTTGGCGACGATTGCGTCACAATGCGTGTCGAGCAGCGCCAGGTAGAGGTCCATCTTGCCGGGGAAGTGTTGGTACAGCACCGGCTTCGAGACCCCGGCCCGCTCGGCGATGTCGTCCATCGCGGCGGCGTGGTAGCCCTGGGCGACAAACACTTCCTGCGCTGCAGCGAGAAGCTGCTTGCGACGCGCGGAGCGAGGCAGGCGGGTGGGCCGGCCAGCGGTCTGCGCGCCGTTCCCCGCAGCGGTCATGGAATCCTCCGAGTTCTCCGTACGAGCCGGCATTTTCCCCCCAGACCGGGCAAAGCCCGTGACCCCCGTCGTGGAAATGGCCCGCCGCTGTAACTTATCGCCACTCTCGGCACACGGTAGCCTCAGCGAGGGCGACCAAGGAGCGCGCGGTGAGTGAATCAGGGCAACCCGGAGCCGCCACCCCGGGAGAGCACGGTGACGAAGCGGGTCGGCACGACGACCCGGGCCGTCCCGGCAGTGGGTGGGCGCCCCCGGCGGGTGGGTGGCCCCGAGCCGCCGATCGCGACGACCCCCGGGACGAGGCGCCGCGCTGGCAGCCGGACCCGGCGTCGGGCTGGCGTACCTCGTCGAAACGACACGGCGACCTACCGTCGCCGCTGGTCGGAGGCGCGGGTGACACTGACGCGCCGACCCGGGCCAACGGACAGCACGCCAACGGCGCGCACCACCCGGACGCGGTCAACGGCGCGCACCACCCGGACGCGGTCAACGGCGTCCGTCATCCCGGCCTGGAACCGCCGGCCGGCCGCCCCACCCCGGTGAGCGCACCGCCCGGAGCGCCCGCCGAGGGCCGCCCCAGCGCGGCCGGCGAACGGCTCGTGGTG
Source organism: Micromonospora sp. WMMD1120 (assembly GCF_029626235.1). Lineage (NCBI taxonomy): Bacteria > Bacillati > Actinomycetota > Actinomycetes > Micromonosporales > Micromonosporaceae > Micromonospora > Micromonospora sp. WMMD1120. The sequence continues at coordinate 1,291,178 of NZ_JARUBO010000005.1, read as the reverse complement.
CCCGCCCAGCGGCCCGCGCCCACGGCCGAGCAGGGGGCCGGCGAACCCGACCCGGCTCGCCCCCCACAGTCCACCGTCGATCCGGCCGCCGCTCACCGGGCCCGCTGGGCCGAACCCGGTCCGCCCACCTCGGCGCCGCCGGCCGTCCAGGTGCCGCCCGTCGGCACCGCCGCGTCGGGCTTCGAGGTGCCGCCCGGATTCCACGCCCCGACCGGTGAGCGGTCGGCCGCCGACGACATCTCGGCCGGGTCCCACAACTGGCAGGACCCGCTCCCACCGGAGCAGAGCGCGGCGGCCTCGGGTCCGGCCGGGCACTCCGGCGAGCCCGAACCGGGTCACGCCGCCGACAGGTCCCGACCGGCGGAGCCGCACCGGGCCGGCGAGCCGCACCGGGCCGGCGAGCCGGCGGCGGGTGACCCGGACTGGTCGGAGCCGAGCTGGAACCGTTCGAGCTGGGGTGGCGGTTGGGCACCGCCCTGGTCCCAGCAGCGGGACGAGCCGGTCGGCCCACCGTCTGAGGACGAGCCCGCGCCGGGCTGGGTGGCCGAGCCGCACCAGCCGTACGAGCCGGTGCGCGCCGAGTCGCCCCGCCCGTACGAGCCGGTGCGCGTCGAGCGACCCCGCTCCTACGACCCCGCCCGCGCCGAGTCCGGCTCGGAGACCGCGACCGGCCGGCCCGGCGAGCCGACCAGCGGTCCGCCGGCTGAGCGTCCGTCGTGGGCGGGTGGTGCGGCGCCGACCAGCGGTCCGCCGGCTGAGCGTCCGTCGTGGGCGGGTGGTGCGGCGCCGACCAGCGGTCCGCCCGCCGAGCGCCCGTCCTGGGCCGGGCCCGGCGCGACGAGCGGACACGCGGCCGGCCTCCCGTCCTGGTCCGCCGGGGCCGACCGGGAGCCCACCAGCGCGCCGCCGGCGCGGCCGTCCTGGGCCGGTGGGTCCGAGACGGCGACGAGCGTTCCACCGGTACGACCGTCCTGGGCGCAGGGGCCCGACCCGGTGCCGGGCGGTTCCCCGTCGGCGCGATCCTCCTGGGCGCCCGTCCCGACAGCGCCGGAGGTGGCACCGTCGGACGACGCGCCACCCCCTGCGCCGGCCGGGCCACCTCCCGCGCTGGCCGAAGCGCCACCGGCTCCGGCGAGCCCGCCGCTGGTGGTGGACCGTTCCTCGTGGACCGGCGCCCCGCCGACGGCGAGCAGTTCCCGCGCCGACCGGCCGGACTGGTCGGAGGGGCGGATACCGCCGACTCCCGTGGAACGTCCGTCCTGGCCGGCCAGTCGGTCGACCGGCGCTTCCGGCGGGGGCGACCGGGGCGAGACGGCTGGGCCGGCACGGCCGGAGATCCGGCCGACCGCACCGTTCCGACTCCGGCCGGAGGCCCCCGAGCCGCCCGGTCCGGTGCCCGGCGAGCCACCCAACACCACCGTCCCGGCGAACGAGCCGTCTTCGAGCGATGCCACCTCGTCCCCCGGCGCGGCGTTCCCCTCTCCGCCCGCGTACGGGCCGGGTCGTCGGGAGCGGCAGCCGGCGGCGTCCGCGTACACGGCTCGCCGGTCCGCCCCCGAAGCGACGCCGGGCCCGTCGGATGACGGCGTGCAGCCGACCGAGGGCGCTGCGGTGTTGCCGCAGCGGGTGCCGGCGGAACCGGACGTGCCGGTGGTGCCGGAGCCACCGGGCGTGGAGCCGCCCGCCGAAACCCCGGAACTCGCCCGCATCGCCACCCACCTGCGGCGCGACGACGAGCCGGCGCCGCTACGGGAACGCCCCGAGGGATTCGACGTCAACGCCATCCTGGACGCCGTCCGGGAGGTGGCCGGTGTCCGTGACGCCGCCCTGCGTCGTACGCCGGCCGGTGCGCACAGCCTGCGACTGGACCTGGCCGACGGCGCCGACCCGGCCGAGGTGAGCCGACAGGTGGCCCGGCTGCTCCAGGAGCGGATGGGCCTGGCCGCCGCCCCGCAGAACGTGCCCGGCCTGCCCAGCACGCCACCGCCGGCGACTCGCCGTCGCGCGGCGGAGATCCGGGCCACCGAACGGGTCACCAAGGAGGCGCTCGGCGTCGACGGAATCCGTGCGGCCGACGCGGCGGACGCCGCCCGTCGGTCCGCCGGCCGGGTCGAGGCTCCGCCGACCGCCCCCGAGCAGCGGACCGGCACGGACAGCTCGCGCCGCCGCCGGTCGAACGCCCCGCACCGGGGTCGCGCGACGGTGGAGGAGCCCGGTTCGGTCTCGGCGGCGCCGGCCGGTGCCGCGACCGGCAGCCCGGCGACGCTCGGTACGTCGTACTCCGGTGGTCAGGTGACCACGACGGAGTCGGCGCCGTCCCGGCCGCTGGACACCGGCGGCGCTCCGGGTCCCCGTGTGGTGATCGACCACGTGCAGGTCAGCACCTTCGGCCTGGACGCACACGTGGAGGTCCGGCTGCTGGCCGGAGGGGAGAGCGCCTCCGGGTACGCGACCGGCCCGGCGGTGGACGGTTACGTGCTGCGCCTCTGCGCGGTGGCGGCCGCCGCGGCGGTGGACGAGTTGCTGCGCGGCACCGACAACGCCGAGCGCGGGCGGTGCTTCGTCGAGCACGCGGCGGTGGTGCCGTTCGGCAACTGCGAGGTGGCCACAGTGGTGGCACTGCTCGTCTGCGACGGCTGGGTCGAGCAGTTGGCCGGCTCCGCGCTGGTCGCCGGTGATCCGCGTCAGGCGGTGGTCCGGGCGACGCTGGCGGCGGTGAATCGTCGACTGGAGGCCCTGCTGTCCTGAGTGGTCCGAGGCAGACTGGGGTGATGAGACGCGCCACCCTCTGGCCGGACCACCTGCTCCCCGACGACACCGTCCCGCCGCCGTGGCCGGGCCGGGAGGTTCGCCTCGACGGTCTGGTCACGTACGTGCGGGACACCCCGGCCACCGCCCCCGGAGCGGAGCCGGCGCTGTACGTGCACGGCCTGGGCGGGTCGTCGCAGAACTGGACCGACCTGGCCGGGCTGCTCGCCGACCGGTTGGACGGCCAGGCCATCGACCTGCCCGGCTTCGGTCGCAGCGAGCCGGGTCGCCGCTACACCATTGCGTCCTTCGCCGACCTCGTCGTCCGCTGGATCGAGCATTCCGGTCGCGGTCCGGTGCACCTGTTCGGCAACTCGCTGGGTGGCGCCGTCGCCGTCCAGGTCGCGGCGCTCCGGCCGGACCTGGTCCGGACGCTCACCCTGATCTCCCCGGCGTTGCCGTTCCTCGACTTCCGCCGCTCGTTGCAGGGGCGGATGCTGCCGGTGCTCGCCATCCCGATGGGCGAACGGTTGGTCGCCCGGCGGCTCACCCAGCTCGCGCCGGAGGTGATGGCCGCGCAGGTGCTGGAGGCCTGCGTCGCCGACCTCAGCCGGATCTGCGACCAGCGCCGGGCCGAGGCGCTGGAGGAGATCCGGGTGCGCTACGAGGCTGCGCACTACGCCGCCGCGTACGTCCGCACGTTCCGAGGGCTGGTCTCGAGCTTCCTGCGGGCGTACCTGCCGGGGTCCGGTTCGCTGTGGCGGCTCGCCGCCGCGGTCCGGGCACCGACCCTGGTGGTCGGTGGCCGGCAGGATCGTCTGGTCGACGTACGGGTCGCGCCGCAGACCGCCCGGGTCATACCGGACAGCCGGCTGCTGATGCTCGACGGAGTCGGTCACGTGGCGCAGTTGGAGGTTCCTCGGCTGGTTGCCCGTGCGGTGGTGGGTCTGCTCGCCGAAACGGCTGAGACCGTCGGGCGGTCCGATCTGGCAGGCTGACGTGGATGCCCAGCCCAGCTCGTCGTCCCGGTCGCCGTCGGCGACGTTTGGCGGTGCTCGCCCAACTGGTGGCGGTGGTGTTGGCCGTCGGCGCGGCGGTGACCGTGATCGCCGAGGGGCCCGGTGGGCGTCCCGGGCCGGAGCACCTGGCCGCTGAGGAGATCCGTACGCCTCCGCCGTTGCTGGCCGCGCCGCCGACCGTCGACCCCGTACCCGCCGATGCGGTCCCGTCCAGCCCGCCCCCGGTGCTGCGCGTGCCGGGCGCGGTCCCGAGCGCCGGCAGCGGACGGTTCGGGTACGACGCCCGCTCGGGGCCGGTGCTGGGGCGCGCCGGTGAGCTGCGGCGTTACCGGGTCGCTGTGGAGTCGGGCAGCGACGAGTCCGCCGCCGACTTCGGGCAGGTGGTCGAGGCGGCGCTCGCCGGGCCCGGCAGCTGGGTGGACAGCGGCCGGTTGCGCCTGCGGCAGGTGCCGGGGGACGCTCCTCGCGACTTCACCGTCTACCTGGCCACGGCCCGTACGGCGGGCCGGATGTGCGCCGCCGGTGGGGTGGACATCCGGGTGGGGGGTCGGCCGTACACGTCGTGCCGGGCACCCGGTCAGGTGATCATCAACCTGGACCGCTGGCGGCTGTCGGTGCCGCACTTCGTGTCGGCCGAGGTGCCGCTGGCCGTCTACCGGACGTACGTGGTCAACCACGAGGTCGGTCACCAACTCGGGCACCGGCACGAGCGCTGCCCCGGCGCGGGTCGGCCGGCCCCGGTGATGATGCAGCAGACGCTCTTCCTCAAGGGCTGCACCGTCAACCCGTGGCCGTACCTCGACGGACGCCGCTACTCCGGTCCACCGCTCTGAGGCGAAAAGGCCTATTACCAGCAATATCGGCAAGAGCAGAGAAATGCCCGAATAATCTGGCAGGCTCGACGTCATGACGCCGTCGTCCCCTTACGGCCCGCCAGGGCGGCCCGACCCCTCGCGTCGGCCGTCGTACGACGGCGTGCGGTCGATGCTCGTGCGGATGCGCCGGCGACCTCGCCGTACCCTGCTGCTCGGCCTGCTCGTGCTCGCCGTGGGCGTCGGGGTGACGGTGAGTCGAGGCGACGACGAGCCGCCGACGCGGACCGTCACCAACCCCGGCGGAATGGGGCACGGCGGTGGGGTGGCGCATCCGGCGCCCAGCGGCTACCCGTCGGTCGGCGCGGGACGCTTCACCGCGGCCGACGGTGGGACCGCCGTGCACGGGACGGACGGGCCGCTGCACCGTTACCGGGTCGCCGTCGAGCGCGGCGCCGGTCAGGACGTCGACGCGTTCGCCGCCCGGGTCGACGAGGTGTTGAGCGACGGCCGCAGTTGGATCGCCTCGAACGAGCTGCGGGTGCAACGGGTCGCCGACGCCGAGGAGGCGGACTTCACCATCTACCTCGCCACGCCCGTCACCTCCGAGCGGATGTGCGCCGAGGGCGGGCTGACCACCGAGCGCTACACCTCCTGCCGACTGCCCGGCCGGGTGATCATCAACCTGGCCCGCTGGATGGAGGCGGTGCCCGACTACGGGGCCCCGCTGGACACCTACCGGACCTACGTCATCAACCACGAGGCGGGGCACGAGTTCGGCGAGCTGCACGAGAACTGCCCGGGTCCGGGGGAGCCGGCACCGGTGATGCAGCAGCAGACGTACGGTCTGCGTGGCTGTGTGGCGAACGCCTGGCCCTACCTCGACGGCCGTCGCTACGCCGGGGAGATCGTCCCCTGACCGGCCGGATGGCCGGTTATTCCCGCTCCCGCATTACGGACGACGTGTCGTCCCTCATGGCCGACCGGGGTCTCCGCGAGCAACAATGGCGCGGTTCACACCGCCGATCCCGGGGAGTCCACCGTGTCGTTGCCCCCGCTCGTCGAGCCCGCCGCCGAGCTGACCGTTGACGAGATCCGCCGCTACTCACGTCACCTGATCATCCCGGACGTCGGGGTCACCGGGCAGAAGCGGCTGAAGAACGCCCGGGTGCTCTGTGTCGGCGCCGGTGGCCTCGGATCGCCCGCCCTGCTCTACCTCGCCGCGGCCGGAGTCGGCACGCTCGGCATCATCGACTTCGACACCGTCGACGAGTCCAACCTCCAGCGCCAGGTCATCCACGGGGTGTCCGACGTCGGCCGGTCCAAGGCCGAGTCCGCCGCCGCGTCGATCCGCGAGATCAACCCGCTGGTCAACGTCGAGATCCACAACACCGCGCTGGACCGGGACAACGTCCGCGAGATCTTCGCCCAGTACGACCTGATCGTCGACGGCACCGACAACTTCGCCACCCGCTACATGGTCAACGACGCGGCCGTGCTGCTCGGCAAGCCGTACGTGTGGGGCTCGATCTACCGCTTCGACGGCCAGGCGTCGGTCTTCTGGGCCGAGCACGGCCCCTGCTACCGCTGCCTCTACCCGGAGCCGCCGCCGCCCGGCATGGTCCCGTCCTGCGCCGAGGGCGGCGTGCTCGGGGTGCTCTGCGCGTCGATCGGGTCGATCCAGGTGAACGAGGCGATCAAGCTGCTCACCGGCATCGGCGAGCCCCTCGTCGGCCGCCTGATGGTCTACGACGCCCTGGAGATGGAATACCGCAAGATCAAGGTTCGGAAGGACCCGAACTGCGCGCTCTGCGGCGAGAACCCCACGGTCACCGATCTGCTGGAAGACTACGAGGACTTCTGCGGCGCGGTCTCCGAGGAGGCGCAGGAGGCGACCGTCGACTCGACGATCACCGCGCTGGAGTTGAAGGAGTGGCAGGACGCCGGGAAGGACATCTTCCTGGTCGACGTCCGGGAGCCGGCCGAGTACGAGATCGTCCGCATCCCCGGCGCCACCCTGATCCCCAAGGGCGACATCCTGTCCGGTGAGGCGCTCTCCCAACTTCCGCAGGACCGGCAGATCGTGCTGCACTGCAAGTCCGGCGTCCGCTCGGCGGAGGCGCTCGCCGCGCTCAAGGCCGCCGGCTTCCGCGACGCCGTACACGTCCAGGGCGGCGTGCTCTCCTGGATCAAGCAGATCGACCCGTCGCTCCCCGCGTACTGACCGAGGTGCCGGGGCGGCCCGTACCGCCCCGGCCCGGGTCCGTGCCGTGCCGTGCAGCGCGGCCGCGCTGGCGAATCGACGCAGATCATGCCGAGGGCCGCCACCGGCGGAGCGACGCAGCCAGGTCGGGCTGGCCGATTCTCTGAGGCGGCGGCGCGTCTGCGCAGGTAGCGTCACCGCCGTGGTCGACTTGGAAGCCGCCATCGGATTCGTGGTGGCGCATGGGGACGCGGTGGACCGTGCCCGCCTCTCCTGGCTCCGCAACGGCACTGTCGCGCCCGCCGCGTTGCTGGAGACGGCCGAGGTTGGCCAGTCCTCCGACGGCGGCTGGCCGGCCACCTGGGGTGGCGAGGTGTCCTCGATCGACGCCACCTGCTTCCGCCTGGGCGAGCTGGACGACCTGGGGGCGCTCGGTCGTCCCGCCGCCCGCCGCGCGCTGGACTGGCTGGCGTCCCGGCAGCAGGCCGACGGCGGTTGGCAGGAGGACACGTCGTTGGCCGACTCGGCACCGGAGTGGGCCCGCCCCGGCGACCCGGAGGCCGGGTTCCTGGCCTCGGCGAACGCCGGCTTCTGGCTCACCGTCGCCGGCCTGGACGCCCGTGCCTCGGGGCCGCTCGACCACCGCGTCGGTGGGGCGTACGCCGGCGTGGTGCAGGCGGCGGCCCACTCGCTGGCGGCGCGGCTGCGCCCGGACGGTGGTTGGCCGTCCTACCTGGCGGCCGGCTGGCTGAGCGCGGCGGTGCTGCACCGGCAGGAGATGTTCCAGGAGTCCGCGCGGATCCAGGTGCTGCTCGCCGAACGCATGCCGACGATGTCCCCCGGTGACGTGGCGTGGTTGGGGGCCACGCTGCGCCGCGCCGGCATCGAGCCGCAGGAGTGGATCATGGTGCGGGCGCTGCGCCGGCTCACCGAGACCCAGCGCAGCGACGGCGGTTGGGAGAGCGACGACGGCCACCAGTTCGACGTGCACGCGACCCTGGCGGCCATCCGCGCGGCCCGCCCCGCCCCACCAGCCTGAGCCCGCCCCGCCCCGCCCCGCCCCACCCCACCCCACCCCACCCCACCCCACCCCGCCCCGCCCCCCGCCCCGGTTTCGCGGCGATCTTGCAGTTTCTGTCGCCGTTGTGCGATATATGCCCCTTATGCCGGGACAGGAACTGCAAGATCGGCGGGGAGGGAGGGCGCGGGGGCGGGGAGGCGGGGAGGGGCTAGCGGAGGTGGCCTGTTCCGGTTACTACGTACTTCGTGCTGGTCAACTCGGGCAGGCCCATTGGACCGCGGGCGTGCAGCTTCTGGGTGGAGATGCCGATTTCCGCGCCGAAGCCGAACTCGCCTCCGTCGGTGAACCGGGTCGACGCGTTGACCATGACCGCCGCCGCGTCCACCCGGGCGACGAACTCGCGGGCGGCGCTCGTCGAGTCGGTGATGATCGCCTCGGTGTGCCCGGTGCCGTACCGCCGGATGTGTGCGATCGCCGCGTCGAGCGAGTCGACCACCGCCACCGAGATGTCGGCGGACAGGTACTCGGTGGCGTAGTCCTCCTCGGTGGCCGGGACCACGGCGCTCGAGTGGGCGGCCACCTCCGGGGAGCCGTGCACGGTCACCCCCGCCTCGGCGAACGCGGCCAGCACCGGCGGCAGGAACGCGTCGGCGACGTCCGCGTGCACCAGCAGCGACTCCGCGGTGTTGCAGGTGGAGAGGCGCTGGGTCTTGGCGTTCAGCGTCACCGCGACGGCCTTGGCCAGGTCGGCGGCGGCATCGACGTAGACGTGGCAGTTGCCCACGCCGGTCTCGATCACCGGGACGGTGGACTCCTCGACAACGGTGCGGATCAGCGACGCGCCACCGCGCGGAATGAGCACGTCGACGAGCCCGCGGGCGCGCATCAACTCCTTGACCGAGTCACGGGAGCTGGCGTCGAGCAGCTGCACCGCGTCGGCGGGCAGGCCGGCCCCGGCGACGGCGTCGCGCAGCACCGCTACCAGCGCGGCGTTGGAGTGCGCGGCCGACGACGACCCGCGCAGCAGCGCCGCGTTGCCGGACTTGAGGCAGATGCCGGCCGCGTCCACCGTCACGTTGGGTCGCGCCTCGTAGATGATGCCGACCACCCCGAACGGCACCCGGATCTGGCGCAGCTCCAGCCCGTTGGGCAGGGTCGACCCACGGACCACCTCGCCGACCGGGTCGGGCAACGCGGCCATCTCGCGCAGCGCGCCCGCGATGGCCTCCACCCGACCCGCGTCGAGCGCGAGCCGGTCCAGGATGGCCGCGCTCAGCCCGGCCGCGCGCCCGGCCGCCAGGTCCGCCTCGTTCGCGGCCAGGATCTCCGGGGTACGCGCCACCAGCGCGTCGGCCATCGCCACCAGCGCGCTGTCCTTGACGGTACGGGTGGCAACCGCCAACTCGGCGGCGGCGTCGCGCGCCCGCCGGGCCTGCTCGACGACGTTCATGCCGGCACAACTCCTCACAGTCGGGAAGGGCTCACAGCAGCACGAGGTCGTCGCGGTGGACGACCTCTCGTTCGTACGCCGGGCCGAGCGCCGCGGCGAGTTCGGAGGTGGAGCGGCCGAGCAGACCGGGCAGCTCGACCGCGTCGTAGTTGACCAGACCCCGGGCGACCGACGCGCCGGCGGTGTCCACCAGGTCCACCGGGTCGCCGGCGGTGAAGGTGCCGTCCACGGCGGTGATGCCGGCCGGTAGAAGCGACTTGCGCCGCCCGACGACGGCCGCGACGGCGCCCGGGTCCAGGTGTAGCCGCCCCCGGGGTGAGGTGGCGTGGGCCAGCCAGAACAGCCGGGCCGTCGGGCGTCGCCGCTGCGGGTGGAAGAGCGTGCCGACCGGTTCGCCGGCCAGCGCGGCGGTGGCCAGGTCGGCGGCGGTGAGCACCACCGGGATGCCGAAGCCGGTGGCGATCCGGGCGGCCTCGACCTTTGTCACCATGCCGCCGGTGCCGACGCCGGACCGGCCGGCCCCGCCGATGGTGATCCCGGCCAGGTCCGCGTCGTCGCGGACCTCCGCGATCCGGGTGGAGCGTGGGTTGGTCGGGTCGCCGGTCCAGAGCGCGTCCACGTCGGAGAGGAGCACCAGCAGGTCGGCGTGGACCAGCGCGGCGACCAGGGCGGCCAGCCGGTCGTTGTCACCGAACCGGATCTCCTGGGTGGCCACCGTGTCGTTCTCGTTGACGATCGGCACCGCCCGCAGGTCGAGGAGCTTGCGCAGCGTCCGGTACGCGTTGCGGTAGTGCGCCCGCCGGGTCACGTCGTCGACGGTGAGCAGCACCTGCCCGACGGTGCGGCCGTGCCGGGCGAAGCTCGCCGCGTACCTGCCGATCAGGAGGCCCTGGCCGACGCTGGCGGCGGCCTGCTGGGTGGCCAGGTCGCGCGGACGTCGGGCCAGGCCGAGCGGGGCGAGGCCGGCGGCGATGGCGCCGGACGAGACGAGCACCACCTCGCGGCCCTCGGCGGTGAGCCGGCCGAGGGTGTCGACGAGGGTGTCGACGCGCTCGTCGGCCAGGCCGCCGGTGGCGGTGGTCAACGAAGAGGACCCGATCTTGACGACGACCCGACGGGCCGACGTGACTGCGTCGCGCACCCGACCATTCTGCGTGGTCACGGCGGGACCGCCCGGCAGCGTTCCCATATGGTGGCGGATTGTGACACCTGACGAGTACGTGGAGGCGGTGCTCGACCTGGTCGAGCGAATCCCGGAGGGCCGGGTGATGTCGTACGGCGGGGTGGCCGACGCGTTGGCCGAGCGCTCGGGTCGCACCTCGGCCCGGCTGGTCGGCACCATCATGGCCCGGTACGGCGGTTCGGTGCCCTGGCACCGGGTGGTGACGGCGAGCGGGCGGCTGCCCCCGGGGCACGAGCGGGAGGCGCGGGCCCGGCTGCGCTCGGAGGGCGTGCCGCTGCGCGGCGAGAGGGTCGACATCGCGGCAGCGGGTTGGTCGCCGGAGGAGGGGGATGTGACCCGCGCCATAACATGAGTAACATTCGGCCCCATGACGACGCCGCCGGGCACCGGCAGGTCAGCCCCGGGTCCGCTGCCCCGGTCGGTGCACGCCGGCTACGCGCTCGGCTCACTGGCGACCGGCGCGTTCGGCACCGTGCCGGGCCTGCTGCTGCTGCCCTACCTGACCGACACGCTCGGGGTGGCCGCCGGACTGGCGGCGGTGCTGGTCCTGCTGCCCAAGGCCTGGGACGTGCTGGTCAACCCGTTCGCCGGGCGGATCTCCGACCGCACCCGGTCCCGGTGGGGAGCCCGCCGGCCGTACCTGCTGGTCGCCGGCCTCGCGCTCGCGGTGCTGTTCGCCTCGATCTTCGCCGCGCCGTTCGGTAGCGGCTCGGCCGCCGCCGCGTACGTCGCCTTCGCCTTCCTGGCCACCGCCACCGCGTTCGCCTTCTTCCAGGTGCCGTACGTGGCGATGCCGGCGGAGCTGACCGGCGACCACGCCGAGCGGACCCGGTTGATGACCTGGCGGATCGCCGTGCTGGCGCTGGCCATCCTGGTCTCCGGAGCGGTCGCGCCGCTGGTGGTCGGCGCCGGTGGGGACGGGCTGGCCGGGCACCGGTGGATGGGGTTGTTCGTGGCGGCGCTGATCGCCCTGGGCGCCCTCGGCGCGTTTCTGGGCACCCGGTCCGCGCCGACCGGCACCGTGGGCGAGAGCGAGCCGACGCTGCGGGCCCAGCTCGCCCTGGCCGGCGCCCACCGCCCGTTCCGGGCCCTGTTGATCTGCTTCGTGGTCCAGTCCGCCGGGGTGGCCACGATCCTGGCCGGGGTCAACTACTTCGCCGGGCAGATCCTGCGCGACGAGGAGAGCGGTCCGACGGTGCTCTTCGCCTGCTTCGTCGGGCCGGCGCTGCTGGTGATGCCGCTCTGGAGCAGGGCCGGCGCCCGGCTGGGCAAACGGGCCGCGCTCGTCGTCGCCTCGCTGATTTTGGCCGTCGGCGCGCTCGCCCTGGTCGCCGCGCCGCTGTTGCCGTCGGTCGCGGTCTACCTGGTGGTCGCGCTGCTCGGCGTGGGCTACGCCGGGCAGCAGGTCTTCGCGCTGGCGATGCTGCCGGACTGCATCGCCGACGAGACGGCCCGCACCGGTCGTCGTCAGGCCGGCGTCTTCACCGGGCTGTGGACCGCCGGGGAGACCCTCGGTCTGGCGCTCGGGCCGGGCATCTACGGTCTGGTGCTGCAACTGTCCGGCTACGTCTCCTCGGAGACCGGGTCGGCGGCCATCCAGTCCGACACCGCCCGCCTGGGCGTCCTGCTGGGCTTCACGCTGATCCCGGCGGCGCTGATCGGGCCGCCGATCCTGCTCCTGCGCCAGTACACGCTCGGTCCGCGCGGCGGCCGGGGCGACGATCAGGTCGCACGGGGCGCGGAGGACCACGACCGTCACGAGAAGGGTGCCATCACCTCATGATCGACGAGAGCACTGTCGCGGCCGGGGCGCTCCCCGCCACCGGGGTACCCGCCGAGCAGGTGCTGGCCGAGCTTCGTCAGCTACGCGGCGCGGACCGTCCCACCCACGGTGGCCGGCTGTTCGCGTACGTCTACGACCCGGCGGTGACCGGTCTGGACGACCTGACCGCCACCGCCCACGCCGCGAGCGCCCACGTCAACGGGCTGGACCCGACCGCGTTCCCCTCGCTGCTGGCCATGGAGAACGCGCTGGTCGCTGCCGCGGGCCGGGTGCTCGGCGCGGGGCCGGGCAGCGCAGCCCCGGATGTCGTCGGCAGCGTCACCAGCGGCGGCACCGAGTCGCTGATCCTCGCGGTCAAGACCGCCCGGGACGCCCACCCGGAGATCGCCGCGCCCCGGATCGTGGTGCCGTCCACGGCGCACGCCGCGTTCGCCAAGGCGGCGCACTACCTGCGGGTGGCGCTGGACGTCGTGCCGGTCTCCCCGGAGACGCTGCGCCCCGACCCGGTAGCGATGGCCGCCGCGATCCGCCCGGAGACGGTGCTCGTCGCCTGCTCCGCGCCGTCGTACGCGCACGGGGTGGTGGACCCGGTCACCGAGATCGCGGCGTCGGCCGCCGCCGCCGGGGTGCGCTGCCACGTGGATGCCTGCTTCGGCGGCTGGACCCTGCCGTACCTGCGTCGACTCGGCGAGCCGGTGCCGCCGTTCGACTTCTCCGTGCCCGGAGTCACGTCCATCTCGGTGGACCTGCACAAGTACGCGTACGCCCCGAAGGGGGTGTCGGTGCTCCTGCACCGCGATGCCGCCCTGCGCGCGGCGCAGTACTTCGCGTACGCGGACTGGCCCGGGTACACGATGATCAACCCGGTGCTCGCCTCGACCCGCTCGGGTGGGCCGATCGCCGCCGCGTACGCCACACTGCGCCACCTCGGCGACGACGGCTACCTGCGATTGGCCGCCGCCACCCGGGACGCCGTCGCCGGTCTGGCCGACGCGGTCCGCGCCGTCGACGGGTTGCGGCTGCTGGCCGAGCCGGAGTCCACAGTGGTCTGCTTCACCGCGACCGACGGCGGGCCGGACCTGTTCGTGCTGGTCGACGAGCTGACCGCGCGTGGCTGGCACACCCAGCCCCAGCTGTCGTACGCCGGTCTGCCCGTCAGCGTGCACCTCACGGTGACCGCGGCGGTCGCGCCCCGGGTCGGCGAGTTCGGGCCGGACCTGGCCGCGGCGGTGGCCGCCGCCCGGTCCGCCGGTCCGGTGCGGCTGCCCGCCGAGCTGGCGTCGGTGCTCGGCGCCCTGACCCCGGAGGCGTTGACACCGGAATTCGTCGCCGGCCTGGCCGGCGGGCTGGGCCTAAGCGGCGAGCCGGGGTCGGGCGCGGGGCCGCTGCCGGAGCGGATGGCGCTGATCAACACCCTGCTCGACACCGCGCCACCGGCGCTGCGCGAACGGCTGCTCGTCGAGTTCGTCAGCCTGCTCCAGCGCCCGGCCTGGTCCGCCGGCTGACCGGGCGGCACGGGGCCCGGCCGGGTGTTCCGGCCGGGCCCGATCGGCGGGGTCAGGAAACGACCCGCACATCCACCCTGTTGTCCCGGTAGGTCAGGTCCTGCCAGTGCCGGTCCTGGTCGTCGAAGTGCACCGCCCTGACGCTGGGCTGGTCCAGCTCCGCCGGATCGACGAGCAGGTGGAACGTGTACGTCCGGCGCTCTCCGGACCGCAGGCCGGCGGTGCGGCAGCTGGTCCCCGACTCGTCAGCCTCCTGCCACGGCCTGCAGATCGACGAGTCGGCCTTCGTCAGCGCGCCGACGAAACTCAATTCCGCGAAGCCGACCTTCGCGACGTCCACCGGTCCCCTGTTCGTCACGGTCAGGGTCAGGGTGCCCGGACGCTTCCCGCCGGCGTCCGCCGGCCCGAGTACGAGGTCGCCGCCGGTCAGCACCAGGTCGGTCAACCGGGGGTCGGTGCCGAAAGACCTCGGCCCGTCGCTCTGGGTGAAACCGTCACCCGTCCAGCGGTACGTCCGCCACTGTTGCTGGGCCCAGTAGCTCCGCATGGAGCAGCAGGGCTGGATGTCCGCGACCTGCGCCCGCACCTCGCCCTCCGCCGTGACGGCGGCATCGGTGATGTCGTCGAGCCCTTCCCCGGTGCCGACGACGCGCGCCATGGTGACGATCCGACCCTGCCGGTCCCGGTCGAACGCGACGAGTTGCTTCGCCGACGCCTCGCCGAACCGGCAGGCGACCAGTGCGACCGTCTCTGTGGCGCCGTCGTCGTCCAGGTCGGTGTAGCGCAGCTCCACATCGGTCAGCACGGATACGTAGTCGGTGCGCGACGAGGGCTGCAGCCGTACGTCTGAGGTGAGGCAGGTCTTCGGGCTGCCCGCGGGCCACGCCGGCAGGTCCACGCGGGCGGCCAGCAACTGCGCCCGACTGATCCGGCCGTCCGGCGCGGCCGGGCTGGTGCTGGTGGTGACGTCCGGCGTGGGCGGGCTGGACGGTGTCGGAGCGGGCGTGGTCGTCGACGGCGTGCCGGTCGGCGCGCCGGTCTCCGCCGGCGTCGGCAGCGACCCGTCGTCGCGGAGCGCGCCATGGGCCACGATCGGCGCGACCGCCAGCGCGACAGCGGTCACCGCCACCGCCACGGCCGTCCGTCGGCGGCGCAGGCGGAGGGTACGCCGGGCCTGCTCCGGACCCGGGCTGGCGATCCGGGTGACCGTCTCGGCGCGGTACGCGGCGAACCGATCCCGTAGCCGCGGGTCGACGTCAGACATTGCCCTCTCCTTCCGCGCTCTCGTCGAGCAACCCCGCCAGCGCCGACCGGCCCCGGTGCAGCCAGGACTTGACGGTGCCCTCGGCCACCCCCTCCTGGCTCGCGATCTCGGTGACCGGCAGGTCGGCGAGGTAGTGCAGGATGACGGCCCGTCGGTGGTTGGCGGGCAGTTGGGCCAGCGCGGCGTCGATCGCCACCCGATCGGGTGTCGGACCCGCCATCGCGGCCTCCGTCCGCCGCTGCCGCAGCAGGTGGTTGCGCGCGGTCCGGAGCCTCCGCCAGCGGCTGCGGGCGAGGTTCCAGGCGACCTGACGGACCCAGGCGACCGGGTCGTCGTACCGGGCCAGCCGGTCCCACCGGGCCAGCGCGCGGCAGAACGCCTCCTGCGCGAGGTCCTGGGCCTGCGAGAGGTCGCCCACGTACGCGCCGAGCTGGGTGGTCACGTTGCGGTAGTGCGCGTGGTAGAAGTCGTCGAAGCTCACCGGCGTGGCGCGCTCCCGGTCGACCGCGGCAGTCGCCCCCGGCGGCTCGTTGGCACGGGCTCCCGTCATCACTGTTGCTGCCCCTCCCCGTTCGCCGTCGGATGGCCCGAGGCGGTCGTCACGCTCACCGGTCGGCCAGGGGGTTGCGGACTCAACGGTCACCGGCACCGGTGCCGTGCTGGCCGTCCGCCAACAGTCACATCTCCGATCGGGGCAGCGCCCCGCGTGCGTCGCCGGCCAGACCCCCGTGCCGGCCGGCGACGCACGGTCCGGGTCAGCTGTCGCCGGAGGCGCTCAGCGTGACCTGGACGCTGTTGTCGGCCGGAGCGCCGTCGGCCACCACGCCCGCGCCGTACTGGGTGTTCAGGGCCATCTCGACAATCCCGAGGTCACCGACGACGACGTCCGACGACGCCCGGAACAGCACCGCGAACGTGCGTTCCTCGCCGGGTGCCATCCGCCCACCGGGGACCTCGAAGAACCCGCCGAAGCTCGGGGAGTCCTGCGGATCGGTGCCGGCGATCTCCACCCCGGCGGGCAGTGTCGCCTCGACCCACAGGTAGTCGTGCGGGGCGTCGCCCGCATAGCGCACGGTCACCGACAGTCGGCCCGCGTACGTCCCGTCCGCCTGCCGGGTCAGGGTGAGCGCGCCGGTCCCGGCGCCCAGCGCGGCATTCGCCACGGTGTCCTGCACGTACGGTCGCGGGTTGCGCAGCGATCCGGTGGTGGCCCGGAACAGTGTGGTGAAGTCCTTACCGGCGGCCACCTGCTGGGTGTGCCCGGGCACGACCTCGACCCGACCACCGGTGGCGCTCATCGCGTACGGGCGGGGCGCGGTCAGCACCTCGAAGGCGACGTCGAAGCTGCGTCGCTCACCCGGCTCCAGGTCCGGCCCCGGCACCGAGCACGCGAGGACCCGCCGGTTCTCCACCCGTCCGGCCTGGACGCAGGCGGTGCTGGGCGCCAACCCGTCGAACGAGCCGGAGACCGGCTCGGTGACCTGGATGCTGTAGTAGTCGGCGGCCCGACTGCGGTTGGTGATGGTCACTGGCAGTGTGCCCCGGTAACCGTCGGCGGTCGGCTCCAGGAGCAGCCGGCCCGTCGAGATGGCGGCCGGCGTCCCGGTCGACGCCAGCGCGGTGGTGCCCGGCAGCGCTGCCACCAGGGCCAGCGCCGAGCCCAGCAGCACACCGGCGCGCAGTCTGGAACGAGTGTTCATCAAGAGTCCTCCCGTGGTCCCCGTTGGCGGCGCCCCTGCTCGGCGCGCCGTACCCCGTTAAAAGTCCTGAGCGGGCCTCGGGGTTGCAGCGGAGCGCGGTGTCGGCCTGTCCGGTCCGCGACATCCGACTGTGATTCACTGTCGGTGGAGGAGAGAGGGGGCGTCCGTGCAGCTACCGGCGGTGCTCGGTGAGCCGATCCGGTTCGTGTTGAACTGGGGACGCCGCTACTCGCTCTGGGTGTTCAACTTCGGCCTCGCCTGCTGCGCGATCGAGTTCATCGCCACCAGCATGGGCCGGCACGACTTCATCCGGCTCGGCGTGATCCCGTTCGCCCACGGCCCCCGGCAGGCCGATCTGATGGTCGTCTCGGGCACGGTGACCGACAAGATGGCCCCGGCGATCAAGCGGCTCTACGACCAGATGCCCGAGCCGAAGTACGTCATCTCGTTCGGCGCCTGCTCGAACTGCGGCGGCCCCTACTGGGACTCGTACTCGGTGACCAAGGGCGTCGACCAGCTCATTCCGGTCGACGTGTACGTGCCCGGCTGCCCGCCCCGACCGGAGGCGTTGCTGCACGGCATCCTGCGCCTGCAGGAGAAGATCGCGGCCGAGCAGTCCGGCATCGGCGGGGTGCCGCAGCGGGACGCGTTGGCCGCGCCGCTGGACGCGCCACCCCGCGAGGCCGCCGCGCCCCGCTCGGTCGACTCGCTCACCGCCCCGCCGGTCCGCCCACCCACGGCGCGCTGACGGCTGCAGGCCGCCACCCGGAGCTGGTCCGGATGACGGCCCGCCGCTGGTGGGTCAGCTGGTCGGCAGGGCCAGGTTGAACGTGACGGTGTTGTCGCTCGGGTCCACGTCGGGAACCGTCTCGTCCCAGTAGTGGGTCTTCAGCTCCAGGGTGATCGGGTTCGACTCGTCCGCCGGGTCGGTCGGCCGGGTGATGTAGAGTGCCACGTCGCGCTCCTCGCCCTGCATCAGGAGCCCACCCGGCACGAAGGCCTGTGCGCTGTAGACCGGGCCGTCGAAGGGTTCGGTGAAGAGGATCATCGACCCGGCGGGCAACGGCGTGGCGGTGAGCGAGTTGGCGAGCTGCCGAGCGTCACCCGAGTACCGGACCCGGAACGGCACCCGTCGGGTGTTCTCCGGGCCGTCGGTCACCGGACCGATCAGCTCGACGGACGCGTTCGTCAGGGCGTCCTGAACGTACGTCTGCGGACGGGTCAGCGTGCCGTCGAGGGAGCGGAACCGCGCGCTGAACGGGATGGTCTCCAACGACCCGACGTTCGCTGACTGCACGGTGACCAGGCCACCGTCCGCGATCATCGGGTAGCTGCGGGGACTGGTCAGCACCTGGAAGTCGACGGTGGCCTGACGGCGCTCACCCGGGGCCAGCTCGGAACTGCGCGGGAAGGCGCAGGAACGGACCAGTCGCCCCTCCGACACGCCGTCCGATTCGCAGAGCGACTCGGGCCCACCGGAGAAGGAGCCCGCCACCGCCTCCCGGATCTGGAACGTGACGTGATCCGTGCTGTCACTGTTGTTGGTGACCGTCACGCGAATGCTGCCGCGGTAGCCGCGTTCGGTCGGTTCGAGCACCAGCCGGCTCACCGTGACGGTAGGAGCGTCGGCCGGCGCGGCGGCGGCCGGTCCGGCCCAGCCGATCGTCGCGGTCAGGCCGAGCAGGGCGGCGGTGAGCAGTGTCCCCGTACGTTTGATCATGGTGTTTCTGGTCCTCCATGGTCGACGTCCGGCAAGGGGCACGCGCACGCCCGCTGCGGGCGGTGCGATCGATCGTCGTAACCGTGGTGTCCCAGCCCCCGTGCCGTGACCGAGACATCATGGTCGATGACCGGACGGATCGCCACCTCGTTCTGGAACCGCCGCACTACCCTGCGCACCATGAGCAGCTCAGGGGGCCAGCGCGCGACGCACATCGTCGACGTGCTCAGCGCGGAGTTCGGGGCGTCGATGGCGATCGACCCGGCCGCGTTCCGGCGTAGGCTCCGGAAGATGGCGGCCTCCCCGTTCGCCTTCTACCGGGGCAGCGCCGCGCTCTTCTACGCCGACCAGCTCGGTGACTTCGCCGACGACCGCTTCCTCGACGAGCGGACCGGCCGGGTATGGATCCATGGCGACCTGCACGCGGAGAACTTCGGCACCTACATGAACGCCTCCGGGCAGTTGGTGTTCAACGTCAACGTCAACGTCAACGACTTCGACGAGGCGTACGTCGGGCCGTTCACCTGGGACCTGCGGCGGCTGCCGGCCAGCGTGGCGCTGCTCGGCTACGGCAAGGCGCTCTCCGACACGGCGATCGGGGAACTGGTGGCCGGCTTCGCCCGGTCGTACCTGACCGAGCTGCGGGCGATCGCCGCCGGCGGTGACGACGCGATCGGCTCTATCACGCTGGACAACGCCGACGGGGTGCTGCGCCGGGTGCTCCAGCAGGCCCGGCTCAACACCCGGGTCGACCTGCTCGCCGCGCAGACGACGATCGACAACGCCGCCGACCTGGACTGGTCCGACGTGAACGAGCCGGAGGAGCTGACCGGGGTGCTCGTCGACCTGGGACGGGCGGTGGCCCGGATGCACTCGGTCGCCGACGACGAGTCCAGCCACGACCTGGTGGACTACTCCACCGAGGAGGCGATCGTCGCGGCGGTGGACGGCGACGAGCCCGGTTTCGTCAACCACCTGGTGGACTTCGCGCACGCGTACGGGGTGCGTGCCCGACAGGACCACCAACTCTTCGTCGACCTGTTCCGCAACGGTCGGTTGCCCGGCATCTAGGACCGGGCACGTCCGCTCAGGACGCGAACTCGAGCACCACCTTGATGTCGTCCGGCCCCGGGGTGTACGCGTCGGCGTACCTGTTCACCGGCACCCGCCGGGTGATCAGCGACTCCAGCCAGATCTGGTCCGCGCGGGCGAGCGCCTGCGCCGCCATCGTCCAGTGCCGTCGGTTGGCGTTCACCGAGCCGAACACCACGTTGTTCTCCAGCACCAGCTCCCGGTTGAGCGCACCGGCGTCGAAGTCGATGGTCCGGCCGCCGCTGGACACCCCGGCCAGGCAGACGATCCCGTTCGGCGCCGCCTTGCACATCACGTCGAGGACGACGGTCGGCGCCCCGGTGCACTCCACCACCACGTCCGGTTCGAACGGCAGGTCGTTGACCGGCACCGCGTGGTAGGTCGCGCCGAGCCCGGCGACCAGCTCCGGCTTCGGCCCGTCGGTCGCCCGGTCCAACACGTGCACGGTGAGCCCGCGCTGGGTGCCGAGCAACGCGGCCAGCAGCCCGATCGGCCCGGCGCCGGTCACCAACACGGTCTGCGGTTGCCACTCGGCCCGGTGCCCGATCCGTTCGATGTGGTCCCAGGCCTTCGCCACCACACTCGTCGGCTCCAGCAGCACACCCACCTGCGCCAACGCCGGGTCCAGCCGGACCACGTAGGAGGGGTCGATCCGCCAGCGGTCGCGGGCGAACCCCGGCAGCGCCTTGATGCCGTGCTCGGTGTACTGACCGTTGCGGCACATGTCCCACTCGCCGACGGCGCAGTTGAGGCAGGGGACCGGGTCGGCGTGCCGGACGATCCCGGCCACCAGGTCGCCGGGTCGCACGGTGCCGCTGGCGTCCTCGATCACCCGGCCCAGCGACTCGTGCCCGATGATCAGGCGATCGGCGCCCGGCGGCGCCTCGCCGTAGTCCCCGGCGATGATCTCGTGGTCGGTGCCGCAGATGCCGACGGCAAGCGCCTCGACCAGGATCGAGCCCTCCTCGGCGGGCGGCTCCGGCTGATCCTCGACGAGGTACAGCGAGTCGGCGACTCCGGGTTGCACAGTCACAGCGCGCACGCCCTCATCTTTCCCCGCCGCAGGCCGTGCCGTACCCGAAGCCGGCAGATCGCCGCCGGCCAGGTGGAGGCCGGGGCGGCACTAGGATCAGCGGCATGACTCCCGAAGAGGTCGGCGCTCGGCTGGTGGCGTCGCTCGCGCCGGTTGCGGCGACTTCGTCGGTCTCCGGCGGGCAACGGTTCGCCCGCGCCACCGTCGACGTGCCACCGGAGAGTTGGCTGACCGCGCTGCGGACCACCCGTGACGACGCCGAGCTGGCCTGCGACTTCTTCGACTGGCTCTCCGCCGTCGACGAGTTGGCCGAGGGCTTCGACGTGGTGGCGCACCTGTGGTCGACGCGGTTGCGCCACGGCGTGCTGCTGCGTACCCGCCTGCCCCGCGACGCGCCCGCCCTCGCGTCGGTGGTCGACGTCTACCCGGGTGCCGCCTGGCACGAACGGGAGACGCACGAGATGTTCGGTATCGACTTCCCCGGTCACGGGGAGTTGCGCCCCCTGTTGCTGCCGCCGGAGTTCGAGGGCCATCCGCTGCGCAAGGAGTTCGTGCTCGCCTCCCGGGTGGCCAAGCCCTGGCCGGGCGCGAAGGAGCCGGGCGAGTCCGAGGCCGGCGGCGGGCGTCGACCGATCCGCCCGCCGGGCGTCCCCGCCCCGGGCGAGTGGGGTCCCACGCCCACCCCGGCCGGCGCCGGTGGGGTCGGGGAGGGGCCGCGTGGCGGCACCCCGGCCCGGCCCGCCGGCGGGCGTCCGGCGCGGCCCGCCCCGGGGGCCCGTCCGGCGCGTACACCCCGACCCGCCGGCACCGCCGACGGCCCGGCGCCGACCGACAGGCCCGGGTCCGGCGCGGGCCCGGCACCGACCGACCCGGGCTCTGCCGGGCCGGCGGGCGACGACCCGATTGGCCACGACGGGGGTACGGCCTGATGCCGCTCTGGTTGGAGCTGGTGCTGCGGATCGGCGGCGTGGTGGTCGCGTTCCTCACCCTGCCGTTGCTGGTCGGCCAGGCCGAGCACAAGGTGATGGCGCACATGCAGGGCCGGCTCGGCCCGATGTACGCGGGTGGCTTCCACGGGTGGGCGCAGCTCGTGGCCGACGGCGTGAAGTTCGTGCAGAAGGAGGACATCACCCCGCGCGAGGCCGACCGGGCGGTGTTCCGGCTGGCGCCGGCGGTGGCGCTGGTGCCCTACCTGCTGGTGCTGCTGGTCATCCCGCTCGGCCCGAACGACCTGGTCGGGCAACCGCTGGACATCGGCCTGTTCTTCGTGCTGGCGGTGGTCGGCGTCGGGGTGGTGGCGGTGCTCATGTCGGCGTGGGCGTCGGCGAACAAGTACAGCCTGCTCGGCGGGTTGCGGGGCGCCGCGCAGCTACTCGGCTACGAGTTGCCGCTGGTGCTCGCGGCCGCCTCGGTGGCGATGGCGGCGGGCACGCTCAGCCTGCCGGGCATCGTGGAGGCGTGGCGACCGTGGTGGTTGCTGTGGCAGGCGCCCGCCATGATCGTATTTTTCGTCGCCGGGCTGGCCGAGATCCGCCGACCGCCGTTCGACATGCCGGTGGCCGACTCGGAACTGGTCTTCGGCTACATGACCGAGTACACCGGGCTGCGGTTCGCGTTCTTCCTGCTCGCCGAGTACGTCGGGATCGTGGTGATCGCCGCGCTGACCACCGTGCTGTTCCTCGGCGGCTGGCAGGGCCCGTTCGCCGACGAGCAGTTGGGCTGGCTCTGGACCCTGCTCAAGGTCTTCGCCGTGTCCTTCGTGATCATCTGGCTCCGGGTGTCCTACCCCCGGCTGCGCGAGGACCAACTCCAACGCCTCTGCTGGCTGGTGCTGGTCCCCGCCTCCCTGGCCCAGCTCGTCCTGACCGCAACAGTCCGCCTAACCCTCTAACCGCGCCCGCGGCCCCGCGTCCCGCCCTCCCCCGTCGATCTTGCGTTTTCTGTGGTGACAAAAACCCGCAAAGCGGGTGTTTCGGCATACCTAAGTGCAAGATCGGCGGGAGCGGGAGTCAAGATCAGCGGGAGCGGGAGTCAAGATCAGCGGGGGCGGGAGGGTGGGGGCGTGGGGTCAGGGGAGGGGGGTGTGGGTTGGGTCTACGGTCTCGGTGGGGGGTGGGGGTGGGGTGCCGTCGCCGAACGGGCGACCACCCAGCGCCTCCCGACCGTGCGGGGTGAGCCAGTTGGACAGGTCGGGGCCGAGCGGCACGATCCCGGTCGGGTTGATGTCGCGGTGCACCTCGTAGTAGTGCCGCTTGATGTGGTCGAAGTCGATGGTGTCGCCGAAACCGGGGGTCTGGAACAGATCCCGGGCGTACGCCCACAGCACCGGCATCTCGCTCAGCTTCTGCCTGTTGCACTTGAAGTGGCCGTGGTAGACCGGGTCGAAGCGGACCAGCGTGGTGAACAGCCGCACGTCGGCCTCGGTGATGGTGTCGCCCACCAGGTAACGCTGGTCGGTCAGTCGCTCGGTCAGCCAGTCCAGCCGGTCGAAGAGCCGGTGGTACGCCTTGTCGTACGCCTCCTGGCTGCCGGCGAACCCGCACCGGTAGACGCCGTTGTTGACGTCCCGGAACACCACCTCGTTGACCTCGTCGATCTGCGTACGCAGGTGCTCGGGGTAGAGCTGGGGGGCGCCGTCGCGGTGGTACGCGCGCCACTGCGTGGACAGGTCCAGGCTCATCTGCGCGTAGTCGTTCGTCACCACCTGCCCGGTCGGCACGTCCACGATCGCCGGCACGGTGATGCCACGGTCGTAGCCGGGGAAGCGCTTGAAGTACGCCTCCTGGAGGCGTTCGATGCCGAGCACCGGGTCCCGCCCGTCCGGGTCGAGGTCGAACGTCCAGCTCCGCGCGTCGTGGGTCGGGCCGGCCACCGCCATCGAGAGGGCGTCCTCCAGGCCGAGCAGCCGCCGTACGATGATCAGGCGGTTGGCCCACGGGCAGGCCCGGCTGACCGCCAGCCGGTAGCGACCGGGCTCCACCGGATAGCCGTCGCGCCCGTCCTCGGTGATCCGAGTGGCGATGTACCGCTGGTCCCGGGTGAACTCGCCGCCCGGCTCGACGTACTTCCCGCCTGTTTCCTCGCCCACGTGATCCTCCCGGTTCGGTCCCCTGTCTCTACCCCATCCTTACGGATCTACGACCGGGCGTCCGGTTACCCTCCCCGGCATGACGGATGTGGAGGCGGCGGCCCGGCGGTTCATCGCCGACGTGTGGAACGCCCGCCGCGAGGAGTCGGCGTACGAGCTGGTCGGCGAGCAGTGCCCGGGGCTGGGCGGCGGCACCGGGCCGGAGGCGACGCTGGCCTGGCACCGGGAACGCCGGGCGGCGTTCCCGGACCTGCGCTACAAGATCGTCGACGTGGTCGCCTCCGGCGAGCGGGTGGCGGTGCACTGGCGGGCGGCCGGCACCCAGGTCGGGCAGTTCGGGCCGGTGCCGCCGACCGGGCAGGTGGTCAGCTACTCCGGGGCCACGTTCCTGCGCTTCGGCACGGAGGGCCGGATCGTCGAGGTGTGGAGCTGCAACGAGCTGTTCCAGCTGCTCCAGCAGCTCGGCGTCGAGATGCTGCCGCCGACCGTGGTCAGTGGGCCCGAGGCGTGATCCGGGCGACCGGCAGGTTGATGGGGAAGGGCTCGCCGGTGTCGACGAACTTCGTCCACCGCCCGGTCTCGGTGTAGACCTCGTTGACCGCGTCGATCCGGTGGGTGACCACCTCCAGCGCGCCGCCCTCGGTCTCGATCCGCCAGTAGTAGGGGATGCCGGCCTGGGCGTACAGCGCCGGCTTCAGCACCCGGTCGATGGAACGGGTGCTCGGTGAGACGATCTCGACGGCGAGGACCACCTCGTGCGGCTCGTACCTCGACGGCTCGCGGGCCGCCGCGGTCGAGGTGGTGATCAACACGTCGGGGATGAACGACCGGGTGCGGTTGATCCGCACCTCGACCCCCTGGGTCACGTCGTAGCCGTCCGGGCACTCCTCGTCGAGCGCGGCCATCAGGCGACCGGCGATGGTCTGGTGGATGCGGGTGG
The DNA here is from genome assembly GCF_029626235.1 of Micromonospora sp. WMMD1120. NCBI lineage: Bacteria > Bacillati > Actinomycetota > Actinomycetes > Micromonosporales > Micromonosporaceae > Micromonospora > Micromonospora sp. WMMD1120. Next base: position 1,266,617 of record NZ_JARUBO010000005.1, on the reverse strand, counting down.
GGGAGGGGGACATCAGCAGCACTCCATCGAGCAGTTCCCGGCGGCGGCCATCCTCGGGCAGCGCATCCAGATCGTCAGTCGTCCACTCGCTCTCGGGCGGGTGGTCGCTCTGCAGCGCGGCGGTCATGGCAGGTCCTTCCGGGTGCGTTCGTTCTCCCCGCGACCACGGTACCGCCTTCGACCTGTGGGTGGTGGTCGCGCGCGCCGTGGGCACAGGGCAGGATGGTCGACATGAGCGACCCCAGCGAGCGCGGCGGCGCCGGCGAGCGTGGCCTGCCCGGCGCGGGCCTGGTGAAGGGGCTGGCGGTCACCCTCAAGACGATGACCAGCCGGTCGACCACCCAGCAGTACCCGGACGTGGCACCCGACCTGCCGCCCCGCTCCCGGGGCGTGATCGCGCTGTCCGAGGAGAACTGCACGGTCTGCATGCTCTGCGCCCGGGAGTGCCCGGACTGGTGCATCTACATCGACTCGCACAAGGAGGAGGTGGCGGTGCCCGGCGCCGCCCGCCCCCGCCAGCGCAACGTGCTCGACCGCTTCGACATCGACTTCTCGCTCTGCATGTACTGCGGCATCTGCATCGAGGTCTGCCCGTTCGACGCCCTCTACTGGTCGCCCGAGTTCGAGTACTCGGAGTACGACATCAAGGACCTGCTGCACGACAAGGACCACCTCGGTCAGTGGATGGCCACCGTCCCGCCGCCGCAGGCGCACGACCCCAACGGCGAGCCGGCCAAGGAGGAGACGTCCGCCGCGCGCAAGGCGGCGACCGCCCGTCCGGCCTCTCCAGGGGTACGCCCCGAACCCGGCGCCGCCTCGTGACCGCCTCGGCGTTGGAGACCCTCCGGTGACCGGGGCGGACGTGCTGCTGCTCGCCCTCGGGGCGGTGGCGGTCGGCGCCGGTGCGCTGGTGGTGACGACGAAACACCTGGTCCGCGCCGGGCTCTACCTGGTGGTGTGCCTGGCCGCGTTGGCCGGTGACTTCCTGGTGCTCAGCGCCGAGCTGGTGGCCTGGGTGCAGGTGTTGATCTACGTGGGCGCGGTGGTGGTGCTGCTGCTGTTCGCGGTCATGCTGACCCGCGCCCCGATCGGCGCGTCGGACGATCTGGACCGGCAGGGCTGGCCGGCCGCGCTCATCGGCGGCGGGGCCGGGCTGGGGCTGGCCGTGCTGCTCGTCGACGCGTACCGCTGGAGCGCCGTCGACCTGCCCACCGCCGGCACCGCCGAGCGGCTGGGCGAACAGATCTTCCAGTCCTGGGTGCTGCCGTTCGAGGTGCTGTCGGTGCTGCTGCTGTCCGCCCTGGTGGGCGCGATAGTGCTGTCCCGACCGGAGATCGGCCGTGCTGCTCCGCACAGCACGGCGGCGGTGACCGACCCGGTCGAGGTCGAGCCCGGGGGACGCCGGTGAGGCCGGTCATCCCGTACGTCACCGCCGCGCTGCTGTTCGGTCTCGGCGTGTACGGCGTGCTGCGCCGCCGCAACGCGGTGCTGGTGCTGATGTCGGTCGAGCTGATGCTCAACGCGGTCAACCTGATCCTGGTCACCGCCGACACCACCGCCCGTGCCGTGCTCCCGCACTCGGGGCAGGTCTTCGCCCTGTTCGTGATCGTCCTCGCCGCCGCCGAGATCGGGGTGGGGCTGGCGATCGTCCTCCAGCTCTACCGGCTGCGGCGGACGGTGGCGGTGGACGACGTGCCGCTGACCGAGCCGCCGCACCCCGCCGGTGCGCGGGAGCCGGCCGCCACGAGCACGGAGGCGAACCGGTGACCGGGCTGCTCGGCGCGGCGCTGCCCGCCGTACCCCTGGTCGCCGGGCTGCTCGGCCTGCTGTTGCCGCCGGCCCCGCGGGACCGGGACGCGGACGCGACCGGGGGAGACCGGGCCCGGACGGCGGCCGTCGCGCTCGGTGTCACCGGTGCGGCCGGCGCGCTGGCCCTGGCCGTGGCGCTGCTGCTGACCGTCGACGGTCCGACGGAGACGTCGACCACCTGGGTCGACCTCGGCGGCCTGGCGGTGACCCTCGGCGTACGGCTGGACGGCGCCGCCGCACTGGTGGCGGTGGCGGTCACCGCTGTCGCCCTGGCCGTGCAGGTCTACTCGATCGGCTACCTGCGGCGGGGTCCGCACGACGACCTCGACGTCGACCACCGCTACCCGCCGTACGCCGCGCAGATCAGCCTCTTCACCGGGGCGATGCTGCTGGTGGTGGTCGCCGGTGACCTGATCATGCTGCTGGTCGGCTGGGAGGTGATGGGTCTGTGCTCGTACCTGCTCATCGCCCACGACCGCCGACTGCCCGGCGCTCCCGCCGCCGCCATGAAGGCGTTCCTGGTGACCCGGGTCGGTGACGTCGGGTTCCTGCTCGGCATCGCGCTGCTCGGCGTGTCGACGGGCAGCTTCCGGATCAGCGACGTGCTCGCCCACGACCACTCCGGCGTGACGCTGACCGCCGCCGGGCTGCTGCTGCTCGCCGGTGTGGCCGGCAAGAGCGCCCAGTTCCCGCTGCACACCTGGCTGCCGGACGCGATGGCCGGCCCGACGCCGATCTCCGCGCTGATCCACGCCGCGACGATGGTCGCCGCCGGCGTGTACGCGGTGGCCCGGCTCTACCCGCTGTTCACCGCCGCGCCGGTGACCCTGACCGTGCTGGGGGTGCTCGGCGCGATCACGGTGCTGCTCGGCGCGCTCGCGGCCACCGCCCAGGACGACATCAAACGGGTGCTGGCCTGGTCGACGGTGTCCCAGCTCGGCTACATGACCGGCGCGCTGGCGGTGGGCTCACCGTCGGCGGCGCTGTTCCACCTGCTCACCCACGCCGCGTTCAAGGCCCTGCTGTTCCTCGCCGCGGGGGCCGTCATCCACGCGGTCGGCACCACGCTGATGTCCGAGATGGGCGGGCTGCGGCGCAGCATGCCTGTCACGTTCTGGTGCACCGTGGTGGGGCTGGGCGCGCTGGCCGGGGTGCCGCCACTGGCGGGTTTCTGGAGCAAGGACGGCGTGCTGACGGTCGCCGAGGCCGCCGCGCTGGACGGCACCGGCCCGGCGCCCTCCTGGGTGGGCTGGCTGGTCTGGGTCGCCGGGTTGGTCGGCGTGGCGATCACCGCCTGGTACGCCGGTCGGCTGCTGCTGCGCGCCTTCTTCGGCGAACCGCGCCTGCCGCTGGTCCGGCCGCACGACCCACCGGCCGTGCTGCGCTGGCCGGTGCTGCTGCTGACCGTGCCGGCCGCGCTGCTCGGCCTGGCCGGCTTCGTCCCCGCGTTCGCCGACCGCCTGCGGTTCCCCACCGTCCCGGTGGCGGGCTCCGAGGACGGCCTGGTCCACCTCGGGCTGGGGGTGCTGCTGCCGCTGGCCTTCCTGCTGGTCGGGGCCCTGCTGGTGACGCTGGGTTGGCGCCGCGACCGGGCCGCCGACCCGGCGGCCGCGCTGGGTCCGTTGGGGCCGGTCTTCGCCCGCGCGTTCCGGCTCGACGACGTCCAGCACGCCATTGTCGTACGCCCGGTCCGCGCGCTGGCCAGCGCCGCGCGTACCGGTGACGAGGTGCTGGTGGACGGCGCGGTCGAGGGCAGTGGGCGCGCCGCGTCCGGCCTGGGCGCGGCGCTGGCCGCGCTGCACCGGGCGGCGTTGCCGAGGGCCGCCGTCGGCGTGCTGGCCGGCGCGCTGCTGGTCGGCGTGGCTGCCGCCCTGATCGGGGGAACCGGGTGAGTGCGAGGAGTGAGCCGGGTCTGCGAGCCCCGCAGTCGCGAACGAGGGCGGTCCGATGACGTTCGGGCAGGTGTTGCTGGTCGCCGTGCTGGTGCTGCCGGCGCTGGGCGCGGTCGCGGTGGCGGCGACGCCCCGGGACCGGGCGGCCCGGCTGGTCGGGACGGTCGCGGCGGCGCTGACCCTGCTGGCCGCTGTGGGGTTGGTGTTCGGCCGTCGGGACTGGCTGGTCTGGTCGGGCACCGAACCGGCGGTGTTCCCGTGGCATCACCTGGATCTGCGGTGGGTGCCCGGTCTGGAGTTGCGTTTCCACCTCGGCGTGGACGGCATCTCCTGGCCGCTCGTGGTGTTGACCGCGCTGCTCACGCTGCTCTGCTGCGCGTACACGGTGTGGCGGGTGCCGGACGGCGGCAGCGGCCGGACGCTGGTGGCGTTGCTGCTGGTGGTCGAGGTGGGCATCCTGGGCACCTTCCTCGCCCTGGATCTGGTGTTGTTCTTCCTCTTCTTCGAGGTCGTCCTGCTGCCGATGTACGCGATCATCGCCGGCTGGGGCGGCGCGGACCGGCGTCGGGCGGCCCGCAAGTTCGCGCTCTACACGCTCTTCGGCTCGGTGTTGCTCCTGGTCGGTGTGTACGTGGTGGTCGCCGCCGCCGGCACCGCCGACCTGATGGCGTTGACCGGTGGCGCGGGGCTGTCCCGGGGCACCCAGTTGGCGGCGTTCACACTGCTCGCTGTGGCGTTCGCGGTGAAGAGCCCGCTGTGGCCGCTGCACTCCTGGCTGCCCGACGCGCACACCCAGGCCCCCACCGTGGGCAGTGTGGTGTTGGCCGGGGTGCTGCTGAAGATGGGCACGTACGGGCTGATCCGGGTCGCGGTGGGGGTGGCCCCGGAGGGCGCCCGCTGGGCGGCGCCGGTGCTCGGCGTGCTGGCGGTCGCCGCGATCCTGGTCGGCTCGCTGGTCTGCCTGGCGCAGGCGGACGTGAAGCGGCTGATCGCGTACTCCAGCGTCGGGCACATGGGTTTCGTGCTGCTGGGGGTGGCCACCCTGACCGCCACCGGCATCCAGGCGGCGTTGATCGGCAACATCGCGCACGGGGTGATCACCGGCCTGCTGTTCTTCCTGGCCGGCGCGGTGAAGGACCGTACCGGCACGGGTTCGCTCGCCGAACTGTCCGGGCTGCGCGAGACCGCGCCCCAGCTGGCCGGATTGCTCGCGTTCGCGGCGATCGCGTCGCTCGGCCTACCCGGGTTGGCCGGGTTCTGGGGCGAGGCGTTCGCGGTTGTCGCGGCCGTGCAGGTGGGCGGCCCGCTCTGGACCACGCTCGGGGTGCTGGCGGCGGTCGGCGGGGCGCTCACCGCCGCGTATTTCCTGCGGCTGTTGCGGCAGGTCACCCACCAGCGGCCGAGCCCGGCCGTCGGGCCGGTCGCCCCGGGCCTCGCCGGTGCGGAGCTGACCGCGTGGGTGCCGCTGGTGCTGCTCGCGTTGGCCATCGGGCTGGCGCCGACGCTGGTCCTCGGTGTCGCCGAAGCCCCCGTCGACGCGTTGATCGGGGTGGTCGGCCGGTGAGCGCGAGGAGTGCAGCGAAGCGGAGCCCCGCAGTCGCGAACGAAGGTGAGCTCCGGTGACGGGCGTGCAGAGTGTGGACAGCGTCGCGCTGCTGCCGGCCTACCTGGCGGCCGGCACCGCCGTGCTCGTCCTCGTCACCGACCTGGTGCTGGCGCGCCCCCGGGCCACGATCGCGGTGGCGGCGCTCGGCGCGGTCGGCACCGCCGTCGGCTGCGCCCTGGTCGGCGCGGGCGCACAGCGCCGCACGTTCTGCGTGGGGGCCGACTGCTCCTGGGTGTTCAACGGCCGGGCGGCGCTTGTCGGCGCGGTGATCGCCCTGCTCACTGTGGGCGTGCTCGGGCTGTCCGTGCCGGCGCTGCGGGCCGGGCGGTCGCCGGTGGGGGAATACTGCTTCCTGCTTGCCTGCTCGATGACCGGCGGCGTGGTGCTCGGCGCGGCCGGCGACCTGATCACGCTCATCGTCGCTCTGGAGACGTTGACCCTTCCGCTGTACGTGCTCGTCGGCCTGCGCCGGGGGAGCCTCGCGAGCGCCGAGGCCGCGGTGACCTTCTTCGTGGTCAGCGTTGTCGCGACCACGCTGACCCTGCTCGGCGCGGCGCTGCTGTACGCGGTGACCGGGAGCCTGCACCTGGACCGGCTCGGCGGTGTGCTCGCCGAACGCCCGGAGCTGCGGGAGTTGCCGCTGACCACCGCGGCGGTGGCGGTGCTGCTGGTCGGGCTGGCCTTCAAGGTGGCGGCGGTGCCGTTCCACGCCTGGGCGCCGGCCACCTACGACGGAGCGCCGCTGCCGGTGGCCGCGTACCTGTCCACGGCGTCGAAGCTGGGCGGCCTGGTCGCGCTGCTCGCCGTGGTGCAGCGGGCGCTGCCGGCGGACCAGACCGGCCCGGTGCTGGCGGTGCTCGCGGTGCTCACCATGACCGTCGGCAACCTGGTCGCCCTGCGGCAGCGGCGGACCGTCCGGCTGCTCGCCTGGTCGTCGGTGGCGCAGGCCGGCTACATCCTCGCCCCGCTGGGCGCCTTGGCGCTGGCCGCCGGGCGCACCGACGACGCCCGCGCCGCCGCGTACGCCGCCGCTGTCGCGTACGCCGTCTTCTTCGTGGTGTTGGAGCTGGCCGCGTTCTCCGGGGTGACCGCGCTGCGGCCGGTGGGCGCGGACGGCGGCACCGTCGACGACCTGCGCGGGGCGGCACGCCGGCACCCGTGGCGGGCCGCCGGGTTCGGTCTCGCGCTGGTGGGCCTGGCCGGCCTGCCGCCCGGGCTGGCCGGGTTGTTCGCCAAGGTGACAGTGGTGCGGGCGCTGCTGGACGGCGGCGCGGGTTGGCTGGCGCTGGTGGTGGCGCTGAACGCGGTGCTCGGGCTCGCCTACTACCTGCGGGTGACCGCCGCGCTCTGGACGCCGACGCCGACCGCCTCCGCGGACGGCGGCGGCGCTGTGGGCGTACCCCTGGGGGGTGTGGTGGCGCTGGTGCTGGCCGCGACGACGGTGGCCGCCGTGGTGGTGGGTGTCGCGCCGCAGCTGGTGCTCGACCTGGCCGGCCGTTGACCTGCGCGGATGAGTCTCAGTCAACTCTCAGCGTTGTAACGGATGGTTGGCGGGTACCGGGTTGTTGAACCGGTCAGCGGATCCCGGCGATCCGTGCACCGAAGGAGACATCGTGCACCACAACCGTCTGAAGACCGCGGCGCTGCTCGGCCTGCTCTCCGCCCTGATCCTCGCGGTGGGTTACTGGTTCGGCGGCAGCGGCGGTCTGGTCATCGCCGTGCTCGTGTCGCTGGTCATGAACGGCGTTTCCTACTTCTTCTCCGACAAGATCGCGCTGCGCTCGATGGGGGCGCAACCGGTCAGCGAGGCACAGTTCCCCGAGCTGTACCGGATGGTGCGGGAGTTGGCCGCCGACGCCCGGCAGCCGATGCCGCGCCTCTACGTGAGCCCGACGGCACAGCCCAACGCGTTCGCCACGGGTCGTAACCCGCAGCACGCGGCGGTCTGCGTGACGCAGGGCATCACCGAGATCCTCGACTACCGCGAGCTGCGCGGTGTGATCGGGCACGAGCTGTCGCACGTCTACAACCGGGACATCCTGATCTCCAGCGTGGCGGCGGGTTTGGCCAGCATCATCACCCTGCTGGCGAACCTCGCGTTCTTCATCCCGCTGGGCGGTGGGGACGACGAGGACCGGCCGAACCCGGCTGTGCTGCTGCTCACCCTGATCCTCGGCCCGATCGCGGCCACCGTGATCCAGTTGGCGATCAGCCGGAGCCGCGAGTTCCAGGCGGACGCCTCGGGCGCGGAGTTGAGCCGTGACCCGCTCGCCCTGGCCAGCGCGCTGCGCAAGATCGACGCGGTGGCCCGGCGTCGGCCGCTGCCGGCCGAGGGTCAGCTCACCAGCACCGCGCACCTCATGATCGCCAACCCGTTCCGGGGCGGCGGCGTGGCGGCGCTCTTCTCCACCCACCCGAAGATGGAGGACCGCGTCGCCCGGCTGGAGCAGATGGCTGCCAACTCGGGGCCGGTGCAGTTCCAGCGCTGACCGGCTGATTCGCGCACTCCGCCCGTACCCGCTCGCCGGGTGCGGGCGGAGTGCCGTCTGCGGCCGGATATCGGTGTCTCCCGCCCGGGTCCCGGCGTTAGGGTCGTTACGGGCCCACGCTCATTACACTCTTCGGGAGGTTCGAAGTGGTCGCGCTGCGTCAGTACCTGGGTGTCTGGCGGATCCCGGGCGCACCGATGTTGCTGATCACCGGCATCATCGGGCGGCTCGGCATCGGCATGACCCCGCTGGCGCTGCTGCTGGTCGTGGAGCAGGTCACCGGGCGGTACGCGCTGGCCGCCGTAGCGGGCGGGATCTACGCCATCGCCGGCGCCGCGCTCAGCCCGGTGGCCGGGCGGATCGCCGACCGGGTCGGCCCGAGCCCCGTCCTGCTGGTCACCGCCGTGGCCCACCCGCTGGCCCTCACCGGCCTGCTGCTGGCCAGCCGCTCGGGCGACGACGCGCTCGCCGTCATCTACCTCGCGTCCGGCGTTGCCGGCGCCACCTTCCCGCCGCTCACCGCCGCCATCCGGGGCGCCTGGAACGACCTGACCGGCCCCAACTCCGGCCGGTACGCCCTGCGCAACACCGCCCTGGCCGCCGAGACCACGCTCTTCGAGATCGTCTTCGTGCTCGGCCCGCTGCTCGTCGCCGGCTTCGTCCTGGTCGCCGACGCGGCGGCCGCGCTGATCGGGGCGGCAGTGGTGACCCTCGTGGGCACCACCGCCGTCGCTCTCGGCCAGGTGATGCGCGGCTGGCGCCCGCACCCGCGCGAGCACCACGCCCGCGGGCTCGGTCCGCTGCGGGTCGCCGGATTCCCGGCCCTGCTGCTCTGCGTCGCCGGCCTGGGCATCGCGTTCGGCGCCGCCGGAGTGATCGTCCCGGCCTACGCGAGCGGCCACACCACCGACGACCCGGAGAGCCTGGCCGGTCTCCTGCTCGCGGTCTGGGGTGTCGGCAGCGCCATCGGCGGTTTCTGGTTCGGCCTGCGCAAGCCGGCGCCGAACATGACCCGCCAGTTCGCGGTGCTGCTCGCCGCGCTGGCCGGCACCTTCGCCGTCTTCGCGGTGATGCCCACCCCGCTGGCGTTGGGCGTCGCGCTGATCGCCGGCGGGGCCACCATCGCGCCCGCGCTGACCCTGGAGAACACCCTGGTCGGTCGGATCGCCCCGACCAGCATGCTGAACGAGGCGTACACCTGGGTGGTCACCGTGGCGGTCGCGGCGAGCGCCGCCGGTGGCTCGGTGGCCGGCCTGATCGTGGACCACGCCGGCGGCGTCCGGTGGGCGTTCCTGTTCGCCGGGGCGGCGGTCGCCGTCGGGGCCGCTGTCGCCGCGCTACCCGCCGGGCCCATCGCCCGGGCGGAAACCACAGCGGTACGTACCGAGCAGCCCGTCGCCGCCTGACACCGCGCTGGGCGAGCCCTGATCGACTCGGTCTCCGCCGCGCTGGGGGGCCCTTGGGTCTTGGTCGACTCGGTCTCCGCGCCGACGGGTCCGCACGACCTTGATCGACTCGGTTTCAAGGAAGCCGGGGTGTCCCGGGGCGCGGGATGCCCCGACATCCTGAAAGTCGAGTCGATCTCAGTGGGTGCTGGCGTCGGCGGGCAGCATCCCGTCCGCATCGTCCGGGAACGGCAGGGGACAGCACGGGCTGTCGGCACAGACGCTGAGGTCGTCGCAGCCGGCCGCACCCGCACCTCCAGCGTCAGCGCGTCGGGGCCGCCCCGAACGATCCCGAAGGTGAAGAACGAGCAGCACGCCGACTCCCGGGCACACCGGTCCCGTGCGGTGCGCTCCACCTCCTCCGTACCGTCGAGGTGTAGTCGCAGACGCTGCGCGGACGGCCGCTCGAACCGCCGGACCGACCCGGCGAAGAAGCTGTCGAACTCGGCGAGGCGAACGGGAAGTTCGACGGTCGGCAGGCGGCAGGAACCGGGAACCCAGGTCACACTGGCCGGTGGGTGTGCGTCGCTCACCATTCGACGGTAAGCCTGTACCCGGGTACCGGATGCAAGCTGAACCCCGGAGAGGGGAAGTCCCATGGCCAAGCTGCTGTACTCGGCGACGGCGTCGCTCGACGGCTACATCGCCGGACCGGGCGGCGACATGTCCTGGCTGACCGAACACCTCACCGGTGCGAACCCGACGGCGGAGCGTCTGCTGGCCAACGTCGGAGCGATCCTGGCCGGCAACCGCACCTACGGCGGCGACGACCCCAACCGCGGCACCGACAGTGAAGGCGCCTTCGGTGGCCAGTACCACGGGCCGGTGTTCGTGTTGACCCACCAACCTCCGGCCGAGCCACCCCCGGACATCACGTTCGTCGGCGGCCTGCACGACGCCGTCGCGCAGGCCAGGGAGGCCGCCGGCGAGCGGTACGTCAACGTTCTCGGCGCGGACGTCGCCCGGCAGTGCCTCCGGGCCGGCCTGCTCGAGGAGGTGCTGATCTTCTTCGCGCCCGTGCTGCTCGGCGACGGGGTGCGCATCTTCGACGACCCGGGCGGTGAACGGGTGCGGCTGGCACCCGTTCCGGGCGAGACCGCGCACTGGTACCGCGTCGTCCGCTGACGCCTACCGGTAGTTGTTGAACTGGAGGGCGACCCCGAAGTCCTCGCCCTTGAGCAGCGTGATGACCGCCTGGAGGTCGTCCTTCTTCTTGCCGGTGACCCGCAACTGGTCGCCCTGGATCTGGGCCTGCACGCCCTTGGGGCCCTCGTCCCGGATCTTCTTGCTGATCGCCTTGGCCTTGTCCGTCTCGATGCCCTGGATCACCTTGCAGTCGATCTTGAAGGTCTTGCCCGACGGGCGGGGCTCGCCAGCGTCCAGCGACTTCAGCGAGATGTTCCGCTTGACCAGCTTCTCCTTGAACACGTCCAGCGCGGCGCGCGCCCGCTCCTCGGTCTCCGCCTGGATACCGATCGCCTCCTCGCCCGACCAGGAGATCTCCGCGCCCGTGCCGCGGAAGTCGAACCGCGTCGAAAGCTCCTTCTCCGCCTGCCGGAGGGCGTTGTCGACCTCCTGGCGGTCGACCTTGCTCACGATGTCGAACGACGGGTTCGCTGCCATGTTTCTGCTCCTGCTGTCCGGCGGTCTGGGCGTGCCGTCGGCCGCCGACCAGCGGCACGACCCCCTGACCGTACCCGGTTGCGTCGGGCCCGGGGGCAGCCGCTATTCTTGCTCTCGCCGCCGCGTTGCGACGCGGTGGGGTGCCCTGGCGGGTTGCCCGAGCGGCCAATGGGAGCGGACTGTAAATCCGTCGCGAAAGCTACAGAGGTTCGAATCCTCTACCCGCCACCAGGTGCAGACACGGCCCCTGACCAGCAGAGCTGCTGATCAGGGGCCGGTGTCGTTGGTCCAACCCTGGAGAGCCGCGCGAGTGGATGTCCTGCCGACGCAGCCCGTTGGAGGGGTTGTGTCGCGTTTCGGCCCGGGGACCAGCGGGCTGCTGCGAAACTGGGCGAATTCCAGCCCGCACCGGTGCTTCCGGCGTCGGCTACCTCGGTTCGCCAGGCGGTGGGAGAGATGTCCGACGACGAGATCCGTCCCTTCCGGCTCGATACGCCGGAGGAGGCGATCGCTGACCTTCGTCGCCGGATAGCGGCCATGCGGTGGCCGACCCGTGAACTGGTCACCGACCGTTCCCAGGGCGTGCAGCTGGCGACGATGCAGGCGCTGGCCCGCTACTGGACGAACGAGTACGACTGGCGTGCGTTCGAGACGAGGCTGAACGCGTTGCCGCAGTACACGACCCTCATCGACGGCGTCGAGATCCACTTCGTCCACGTGCGGTCGCCACACGAGGACGCCCTGCCGCTGATCATGACGCACGGCTGGCCGGGTTCGGTTGTCGAGCTGCTCGGGGTGGTCGGGCCGCTCACCGATCCGACGGCGCACGGCGGTACGGCGGAGGACGCCTTCCACCTGGTGCTGCCGTCCCTGCCCGGCTACGGCTTCTCGGGTGAGCCCACCGACCTCGGCTGGGATTCGGCTCGAATGGCACAGGCGTGGGCGACGCTCATGGACCGGCTCGGTTACTCGCGCTACGTGGCCCAGGGTGGCGACGTCGGCGCCTCCGTCACGGACGCGATGGGTCGGCAGGCACCCGACGGGCTGCTCGGCATCCACCTCAACCTGCTCGCCGGGGCTATCGGCATCAAGGACAAACTGCCGGTGACGTCCGCCGAGGAGCGGGCCGCGTTCGACGCGCTCAACCTTTTCACGACGGATGGCTTCGGCTATTTCCTGGAGCAGTCCACCCGGCCGCAGACGATCGGTTACTCGCTGCTGGACTCCCCGGTGGGGCTGGCGGCGTGGATGCTCGACCACGACACGGACAGCTACTACAAGATGTCCCGCGTGTTCGTCGGCGGCGAGGCCACCGGCCAACTCACCCGCGACACGATCATCGACAACATCACGCTCTACTGGTTCACCGGCACCGGTGCCTCGGCCGCACGGTGGTACTGGGAGGCGGGCCGGATGCAGGCAGCGGCGCGGGCGGCCGGTCAGGCGCTCCCGCCGGTGCGGGTCCCGGTCGGATTCACCACCTTTCCCGGCGAGATCTTCGCCGCCCCGCGGAGTTGGGCCGAGGCCGTCTATCCCGGCCTGGCGTACTTCAACGAGGCGGCCAGCGGCGGCCACTTCGCCGCCTGGGAGGAACCCGAGCTCTTCACCGCCGAGGTGCGCGCGGTCTTTCGGCCACTGCGGACACCCTGAATCCGGGTGACCGGCCGTGCGTCGACCCGCCGAGCGGCGAGCCGCCGCGCACCGGAGCCGCCGCGCCACCGCGCACCGGAGCCGCCGCGCCACCGCGCACCGGAGCCGCCGAGCGCCAGGCCGTCGCGTCCCACCGAGCCGTCGCGCCCGGCCACCGTTGACGCGTACGGCGGGATGCCGCGACTGTTCTGGCCGAACTGCGGGATATAGATGACAGTGACCTGTTGCGGCGGGGTAGCGGCGAGTAGTGTGCGTAGCCGGGGCAGGGGACATGCAGTTCGATTCAACTGATACGCCTAGTAGGCGAGCTTTCCTCTGCTAGGTCGTTTGTTGAGCGTTTGAGTGTGGGTCGATCAGCAGATCGTCTGGCCGGACGTTGTGACTGTCCGCCCGAGCGGGTCAGCTCGGCGGGCGGTTGGCTCGATCGCGGGTGGGAAACTTTCCAGGCGGACGTCGCTGTGGCACCATCGTGGAATCTCCATCCCCTCGCAGGCCCCCAGCCGACAGGAGTTCCAAATGTCTGGTCGAAAGTATGGCCGGCTGCGCTTGGCGACCATCGCCCTCGCCGCGCTGGCCGTTGGTCTCCTGGGCACCCAACTTGGCAGTGGCTTCCAGTCCACGGCTATCGAATGGGGCGCCCCCACTGGCCACAGCGTTTCGGTTTCGAGTGGAGCGCAGTCAGTCACCGCTCGGTAACCCTGGCGTGGCGGACGGCGTGACCGATGACAGGGCGGTGCGGTGTCACCTAAGACTGTCCGACGTCGTACGACCGAGCATGCCTGGCTGATCACGGCCCCCCTAGCCGGGATCGCCCTGGTCGGGTCGTTGGTCCTGGCGCTGTCGGTGCCGATCCGCTTGTCGGACTGGCCGACAGCGTTGGTGCTGCTGGTGGTGATGACTGCCGCTGGCATACCCACGCTCAGCTTCGTCGTCCGCCGCCAGGCGGTGGTGGTGACGCTCAGCGAGATCCCGCTGGTGCTCGCCCTGTTCTGGCTCTCGCCGGTGCTCATGGTGGTCGTGGCCACCCTGGCCGAGTTGTTCACCCAGATGCACCGCGGCTACGCGCCGCCGAAATACTGGTTCAACGTCGCCCGGGCGGCGGCCGGCTCCTCCGTCGCTGGGCTGGTGCTGGCCGCCCGACCGCCGCACGACGGGGTGGGGCCGGCGACGTGGGGTTCGCTCTTCGCCGCCGTCGCCGCCAACGCGCTGATCAGCCTGATCGCCGTGGTCGGCGTGATCACGCTCCTCCAGGGCTGGCAGGGCACGCGGGAGACGACGAGCACCGCCATCCAGGTCCTGTTGACCACCGCGCTGAACGTCGCGATCGGGATGATCATCCTCATCGCGCTGGCGACGACCCTCTGGTCGAGCCTGCTGTTGTTGGCGCTGGCGGTGGCCGGCGTGCTGCTCTACCGCTCCTATTCGCAGTTCATCAGGCAGCACCGCACGCTCGGTGACATGTATGAGCTGACCCGGGCGATGAGCGAGGCGGGTCAGGAGGGCAACCTGACCGATGCCCTGCTCGGCCGGGTCCGCTCCCTGATGCAGGCCGAGTACGCCACGCTGTGGCTTCCCGCGCACGGCCGGCACCCGGAGGTGCTGCTGACCGCGCGCCTGGACGATCGGGGTCTGCTCGACGTCGCCCGTACGCCGGCGGTGTTCCGGGAGAAGACCCGTGAGTCGGGCCGGACCATCGCTCTCGGTCGGGCCTTCGGTGGTGATCCGGCGCTGCGCTCGGCACTCGCCGACTCCAAGATCAAGGATGTCATCGCGGTGCCGCTGCGGTCGGGGCAGGCGGTGATCGGCACGTTGGAGGTCGTCAACCGGCTCAGCGACGTGGGTCACTTCGCCCCGGCGGACATCCCCATCTTCGAGACTGTGGCGGCGCACGCCGCCGTCGCCCTGGAAAACTCCCGGCTGGTCGACCGGCTCCGGCACGACGCGTACCACGACGCGCTGACCCGGCTGCCCAACCGCCGGCGGATCACCGCAGCGTTGGAGGAGTCCTTCCGGATCGCCGCCCCCGGCGAGGTGGTGGCGTTGCTGCTCTTCGACGTGGACGGGCTGCGCCAGGTCAACGAGTCCCTCGGCCACGCCGCCGGGGACAAGGTGCTCGCCGAGGTGGCGACCCGGTTGCGGGCGAGCGCGCCGTCGTCGGCCCTCGTCGGCCGGGTGGGCGGCGACGAGTTCCTGGTCACGCTCCGCCTGGAGAGCGCCGAGGCGGCTGTCGAGCTGGCCGCCCAGCTACGCGACCAGATCCGCGACGAGATGGTCTTCGACGCGCTGACGCTCGACGTGAACACCGCTGTCGGTGTGGCCGTACACCCGGATCATGGCGGCGATGCCGCCACCCTGCTGCTCCGGGTCGACCTGGCGGCCACGGCGGCCAAGTCGGTGCCGGGCAGCGTGCAGCTGTTCAACCCGGCCCTGGAGTCCCGGTCGATGCGCCGGTTGGGTCTCGCCGGCGACCTGCGTCAGGCTCTCGACCAGAACGAGCTGGAGGTCTACTTCCAGCCGAAGGTCACCCTGGGCGACCGGCGTCTGGTCGGTGTCGAGTGCCTGGCCCGGTGGGAGCATCCGGCGCACGGCACCGTCGCACCCGAGGACTTCGTCGCGGTGGCCGAGCACACCGGTCAGTTGAGCCGCCTCACCGAGGTGGTGCTCCGCGAGGGTCTGCGGCGCAGCCGGGACTGGGCCGAGGCCAACCAGCCGCTGCCCATCGCCGTCAACCTCGCCGCCCGAACGCTCATCGACCAGCACTTCCCGGACCGGGTCCAGGAGCTGCTCTCCGAGTACGGGGTGCCGGCGCAACGCCTGACCCTGGAGATCACCGAGTCGGGGGTGCTGGACGGCACGGACCGGCCCATCCCGACCCTCCGACGACTGCGCGACCTGGGTGTCCGGCTGTCGGTGGACGACTTCGGCACCGGCGACTCGTCCCTGGCGCACCTGCGCCGACTGCCGGTGCACGAGGTGAAGGTGGACCGCTCCTTCGTGCAGGGCATGGCGACCGACCCCGGGGATCTGGCCATCGTCAACGCCGTGGTGACCCTCTCCCAGCAGTTCGGGCTGGCCGTGGTCGCCGAGGGCGTGGAGAGCGAGCTGACCCTCGAGCTGCTCCAGGACATCGGTTGTGAGATCGGGCAGGGCTTCCTGTTCAGCAGGCCCCTGCCGTACGAGCGGTTGGCCGCCTGGTTCGGCGCCCAGGTCGAGCCGGACACTGTCGCCAACGGGGAGCTGCCGCGCCTGCGTGTCGTGCCCTGAGCAGGGCGAAGACGATCACCGGGGATCCGATTTCACCTGGCGAGCCGGGCCGTGTACTCTTACTCCTGCGCGCCCCACGGGGAGATCGCGCAGGCCCCCTTAGCTCAGTCGGCAGAGCGTCTCCATGGTAAGGAGAAGGTCTACGGTTCGATTCCGTAAGGGGGCTCGAGGGTTCAGCTGGACCCATCGCAGCGGTGTAGCTCAGATGGTAGAGCAAGCGGCTCATAATCGCTGTGTCGCCGGTTCAAGTCCGGCCACCGCTACTCTCGTCTTCCGGGCTCGTTGCCGGTGGTCGTAAGAAATGGGCGCTTCCGGCGCCCACTTTGCATGTCCGCGCTGTCAGCGTCTAAGCTGGCGCGTCGTAGTTGTTTCCGTTAGCGAGGAAGGCACTCCGCCGTGGCGAAGGCTACCGATGTCCGGCCGAAGATCACTTTGGCGTGTGTGGAGTGCAAGGAGCGCAACTACATCACGCGCAAGAACCGGCGCAACGACCCCGACCGCATCGAGCTGAAGAAGTTCTGCCCGCGCGACGGTCGGCACACGGTCCACCGCGAGACCCGCTGACCGAGGGCCGGCACTGCGCCGGCCCTCGTCGTCCTGCTCTTCCGATCGCCGATCTGCCCGGTCCGGCACGGCTACCGCCGTGTTGACCGTCAGGTCGGCGATCGTGCTTTCCGTGTAGGTTCGCGGCATGCCTCTGGACCCTTCCTTCGTCGGCCGGACGTATCCGCCGACCGCCCCCTACCAGGTCGGCCGAGAAAAGATCCGTGAGTTCGCCACCGCCATCGGCGCCACCGATCCGGCCCACCACGACCCGGACGCCGCGAAGGCGCTGGGCCACCCCGACGTGGTGGCCCCGCCGACCTTTCCCTTCGTGATCACGATGGCCGCGAGCCGGCAGATCATCGAGGACCCGGCGCTGGGCGTCGACTACAGCCGGGTGGTGCACGGCGACCAGCGCTTCGCGTACACCCGGCCGGTGGTCGCGGGCGACGAGCTGGTCTGCACGAACACCATCGAGGACGTCAGCACCCGGGGTGGGCACGGCTTCCTGACCACCCGCACCGACGTGAGCACCGTCGGCGGGGAACCGGTCGTCGCGGTCTGGGCCAAGTACGTCGTACGCGGGGAGAGCTGAGATGGAGTTGCCAGCACAGACGTTCCGGGTGACGCGCGCGGACCTGGTCCAGTACGCCGGCGCGTCGGGGGACTTCAACCCGATCCACTGGAGCGACCGGGTCGCCACCGGTGTGGGTCTGCCCGGGGTGATCGCGCACGGCATGTTCACCATGGCGCTGGTGGGTCGAGCGATCACCGGCTGGGCCGGCGCGCCGGACGCGGTGGTCGACTACGGTGTCCGCTTCACCCGTCCGGTGGTGGTCCCGGACGATGACGAGGGGACCGAGATCGAGGTGACCGCACGGGTCCGTGAGGTGACCGAGGACGGTCTCACCCGTCTCGACGTGACCGCCATCTGCGGTGGGGAGAAGGTGCTGTCCCAGGCGCGGGCGACCATCCGGACGACGCGCTGAGCCGGGTCCGCCACGCGTGACGGCGAGACCGGTTGGGAAAGTCGGGCGGGTACCCGTACACTGGTCCGCCGTGGGGCAAGTGACCCCTGCTCGGTCGTGTGTGGCCGGGTGGGGCGACTGTTGCCGCATAGGGGTGTAGCTCAATTGGCAGAGCAGCGGTCTCCAAAACCGCAGGCTGCAGGTTCAAGTCCTGTCACCCCTGCGCCTCAGGCCTGACCGTTCCCGTGGGTCGCGCCGCCACAGTGGCGGCGTCCGGCCCGTGGTGGTGGCATCGGCGGGGTGGTTCCGAGGCAGTCGGGCCCTCCGGTGATCCACCGGCCGCGGCCCGTCGCGGGACGGTTGGGTCCGGCCGGCGTGACCAACGCCGCGTACGCCACCCGGCGTACGACCCCAGATTCCGCGACGGAGGGCGAAGTGGCCGACAACAAGCGGCACGGCGAGGACGCCGGCGACGATCGTCTCGACGACGAACTCGTCGACGAGGCAGCCGACGACGACGCCTCCAGCGCGGACGAGCCGGTCTCCCGGGGCGGCACCGCCACGCGGTCCCGTGCCCGTGCGGAGTCGGCGGACAGCCGGCCGACGACCCGGTCGGAAACCGGTCGGGTGGGCGTGTTCGGTCGCATCGCCCGGTTTTTCCGCGAGGTCGTAGCCGAACTGCGTAAGGTCATCTGGCCGACCCGCAAGGAGTTGCTGACGTACACCGCCGTGGTGGTGACGTTCGTCGCGGTCATGCTGACGATCGTGGGCCTGCTCGACTTCGGCTTCGCCAAGGTCGTGCTGTTCGTCTTCGGCAACTCGGACTGACCGGCTGCCTCCAGCCGATAGTGACGGAAGTGAGCGAGCGTGCCTGAGTACGACGAGACCGCCGGACCGGTGGACGAGCAGTCCACCGTCGCGACGGCGGCTGGTGACGAGTCGGTCGAGGCCGCCAGCGAGCCGGAATTCCCGACGACCGAGCCCGCACCGGACGAGGACTACGACGCGGTGGCGGAGTTGCGGCAGAAGCTGCGCTACGCGCCGGGCGACTGGTACGTGGTGCACTCGTACGCCGGCTACGAGAACAAGGTCAAGACCAACCTCGAGACCCGGATCACGAGCCTCGACATGGAGGACTTCATCTACCAGGTCGAGGTGCCGACCCGGGAGGAGGTCGAGGTCAAGAACGGTAAGCGTTCGCAGGTCCAGGCCAAGGTCTTCCCGGGCTACATCCTGGTTCGGATGGAGCTGACCGCCGAGTCCTACTCGTGTGTCCGGAACACCCCGGGTGTGACCGGCTTCGTCGGCGCGACCGACCGGGCCGACCGGCCCGCCCCGCTCTCCCTCGACGAGGTGCTGAAGTGGCTGGCGCCGGCCGTGGAGACCGAGCAGAAGAAGGCCAAGCCCGAGGTCAAGGTCCTCGACTTCGAGGTGGGTGACTCGGTCACCGTCACCGACGGCGCGTTCGCGTCGCTGCCGGCCACGATCAGCGAGATCAACGCCGACCAGCAGAAGCTCAAGGTGCTGGTGTCGATCTTCGGCCGGGAGACGCCGGTGGAGCTCAACTTCAACCAGGTCGCCAAGATCTGATTGGTCGTCGGCGGCGGGCCCGTCCCGCCGCCGACGTCGGCGTACGCGCTCCCGCCCGACCTCGGCGGACGGGTGGGCTGCGGCCTGCGCTACTCTTGAATGTCGCCGCTGTCGCACCGCGCTGACCGTGCGCGCCCCGAGGCGGCGACAGCCGCATTTTCCCCGCTCCAAGCCCAGGAAGTGACATGCCTCCGAAGAAGAAGCTCGTCAAGACGTTCACGCTTCAGCTGCCCGCGGGCCAGGCCACGCCGGCGCCGCCGGTCGGCCCCGCGCTCGGCCAGCACGGCGTCAACATCATGGAGTTCTGCAAGTCGTACAACGCGCAGACCGAGTCCCAGCGGGGCGACATCGTCCCCGCCGAGATCAGCGTGTACGAGGACCGGTCCTTCACCTTCGTGCTGAAGACCCCGCCCGCCGCCCGGCTGCTGATCAAGGCCGCCGGTGTGCAGAAGGGTTCGGGTGTTCCGCACACCACCAAGGTCGGCTCGGTCAGCCGCGCCCAGCTGCGCGAGATCGCCGAGAAGAAGATGGCCGACCTCAACGCCAACAGCCTGGACCAGGCCGAGAAGATCATCGCCGGCACCGCCCGTTCGATGGGCATCAACGTCAACGACTGACGTCGGCGCCAGCCGTCCGACCCGATCGTGGGAGGGCCCGCGCCGAGCGGCCCGCCAGAGACCACAGGAGTAATCAGCAATGCAGCGCAGCAAGAGCTACCGCAAGGCCGCCGACGTCATCGACCGGTCCAAGCTCTACACCCCCGCCGAGGCCGTGAAGCTGGCCAAGGAGACCACCAACGTCAAGTTCGACGCCACGGTCGAGGTCGCGATGCGCCTCGGCGTCGACCCCCGCAAGGCGGACCAGATGGTGCGTGGCACCGTCAACCTGCCGCACGGCACCGGTAAGACCGCCCGCGTGATCGTGTTCGCCGGCGGCGCGAAGGCCGAGGAGGCCGCCGCGGCCGGTGCGGACGAGGTGGGCACCGACGAGCTGGTCGCCCGGATCCAGGGCGGTTGGCTCGACTTCGACGCGGCGATCGCCACGCCGGACCAGATGGCCAAGATCGGCCGGATCGCGCGGATCCTGGGCCCGCGCGGTCTCATGCCGAACCCGAAGACCGGCACGGTGACCATGGACGTCACCAAGGCGGTACAGGACATCAAGGGCGGCAAGATCACCTTCCGGGTGGACAAGCACTCCAACCTGCACCTGATCATCGGCAAGGCGTCCTTCAGCGAGAACCAGCTGGTGGACAACTACGCCGCCGTGCTCGACGAGGTGCTGCGGGCGAAGCCGTCCGCCGCCAAGGGCAAGTACCTCCGCAAGGTCGTCGTGACCACCACGATGGGCCCGGGTGTCCCGGTCGACCCGAACGTGGTCAAGAACCTCCGGGAGGACTCGGCCGAGGCCTGAGTCGACAGTTCGCTCCGCCGGGGCGCCGCCACGACAGTGGCGGCGCCCCGGCGCGTCTGACGTGTGGCAGGCTCGACCCATGCGGCTGGAGAACGTGTGGTTGCGGTACCACCGGCGGGGCCCGTGGGTGCTGCGGGGCATCGACGCGCGGCTCGGTCCGGGCGAGGTGGCGATCGTGCTCGGTCGCAACGGGGCGGGCAAGTCCACGCTGCTCCAGGTCGCCACCGGGGTGCTGCGGCCGGGCCGGGGCCGGGTCACCGGCCGTCCGGGGCGGGTGGGCTGGGTTCCCGAACGATTCCCCGCCGACCAGCCGTTCACAGTGGCCCGCTATCTGACCGGGATGGCCCGGGTGGCGGGGCTGGGCAGAGCCGCGGCCGACGCGGCGGTGGCGTCCTGGACCGACCGGCTCGGGCTGTCCGCCTTCCGCTCGGTCCGACTGCCGGAGCTGTCCAAGGGCACCGCCCAGAAGGTGGGTCTCGCCCAGGCGATGCTGCTCCGGCCGGGCCTGCTGGTGCTCGACGAGCCGTGGGAGGGGCTGGACGCGGCCACCCGCGAGCTGGTGCCCGAGCTGATCGACGAGGTGCTGGCCGCCGAGGGGTCCGTCCTGGTCAGCGACCACCGTGGGGAGACCGTCCGGCTACCGGCCGCGCGCCGGTGGCTGGTCGCCGACGGGTCGCTGTCCGAGGAGGCGTCGGAGGCGGACGAGACGATCGCCGTGGTCGAGGTGGCGGTCCCGGCCGCGCGGGTGGCCGGCGCCGTCGCCCGGTTGCGCGCCGAGGGCCACCAGATTCTGCGGGTACGCGCCGACGCCTCCCCCGCCGCACCGCAGGCGCGACCCGGCGAGCCGTCCCGGGCGGCTGGTCCGGCCCGACCCGCCGCGCCGCCGTCGACGGCCACCGGGGCGTCGACGGGGGAGCAGCCGGACGCCGGCGACGCGGTGCTCGGCCCGGCGGCGGGGGAGGTCCGGTGAACGCCCTGATCCGGATGCGGCTGGCCGGCTTCCTGCGGACCGGGCGGGCGCTGGCGCCGCTGCTCGCCGGCCTCGTCGCGCTCGGCATCCTCTACGGCGGTGGGCGGGCTCAGCCGGCGGAGGCGTACGGCGTCTCGGCCGTGGTGCTCTTTCCGGTGCTCGCCTGGCAGACCAAGATCCTCCTGGACGTCGAGCCGGACGTGCAGCGTCGGCTCGCCCAGGTGTTGGTGGGGGTGGCCCGGGAGCGGACGGCCGGGTTGCTCGCCGCCGCCCTGGCCGCGCTGGTGACGGTCGCCGTCGCGCTGCTCTTCCCGTGGCTGGTGGGCGGGGTGTCCGGCCCGGTCGAGCCGGGGGACCGGTCCATCCCGGTCGGGCTCGCGCTGGGGCTGTGGGCGCACCTGCTCGTCGTACCCGCTGCTGTTGCTCTTGGCGCGCTGGCCAGCCGGGCGGCGGTCGGCGGCGCCGGGTACGGCGTCGCGGTGCTGGCCCTCGGCGGCGTCGGCGCCGTGGTGTTCGGGTTGTCCAACTCGGTGGCGCCCTGGCTGGCACCGCCGATCATGGCCGCCGCGCGCGCCGCCGGGGGTGACGCCGCCGCCCTGACCCTGGTGGGGTTGACAGTGTGGGGGCTGGCCTGGAGCGCGGCGGTGGTCGGCGGTTACCTGTGGCGGCGGCGCGCCCAGGGCTGACGGCGCCGGCGCCGGTGACCCGGCTCACCCACCTGGATTTGGCGCTGGTGGCGACGGGGCGTAGTCTTCATCCGGTCATCCGTGTTCTCATGGATGACGAACCACCCAGAGACCGCTGGTCACCGTGCCCCGGCACGGTCGAAGGTCCCGCGACAACGGGCGACCCGCGCAGGGCGGCAAGCGTAACTCGGCAGTGAACACGGTCCGCCGACCGTGACGATCCGCCGGCCCTCGCCCCGTGCGCCCTGCGCCGGGGCTTTTTCGTTGCCGCGCTGCCTCCGCCCCCGTTCCGGCTTCGGCCGAGGCGGGACCAGCCTGGAGTAACGAGAGAGGAGGGACATGGCGGACAAGCCGATCCGAGCCGACAAGGCCACGGCCGTCGCTGAGCTGACCGAGAGCTTCCGCAGCTCGGGCGCCACCGTGCTGACCGAGTACCGCGGTCTGACGGTTTCCCAGCTCACCCAGCTTCGGCGCACGCTCGGCGCCGAGACCAGCTACATGGTCGCGAAGAACACGCTGGCCAAGCGTGCCGCGACGGACGCGGGCATCACCGGCCTCGACGAGCTGTTCACCGGTCCTACCGCGCTGACTTTCGTTTCGGGCGACGTCGTCGAGGCGGCGAAGGGGCTTCGCGACTTCGCGAAGGCCAACCCGAAGCTCGTCATCAAGGGCGGTGTCTTCGAGGGCAAGGCCATTTCCGCGGCCGAGGTCACGAAGCTCGCCGACCTGGAGTCCCGCGAGGTGCTGCTGGCCAAGCTGGCCGGCGCGATGAAGGGCAACCTGAGCAAGGCCGCGGCCCTGTTCCAGGCCCCGCTGTCGAAGACCGCCCGGCTGGCGGCTGCCCTGCAGGACAAGCGCGAGAAGGAGGGCGCCGAGGCGGCCTGAGGCCCCCACGGCGCACCAGTTCTTACTTAACAGATTCAGGAAAGGACGCCAGACATGGCGAAGCTCAGCACCGACGAGCTGCTCGACGCGTTCAAGGAGATGACGCTGATCGAGCTCTCCGAGTTCGTGAAGCAGTTCGAGACCGTCTTCGAGGTCACCGCTGCCGCTCCGGTCGCGGTTGCCGCCGCCGGTGGCGGCGCCGGTGGCGCCGCGGCCCCGGCCGAGGAGGAGAAGGACGAGTTCGACGTCATCCTCGAGGCTGACGGTGGCAAGAAGATCCAGGTCATCAAGGTCGTGCGTGAGCTGACCGGCCTGGGCCTCAAGGAGGCCAAGGACGCGGTCGAGTCCGCGCCGAAGGCCATCCTGGAGAAGGTCAACAAGGAGACCGCCGACAAGGCGAAGGCCAAGCTCGAGGGTGAGGGCGCCAAGGTCACCCTCAAGTGACCTGACGTTCCCCACGCGCGTACCCGGCAGTGAGCCGGGACACCATCGCGTAGCGACGGGCGGTGATCCGACAAGGATCGCCGCCCGTCGTGTTGCTGTGACTGCCAGCGACAGCCCGCTGACCTGGGGCGCTGCCGTCCACCGCAGTCGCCGGGGCGAGCGGGACGGGTCGCCCGCCAGTGGGAAACCCAAGCCGACCCGGATACCGGCCCTTGACGCGGCACCGGGCTGCCAGGCACGCTGACACCAGCAAGACACCGCGCTTGCGACGGCCACGATGTGGGTATGACAGCGACGGCACCATCGGTCGCGGTCACCCGAGCGGCCCAGTGGGGAGTTGCGTTCTGAGCGGCCCGGCAGACCCCGGTTGACGGGGGCCGAGGCGCGTTCCGCAAACGACCTGCGGGGTGGGCTGGACAGCGGTTAGCCTCTCGGCTACACTGCTAGTTTGCGCTGCCTTCCGACTTGACCCCTGCTCGGAAATGTCCGTTTACGGATAATTCTGGTGGGGTCATTGGAGTGCACGCGTACCAGCCGTTCTGCAGCACCGGTCCTCGGAAGGACGCATCTTGGCAGCTTCCCGCCCTGCGAAGACCAGTCGTACGTCGAGCGCATTCGCTCCCCGCCGAGTTTCATTCGGCAGGATCACCGAACACCTCGAGGTCCCCAACCTCCTTGCCATCCAGAACGAGTCCTTCGACTGGCTCGTCGGCAACGAGGCTTGGCAGGGCCGGTCGGCGGACGACCCGCACGCACGCTCGGGTCTCGCGGAGATCCTTGAAGAGATCAGTCCCATTGAGGACTTCTCCGGCACCATGTCGCTCTCCTTCTCGGCGCCGCGCTTCGACGAGGTCAAGGCCTCGATCGAGGAGTGCAAGGAGAAGGACCTGACCTACTGCGCTCCGCTCTTCGTGACCGCGGAGTTCACCAACAACACCACTGGCGAGATCAAGAGCCAGACGGTGTTCATGGGTGACTTCCCGATGATGACGCCCAAGGGCACCTTCGTCATCAACGGCACCGAGCGTGTCGTGGTCAGCCAGCTCGTCCGGTCTCCGGGCGTGTACTTCGACAAGCAGCCGGACAAGACCTCCGACCGCGACCTCTCCAGCGTCAAGGTCATCCCGAGTCGGGGTGCCTGGCTGGAGTTCGACATCGACAAGCGCGACACGGTCGGCGTACGCATCGACCGTAAGCGTCGGCAGGCCGTCACCGTCCTGCTCAAGGCCATCGGATGGTCGGCCGAGCGGATCCGTGAGCGGTTCGGCTGGTCCGAGCTGATGATGACCACGCTCGAGAAGGACCACATCGCCGGCGCCGACGAGGCGCTGCTAGACATCTACCGCAAGCTGCGCCCCGGCGAGCCGCCGACGCGCGAGAACGCCCAGACCCTGCTCGACAACCTCTTCTTCAACCCGAAGAGGTACGACGTGGCCAAGGTCGGGCGCTACAAGTTCAACAAGAAGCTCGAGCTCGACGTGCCGATCACCACCGGCACGCTGACCGAGGACGACATCGTCGCCACCGTGGAATACCTCTGCCGGCTGCACGCCGGTGAGGAGGGCTACGAGGCCGACGACATCGACCACTTCGGCAACCGTCGCCTGCGCACCGTCGGTGAGCTGATCCAGAACCAGGTTCGGGTCGGCCTCTCCCGGATGGAGCGGGTCGTCCGCGAGCGGATGACCACGCAGGACGTCGAGGCGATCACCCCGCAGACCCTGATCAACATCCGCCCGGTGGTAGCGGCGATCAAGGAGTTCTTCGGTACGTCGCAGCTGTCCCAGTTCATGGACCAGACCAACCCGCTGGCGGGCCTGACCCACCGGCGCCGGCTGAGCGCGCTCGGCCCGGGTGGTCTGTCCCGTGAGCGGGCCGGCTTCGAGGTCCGCGACGTGCACCCGTCCCACTACGGCCGGATGTGCCCGATCGAGACGCCGGAAGGCCCGAACATCGGTCTGATCGGCGCGCTGTCCACCTTCGCCCGGGTCAACCCGTTCGGCTTCATCGAGACGCCGTACCGGAAGGTCGTCGAGGGTCGGGTCACCGACCAGATCGACTACCTGACCGCGGACGAGGAGGACCGCTTCGTCAAGGCCCAGGCCAACGCGCCGCTGCGGGCCGACGGGACGTTCGCCGAGGACCGCGTCCTGGTCCGTCGTAAGGGCGGCGAGACCGAGGACGTGGCGCCGGGCGCCGTGGACTACATGGACGTGTCGCCGCGGCAGATGACCTCGGTCGCGACCGCGATGATCCCGTTCCTCGAGCACGACGACGCCAACCGGGCACTCATGGGCGCGAACATGCAGCGCCAGGCGGTGCCGCTGGTCAAGGCCGAGGCGCCGCTGGTGGGTACGGGCATGGAGTACCGGGCCGCCGTCGACGCCGGTGACGTCGTCGTCGCCGAGGTCGGCGGTGTGATCGAGGACCTGTGCGCCGACTACGTCACCATCCACCAGGATGACGGCCACCGCCGGACGTACCTGCTGCACAAGTTCCGTCGCTCGAACGCCGGCTCCTGCGTCAACCAGAAGCCGGTGGTCTTCGAGGGCGACCGCGTCGAGGCCGGTCAGGTCATCGCCGACGGGCCGTGCACCGACGAGGGCGAGATGGCGCTCGGGCGTAACCTGCTCGTCGCCTTCATGACCTGGGAGGGGCACAACTACGAGGACGCGATCATCCTGTCGCAGCGCCTCGTGCAGCAGGACGTGCTCACCTCGATCCACATCGAGGAGCACGAGGTCGACGCCCGGGACACCAAGCTCGGCCCGGAGGAGATCACCCGCGACATCCCGAACGTCAGCGAGGAGATGCTCGCCGACCTCGACGAGCGCGGCATCATCCGGATCGGCGCCGAGGTCGTCCCCGGCGACATCCTGGTCGGCAAGGTCACGCCCAAGGGTGAGACCGAGCTGACCCCGGAGGAGCGGCTGCTCCGCGCGATCTTCGGTGAGAAGGCGCGCGAGGTTCGGGACACCTCGCTGAAGGTCCCGCACGGCGAGACCGGCACGGTCATCGGTGTGCGTACCTTCTCCCGCGAGGACGGCGACGAGCTGCCGCCGGGCGTCAACGAGCTGGTCCGGGTCTACGTGGCCCAGAAGCGCAAGATCCAGGACGGCGACAAGCTCGCCGGCCGGCACGGCAACAAGGGTGTCATCTCGAAGATCCTGCCGATCGAGGACATGCCGTTCCTGGAGGACGGCACCCCGGTCGACATCGTGCTCAACCCGCTCGGTGTGCCGAGCCGGATGAACATCGGCCAGGTGCTGGAGACCCACCTCGGTTGGGTCGCCAAGACCGGTTGGAAGGTCGAGGGCGACGACACCGAGTGGAAGCGGCAGCTGCGCTCGATCGACGCGCACGAGTCCGAGGGTGACACCAACGTGGCCACCCCGGTCTTCGACGGTGCCCGCGAGGCCGAGATCTCCGGCCTGCTGGCGTCCACGCTGCCCAACCGCGACGGCAAGCAGCTGATCGGTTCCAGCGGTAAGGCGCAGCTGTTCGACGGTCGCTCCGGTGAGCCGCTGCCGGACCCGATCGCGGTCGGCTACATCTACATCCTGAAGCTCAACCACCTGGTCGACGACAAGATCCACGCTCGGTCGACCGGTCCGTACTCGATGATCACGCAGCAGCCGCTGGGTGGTAAGGCGCAGTTCGGTGGTCAGCGCTTCGGTGAGATGGAGTGCTGGGCGATGCAGGCGTACGGCGCCGCGTACGCCCTGCAGGAGCTGCTCACGATCAAGTCCGACGACGTGCTCGGCCGGGTGAAGGTCTACGAGGCCATCGTCAAGGGCGAGAACATCCCGGAGCCGGGCATCCCGGAGTCGTTCAAGGTGCTGCTCAAGGAGCTGCAGTCGCTGTGCCTCAACGTCGAGGTGCTCTCCAGCGACGGTGTGGCCCTGGAGATGCGCGAGACCGACGACGAGGTGTTCCGGGCCGCTGAGGAGCTGGGCATCGACCTGTCCCGGCGCGAGCCGAGCTCGGTCGAAGAGGTTTGAGGTGGCGGTTCGGGGCGGGGTGACCGGCTCCAGGCGGTCAGGCTTGATCGTTCCGTCGGTCACCCCGTCCCGAACCCCCCGGTATAGCTAGCTTTAAAGACGACGACATAGGGGACATAGTGCTCGACGTCAACTTCTTCGACGAGCTGCGCATTGGCCTCGCCACCGCCGACGACATCCGTCAGTGGTCCCACGGCGAGGTCAAGAAGCCTGAAACGATCAACTACCGCACCCTGAAGCCGGAGAAGGACGGGCTCTTCTGCGAGAAGATCTTCGGTCCGCAGCGGGACTGGGAGTGCTACTGCGGTAAGTACAAGCGCGTCCGGTTCAAGGGCATCATCTGCGAGCGCTGCGGCGTCGAGGTGACCCGTTCCAAGGTCCGTCGTGAGCGGATGGGGCACATCGAGCTCGCCGCTCCGGTGACCCACATCTGGTACTTCAAGGGCGTCCCGAGCCGGCTGGGCTACCTGCTGGACCTCGCTCCGAAGGACCTCGAAAAGATCATTTACTTCGCCTCGTACGTCGTGACGAGCGTGGACGCCGAGTCGCGTCACCGTGACCTCTCGACGATCGAGAACGAGATCCTGGCCGAGAAGCGGCAGTCCGAGAACAGCCGCGACTCGGAGATCGAGAAGCGGGCCGCCAAGCTCGAGGCCGACCTGGCCGAGCTGGAGGCCGAGGGTGCCAAGGCGGACGTCCGGCGCAAGGTCAAGGAGGGCGGAGAGCGCGAGATGCGCCAGATCCGCGACCGGGCCCAGCGCGAGATCGACCGCCTGGACGAGGTGCTGGACACCTTCCGCAAGCTGGAGCCGAAGCAGCTGGTCACCGACGAGCTGCTCTACCGCGAGCTGCGCGACCGGTTCGGTGAGTACTTCACCGGCTCGATGGGCGCCGAGGCGATCAAGGCGCTGGTCCAGAACATGGACCTCGACGCCGAGGCCGAGAGCCTGCGGGAGACCATCCGGTCCGGCAAGGGCCAGCGGAAGATCCGGGCGCTCAAGCGGCTCAAGGTCGTCGCGGCGTTCCTGAACACCCGCAACTCGCCGCTCGGCATGGTGCTGGACTGCGTCCCGGTCATCCCGCCGGACCTGCGCCCGATGGTGCAGCTCGACGGTGGCCGGTTCGCGACCTCGGACCTGAACGACCTGTACCGCCGCGTGATCAACCGGAACAACCGCCTCAAGCGGCTGATCGACCTCGGCGCGCCCGAGATCATCGTCAACAACGAGAAGCGGATGCTCCAGGAGGCCGTCGACGCGCTGTTCGACAACGGCCGTCGCGGCCGGCCGGTCACCGGTCCGGGTAACCGCCCGCTCAAGTCGCTGTCCGACATGCTCAAGGGCAAGCAGGGCCGGTTCCGGCAGAACCTGCTGGGCAAGCGCGTCGACTACTCCGGCCGTTCGGTCATCGTGGTCGGCCCGAAGCTCAAGCTGCACCAGTGCGGCCTGCCCAAGCAGATGGCGCTGGAGCTGTTCAAGCCGTTCGTGATGAAGCGGCTGGTCGACCTCAACCACGCGCAGAACATCAAGTCCGCCAAGCGGATGGTCGAGCGTCAGCGCCCGGTCGTGTGGGACGTGCTGGAAGAGGTCATCGGCGAGCACCCGGTGCTGCTCAACCGGGCGCCGACCCTGCACCGCCTGGGCATCCAGGCCTTCGAGCCGCAGCTGGTCGAGGGCAAGGCGATCCAGATCCACCCGCTGGTCTGCACCGCGTTCAACGCCGACTTCGACGGTGACCAGATGGCGGTGCACGTGCCGCTGTCCGCCGAGGCCCAGGCCGAGGCCCGGATCCTGATGCTGTCGTCGAACAACATCCTCAAGCCGGCCGACGGCAAGCCGGTCACCATGCCCACCCAGGACATGGTCATCGGCCTCTACCACCTCACCCACCTCACCGCCGGTGAGAAGGGCGAGGGCCGGGCGTTCAGCTCGGACGCCGAGGCGCGGATGGCCTTCGACAACGGCGAGCTGCACCTGCAGGCGCCGGTGAAGATCCGTCTGCGGGACGTGATCGGTGTCGACAACGGCGCCGGCGCCGAGCCGTGGACCGCCCCGGAGGGCTGGGTCGAGGGTGAGCCGCTGACCGTGGAGACCACCCTCGGTCGGGTGCTGTTCAACGAGACGCTGCCGCAGGGCTACCGCTTCGTGAACTACGAGATCCGCAAGGGTCAGCTCTCCGCGATCGTCAACGACCTCGCCGAGCGCTTCCCCAAGGTGGCCCTCGCGGCCACCCTGGACGGGCTCAAGGAGGCCGGCTTCCACTGGGCCACCTGGTCCGGTGTGACGATCGGTATGGAGGACGTCATCGCTCCGCCGCGCAAGGCGGAGATCCTGGCGCGGTACGAGAAGGAAGCCGACCGGATCGACAAGCAGTACCAGCGTGGTCTGATGACCGCCGAGGAGCGTCGCGGCGAGCTCATCGAGATCTGGACCAAGGCGACCAACGAGGTCGCCAAGGAGATGGACACCGCGCTGCCGCAGGAGAACCCGCTGTGGAAGATGATCAACTCGGGTGCTCGCGGTAACCTGCTCCAGCTCCGGCAGATCGCGGCGATCCGTGGTCTGGTGGCCAACCCGAAGGGTGAGATCATCCCGCGGCCGATCAAGGCCAGCTACCGGGAGGGTCTGTCCGTGCTGGAGTACTTCATCTCCACGCACGGCGCCCGCAAGGGTCTCGCCGACACCGCGCTGCGGACCGCCGACTCGGGTTACCTGACCCGTCGTCTGGTGGACGTCTCGCAGGACGTCATCATCCGCGAGGAGGACTGCGGCACCGACCGGGCGATCCCGATGCAGATCGGCGAGCGGCTGGACGGCAAGCTCGTGGTCCACACCCACGCCGAGACCAGCGTGCACGCCCGTACGCTCGCCGACGACATCAAGGGGCCGGACGGCACCGTGGTGGCCGAGCGCGGTCAGGACATCAACTCCATCGGCGTCGACAAGATCGTCGCCGCCGGGGTGGAGACGGTCCGGGTGCGCAGCGTGCTCACCTGCGAGTCGAAGCTGGGCGTCTGCGCGGCCTGCTACGGCCGGTCGCTGCCGACCGGTAAGTCGGTCGACATCGGCGAGGCGGTCGGCATCATCGCCGCCCAGTCCATCGGTGAGCCCGGTACGCAGCTGACGATGCGTACCTTCCACACCGGTGGTGTCGCGGGTGAGGACATCACGCAGGGTCTGCCGCGTGTGCAGGAGATCTTCGAAGCTCGGGTCCCGAAGGGTAAGGCGCCCATCGCCGACACCCCCGGCCGGATCCGGATCGAGGACGGCGAGCGCTCGCGGAAGATCATCGTGGTGCCGGACGACGGCAGCGACGAGATCGTCTACGACAAGATCTCGAAGCGGGTCAAGCTCCGGACCCACGACGGCGGTCACGTCGCGGTCGGCGAGAAGCTGACCGAGGGCACCATCGACCCGCACGAGCTGCTGCGGATCATGGGTCCGCGGGCGGTCCAGGTCCACCTGACCAGTGAGGTCCAGGAGGTCTACCGCTCGCAGGGTGTGCTCATCCACGACAAGCACATCGAGATCATCATCCGCCAGATGCTCAAGCGGGTGACGGTCATCGACTCCGGCTCGACCGAGTTCCTGCCGGGCGTGCTCGTCGACCGGGCGCTGTTCGAGTCGGAGAACCGCCGACTCGTCTCGGAGGGCGGCGAGCCCGCCGCCGGTCGTCCGGTGCTGATGGGTATCACCAAGGCCTCGCTGGCCACCGACTCCTGGCTCTCGGCGGCCTCCTTCCAGGAGACCACCCGGGTGCTGACCGACGCGGCGATCAACTCGCGCAGCGACTCGCTCGTCGGCCTCAAGGAGAACGTGATCATCGGAAAGCTCATCCCGGCCGGTACGGGCATCAGCAAGTACCGCAACGTCCGGGTGGAGCCGACCGAGGAGGCCAAGGCCAAGGTCTACTCGATGACCGGCTACCCGGAGACCGACTACGGTTTCGGGCCGGCCAGCGGGCAGGCGGTTCCGCTGGACGACTTCGACTTCGGGTCGTACCGCTAGGCACCAGTCACACGACGAGGCCCCCGGCACCTGCCGGGGGCCTCGTCGCGTCGGTGCCCCACCCGCCTGCCGCCCGGGTTCGGCATGATGGGTGGATGACGACAGCACCCGGGCAGGTGCCCGTCGCGCCGCAGGACCTGCGTCATCCACTGGACCCGGACCCGGCCCGTGCCACCAAGGCGCGGGCGGTCTTCGCGCTGGGGCTGCTCGGCATGCTGACGGGTCTGTTCATCGGTGGCGTGGTCCCGGCGACGGTGGCGCTGCTGCTGGCCCGGCAGGCGCGCCGCGAGGCGTACGCCTCGGGGGGTTTCCTGACCGGCGGCGCCTGGCTGCGGCGCGGGGAGCGGATGGCCTGGACGGGCCTCGTGCTGGTCGCGGTCAGTGTGGTGGTCGCGGTGGTCATCGGGGTGGTCCGGTTGGCCGGCGCGCCGTTCGGCCAGGACTACCCGACGAACATGGACTGAACCCGCGGTTCCGCGCCGGGCGCGGGCGCCGACACTCGCGGCGGTAGCCTGGCCGGTGTCCGCCGTGCGGCGGCGGCCTTTCGACAGGAGTACTCGTGACGGAACCGGCGCGGCCCCCTGCTGACGAACCGGCCGGCGATCCCGACCGACCGACGCCCTCCGAGTCGGCGGGGACGGCTCAGCCGGGTCCGGCCGGTGCGCCAGATGCCGCCGCTGCCACCTCGGGTCCGGGCGCGTCGCCGCCTCCCGCGCCCGACCACGGCGGGCTGATGTCGCCGCCGCCCGGTTCCGATCAGCCGTACCCGGTCTCGGGCGCGACGCCGACGCCCGCGCCGCCCGGCTGGGGTCCGCAGCCGTCGGGTCCGCCCGGTTGGGGGCCGCCTGGTTGGGGTCCGCAGCCGTCGGGGCCGCCTGGTTGGGGTCCGCAGCCGTCGGGTCCGCCCGGTTGGGGGCCGCCTGGTTGGGGTCCGCAGCCGTCGGGGCCGCCCGGTTGGGGTCCGCCAGCGTCGGGCCCGCAGGGTTGGGGTCCGCCGCCGTCGGGTCCGCCGCTGTCCGGGCCGCCCGGTTGGCCTCCGCCGCCGGGTCATGCCGGCGGGTGGGGTGGCGCGCCGGTTCCGCCGCCGCCCACCGACGACCAGCGGCTCCCACCGAAGCGGGTGGAGGCGGTGCCGGGTACGCCGTTCGCCGTGGTGCACCTGGACGTGCCGCCGGTCACCTCCGGGCTGGCCATCGGATCGCTGGTGGCGGGCATCGCGTCGGTACTGGTCTCGCTGCTCGTCATCTGCTTCGGCGTGGCCTTCTCGGACGAGGGCGGGGCGTGGGCCTCCGGGGCGTTCACCGCCCTCGGCGTCCTGGCCGGCGCGGCGGCGGTCGTCACCGGGCTGGTCGCTCAGCGGCAGATCCGCCGTCCGGCCGCGCCCGCCACGGTCCGGTTCACCGGTCGAGGGCTGGCGCTGGCCGGGATCAGCTGCGGGGCGGCGGGAGCGCTGCTCAGCGTCCTGGGCCTCGGGCTGGCGCTGCTGTTGGCGTTCAGTTAGGGGCACCTGACGGCCCTCCCGACAGGAGCTCTTCCGGTCCCGGTCGGGGGCGACGGGTGCTTCGGTGGGGAAGCCGGTACACTTGTGTTCGTAGGTGCCCATCGCGGGCGACGAGGCAGAACGAGATCCGGCCGGCGAGTGTTGGACAGTCGCCGGGCCATTCCGTTTTGACCTGGGCGGTTGTGGTAGGTACTCTTTCCCCTTGTGCCCGGGCATGCCCGGGCAACTCGTGCGTGCGCTGCATCCGGGGTCCGGGCGGCGGCACGACAAAGCCAAAGACCCGGGGCGGGGCGACCCGCGCGCCGGTGACACAAACCCGGTTCGCACGCGAGAGCGGCGCAACCGGGCCGTGACGAGGGCGACACGCCCGACCGCGGGTGCCGGGGTCTCCGCGAGGCGGCCCTGGTCGGAATGTAGGAGAGCCGGTCACCAGGCCGGCTAACGAGCAGACGGCGCGGCCGCGAACGCGGCCGAAGGGAGCGGAGAAACCCGGTGCCCACGATCCAGCAGCTGGTCCGAAAGGGCCGCCAGGCGAAGACGACCAAGACCAAGACCCCGGCGCTGAAGGGTTCCCCTCAGCGGCGCGGCGTGTGCACCCGCGTGTACACCACCACCCCGAAGAAGCCGAACTCGGCGCTGCGCAAGGTCGCTCGCGTGAAGCTCAGCAGCCAGATCGAGGTGACCGCCTACATCCCGGGCGTCGGTCACAACCTGCAGGAGCACTCGATCGTGCTCGTCCGCGGTGGCCGGGTGAAGGACCTCCCCGGCGTGCGTTACAAGATCGTTCGCGGTTCGCTTGACACCCAGGGTGTCCGCAACCGCAAGCAGGCACGCAGCCGCTACGGCGCGAAGAAGGAGAAGAGCTGACATGCCGCGTAAGGGACCCGCTCCGCGGCGGCCGCTGGTCGCTGACCCGGTGTACAACTCGCCGCTGGTCACCCAGCTGGTGAACAAGATCCTGCTGCGCGGCAAGCGCCAGCTCGCCGAGTCGATCGTGTACGCGGCCCTCGAGGGCTGCCGCGAGAAGTCCGGCACCGACCCGGTCGTCACCCTCAAGCGGGCGATGGACAACGTCAAGCCGACCCTCGAGGTGCGCAGCCGCCGTGTCGGTGGCGCCACCTACCAGGTTCCGGTCGAGGTCCGCCCGACCCGGGCGACCACCCTGGGCCTGCGCTGGCTGGTGACGTACTCCCGCGCCCGGCGCGAGAAGACCATGGTCGAGCGGCTGATGAACGAGCTGCTGGACGCGAGCAACGGCCTCGGTGCCGCCGTCAAGCGGCGCGAGGACACGCACAAGATGGCCGAGTCCAACAAGGCCTTCGCGCACTACCGCTGGTAACACCCTGGTTCCGGCGCCACCGGGCGCCGGAACCGCCACCAGTTGAGTCGAGACGACGATAAGTAGGGATTGAAGTGGCCGCCGCAGACGCGCTCGCCAACGTACGCAACATCGGCATCATGGCGCACATCGATGCCGGTAAGACCACGACCACCGAGCGAATCCTGTTCTACACCGGCATCACGTACAAGATCGGTGAGGTCCACGAGGGCGCCGCCGTCATGGACTGGATGGAGCAGGAGCAGGAGCGTGGCATCACCATCACCTCCGCTGCCACCAAGTGTGAGTGGAAGGGCCACACGATCCAGATCATCGACACGCCCGGCCACGTCGACTTCACGGTCGAGGTCGAGCGGTCGCTGCGGGTCCTGGATGGTGCGGTCGCGGTCTACGACGGTGTCGCCGGCGTGGAGCCGCAGACGGAGAACGTCTGGCGGCAGGCCGACAAGTACAACGTCCCGCGGATGTGCTTCGTCAACAAGCTCGACCGGACCGGCGCCGACTTCTTCCGCTGCGTGCAGATGATGATCGACCGGCTGAACGCCACCCCGCTGGTGCTCCAGATCCCGATCGGGCTCGAGGGTGACCACATCGGTGTCGTCGACCTGATCGGCATGCGCGCCCTCACCTGGCGCGGGGAGACCCAGAAGGGTGAGGACTACGCGATCGAGGAGATCCCGGCCGAGCTGGCCGACTCCGCGGCCGAGTGGCGCGAGAAGCTGATGGAGACCCTCGCCGACGTCGACGACTCGGTGATGGAGAAGTACCTGGAGGGCGAAGAGGTCTCCGTCGAGGAGATCAAGGCCGCCATCCGGCGTGCCACCATCGCCGGCAAGGCCAACCCGGTGCTCTGCGGCTCGGCGTTCAAGAACAAGGGCGTCCAGCCCATG
Source organism: Micromonospora sp. WMMD1120 (assembly GCF_029626235.1). Classification (NCBI taxonomy): domain Bacteria; kingdom Bacillati; phylum Actinomycetota; class Actinomycetes; order Micromonosporales; family Micromonosporaceae; genus Micromonospora; species Micromonospora sp. WMMD1120. The sequence continues at coordinate 1,231,602 of NZ_JARUBO010000005.1, read as the reverse complement.
CTCGACGCCGTCGTCGACTTCCTGCCGTCGCCGCTGGACGTTCCGGCGATCGAGGGTACGGCGCCCGACGGCGAGACCCCGCTGCTGCGGAAGCCGTCGAAGACCGAGCCCTTCTCCGGCCTGGCGTTCAAGATCCAGACCGACAAGCACCTTGGCAAGCTCACCTACGTCCGGGTCTACTCCGGCGTGGTCGAGACCGGCACCCAGGTGGTCAACTCCACCAAGGACCGCAAGGAGCGGATCGGCAAGATCTACCAGATGCACGCCAACAAGCGGGAAGAGCGCGGCTCGGCCCAGGCTGGCGACATCATCGCGGTGCAGGGTCTCAAGCAGACCACCACCGGTGACACGCTGTGCGACCCGGCGAACCCGGTCATCCTGGAGTCGATGACCTTCCCGGAGCCGGTCATCGAGGTCGCCATCGAGCCGAAGACCAAGGCCGACCAGGAGAAGCTCAGCACCGCCATCCAGCGGCTGGCCGAGGAGGACCCGACCTTCCGCGTCAAGCTGGACGAGGAGACCGGTCAGACGGTCATCGCCGGCATGGGCGAGCTGCACCTGGACATCCTGGTCGACCGGATGCGCCGCGAGTTCAACGTCGAGGCGAACATCGGTAAGCCGCAGGTGGCGTACCGCGAGACGATCCGCCGCGCGGTGGAGAAGATCGAGTACACCCACAAGAAGCAGACCGGTGGTTCGGGTCAGTACGCCCGCGTCATCGTGAGCGTCGAGCCGCTCCCGCTGGACAACGACTCGCCGACCTACGAGTTCGCCAACGCCGTCACCGGTGGTCGCGTTCCGCGGGAGTTCATCCCGTCGGTGGACGCCGGTGCGCAGGACGCCATGCAGTACGGCATCCTGGCGGGCTTCCCGCTGGTCGGTGTGAAGCTGACCCTGCTGGACGGTCAGTACCACGAGGTCGACTCCTCGGAAATGGCATTCAAGATCGCCGGCTCGATGGTGATGAAGGAGGCGGCCCGCAAGGCCGACCCCGCACTGCTCGAGCCGATGATGGCTGTTGAGGTCACCACTCCCGAGGAGAACATGGGTGACGTCATCGGCGACCTCAACTCCCGGCGCGGCATCATCCAGGCGATGGAGGAGCGCAGCGGCGCCCGCATCGTCCGGGCCCTGGTGCCGTTGTCGGAGATGTTCGGCTACGTCGGCGACCTGCGGTCGAAGACCCAGGGCCGGGCTAGCTACAGCATGCAGTTCGACTCCTACGCCGAGGTTCCGCAGAGCGTCGCGAAGGAGATCATCGCCAAGGCAACGGGCGAGTAAATCGCTCTGAGCAGGTGATTCGTGGTTGGTCGCGGGAGGTTCACCCGCCCGCGGCCACCACGATCGGATCGCATGAGACCGGGCCTGTAGGCTTCATCGCCGCAGAACCCACAAAGGCTCTCCGGCCGTTCAGGCCGGAAAGGCTGTCGACAGAGTCCTAAGCGCCGACCGGCGCGCCGGGCGTACGAACCAAGAAGTCCACAGGAGGACACCAGTGGCGAAGGCTAAGTTCGAGCGGACTAAGCCGCACGTCAACATCGGCACCATTGGTCACATCGACCACGGTAAGACGACGCTGACGGCGGCCATCACCAAGGTCCTGCACGACCAGTACCCCGACCTGAACCCCTACACGCCGTTCGACGAGATCGACAAGGCGCCGGAGGAGAAGGCCCGCGGTATCACGATCTCGATCGCGCACGTCGAGTACCAGACCGAGGCGCGGCACTACGCGCACGTCGACTGCCCCGGCCACGCCGACTACATCAAGAACATGATCACCGGTGCCGCGCAGATGGACGGCGCGATCCTGGTGGTGGCGGCGACCGACGGTCCGATGCCGCAGACCCGCGAGCACGTGCTGCTGGCCCGTCAGGTTGGTGTGCCGTACATCGTCGTGGCGCTCAACAAGAGCGACATGGTCGACGACGAGGAGCTCCTGGAGCTCGTCGAGCTCGAGGTCCGCGAGCTGCTCTCCTCGCAGGAGTACCCGGGTGACGACCTGCCGGTCGTGCGGGTCTCGGCGCTGAAGGCCCTCGAGGGTGACCCCGAGTGGACCGGCAAGCTGCTGGACCTGATGACCGCTGTCGACACCTCGATCCCGCAGCCGGAGCGCGAGACCGAGAAGCCGTTCCTCATGCCCGTTGAGGACGTGTTCACGATCACCGGTCGTGGCACCGTCGTCACCGGCCGCGTCGAGCGCGGCGTCCTGCTGCCGAACGAGGACGTCGAGATCGTCGGCATCAAGGAGAAGGGCTTCAAGACCAAGGTCACCGCGATCGAGATGTTCCGGAAGACCCTGGACGACGCCCGCGCAGGTGAGAACGTCGGCCTGCTGCTGCGGGGCACCAAGCGCGAGGACGTCGAGCGCGGCATGGTTGTCATCAAGCCGGGCACGACCACCCCGCACACGGAGTTCGAGGCGACGGTCTACATCCTCTCCAAGGAGGAGGGTGGCCGCCACACCCCGTTCTTCCAGAACTACCGTCCGCAGTTCTACTTCCGGACCACTGACGTCACCGGTGTCGTCACCCTCCCCGAGGGCACCGAGATGGTCATGCCGGGTGACAACACCTCGATGTCGGTGAAGCTGATCCAGCCCATCGCCATGGAGGAGAACCTCAAGTTCGCGATCCGCGAGGGTGGCCGTACCGTCGGCGCCGGGTTCGTCACCAAGATCACGAAGTGAACTAGGTAACCCCGATTAGACCCGCCGCCGGTCGTGCGGCATACTAGTCAGGTTGCGTAACGACAGTTCGTCGCCTGTGTTCGGCTTTCGCTGAACCTCCGGGTGGCGAGACAGTCGAGCGTAGGGTGGTTGGCGGCCCAGTCGCCAACCACCCTCGCACGGCGTTCAGGTCGCGGTTATGCGATCGGCGCCTTGACCCACCGCGCGGTCAGCACCACTCCGGAACAATGGGGCGGAGCTCGGCCCGAGGGCGCGACACGCCCGACCGCGGGGGTCGGCGAAGTGGGCCTGTGCCAGCCGGTGCAGGCGCCCGCAACACAGCGGCATCGAGAGAAGGAACAGAAGCCACCATGGCGGGACAGAAGATCCGCATCCGGCTCAAGGCCTATGACCACGAGGTCGTCGACTCCTCGGCTCGGAAGATCGTCGAGACGGTGACGCGCACCGGGGCGCAGGTCGCGGGCCCGGTGCCGCTGCCCACGGAGATCAACCGTTTCTGCGTTATCCGCTCGCCGCACAAGTACAAGGACTCGCGCGAGCACTTCGAGATGCGCACGCACAAGCGGCTGATCGACATCATCGACCCGACCCCGAAGACGGTCGACTCGCTCATGCGCCTCGACCTGCCGGCTGGCGTCGACATCGAGATCAAGCTGTAGGGACCGGACAAATGGACAGGCAAGTCAAGGGGATCCTGGGCGCCAAGCTCGGCATGACCCAGGTCTGGGACAACAACCGTGTTGTTCCCGTGACCGTGGTCGAGGCCGGCCCGTGCGTCATCAGCCAGGTTCGTAGCGCCGAGAAGGACGGTTACTCAGCGGTCCAGCTGGCCTACGGCACCATCGACCCGCGCAAGGTCAAGAAGCCGATCAGCGGGCACTTCGCCAAGGCGGACGTGGCGCCGCGCCGGCACATCGTCGAGCTGCGCACCACGGACGCCGGGGAATACTCCCTCGGGCAGGAAGTCACTGTCGAGGAGTTCCCGGCCGGCGTCACCATCGACGTCACCGGCAAGACCAAGGGCAAGGGCTACGCCGGCGCCATGAAGCGGCACGGCTTCCACGGTCTGGGCGCCGGCCACGGTGTCGAGCGCAAGCACCGCTCGCCCGGCTCCATCGGCGCCTGCGCCACTCCGGGTCGTGTCTTCAAGGGCACCCGGATGGCCGGTCGGATGGGTGGCGTGCGCTTCACCGTGCAGAACCTCACCGTCCAGGCGGTCGACACCGAGAACAACCTCCTGCTCGTCCGGGGCGCCATTCCTGGCCCCAAGGGCGCGCTGGTTCTGGTCCGTACCGCGGCCAAGAGCAAGGTGAAGAAGGGCGGTGCGGCCAAGTGACCACCGTTGACGTGCGCACCGTCGAAGGCACCACCAGCGGCTCGGTCGAGCTGCCGGCGGACATCTTCGACGTGCAGGCCAACGTCGCGCTGATGCACCAGGTCGTGGTGGCCCAGCTCGCGGCGGCCCGACAGGGCACGCACAAGACCAAGACCCGCGGCGAGGTCGCCGGCGGCGGCAAGAAGCCGTACAAGCAGAAGGGCACCGGTCGCGCCCGGCAGGGCTCGATCCGCGCGCCGCAGTTCGCCGGTGGTGGCGTCGTGCACGGTCCCGTGCCGCGTGACTACAGCCAGCGGACCCCGAAGAAGATGAAGGCCGCCGCCCTGCGTGGCGCCCTCTCCGACCGGGCCCGCGCCGGCCAGGTGCACGTGGTCGAGGCGTTCGTCTCGGGCGAGAAGCCGTCCACCAAGGCGGCCCTGGCCACGCTGGCGAAGCTCACCGAGGCCCGTCGGGTCCTGGTCGTGCTGAGCAGCACCGACGAGCTGAACTGGGTGTCGCTGCGCAACGAGCCGCGGGTGCACCTGATCGAGTCCGGCCAGCTGAACACGTACGACGTGCTCGTGGCCGACGACGTGGTCTTCACCAAGGACGCCCTGGACGAGTTCCTGGGCGTGCCCGCCGAGACCACCGAGGAGGGTGGCAAGTGAGCACGATCGCCGACCCGCGCGACATCATCGTGGCGCCGGTCGTCTCGGAGAAGAGCTACAGCGAGCTGAACCGGAACTGGTACACCTTCCTGGTGCACCCGGACGCGAACAAGACCGAGATCAAGATCGCTATCCAGCAGATCTTCGACGTCCGCGTCCTGACGGTCAACACGCTCAACCGCCAGGGCAAGCGCAAGCGCACCAGGACCGGCTTCGGTCAGCGCAAGGCGACCAAGCGGGCGATCGTGAAGCTGGCTGACGGTGACCGCATCGAGGCCTTCGGCGGCCCGGTCAGCTGAGGGGTGTAGACAATGGCTATCCGTAAGTACAAGCCGACGACGCCGGGCCGACGTGGCTCGAGTGTCGCGGACTTCGCCGAGATCACCCGGTCCACGCCGGAGAAGTCGCTGCTGGCTCCGCTGCCGAAGAAGGGCGGGCGTAACGCCCACGGCCGGATCACCACGCGGCACCACGGCGGCGGTCACAAGCGCCAGTACCGTCTGATCGACTTCAAGCGGGTCGACAAGGACGGCGTGCCGGCGAAGGTCGCGCACATCGAGTACGACCCGAACCGCACCGCGCGCATCGCGCTGCTGCACTACGCCGACGGCGAGAAGCGGTACATCATCGCGCCGAAGGACCTGAAGCAGGGCGACCGCGTCGAGTCCGGCCCGGGCGCCGACATCAAGCCGGGTAACAACCTCCCGCTGCGCAACATCCCGGTCGGTACCACGATCCACAACGTGGAGCTGCGTCCGGGCGGCGGGGCCAAGCTGGCCCGTTCCGCCGGCGTCGGCATCCAGCTACTCGGCCGCGAGGGCGCGTACGCGACCCTGCGTATGCCGTCCGGTGAGATCCGGCGGGTGGACGTCCGCTGCCGCGCGAGCGTCGGCGAGATCGGCAACGCCGACCAGTCGAACATCAACTGGGGTAAGGCCGGCCGGATGCGGTGGAAGGGCAAGCGCCCGACCGTCCGTGGTGTCGCCATGAACCCGGTCGACCACCCGCACGGTGGTGGTGAGGGTAAGACCTCCGGTGGTCGCCACCCGGTCAACCCGCAGGGTAAGCCCGAGGGCCGCACCCGCCGTAAGGGCCAGCCGAGTGACCGGCTGATCGTCCGCCGCCGCTACGCCACGCGTAAGCGCGGCTGAGGGAGATAAGACATGCCTCGCAGCCTGAAGAAGGGCCCGTTCGTCGACGACCACCTGCTCAAGAAGGTGGAGGTCCAGAACGACAAGGGCTCCAAAAACGTGATCAAGACCTGGTCGCGGCGCTCGACGATCATCCCGGAGATGCTCGGGCACACGATCGCCGTGCACGACGGACGCAAGCACGTCCCGGTGTTCGTGACCGAGGCGATGGTCGGGCACAAGCTCGGCGAGTTCGCGCTGACCCGTACGTTCAAGGGTCACGAGAAGGACGACCGGAAGAGCCGTCGGCGCTGACGCCGCGGGCATACGGATAGAGGGAACAAGGGGTTACAGCGATGCCAGGAAAGGGCGACGCTCCGGTGCTTCCGGGCGCGCGGGCGGTTGCGCGGCACGTGCGCATCTCGCCGATGAAGGCGCGCCGGGTGGTCAACCTCGTCCGCGGCCTGCCCGCGAAGGAGGCGCTCACGGTGCTGCAGTTCGCGCCGCAGGCTGCGAGCGAGCAGGTGTACAAGGTGCTCGCTAGCGCGATCGCCAACGCGGAGAACAACGAGCGGCTGGACCCCGACGCGCTGCTCGTCAGCGAGGCGTTCGTGGACGAGGGCCCGACGATGAAGCGGTTCCAGCCGCGGGCGCAGGGTCGGGCGTACCGCATCCGCAAGCGCACCTGTCACATCACCGTGGCGGTCGAAGCGGTCGCGCCGGCAGCGCCGAGGAAGGCCGCGGCGAAGAAGGCCGCCCCGGCCACGGAGGCCGCACCGGCCGAAGCGCAGAGCAAGACGGAGGACGCCGAGTAATGGGTCAGAAGGTTCACCCCACTGGGTTCCGGCTCGGCATCTCGACCGACTGGAAGTCCCGCTGGTTCGCGGACAAGCTCTACAAGGACTACATCGGCGAGGATGTCAAGATCCGCCGGATGATGTCCAAGGGCCTCGAGCGCGCCGGAATCTCCAAGGTCGACATCGAGCGCACCCGTGACCGGGTCCGGGTCGACATCCACACCGCCCGGCCGGGCATCGTCATCGGCCGTAAGGGCGCGGAGGCCGACCGGATCCGCGGCGAGCTGGAGAAGCTCACCGGCAAGCAGGTTCAGCTGAACATCATCGAGGTGAAGAACCCCGAGTCGGACGCCCAGCTGGTCGCGCAGGGCGTGGCCGAGCAGCTGTCCAGCCGGGTCAGCTTCCGTCGGGCGATGCGCAAGGCCATGCAGTCGGCGATGAAGAACCCGGTCTGCAAGGGCATCCGGGTTCAGGTCTCGGGTCGCCTGGGTGGCGCCGAGATGAGCCGGACCGAGTTCTACCGCGAGGGCCGGGTCCCGCTGCACACGCTGCGGGCCAACATCGAGTACGGCTTCTTCGAGGCCCGTACCACGTTCGGTCGGATCGGTGTGAAGGTCTGGATCTACAAGGGCGACGCCGTCCCGGGCCGGGAGGCTCCGGCCGAGGCCGGTCCGTCCCGCCCGCGTCGTGGTGAGCGTGGCGACCGTCCCGAGCGTCCGCGCCGTGGTCGGTCGGGTTCGTCCGGCACCACGGCTGGTGGCACCGAGGCCGGTCGTGCCGCTGCGACCACGATCGCGCAGCAGGCCGAGACGCCGAGCGGCGAGCCGGTGGACAGCTCCGCTGTCGCCGCCGCGGCTGCTCCGGCAGAAACGCAGCAGGAGGGCTGACAGATGCTGATGCCGCGCAAGCCCCCGAAGGGCTTCCGCAAGCCGCACCACCCGGACCGCAGTGGCGCGTCCAAGGGTGGTAACCGGGTGGTGTTCGGCGAGTTCGGGATCCAGGCTCTCGAGCCGGCGTACGTGACCAACCGACAGATCGAGTCGGCACGTATCGCGATGACTCGCCACATCAAGCGTGGTGGCAAGGTCTGGATCACGATCTTCCCGGACCAGGCCCTCACCAAGAAGCCGGCCGAGACCCGGATGGGTTCCGGTAAGGGTTCGCCGGAGTGGTGGGTCGCCAACGTCAAGCCGGGGCGGGTCCTCTTCGAGATGTCCTTCCCCAACGAGCAGACCGCGCGAGAGGCCATGCGTCGCGCGATCCACAAGCTCCCGATGAAGTGCCGCATTGTTACGCGCGAAGTGGGTGAATCCTGATGGCAGCGGGCGTTAAGGCGACCGAGCTGCGTGAGCTCTCCGAGGAGGAGCTGGTCACGAAGCTGCGGGAGGCCAAGGCGGAGCTGTTCAACCTCCGCGTGCAGGCCGCAACCGGGCAGCTGGACAACAACCGGCGGCTGCAGGTCATCCGTCGGGAGATCGCCCGGATCTACACGATCATGCGCGAGCGCGAGCTGGGGCTCTCGGCCGCGCCGACTGAGGTGACTGCATCATGACCGAAGACACCGCCACCGCCACCGCGCGGTCCCGCCGCAAGGTCCGTGAGGGCCTGGTGGTCAGCGACAAGATGGACAAGACCGTCGTGGTCGAGGTCGAGGACCGGGTTCGGCACGCGCTCTACGGCAAGATCATGCGTCGTACGAGCAAGCTGAAGGTGCACGACGAGCAGAACGCCGCTGGCACCGGTGACCGGGTTCTCATCATGGAGACCCGGCCGCTGAGCGCCACCAAGCGTTGGCGGATCGTGGAGATCCTGGAAAAGGCCAAGTAGCGAAGGCTCGAGCTCGCCCGGCGTCGCGTCGGGCGTAGGTTCCGCCAGGCTCCGGCCGCTCCGGCGGCCGGAGAACCGGCAGACATAGGAGATAGACGTGATTCAGCAGGAGTCGCGACTGCGCGTCGCCGACAACACGGGTGCTCGGGAGATCCTGTGCATCCGGGTTCTCGGTGGCTCCGGTCGGCGCTACGCGAGCATCGGCGACGTCATCGTGGCCACGGTCAAGGACGCGATCCCCGGTGCCGGTGTGAAGAAGGGCGACGTCGTCAAGGCTGTCGTCGTTCGCACGGCCAAGGAGAAGCGGCGGCCGGACGGCTCGTACATCCGCTTCGACGAGAACGCCGCCGTCATCATCAAGGACGGTGGGGACCCGCGTGGTACCCGCATCTTCGGCCCGGTGGGTCGGGAGCTGCGGGACAAGCGGTTCATGAAGATTATTTCCCTCGCGCCGGAGGTGTTGTGACCGTGAAGGTCAAGAAGGGCGACACGGTCGTCGTCATCGCCGGCAAGGACAAGGGTGCCAAGGGCAAGGTCATCGCGGCCTACCCGCGGCAGGACAAGGTCCTCGTCGAGGGCGTGAACCGGGTCAAGAAGCACACCCGCATCAGCACCACCCAGCGTGGCGCCAAGACCGGCGGCATCGTCACCCAGGAGGCCCCGATCCACGTCTCGAACGTGCAGGTCCTGGACTCCGACGGCAAGCCGACCCGCGTCGGTTACCGGATCGACGACAACGGCCAGAAGGTCCGCATCGCGCGTAGCACCGGTAAGGACCTGTGATGACCACGGCTACCGAAAAGACCATGCCGCGCCTCAAGGAGCGGTACCGCAACGAGATCGTGGCCCAGCTGCGCGAGCAGCACAGCTACGGCAACCCCATGCAGGTGCCGCGGCTGGTCAAGATCGTCGTCAACATGGGTGTCGGCGAGGCTGCTCGCGACGCCAAGCTGATCGACGGTGCGGTCCGTGACCTCGCCACGATCACCGGCCAGAAGCCGCAGGTGCGGCGGGCGACCAAGTCCATCGCGCAGTTCAAGCTCCGCGAGGGCATGCCGATCGGCGCGAAGGTCACCCTTCGTGGCGACCGGATGTGGGAGTTCCTCGACCGGCTGCTCTCCATCGCGCTGCCGCGTATCCGCGACTTCCGCGGCCTGGACGGGCGCAAGCTGGACGGGCATGGCAACTACACGTTCGGTCTGACCGAGCAGTCGGTGTTCCACGAGATCGATCAGGACAAGATCGATCGGCAGCGGGGCATGGACATCACGGTGGTCACGACCGCCACGACCGACGACGAGGGCCGGGCGCTGCTCAAGCTCCTGGGCTTCCCGTTCAAGGAGAACTGAGATGGCCAAGAAGGCGCTGATCATCAAGGCGGCCGCGAAGCCGAAGTTCTCGGTTCGCGCGTACACCCGCTGCCAGCGGTGCGGGCGTCCGAAGGCGGTCTACCGCAAGTTCGGGCTCTGCCGGGTCTGCATCCGGGAGATGGCTCACCGCGGTGAGCTGCCGGGCGTGTCCAAGGCTTCCTGGTAAGGGCGACCGCGTCCCGGCCGTCGGCTGGGACTCCTGCACCGATTAGGTATTGCTCTTCGCCGTAGGCCCGGGGCTGCTGCCCCGGGAACCCCGGCGAGAAAGGCTGACGAAATCCATGACGATGACCGACCCGATCGCAGACATGCTCACGCGTCTGCGTAACGCCAACCAGGCGTACCACGATCAGGTGAAGATGCCCTACTCCAAGATCAAGGCGAACATCGCCGAGGTCCTGAAGGCCGAGGGTTACATCGCCACCTGGTCGGTCGAGGAGCCCGAGGAGGGTGCCGTCGGCAAGCGACTGGTCGTCGAGCTGAAGTACGGCCAGAACCGCGAGCGGAGCCTGGCCGGCATCAAGCGCGTGTCCAAGCCCGGTCTGCGGGTGTACGCCAAGTCGGACGGGCTCCCGCGGGTGCTCGGTGGGCTGGGCGTGGCGATCATTTCGACGTCCCAGGGGCTGCTGACCGACCGGCAGGCCCGCAAGCGGAGCGTTGGCGGGGAAGTCCTCGCCTTCGTCTGGTAACGGGAGACAGGTAGAAATGTCGCGAATTGGACGTAAGTCGATCCCGGTACCAGCCGGCGTCGACATCACGATCGACGGGCAGACCGTCAAGGTCAAGGGGCCCAAGGGCCAGCTTGAGCACACCCTCGCCGAGCCGATCACGATCGAGCGGGCCGAGGACGGCCAGCTGAACGTCAACCGGCCCAACGACGAGCGCAAGGCCAAGGAGCTCCACGGCCTGACCCGTACGCTGGTCGCCAACATGATCGTCGGGGTCACCGAGGGCTACCGTAAGAGCCTGGAGATCGCCGGCACCGGTTACCGGGTCACCGCCAAGGGCTCGGACCTCGAGTTCGCGCTCGGGTTCTCGCACCCGGTGGTCGTCTCCGCCCCGGCGGGCATCACCTTCACAGTGGAGCGGCCGACCCTGTTCCACGTGGCTGGCATCGACAAGCAGCAGGTCGGTGAGGTCGCCGCCAACATCCGGAAGATCCGCCCGCCGGAGCCCTACAAGGGCAAGGGCGTGAAGTACCAGGGCGAGGTCATCCGCCGCAAGGCCGGAAAGGCAGGTAAGAAGTGAGCGCCACGCTGCTCAAGCGCCGCCGCGGCGTCGCCGCCAAGCGCGCCGTCGGGCGTGCGCGTCGACACTTCCGCGTCCGCAAGAACGTCAGCGGTACGGCCGAGCGTCCGCGCCTGGTCGTCACCCGCTCCCTGCGGCACATCGTCGCCCAGATCGTCGACGACACCAAGGGTCACACCCTGGCCTCGGCGTCGACGCTGGACGGCTCGCTGCGTGGCGCGGAGGGCGACAAGAGCGCCCTGGCTGGCAAGGTGGGCGCGCTGCTCGCCGAGCGGGCCAAGGCCGCCGGCGTCTCCAAGGTCGTCTTCGACCGCGGTGGCAACCGGTACGCGGGGCGGGTCGCCGCGCTTGCCGACGCCGCCCGCGAAGCCGGGCTCGAGTTCTAACAACCCCGTCACGAGAGAGAAGGAAGGCTGCTGATGCCAGGTCAACAGCGCCGTGGCGGCGGGTCCGGTGGCAACGAGGGTGGTCGCCGCGACAACCGCCGTGAGGGCGGCCGCGGAAACGCGCCCGTCGAGAAGACCCCGCACCTTGAGCGGGTCGTCGCGATCAACCGCGTCGCCAAGGTCGTGAAGGGTGGTCGTCGCTTCAGCTTCACCGCCCTGGTGATCGTGGGCGACGGCGACGGCACGGTCGGCGTGGGCTACGGAAAGGCCAAGGAGGTGCCCGCGGCCATCGCCAAGGGCGTCGAGGAGGCCAAGAAGCACTTCTTCAAGGTCCCGCGCATCGGCGCCTCGATCCCGCACCCGGTGCAGGGCGAGGACGCCGCCGGTGTGGTGCTGCTCAAGCCGGCCTCGGCCGGTACGGGTGTCATCGCCGGTGGTCCGGTGCGCGCCGTGCTGGAGTGCGCGGGGATCCACGACGTGCTCTCCAAGAGCCTCGGCTCGTCGAACCCGATCAACATCGTGCACGCCACCGTGGCGGCCCTGAAGGGGCTCGAGTCCCCCGAGCAGGTCGCGTCGCGTCGTGGCCTGCCGGTGGAGGACGTCGCGCCGGCCGCCATGCTGGCGTCGCGGGCGGGGGTGGCGAGCTGATGGCACGCCTGAAGGTCACCCAGGTCCGGTCCGGTATCGGGACCAAGCAGAACCAGCGTGACTCGCTGCGTTCGCTCGGTCTCAAGCGGATCAACGACGTGGTGGTCAAGGAGGACCGGCCCGAGATCCGCGGCATGATCTTCACTGTGAACCACCTCGTGAAGGTCGAGGAGGTCGAGTAATGACGATCAAGGTGCACCACCTGCGCCCGGCGCCCGGTGCCAAGACCGCGAAGACCCGCGTGGGTCGCGGTGAGGGTTCCAAGGGCAAGACCGCTGGTCGCGGTACCAAGGGCTCCAAGGCCCGCAAGAACATCTCGGCGGCGTTCGAGGGTGGGCAGATGCCCATCCACATGCGCCTGCCGAAGATGAAGGGCTTCAAGAACAAGTTCAAGGTCGTCTTCCAGGTGGTCAACCTGGACCGGCTCGCTGAGCTGTTCCCGAACGGTGGTCAGGTCGGTCCGCTGGAGCTGGTCGAGGCCGGCGCGGTCCGCAAGGGCCACCCGGTAAAGGTCCTCGGCACCGGGGACCTCGGGGGTGTGGCGCTCCAGGTGTCCGCGCACGCGTTCAGTGCGTCGGCCAAGGAGAAGATCGCCGCCGCCGGTGGCTCCGTCACCGAGCTGTAAGGCGTACACCCATGGCGCCCGTCCAGTTGTGAGCAACTGGCGGGCGCCATGGTCTGCCCGGGGCCATGAGCGCCAGGTAACATCGGAATCGATTTATGTAGTCGGGCACATCTGCCCGGACCGGGTTGGGGCTGTTAGAGTCCCATCCCAGCCATGGGTTGCGGGCACTCGCCCGTGATCCACCCCGACCCGCCAGGGATCACCGGCGGCCCGCCGCGCGCAGGAGGAAGAAGTTGCTGTCCGCCTTTCTCAGTGCGTTCCGTACGCCTGACCTGCGCAAGAAGCTGCTGTTCACAGTAGGCATCATCGCGGTCTACCGGCTGGGCGCCACGCTCCCCAGCCCGGGCGTCTCGTACGGCAACGTGCAGAAGTGCCTCGACACCATCCAGGGTGACACCACCTCGGTGGTGAACCTGCTCAACCTCTTCTCCGGCGGAGCGCTGCTCCAGCTCTCGGTGTTCGCGCTGGGCATCATGCCCTACATCACCGCGTCGATCATCCTGCAGCTGTTGACCGTCGTGATCCCCCGCCTCGAGCAGCTCCGCAAGGAGGGCCAGGCCGGCCAGGCGAAGATCACCCAGTACACCCGCTACCTGACCCTGGGTCTCGGTGTGCTCCAGGCGTCGGCGTTCGTGGCGCTGGCCCGCTCCGGTCAGCTGTTCCAGAACAGGTGCGACCAGTTCCCGATCATCCCGACCGGCACCGGCATCCCGGACTGGCTGACGCTGACCATCCTGGTGATGACGATGACCGCCGGCACCGGCATGGTCATGTGGCTCGGCGAGTTGATCACCGACCGCGGCGTCGGCAACGGCATGTCCGTCCTGATCTTCACCTCGATCGCGGCCCGGCTGCCCAGCGAGGGTTGGCAGATCAAGACCAGCAAGGGCTGGGACATGTTCGCCCTGGTCATCGTGCTGGTCCTGGTGGTCATCACCGCTGTCACCTTCATCGAGCAGGCGCAGCGCCGCATCCCGGTGCAGTACGCCAAGCGGATGATCGGCCGGCGGATGTACGGCGGCACCTCGACCTACATCCCGCTGAAGGTCAACCAGGCGGGTGTCATCCCGGTCATCTTCGGCTCGTCGCTGCTCTACCTGCCGCAACTGGCGTTGCAGTTCTTCGACCAGAACGACCCGGGCAAGACGCAGGCGTGGATCCAGAACAACCTGGTCAACCCGAGCAGCCCGATCTACATCGCGGTCTACTTCCTGCTGATCATCTTCTTCACGTACTTCTACGTCTCGATCACGTTCAACCCGACCGAGGTCGCGGACAACATGAAGAAGTACGGCGGCTTCGTGCCGGGCATCCGCCCGGGTAAGCCGACCGCCGACTACCTGGACTTCATCCTCAGCCGGATCACCCTGCCGGGCGCGCTCTACCTCGGCATCATCTCGATCCTGCCGAACTTCTTCTTCATCTGGCTGGACAACCAGCAGTACCAGAACTTCCCGTTCGGCGGCACCGCTGTGCTCATCATGGTCGGCGTCGGTCTGGAGACCGTGAAGCAGATCGAGAGCCAACTCATGCAGCGGAACTACGAAGGGTTCCTGCGGTAGATGAGACTCGTTCTGGTTGGCCCGCCGGGCGCGGGCAAGGGCACACAGGCCGAGTTCATCGCCGCACACCTCTCGGTGCCGAAGATCTCGACCGGGGACATCTTCCGGTCGAACGTCACCCAGGGCACGCCGCTGGGCGTCGAGGCGAAGCGGTACATGGACGCGGGCGAGCTGGTCCCGGACGAGGTCACCATCAACATGGTCCGGGACCGGCTGGCCGAGGCCGACGCCAGCGAGGGCTTCCTGCTCGACGGCTTCCCGCGGACGACTCCGCAGGCCGCCGCGCTGGACAAGCTCCTCGCCGACCTGGGCACCGCCCTGGACCTCGTCCTGGAGTTGGTCGTCGACGACGACGAGGTGATCCGGCGGCTGTCCGGTCGGCGTACCTGCCGGGGCTGCGGCAAGATCTGGCACGTCGAGTTCGACGCGACGACCCGGCCGGGCATCTGCGACCGGTGCGGCGCCGAGCTGTTCCAGCGCGACGACGACAAGCCGGAGACCATCGCCACGCGGCTCCGGGAATACAGCGCGAAGACCGCGCCCCTGGTCGACTACTACGGCGCCCAGGGCAAGCTGGTCGGCATCGACGCGACCGGGCCGGTGGAGGACGTCACCACCCGGGCCATCGACGCCCTGCGGTCGTACAGCGGCTGAGGTCCCGCCGGGCCGCGGCGGATAGAGTGCGAACAGCGGGGTACGCAGGACGTGCCCCGCTGAACGGCCACGAAAGGTAACCGCTCCATGCGTCGTCCCCAGCTGGACATCCAGCTGAAGACCCCTGACCAGATCGAGAAGATGCGGGCCGCCGGCCTGGTGGTGGCCGAGGCGCTGCGCCGCATGCGGGAGGCTGTCGCTCCGGGCGTGAGCACCGCCGATCTGGACGCCATCGCCGAGGCGACCATCCGCGAGGCGGGGGCCGTTCCGTCGTTCAAGGGCTACCACGGTTTTCCGGCGTCCATCTGCTCCTCGGTCAACGAGCAGGTCGTGCACGCCATCCCGTCGCCCAAGCAGGTCCTTCAGGACGGCGACCTGATCTCGATCGACTGCGGCGCGGTGCTGGACGGGTGGCACGGCGACTCCGCGATCACCGTCGGGGTCGGCGAGGTCGACCCGGCGCTGCTGAAGATGGCCGCTGTCGCCGAGGACGCGATGTGGGCCGGGATCGCCGCCGCCGCGCGTGGCGCCGCCAGCGGCAGGGGCCGACTCACCGACATCTCACACGCTGTGGAGACCGCCGTGCGCAAGGGCGGGCGGTACGGCATCGTCGACGGGTACGGCGGGCACGGGATCGGCACCGAGATGCACCAGGACCCGCACGTGCTGAACCATGGTCGGCCGGGCAAGGGCCCCCGACTGGTTCCCGGCATGGCGCTGGCCATCGAGCCGATGATCACCATGGCGTCCCCGCGTACCGTCGAATTGGCCGACGGTTGGACGGTGGTGACCCGGGACGGCTCGATGGCGGCCCACGTCGAGCACTCGATGGCACTGTTGCCGGACGGGGTCTGGGTCCTCACCGCCTTCGACGGCGGCCGGGCCCGCCTGGGCGACCTGGTGACGGCCCGCCAGCCCGCCGTGTCGACGACCGCCTGAACACCCGCCCCACCCCGAGGTTGATCCTGAAGTTATGGTCACGACACGCCGGTGGCGCGAACGACAACTTCATGATCAGCCAGCCTTGACGGGTGGGACGGGGGCTGGGAGGCGGTGGCACCACCGCAGCGGTCCCGCCTGGTGCCGGCCGCAGCCACTTCGCCGGCGGTGGACATCCCGCCTGGTGCCGGTCGCAGCCACTCCGCCGGCGGTGGACATCCCGGCTGAGCCGCCCCGCCGGCCTTGGCGGTATGGCGCACTGGTTGGTCGAGATCTGGGTGCCGTACCTGAGCGTCGTCGCCATCGTGGTGACCATCTGGGCGGCGGCCTCCCTGTTCAGCAGGGAACTGCTCTACCTCTGGCCGGGCTGGGTGGCCGGCCCGTTGGGCGTGGTGCTGCTGGCCCGCACGCTGGCCGGCCTGGTTGGCCCGGGGTTCCCAAGCCTCCCCAAGAAGAACAACCCCCACGCCCCGCCCCCAGGATGCGCCCCCGCATGAGCCCTGCCGGCTGATCATGAAGTTATGGTCACCGGGCGCGGCGTGTCGTGACCACAACTTCATGATCGACCGGATGGGGTGGGGGCCGGGGTGGGGGTTGGCGGTTGGGGGTCCGGGGGTGGGGTGGGTGCCGGTTTGGCGGGTGCCTGCTGGCGGGCGTACACTTTCTGATCGGCGCACAGCGTCCACTCCGGCATGCCCACCCTGCGCTTCGGTGGGAGTCGGAGCCGCGGCTGGCGCGGTCTTCTGATTCTGGTCAGATTTCCGTGTAAGGCGTTGTGGGTCGCCCGGAGCAATCGACGTCAGGACAGCGGAGGACATGCCGAAAAAAGACGGAGCCATTGAGATCGAGGGTCGGGTCATCGAGCCCCTGCCGAACGCCATGTTCCGGGTGGAGCTCGCGAACGGTCACAAGGTGTTGGCTCACATCAGCGGCAAGATGCGGCAGCACTACATCCGCATTCTTCCGGAGGACCGGGTCGTCGTCGAACTCTCGCCGTACGACCTGACCCGCGGGCGCATCGTCTACCGCTACAAGTAGTCCTGACGACGGCCGGGAAGTCCCGTGTCCGTCTTCGACGTCCGGTGTCGCATTCGCGTCCCCGGGCCCAGATGGGAAGTAAGGCAACCGTGAAGGTCAAGCCGAGCGTCAAGAGGATCTGCAACAAGTGCCGGGTTATCCGCCGGCACGGCCGGGTCATGGTCATCTGCAGCGACCCGCGCCACAAGCAGCGCCAGGGCTGACTCAGCCCGTCCGGCCGGAACACGGCCGGGTGGCGTTGGTCCAGGCAGATCCCAGCGACACCACACATCACACATGCTCGTCCCAGCCGCGAGCGGTACGTGAAGACGTACTCCTCTCGTGGCTGACCCCCGGTCGGAGGCCGGGGCCCGCTCGGGCAGCGACCGATCCCGGTCGCCGGCGCGCACCGCGTCGGAAGGACGGGACGGCCGGTAGCGGGGTGGGACGGGTCCACACCTCCGCCACACATCACGAGGAGTACGCCCGCACATGGCACGTCTAGTCGGCGTTGATCTCCCCCGCGAGAAGCGGTTGGAGATCGCGCTCACCTACATCTTCGGGGTCGGTCGCACCCGCGCCCTGGAGACGCTCGCCGCCACCGGCATCTCGCCGGACAAGCGCGCTCGGGACCTCACGGACGAGGAGCTCGTGCAGCTCCGCGACCACATCGAGGGCAACTACAAGGTTGAAGGTGACCTGCGCCGCGAGGTCGCCGCTGACATCCGCCGCAAGGTCGAGATCGGCTGCTACGCCGGCATCCGGCACCGCCGGGGCCTGCCCGTGCGTGGCCAGCGGACCAAGACCAACGCCCGGACCCGCAAGGGCCCGAAGCGGACCGTCGCCGGCAAGAAGAAGCCCGGCAAGAAGTAGTTCTTTAACCGGAATTCTGGTCGTTCTCCGCCGAGGTAGGCCGGGCTCCAACCGGAACCGGTGTCTACGTCATCAACGGGGCGACAAGCCAGAAACCAATCAGGAGCGCACAGACTTATGCCACCGAAGGCTCGTGCCGGAGCCGCTGTCAAGAAGGTCCGGCGCAAGGAACGCAAGAACGTCGCCCACGGGCAGGCGCATATCAAGAGCACGTTCAACAACACCATCGTGTCCATCACGGACCCGACCGGTGCGGTCATCTCCTGGGCCTCCGCCGGCCAGGTCGGCTTCAAGGGCTCCCGCAAGTCGACTCCGTTCGCCGCGCAGCTGGCCGCCGAGGCCGCCGCGCGTCGCGCCATGGAGCACGGCATGCGCAAGGTCGACGTGTTCGTCAAGGGTCCCGGCTCCGGCCGGGAGACCGCCATCCGTTCGCTGCAGGCCGTGGGCCTCGAGGTCGGGCAGATCTCCGACGTCACCCCGCAGCCGCACAACGGGTGCCGTCCGCCGAAGCGTCGCCGGGTCTGAGAGGTAGAGAGAGATGGCTCGTTACACCGGTGCTGACTGCCGCCGTTGCCGGCGGGAGAAGATGAAGCTGTTCCTCAAGGGCAGCAAGTGCGATGGTCCGAAGTGCCCGTTCGAGTCCCGGCCGTTCCCGCCCGGGCAGCACGGCCGCGGCCGCACCAAGGAGACGGAGTACCTGCTCCAGCTCCGTGAGAAGCAGAAGGCCCGCCGCGTGTACGGCGTGCTGGAGAAGCAGTTCCGCGGTTACTACGAGGAAGCCGTCGGCAAGCAGGCCAAGACCGGTGAGGTCCTCCTGCAGATCCTCGAGTCGCGGCTGGACAACGTGGTCTACCGGGCCGGCTTCGCCCAGTCCCGGGACATGGCCCGCCAGCTGGTCAAGCACGGTCACTTCACGGTGAACGGCAAGAAGGTCGACATCCCGTCGTACCGCGTCAAGGAGCACGACATCATCGAGGTTCGGGGCAAGAGCAAGGAGCTCACCCCGTTCATCGTCGCGCAGGCCCAGGCCGGCTCGAAGACGGTTCCGGCGTGGCTCGAGGCCATCCCGAGCCAGATGAAGGTGCTCGTGCACTCCCTCCCGGCCCGGCAGGTCATCGACACGCAGGTCCAGGAGCAGCTGATCGTCGAGCTCTACTCCAAGTAGTCGGGCTCGTTGCGGTGGCCCGTCCGGCAGGGCGGGCCACCGGAACAGTTTGTGTCGTGGGCGTCAAATAGCGGGCGTCCCCGGAAGAGAAGAGAAAAGATGCTCATCAGCCAGCGACCCTCCCTCTCCGAGGAGTCGATCAACGAGACCCGGTCCCGGTTCGCCATCGAGCCGCTGGAGCCGGGCTTCGGCTACACCCTGGGTAACTCGCTGCGGCGTACGCTGCTGTCGTCGATCCCGGGCGCGGCCGTCACCTCGATCAAGATCGACGGTGTGCTGCACGAGTTCACCACGATCCCCGGCGTCAAGGAGGACGTGGTCGAGCTCGTCATGAACATCAAGGAGCTGTGCGTCAGCTCCGAGCACGACGAGCCGGTCAGCATGTACCTGCGCAAGCAGGGCCCGGGCGACGTGACCGCTGGTGACATCCAGCCGCCGGCCGGCGTCTCGGTGCACAACCCGGACCTCAAGCTCGCGACCCTGAACGGCAAGGGCCGGCTCGACATGGAGCTGACCGTCGAGCGGGGTCGGGGCTACGTGACGGCGGCGCAGAACAAGCAGTCCGGCGCCGAGATCGGCCGGATCCCGGTCGACTCGATCTACTCGCCGGTGCTGAAGGTGACGTACCGCGTCGAGGCGACCCGTGTCGAGCAGCGCACCGACTTCGACCGGCTGATCATCGACGTCGAGACCAAGCCGTCGATGGGTCCGCGTACCGCGCTGGCCTCCGCCGGTTCGACGCTCGTCGAGCTGTTCGGGCTGGCCCGGGAGCTGGACGAGACCGCCGAGGGCATCGACATCGGGCCGTCCCCGCAGGACGCCCAGCTGGCGGCGGACCTCGCCCTGCCGATCGAGGAGCTGGACCTGACCGTCCGCTCCTACAACTGCCTCAAGCGCGAGGGCATCAACTCCGTTGGTGAGCTCATCGGGCGTACCGAGGCCGACCTCCTCGACATCCGCAACTTCGGTCAGAAGTCGATCGACGAGGTCAAGATGAAGCTCGCCGGGATGGGTCTCGGGCTGAAGGACTCGGCTCCGAACTTCGACCCGGCGCACGTCGTGGACACCTTCGGCGAGGCCGACTACGACACCGACGACTACCGCGAGACCGAGCAGCTCTAGTCCGCGCTGCCGCCACAACTGAGGAGCACCAAGCATGCCCACGCCCACCAAGGGCCCCCGCCTCGGCGGCAGCCCCGCGCACGAGCGGCTGATGCTGGCCAACCTGGCCACCGCGCTGTTCCAGCACGGCAAGATCCAGACCACCGAGACGAAGGCCCGGCGGCTGCGTCCGCTGGCCGAGCAGCTCATCACCAAGGCCAAGCGCGGTGACCTCGCCTCGCGGCGGCGGGTGCTGGGTGTCGTCAAGGACAAGGACGTGGTCTACGCCCTGTTCGACCAGATCGCGCCCCGGTACGCCAACCGGCCCGGCGGTTACACCCGGATCGTGAAGACCGGTCCGCGCAAGGGTGACGCCGCTCCGATGGCGATCATCGAGCTGGTGGAGGAGCTTCAGGTCGCCGAGCCGAAGGCGAACAAGAAGACCGCCGCCCGCAAGGCCGCGCAGCAGGACAAGGTCGAGGCGCTTGCCCCGGCCGAGGACGCCCCGCAGTCGGCCCCGGCCGACCAGGACGCCGAGGCGCCGGTGTCGGCGTCCGGTGACACCGCCGCCGCCCGCGAGGACAGCGACGAGGCCACCGAGAACACCGAGAACAAGGCCTGATCGAGGGCTGTTTCGGGCCCGGCACCCCACCTGGGGTGTCGGGCCCGACCCGTAACAGGAGGTACGAGGTGGACGAGCGGCTCCGGCTCCGGCTGGACGTCTCGTACGACGGCACCGATTTCTCCGGCTGGGCCCCGCAGCCGACCCGCCGTACCGTCGCGGGAGTGCTCGTCGAGACCCTGGACCTGGTCCTCGGCGTCGGTACGGCCACCGGGCTGACGGTGGCCGGTCGGACCGACGCGGGGGTGCACGCCACGGGACAGGTGTGCCACCTGGATCTGCCCGCCGAGGTGTGGCGGCAGCACGAGGGACGCCTGGTGCGCCGGCTGGCCCGGCTGCTCCCCCCCGACGTGCGGGTCCGGGCGATGACGGAGGTGCCTGCCGATTTCGACGCCCGGTTCTCGGCCACGTTCCGGCGCTACGAGTACCGGGTCACCGACGCGTCCTTCGGCGTCGAGCCGTTGCGCCGGCACGAGGTGCTGGCCTGGCCGAAGCCGCTCGACCTGGCCGCGCTGAACGCCGCGGCGACCGGGCTGGTGGGGGAGCACGACTTCGCCGCGTACTGCCGGCGCAAGGAGAACGCGACCACGCTGCGCGAGGTGACGCGGCTGGACTGGCGGCGCGACCCGGACGGCATCCTGGTCGCGACGGTGCAGGCCGACGCGTTCTGCCAGGCGATGGTGCGCAGCCTGGTGGGGGCCATGCTGGTGGCCGGGGACGGCCGCCGACCGGTGGAGTGGCCGGGCAGCCTGCTCCGGCACCGGGAGCGGTCCAGCGAGGTCACGGTGGCGCCGGCCCGTGGGTTGACGCTCGTCGCCGTCGGCTACCCGGACGATCCGGCCGAGTACGCCCGCCGCGCGGACCTCACCCGTCGGCTCCGGGTTCCGGTCGAGGGCTGACCGGTCCCGGTCAGTCGCCCGGCAGCTCGTCCGTGCCGTCCTGGGTGGCTGTGGTGCCGCTCGGCGCCGCCGTCGGTTGTGCGGCGGTGCCGCCGTCGACGCGCTGTTGCAGCACACCCCGACTGAGGTGCAGCTCGATCATGTCGAACAGGATCTCGCGCACCCTGGCGTCGCCCGCCTTGATCGTGGCGCCGTCCCTGCGGACCACCAGCGCGTACGCCAGGTAGTGCCCCCGGACCTGCCAACCGACCCGAGCGGGGGCGGTCGCCAGAACCTCGGTGCCGTCGCCGTCGCCGTCGTCAGCGGTCAGGCCACGGAACCGGCCCTGCCGTTCGTCGAGCACCTGGCGGATCCGGTCCCGGGCGCGCTCCGCGCTGACCTTGTCGGTGAGGTTGAACAGGCCCGCGGTCACCAGGTGTTCGCCGTCCGGTGTCCGCAGGGTGGCCCGGACGGCCTGGTTGCAGCCGAGCCGGACCAGTAGGTCGGCGACCTCGTCGGTGGCGGCGACGGCGCAACTGCCGCTGGACTGGGTCTTGAGCACCCGGTAGCCCGGCTGGCCGTCGGTGAGTTTCAGTTCCTTACCGGGGAAGAGTTCCTTGGCGGTGAGCGGCGCCTGGTCGGTGTCGCGCGAGTCGAGGGCCAGCCGTTCCGCCGGTGCGGCGGAGGTCGGCGCGGCGTTCGGCTGGAACGTCGGGTCGCTCTGCGGTTGCTGCCCTCGATCGCTCAGGAGCGCGGCGGCGCCCAGGCCGCAGAGGGCGAGCAGCACCAGGACCGCCGCGCCGCCGATCAGCATCTGCCACAGCCGGCCGCCGCCGCGCCGGCCGGCAGGCTCCGCCGGCATCGCCGAGGTGTAGATCTGGCTGCGGGGCGGCGCGGGCGGGATCTCGGCACCTGTCGACGCCGGCTGTGTCGTCTCGGCCCGGGTCGGCCGGGCCAGGTCGATGCGGGGTGGTGTGGGCTGCGACGAGGGCAGCGAGAGCTGGTTGGGCCGGGGCAGCGACGGCGTGGGGAAGCGGGACGGGGAGGGCCCGGCCGGCGGAGGCGGTCCGGCGCCGAACGTCGACGGACCGGACCCGGGCTCCGGGTACTCCTCGAAAGCGTCCTCATCGGACTCGTACCGATACACCATGTTGCCCAGAGTAGGAGCCATTGTCCCTTTAGGGGGTAATTTCCAGTAATTGTGCTCGTGGGCCCTGCCGGAGCTGCCCCCGGCCGGTGCGAGAATTGCCGGGTGACCGGCGACCACTACTTCACCGCTCAGCCCACCAGCGACGCCCCGGCGCGCGAGGTGGAGTTCTCGGTCGCCGACCGCGACTACCGGCTCGCCTCGGCCGGCGGGGTCTTCTCCGCCAGCCGGCTCGACCCGGGCACCGCCGTGCTGCTGCGCAAGGCCGAGCTGCCCGCCGCCGACACCGGTGGTGACCTGCTCGACCTCGGCTGCGGGTTCGGGCCGATCAGCTGTGTGCTGGCCGACTCCGCGCCGCTGAGCACCGTCTGGGCCGTCGACGTCAACGCGCGGGCGCGCGAGTTGACCGCCGCCAACGCGGCCCGCATCGGCGCCGGTGACCGGGTCCGGGTCAGCGCGCCGGACGACGTTCCGGCGGACATCCGGTTCGCCGAGATCTGGTCCAACCCGCCCATTCGGATCGGCAAGGACGACCTGCACGGGCTGCTGCTGCGGTGGCTGCCCCGACTCGCCCCGGACGGCGTCGGTTGGCTGGTCGTCGCCCGGCACCTGGGCGGCGACTCGCTCCAGCGCTGGCTCGTCGAGCAGGGCTGGCAGGTCGATCGGCACGCCAGCCAGAAGGGCTTTCGGGTACTGCGGGTCACCCGGTAATTGGATGTACCGTCCGCCCTCGCTGGGGCAGTATCCCGGCGTGGGATACGTGGACGTGGCAGGGGTCGGGCACAGCCTGCCCGACGGCCGGGAACTCTTCGCCGACGTGTCGTTCCGGGTTGGCGAGGGCGCCAAGGTCGCCCTGGTCGGGCCGAACGGGGCCGGGAAGACGACGCTGCTGAGAATGGTGGCCGGCGACCTGCCGGTGCGCACCGGCGTCGTGGCGCGCTCCGGCGGGCTGGGCGTGATGCGCCAGTTCATCGGCATGATCGGTGACGAGTCGACGCTCGCCGACCTGGCGCTGTCGCTGGCCCCGCCGGCGCTGCGCGACGCCGGCCGCCGGCTCGCCGAGACCGAGACGGCCATGCGCGCCGCCGAGGCCCACGGGAAGTTCAGCACCGCCGCGGGCAAGGCTCAACTGGCGTACGCGGACGCGCTCGGCGCCTGGGGCGAGGCGGGCGGCTACGACGCCGAGGTGCTCTTCGACACCGTCGCCACCATCGTGCTCGACAAGCAGTGGGACGCCGTACGAGACCGACCGGTGCGTACGCTCTCCGGCGGTCAGCAGAAGCGCTTCGCGTTGGAGCTGCTGTTGCGTGGCCCGGACGAGGTGTTGCTGCTCGACGAACCGGACAACTTCCTCGACGTGCCCGGCAAGCGGTGGCTGGAGGCGCGCCTGCGCGAGTCGACCAAGTCGGTGCTCTACGTCTCGCACGACAGGGAGTTGCTGGCCCAGAGCGCCGACCGGGTGGTCGCCGTCGAGGGCGGTAGCGCCTGGGTGCACCCGGGCGGCTTCGCGAGCTGGCACGAGGCGCGGGTGGCCCGGCACGCCCGCCTCGACGAGCTGCGCCGACGCTGGGACGAGGAGCACCAGAAGCTGCGCGAGCTGATGCTGATGTACAAGCAGAAGGCCGCGTACAACGACGGGTTGGCCTCGCGCTACCAGGCCGCGCAGACCCGGCTGCGCAAGTTCGAGGAGGCCGGGCCGCCGCCCGTACCCCCGAAGGACCAGGACATCCGGATGCGGCTGAGCGGCGGACGGACCGGCAAGCGCGCCGTCGTCTGTGAGCAACTGGAGCTGGACGGCCTGACGTTCCCGTTCGACCTGGAGATCTGGTACGGCGACCGGGTGGCGGTGCTCGGTGCCAACGGCACCGGCAAGTCGCACTTCCTGCGGCTGCTGGCGCGCGGTGGCACCGATCCCGACCCGGCGAGCGGGCCGGTCGACGGCGCGGGTGGGCTGGCGCCGGTGGCCCACGACGGCACCGCCCGGCTCGGCGCCCGGGTCCGCCCCGGGCACTTCTCGCAGACCCACGACCGACCGGAGCTGATGGCGAAGACGCTGGTCGAGATCCTGTGGCGGGGCGACGAGCACCGCGCCGGCATGGACCGGCACGCCGCGATGGGGATGCTCAGCCGGTACGAGTTGGCCGCGCAGGGCGACCAGCGCTTCGGCACGCTCTCCGGCGGGCAGCAGGCCCGGTTCCTGGTGCTGCTGCTGGAGCTGTCCGGGGCGACCCTGCTGCTGCTCGACGAGCCCACCGACAACCTCGACCTGGCCAGCGCGGAGGCTCTGGAGGCGGGCCTGAACGCCTTCGAGGGAACGGTGATCGCGGTGACCCACGATCGCTGGTTCACCCGCTCCTTCGACAGGTTCGTGCTGTTCCGGGGCGACAACGAGGTGGTGGAGACCCCGGAGCCGGTCTGGGACGTGGGCTGACCGGTCCCCGACGACAACCGTCCAGCCGGCATAGGGTGGATCTCGTGACTGAGATGACCTATCGCCGGCTGGGCGACTCCGGGCTCGTGGTGTCCGTGGTCGGCATCGGCTGCAACAACTTCGGCCGCAAGCTCGACCTGGACGGCACCCGCGCGGTGGTGGACGCCGCCCTGGACGCCGGGATCACCCTCTTCGACACCGCCGACATCTACGGTGAGCCGCAGGGTGGCTCCGAGGAGCTGCTCGGGCAGGCGCTCAAGGGCCGCCGGGACGACGTGGTGGTGGCGACCAAGTTCGGCATGGACATGCACGGCCTCAACGGGCCGGACTTCGGCGCCCGTGGCTCCCGGCGGTACATCGCCCGCGCGGTGGAGGCGTCGCTGCGCCGGCTCGGCACCGACCACATCGACCTGTACCAGATGCACGAGCCCGACCCGGGCACCCCGATCGACGAGACCCTGGCCGCCCTGGACGACCTGGTCCGTGACGGCAAGGTGCGCTACCTGGGCAACTCCAACTTCGCCGGATGGCAGATCGCCGACGCGGACTGGGTCGCCTCGTCGAACGGTCGGGCCCGCTTCGTCAGCGCGCAGAACCACTACAGTCTGGTGGAGCGGTCGGTGGAGACCGAGGTGATTCCGGCCTGTGAGCGGTTCGGACTGGGCATGCTTCCGTTCTTCCCGCTCGCCAACGGCCTGCTCACCGGCAAGTACCGGCGCAGTGAGCAGCCCCCGGCCGGCAGCCGGCTCGCTGGCGGTGGCCGGTACGCCGAGCGGTTCGCCGCCGCCGACTGGGACACCATCGAGGCGATCGAGGCGTACGCGGCCGAGCGAGGTCTCAGCATGCTCCAGGTGGCGATCGGTGGGCTGGCCGCCCAGCCGGCGGTGACCTCGGTGATCGCCGGTGCCACCACGCCCGAGCAGGTGCGTGCGAACGCCGCCGCCGGCACCTGGGAGCCCGACGACGAGGACCTGGCCGCGCTGCGCGCCATCCTCTGAGCCGGGCGCGCCGCGTGTGAGCCGGGCGCGCCGCGTGGGCGCCTAGCGTGATCCACTCGGGTTCCTGAAAATCGGGGTGACCTGCGATCGGGAGGCCCCGACTTCGCGGGACGTCGAGTTGATCACGTCGCCGAGACGACACCGGGCCGGGCCGCGACAGCGGCCCGGCCCGGTCGTGCGCTGTCTGTTCGGTCAGCTCGTGCGGCGGCGGCCGAACACCATGGCCACAGCCATCGCCAGGGCGACCAGCACGAGGCCGGCAGCCGCGAACGGCCACCAGCCCGGTCCGCCCGCCTCGTCCGTCCGCGTGGTCACCGCCACCGGCGCGGGCGCCGGCGGCGTTTGTGCCGCCTTCGCCTGCACCGTCGCGGTGGCCTTGGCCGCCAGGGGAGCGGGGGAGTCCACAGTCACCTTCCACGTGCCGGCGGAGAGCAGCGGGCCACTGCTGTAGAAGCCCTGCCCCTCCGGCTGTGGTTCCAACTGCACCGGTCCGACCCGCTGCCCATCCGGGCCGGTGGCGGTGAGGACCAGCCGCACCACCTGCTCCAGCCGGCGACCGTCGGCGTAGGTGGCCTGGATGGTGACTCCCTCGGCCCCGTCGCCGGCCACCGTGAGCTTGAGTTTGTCGGCCTTCGCCGCCGGGGCGGCCTTCGCCGCCGGGGCGACCTGAGCGGCGCCGGCTGCCGCCGGGGCGACCTGAGCGGCCTCGGCCGCCGCCGGGGCGGCGACGAACAGGGTCAGGACCAGCCCGGCGAACACGGCGGCCAACACCTTGCGGATACCCGTCACGGACATCTCCTCACTACCGATGAGGGAGGCCCCTCCCCGACGCCGGAGCGTCGGGAAGGGGCCTCGTCGGATCAGAGCTGGCGACCGGGTGCGAGCCGGGTGGCGTCGCCACCGAGCCGTCCGGTGCCCTTGACCGTCTCGCCGTCGTTCGCCTTGACCCCGGCCTTGCTGGCCTCGCCACCGAGCCGGACGATCATGGCGTCGGCGTCCCGGATCAGGACGTCGCGGATCTCCGCCTCGGCCACCAGGGTGGCGTCGGCGGCGAGCGCGCGGAACGCGGTCAACTGCTTGATCGCCTTGTTGTCGTTGCCGGCCGCCTCGGCCTGCCGGGCCGCGTCGAGCTTGGCGGTCAGCTGCTTGTGCGCCTTGGCCGAGAGCCGACCCGTCGCCTTGAACCGGTCCAGCAGACCCTGCATGTCCCGGAACGAGGTGGTGACGAAGAACCGGACGTTCGAGGTGGTCTTGTTGCCCGCCTTGTCGGTCGCGGTCACGGTCAGCTCGTGCAGGCCGAGCGACAGCTCGTACATGGCCTGCAGGGTGCCGCTGGCGTACGTCTGGCCGTCCAACTGGCCGACCACCGACGCGATGCCCGAGGTCGGGTCGACGGCCTGCCAGGACACCCGGACGTCCTGGCTGTCACCGTAGAGCTGGCCGTCGGCGATGCCGGAGACCAGCAGCGTCGGCTTGCTGCCGTCGATCTTCAGGACCGCCGACTTGAGCGTCTCGGCGTTGCCCGCCTTGTCGGTCGAGCGGTACAGCAGCTCGTGCTGCCCGTCACCGGTCACCTCGACCGGCGTGGTGTACGGCGTCCACGCGCCACCGTCCAGCGACCACTCCACCGTCTTGACGCCGGAACCGGCGTCGGTGGCGGCCAGCACGACCGGGATCGTGCCGTTGTGCCAGCCCTCGTCGTTCGCCGGGGCGAACGTCGCGGTGGTCACCGGTGCGGTGGCGTCGATCTTGACCGAGACGGTCTTGGTCGCCTCCACGTTGCCGGCCTCGTCCGTCGAGCGGAACCGCAGCTCGTGCTCGCCGTCCCCGCTGACCTGCACCGGCTCGGTGTAGGCCGTCCAGGTGGTGGCCCCGTCCAGCTGGTACTCGGTGCTGGCGAGCCCGCTACCGCCGGCCTCGTCGGCGGCGGTGAGGGTCACCGTCACCGGTCCGGTGTACCACCCCTCGACGGGGGTGCCGGACACCGCGGCCGTGGTGACCGGAGCGGTCTCGTCGGCAACCTCGGTGCTCAACCGGAAGTAGTCGAACGCGGCGGTCTTCGAGGCCGTCTGGTTGGCGCCGAGGGTGAACAGACCGACCTTCGGGGTGGCACCCACAGCGGTGTTGGTCAGCGCCTCGAGCGCGGTCCAGGTCGTCCCGTCGGCCGAGTACGACGCGGTGAACGTGTTACCGGTGCGGGCCAACCGGAGGTGCCAGACGGCACTGGTCAGGCTGGTCGCCTCCGGCTGCGGACTCTGGACGACGCCGCCGATCTCGCTGCGGAACTCGATCCGCCGCGTGACCGCCTGGCCGGCCTGGTTGTCCGCGATGAAGTCGAACTTCAGGTAGTTGTCGTCGTCCGCCTGCACGAGCAGACCGGCCTGCTGGTACTGCTCGTTCAGCAGGCTGCCGTCGACCTTCGTCTCCAGGGTCCAGTCGCCCGACGGCGCGGTCTGGAGGATGAAGTTCTTCGGCCCGGTGTTGTCGGTGCCGTAGATGTCACCGTTCGGCACGTCGATGCGCAGCGCGCCGCCGGTGACCCGGTAACCGGTCGGGTCCTCCCGCAGGATGGCGTCCCACCGGCACTTGTCCAACGTGGTGCCGTTGAACTCGTCGGACGGGTCGACCGGTCCGGCCGGGGCGTCCGGCGTCACCTGGAACGAGTCGAAGGCCGCCTCGACGACCGGCGCCTCGGTGCCGCCGTTGAGCGCGAAGACCCCGATCCGCGGGTTGGTGATGCCGGCCAGCGCCGCCGAACGGCCGACCGGGGTGAACGTCTGCCCGTCGCTCGAAACGGACGCGGTCAGGTTCGTCCCGTCGCTGGTGACCCGCAGGTACACGGTGTCACCCGCCGGTGCGTTGGTGGCGTCGGTGGACTCGTTGCGCGGCGTGCCCGCCGTCTCCCGGATGAACTCCACCCGCCGGCTGCCGTTGTACAGCAGGTCCACCTTGGCGTAGTTGTCGTCGTCGCCGTACACCAGCAGGCCGGCCTGCTGGTAGTTGGCCGTCACCGGGAGGGTGACCTTGGTGGTCATCTCCCAGGCGCCGGTCGGGGCCGGCTGGAGCACCAGGTTGGTGGCGTCGTTGCGGGCGCCGTAGAGGTCGCCCACGGCAGTGGGCAGCCGCAGCGCGCCGCCACTGAGGGAGTAGAGCTGGTTCTCCCGGATGACGCTGGTCCAGCGCTCCTTGTCGAGGGTGTTGCCGTTGAAGTCGTCCGAACGCGCCCCGAAGCAGGACGTGTCCGGCGCGTCGACCCGCACCGGTACCGTGGCGTACGACTTGGCGCCCTTGCTGTCGGTCACCGTGAGGGTGGCCGTGAAGGTGCCCGCGCTGGTGTAGGTGTGGCTGGCGTCCACAGTGGTCGCCGTGCCGCCGTCACCGAAGTCCCAGGCGTACGTCAGCGGGGTGTCACCCTCGGCGTCGGTGGCCGTGCCGTCGAAGGCGACGGTGACCGGCGCGGTGCCGGTCGCCGGGGTGGCGGTGGCACTGACCGTCGGCGGCGCGTTCTCGGTGACACCGCGACCGACGAAGTCCATCCAGTTGACGTTGAACAGTGAACCCGTGCCGCCGTTCGGGTCGCGGGCCAGGAAGTACAGCGAGCCGCTCGCCGCGCCGGTGACCGGTGCGCTCACGTCCGTGTACGTCTGCCACGCGCCGGTCGCCGGCACCGTCGCCGTGGCGACCACCGGTCCGTCGACAGCGCCCGCCCGGACCTCGATACGACCGCCAGCGGCGGCCGAGGCGGCCCGGAACCGGATCTCGGTGATGTTGGTCAGGTCCGCCGGAGCGACCGACCACCAGTCGCCGTCCTCGATGAAGCCGATGTTCTGGCCACCGCCGGCGGTGTCCGAGCCGGTCTCCCGCTGCACGCCGGGGTCGCCACCGCCGGTGCTCACCGGGGCGCGCCCGGTGGCGGTGAAGTACTCGGCCTGTTTCTGCTTCGGCTGGAGAACCTCGATCTGCCGGCCGGTCAGCGCGCCGGAACCGCCGGCGCCGCCCTCGTCGGTGTAGGTGGCCTCGAAGACCGCGAAGACGTTCGCCTCGGCGCCGTGCCCGGAGGCGAGCGACGTCTGGACGGTGCCGGTGCAGCCGGTGTGCTGCTCCAGCGGGTGGGCGTGCTCGTCGTGACCGAGGAGCACCTGCAACCCGACCCGGTCACAGTCGATCTCCCCGTCCTCGGGGTCGGTCACCTTGATCGAGTAGCGGACCTGGTCACCCCAGTTGAAGAAGCCACCGTCCGGCGGGAACTCGATGGAGACCGTCGGCGCGGTGTTGCCCACGGTGACCGGCACGTTGGCCACCGCGGTCCGGCCCTTGGGGTTGGTGACGGTGAGCTGGGCGGTGTAGTTGCCCGCCGTGGCGTACGTGTGCGTCGGGTTGGCCTCGGTCGAGGTCTGCCCGTCGCCGAACGTCCAGGCGTAGGTGAGCGCGCCGCCGTCCGGGTCCCGGGAGCCGGCGCTGGAGAAGGTGACTGTCAACGGCGCCGGACCCGAGGTCGGGTTGGCGGACGCCGCCGCGATCGGGGCGCGGTCACCGGCGGTGTAGTCGATCCGGTAGACGCCGGAGTTGTCGTTGTTGCCGCCGAAGCCGCTGCCCCACTCGATCAGGTACAGCGCGCCGTCCGGGCCGAACTCGAAGTCCATCGGCCGGATCATGCTCATGCCGGCGAGCAGCTGGTTGATGTCCACAAGCGACTTGCCGTCGGCGGTCACCTGCATGGTGTACATCTTGTTCTGGTTCCACTCGCCGAGCAGCGCCTTGCCGTCGTAGTAGGCCGGCCACTTGCGGGTCGAGTTGAGGTCCGCGTCGTACCGGTAGACCGGGCCGCCCATCGGGGCGCCACCGCCGCCGATCTCGGGGTAGCGCGCGTCACCGGCGTACCCGTAGTCGACGGTCGCCGGGACGACCGGCGGCAGGTTGGTCAGGCCGGTGTTGTTCGGCGAGTTGTTGACCGGTGCCGCGCAGTCGAACTTCGGGCCGCTCGGGCCGGACGGGAAGGTGTAGTCGTTGTACGCCTCGTTCGTGCCCGTGCAGTACGGCCAGCCGTAGTTGCCCGGGGTGACGATGTTCCACTCGACCAGACCGCGCGGGCCCCGGTTCGGGTTGTCACTGTTGGCGTCCGGCCCGTAGTCCCCGACGTACAGCGTGTTGGTCTTCGGGTCGGTGCCGATCCGGAACGGGTTGCGGAAGCCCATCGCGTAGATCTCGGGACGGGTCTTCTCGGTGCCCGGCGGGAAGAGGTTGCCGGACGGGACGGTGTACGTCCCGTCGTCCTCCGGGTGGATGCGGATCACCTTGCCGCGCAGGTCGTTGGTGTTCGCGGAGGTGCGCTGCGCGTCGTAGTCCTGGCGGCCCGCCCGCTCGTCGAGCGGCGAGTACGAGTTCGACTCGAACGGGTTGGTGTTGTCACCGGTGGCCAGGTAGAGGTTGCCCGCGCTGTCGAACGCCATGCTGCCGCCGGCGTGGCAGCAGGTGTTGCGCTGGGTGTCGACCCGCAGCATCTGCTTCTCGCTGGCCGGGTCGATGGTGTCGCCGGTCACCGTGAACCGGGAGAGCAGGTTGCGGGTGACGCCGTCGTTCGGCGCGTAGTAGAGGTACACCCACTTGTTGGTGGCGAAGTCCGGGTCGAGCCGGATGCCGATCAGGCCGTCCTCGTTGCCGGTGAAGACGTCCAGGTCGATGGCGGTGACGGTGTTGCCGGTGTCCGGCTTCACGATCTGCACGCGGCCGTCCCGCTCGATGTAGAAGACCCGCCCGTCGGGGGCGATGTCCAGCTCCATCGGGTTGCTGGTGTTGCTGTCCAGCGTGACCTTCTCGAAGTTGGCGGTCTTCGACGCGCCGCAGTCGGCGTCCGCGACACCGGCCGCGGTCCGGATGCCGCCGAGCAGGTGGGACAGGAACTCCGGCTCCGCGTACGACTCGCGGGTGTGGCCGCCGCCGGTGTACCAGGACCGGCCGCCGTCGTAGTCCTGACACCAGGCGATCGGGTGGTCCGCGCCCATCGCGCCCGCGCCCGGGGTGTAGGACTTCTCGTCCAGGCTGGCCAGCACGTGCACGTCCGGCCGGGGGTTGGTCTGGTAGTTGTACCACTCGTCGAAGCGGGACCAGCGGTCCGGCAGCTCGGCGGTGGACGGGTGGGCGTGGTCCTCCACCTTGACCGTTGCCGTCTGGTTCTGCGGGTGGTTGGCGAAGTACGCGCCGACCAGGTCGCCGTACCAGGCCCAGCTGTACTCGGTGTCCGAGGCGGCGTGGATGCCGACGTAGCCGCCGCCGGCCTTGACGTAGCGCTCGAACGCCGCCTGCTGCTCGGCGTTGAGCACGTCACCGGTGGTGGAGAGCCAGATCACGGCCTTGTACTTCGCCAGGTTGGCGTCGTTGAATGCCGCGCCGTCCTCGGTGTTGTCGGCGGTGAATCCGTTGGCAGCGCCGAGCTGTTGGATGGCGGCGATGCCGGTGGGGATGGAGTCGTGCCGGAAACCGGCGGTCTTGGAGAAGATCAGGACGGAGTAGGGATCGTCGGCGGCGTTGGCCGCCTTCGGCGCCACCTGGGCTGCCGGGGCCTGCTGCGGGGCCGCCTGGGCGGGCGTGCCGAACAGCGTGGTCGAGGCCATGGCCAGTGAGATCAGTGTTGCGGTGATGGGTACGCGGGCACGACGAGAACGGGACACGCCGCCTCCTGTGTCGTAGTGACAGAGCTCGCTGGAGCCGGCTCGCCGAATGCCGTCCCCGGTGGAGTCGGTGGTCACACCTCGTCAGGTGTCCCACCGACATTTTGTCGAATCGCTGAACAAATTAATTCGGCTGGTTCGATGTCGGGCAAGATGCGGACGGGTAACGGTTCTGCAACGGCGGGCGACATTCCGAACAGGACCGTATGAAGTGCCCCACAGATTTCGCCGCGCCCGGCCGCCGGACCCCCGCCGGCCCGCGCCTTGGCAGAGCGGCGGTTCTGTCGTACGGTGACACTCACGTAACCCACGGGAGCCCGGTGTACCGGGCTGAGAGGGGGGCTGACAGCCCCCGACCGTCGAACCTGATCCGGGTAATGCCGGCGCAGGGAGGAGTGTTGCCGTGCCGTCCCTCGGCCGACTGCATCTGATCACCGACACCCGACCCGGGCGCGAACCGCTCGCCGTGGTCCGGGCCGCCCTCAGCGCGGCCCGCGCCGACCTCGTCGTGCAGGTCCGGGTCGAGGACTCCGCCACCGACCGCGAGGCGTACGACCTGGCCCGGCGGGTGCTCGCGCTCTGCACGCCGTACGGGGCGACCTGCCTGGTCAACGACCGGCTGCACGTCGCCCTGGCGGTGGGTGCCGCCGGTGGGCACGTCGGGGCCGACGACCTGCCGGTCGCCGCCGCCCGCCGGGTGCTCGGCCCCGCCGGTGTGCTGGGCGCCACCGCCCGCGCGCCGGGCACGGCGAGCGCTGCCGTCGCGGCCGGCGCCAGCTACCTGGGCGTCGGGCCGTGCCACCGCACGAGCACCAAGACCGGACTCCCGGACCCGATCGGCCCCACCGGGGTACGCGCCGTCGTCGACGCCGTCGACGTGCCGGTCATCGCGATCGGCGGGGTGACCGCCGCCCGGGTGCCCGCGCTGCGCGCCGCCGGGGCGTACGGGGTGGCCGTCGTCGGCGCCGTCTCCGCCGCCGCCGATCCGGCACGGGCGACCGCCGAGCTGATCGAGGCGCTGGCGTGCTGACCGGCCGGTCACCGTCAGCGCCAGCACGCGACCGGGCCCGGCCGGACGTGGCGGTGGTGGGCGCGGGCCCGATCGGGCTGGCCATCGCGTGGCGCTGTGCCGCCCGTGGGCTGCGCGTCGAGGTGTACGACGCCGCGTCCGGCTCGGGGGCCTCGGCGGTCGCCGCCGGCATGCTCTCCCCGGTCGCCGAGGCGTACTTCGGGGAGCGGCTGTTGACCGAGCTGCTGCTGGCGTCCGCCGCCCGCTGGCCGGCGTTCGCCGCCGAGCTGACCGCGACGACCGGCGTCGGGATCGGTTACCGGACCGAGGGCACGGTGCTGGTCGGGCTGACCGGCGACGACCTGGCCGAGGCGCGCCGGCTCTGGGCGTACCAGCAGGGGCTGGGTCTGCCGGTGACCCCGCTGCGCCCCAGTGCGCTGCGCGACCACGAACCGGCGCTCGCCCCGGGGGTGCGCGGCGGCGCGCTCGCGCCCACCGACCACCAGGTCGACCCCCGCCGGCTGGTGCCGGCGCTGCGCACGGCCGCGCGGCGGGCCGGCGCGGTGCTGGTGCCACGGGCGGTCCGCCGGCTGTCCGATGTGGACGCCGGGCACACCGTGGTCGCCGCCGGCTGCGGGGCCGCCGCGCTCACCGGCCTGCCCGTGCGGCCGGTCAAGGGCCAGATCCTCCGGCTGCGCGCGCCCGACGGCGGCGCGCCGGGCTTCCGGCACGTGATCCGGGGGTACGCCGACGGCGAGTCGGTCTACCTGGTGCCTCGCCCCGACGGTGAGGTCGTGCTCGGCGCGACCGTCGAGGAGCGGTCGGACACCACTGTCACCGCCGGCGCGGTGCAGCGCCTGCTGCGCGCGGGTGTCGACCTGCTGCCCGAGCTGGCCGAGTACGAGCTGGTCGAGGCGGTCGCCGGGCTGCGCCCGGGAACCCCGGACAACGCGCCGATCCTCGGGCCGTTGCCCGGCCGGCCGGGTGTCCTGGTCGCCACCGGGCACCACCGGCACGGCATCGTGCTCACCCCGCTCACCGCCGACCTGATCGCCGACCTGGTGCTCGGCGGCGTACCCGATCCGCTGCTCGCGCCGCTGCGGGCCGATCGCTTCGACGGTGCCGGCGCTGCCGGTTCCGCGGCGGCTGGTACGCCGCCGGCGGGTTCCGGCGCGGACGGGACGGGCGGACCGGAACGGACCACGAAGGGGGACCGGTGGAGTTGACGGTGAACGGGACCGGGCGCAGCGTCGCCACCGACGTGTCGGTGGCGGACCTGGTCGGCGAGATCGTTCCGCACCCGCGCGGGGTGGCGGTCGCGGTCAACGGCGAGGTGGTGCCCCGGGCCGACTGGCCGACCCGGGCGCTGCGCGACGGTGACCGGGTCGAGGTGCTCACCGCGGCGCAGGGCGGGTGAGCGGGGTGTCGTTCGAGCTGGGTGGCCAGACGTTCACCTCGCGGCTGATCCTGGGCACCGGCGGAGCCGCCAACCTGCACGTGCTGGAGCAGGCGATCCGGGCGTCCGGGACCGAGTTGGTCACTGTGGCGCTGCGCCGGGTGGGCACCGCGCCCGGCTCCACCGGCGGGCTGCTGGAGCTGCTGGACCGCTGCGGCGTACGCCTGTTGCCGAACACGGCCGGTTGCCACACCGCGATCGAGGCGGTGAAGGTGGCCCGGCTGGCCCGGGACGCGTTCGACACCGACTGGGTCAAGCTGGAGGTGATCGGCGACGAGCGGACGCTGCTGCCGGACGGGGTGGAGTTGCTGCGTGCCGCCGAGGAGCTGGTGGCCGACGGGTTCACGGTGCTGCCGTACACCAGTGACGACCCGGTGCTGGCCCGCCGCCTGGCGGACGTGGGGTGCGCGGCGGTGATGCCGGCCGGCTCGCCGATCGGCTCGGGGCTCGGCGTCGGCAACCCGCACCACATCCGGCTCATCCGCCAGGGCGTCGACGTACCGGTGATCCTGGACGCCGGCATCGGCACCGCGTCCGACGCGGCGCTGGCGATGGAACTGGGCTGTGACGGGGTGCTGCTGGCCAGCGCCGTCACCCGGGCGGCCGACCCGGTGGCGATGGCCACCGCGATGCGCTACGCGGTCGAGGCCGGGCGCCTGGCGGCGGGCGCCGGGCGGATCGCCCGTCGCTTCCACGCGCTCGCGTCCACCCCGGACGAGGGAAGACCGGACCTGTGAGCCGGCCGTCCGGAGTCGTCCTCCTGACCGACCGGCTCGTCGCGCGGGACCGGCTCGACCGGGTCGTGGCGGGCGCGGTGGCCGGGGGAGTGCGCTGGGTGGTGCTGCGCGAGAAGGACCTGCCCCCGCCCGAGCGCGCCGCCCTCGCCGCCGACCTCCGCGCGATCCTCGCCGACGTCGGCGGGACGCTCATCGTGGCCGGCCCCGACCCGCTCGGCGGCGACGCGGTCCACCTGCCGGCCGCCGGCCCGTACCCGCCACCGTCCCATCCGCTGGTCGGCCGCTCCTGCCACGACCGGGCAGAGCTGGGCCGCCTGACCACCGAGCACTACGCCACCATCTCCCCGATCCACCACACGAGGACGAAACCCGGCTACGGCCCACCCCTGGGCGTCGCGGGGCTGCGCGAGCTCGTCGGCGTCAGCCCGGTCCCCGTGCTGGCCCTGGGCGGGATCGAAACCCCGGAACACGTCATCACCTGCGTCCAGGCGGGAGCCGTCGGGGTGGCGGTGCTGGGCGCACTGATGCGCGCAGAAGACCCCTCTGCGACAGCCGCAAATCTGGTCAGCGCCTTCCAGCAGCCCCAAACCGCAACCAAAGAGGACAGATGACGCCACGAACAACGTTGACGATCGCCGGCTCCGACTCCGGCGGCGGCGCGGGCATCCAGGCGGATCTCAAGGTCTTCGCGGCGCTCGGCGCTTACGGCACGAGCGTCCTCACGGCGGTCACCGCGCAGAACACCAGGGGTGTCGACGCCGTCCTGCCGCTGCCTCCGCGCACTGTCACCGAGCAGTTGGACAGCGTGCTGGCCGACTTCACCGTCGGCGCGGTCAAGACGGGGATGCTCGGCACCCCGGCGATCGCCGAGGTGGTGGCCGAGGCGGCTCGCGACGGCCGGTTGCCCCAGCTCGTCGTCGACCCGGTGCTGGTCGCCACCAGTGGACATCAGCTCGGTGTGGTGGGCGCCGTGGAGCGGCTGCTGCCGTACGCCCGGGTGGCGACGCCGAACTGCGCGGAGGCCGCGGCCATCACCGGACGTCCGGTGGACGACGTGGCCGCGATGGTGCTGGCCGCCGAGGCCCTGGCGGCCGGCGGCCCGGATTACGTGGTGGTGACCGGCGGTGACCTCGACGGGGGCGAGGCGGTCGACGTGCTGCACGGCGACGGGGTCAGCACTGTGCTGCGCGGCCCACGGGTGGACACCCGGCACACCCACGGCACCGGGTGCTCGTTCTCGGCGGCGATCGCGGTGCGCCTCGCGCACGGCGATCCGGTGCCGGCGGCCGTGCGCGCCGCCAAGGAGTACGTGCTCCGTGCGCTGACCGGCGCGCGGGGTTGGGAGCTGGGAGCTGGGCGCGGGCCGCTGAACCACTTCGGCTGGTCCGCCTGATCACCAGGGAGGCTGTCATGCAGGCACGAGGCAAGGTGTACGTCGAGGGGTCGCGGCCGGACCTGCGGGTGCCGTTCGCGGAGGTGACGTTGACCGGGGACCATCCGCCGGTGCGGCTCTACGACACGTCCGGCCCGGGGTCGGACCCGTCGGTGGGGTTGCCCGCGTTGCGGGGGCCGTGGATCGCCGAGCGCGGCGACGTGGCCCCGGTGCGGGGCGCGGGCACGCCGCTCGCCGGAGTGGACGGTCGTCGTCCGACGCAGCTCGCGTACGCGCGGGCCGGTGTGGTGACGCCGGAGATGGAGTTCGTGGCGATCCGGGAGAACGTCGACCCGGAGCTGGTCCGGGCCGAGATCGCCGCCGGTCGGGCGGTGCTCCCGCTCAACGTCAACCACCCGGAGTGCGAGCCGGCGATCATCGGTAAGGCGTTCCTGGTCAAGGTCAACGCCAACATCGGCACCTCGGCGGTCAGCTCGTCGGTCGCCGAGGAGGTGGAGAAGCTGACCTGGGCGACCCGCTGGGGCGCGGACACCGTGATGGACCTGTCCACCGGCAAGCGGATCCACGAGACCCGGGAGGCGATCGTGCGCAACTCGCCGGTGCCGATCGGGACGGTGCCGATCTACCAGGCGCTGGAGAAGGTCGGCGGCGACCCGGTCAAGTTGAGCTGGGAGGTGTTCCGGGAGACCGTGATCGAGCAGGCCGAGCAGGGCGTCGACTACATGACCGTGCACGCCGGGGTGCTGCTGCCGTACGTGCCGCTGGCCGTGGACCGGGTGACCGGGATCGTCTCCCGGGGCGGTTCGATCATGGCCGCCTGGTGCCTCGCGCACCACGAGGAGAACTTCCTCTACACCAACTTCGCGGAGCTGTGCGCGATCCTCGCCCGCTACGACGTGACGTTCTCGCTCGGCGACGGTCTGCGCCCGGGATCGATCGCGGACGCCAACGACGAGGCGCAGTTCGCCGAGCTACGTACCCTCGGGGAGTTGACGAAGATCGCCTGGGAGCACGACGTGCAGGTGATGATCGAGGGCCCCGGCCACGTGCCCATGCACAAGATCAAGGAGAACGTGGACCTCCAGCAGGAGTGGTGCCACGAGGCGCCGTTCTACACGCTCGGCCCGCTGACCACCGACATCGCTCCCGCGTACGACCACATCACCTCGGCGATCGGCGCCGCGATGATCGGCATGTTCGGCACCGCGATGCTCTGCTACGTCACGCCGAAGGAGCACCTGGGCCTGCCGGACCGCGACGACGTCAAGGCGGGCGTGATCGCGTACAAGATCGCGGCGCACGCCGCGGACCTGGCCAAGGGACACCCGGGCGCGCAGGCCTGGGACGACGCCCTGTCCAAGGCGCGGTTCGAGTTCCGCTGGGAGGACCAGTTCAACCTCTCGCTGGACCCGGAGACGGCGCGCTCGTACCACGACGCGACGCTGCCCGCCGAGCCGGCGAAGACCGCCCACTTCTGTTCGATGTGTGGCCCGAAGTTCTGCTCCATGAAGATCACCCAGGAGCTGAAGGAGTACGCGGCGCGCGGCATGAAGGACAAGTCGGAGGAGTTCGTGTCCGGCGGCGGGCGGGTCTACCTGCCGATCGCCTGACGCGCGGTGTCGTGGGCTTGATCGACTCGAGTTTCCTGAAGTCGGGGCTTCCGGGCCGGTGGAATGGCCCGGTTTCCTTGAACCCGAGTCGGTCAAGCTGCGGCCGGCAGATGTGACGGCGCGGGTCGTCGCGTGGGTCGCGGGTGCCGCCGTCCGTCAGTCGCGGTGGTGTCGACCGGAGGAGCGCAGCGAGCGCCGGCCGTTGCCCTGCTCGGGCTCGTTGTCCGACACCGGCTTGCTCAGACCGGCGACCCAGTCGACGAACTCCTCGTCCTGGGTGGCCAGCGGCTCGCTCTCGTCCGACGTCGGGGCGCTCGCCTCGTCCGCCCGGCCCCGGTTGCGGCGGAACAGCCCGCCGAGCCGGCCGCGCCGAGAGGGCTGTGCTGCCACGGCGTCCGTCGACCCGGCCGGTGTCGCGTCGGTGCTCGCCGGACCGCCGCTGCTGGCGCCGCTACCGGTGCCGTTACTGGTGGTGCTGGTGGCGGTGCTGCCGCTGCTGCCGGCATTACCAGCGCCGGCGCCGGTGGCGTTGCCGGCGCTGCCGTTGCCGCCAGTCGTGGTGCCGGCGCCGGTGCTGGTGGCGCTGCCGCTGGTGGCGGTGGCGCTGTCGTCGTGGTTGCCGGCGGTGGACGTGTTCGCCGTGCCCGGGGACGCCGTCTGCCGCTCGGGGCCGGTATCCCCGGTCGATGCCGGGGCGCTGTCCTGGGCGTCCCGACGTCCGCGGCGAGAGGTGTCGAACGCGTTCCAGGTGCCGGCCTGACTCAGGTCGGGCAGCGGCGCCCGGTGCCGAGGTCGCGGCAGGTGCCCGGCCGGCTCGTCCGGTGTCTCCGGCTGGGAGGGCTGCGGCGGCACGGTCCACCCCGACGTGTGCGGTCGGACCGTCGGCGTCGGCGTCCATTTGGCGGCGTCCGGGTCGCTGGCGGTGGTTACCCCGAACAACCCGGCGATGACGCTGTCCTCGGTGGTGCGCGTAGCGGTGCTGGGCGGCACGGATTCGCTTGTCGACGATGCCTGGTCGGCCGCCGACACGGGGTCGGACGACGCTGTGGTGGTGTCGGCGGCCGGGCCGCGTTGCGTCGTACCCGCGTCGGGGGCGGAGCTGCCGGGCGCGCCTGCCGGATCGTCCTGGGCTTGTGGGGGAGTCGCCGCGACTGCCGCCGCCGACCCGTCGGTCGTGGCGGTGTCCCGCTTGAGGTCCGCAGGTGTCGTGCCGGGCCCGGCGGCTGCCGGGCCCGCCGCCGCTCGCTTCGTGCTCGGGGTCGCCG
Source organism: Micromonospora sp. WMMD1120 (assembly GCF_029626235.1). Classification (NCBI taxonomy): domain Bacteria; kingdom Bacillati; phylum Actinomycetota; class Actinomycetes; order Micromonosporales; family Micromonosporaceae; genus Micromonospora; species Micromonospora sp. WMMD1120. Next base: position 1,191,374 of record NZ_JARUBO010000005.1, on the reverse strand, counting down.
CCGTGCGCTTCGAACCGGTCGCGGCCGATCGAGCCACCGTCGTCGCGGCGGAAGCGGTTGCCGTCGTCGCGGCGGGACCGGTTGCCGTCGTGGCGGCGGAAGCGCCACCCGTACCCGTGCCGTCCGGGCTGGGCGCGGCCCTGTCGTCGGCCGGCTCGGGGGCTGCCTTCCCGGGTCGGGACGCCTTCCGCGTGCGGCCGGTGGGTGTCGCGTCGCTGGTCGTCGTGTCGGCGGTCGTCCCCTGGTCAAGCGCGGACGCGGGCGGCTCGGTGGCCGGGGCGGAGCCGGTGGCCTCCGGCTCGGCCTTCGGCCTGCGGGTCCGGCGTGGTGCGACAGGCGGTGGCGTGTCGACGGCTCCGGTGGTCGCTGCCGCGCTGGACCCGACCGCGTCGTTACGGTCCGAGCCGGGGTTGTCCGGGGTCGGCGTCGCCGTGCCGGTCGCGGCCGTGGCCGTGGCGCTCCTGCGGGAGGTACGCCTGCCGCTCGTGCCGGCCACGCTCCCGGTCGGCTCGTCGGCCCCGGGGTCGGCCGTCGCCGCTTCGGCGTCGGTACGTCCCGCGGTGGCGTCGGCGGGCCCTGCCGTGGCCCCGGTCAGGGCGGTGTCGACCGAGCTGACGTCCTCGTCCCGGCTCGCCGACGAGGTCCGCGCCGCGGCGGTGAACTCACCCGTCGGAGCGGTCAACCACGCGGCCGGCGTCGCCGGGGCCGCAGCGGTGACGCCCTGCTCGCCGCCGGTGCCGGTGGTTGGCCAGTCCCAGTGGGCCGGGACGGTGCGTACGCCCGCACGCTCGCCCCACGGGGCGGGAACGACGCCCCCCGGCTCGGCCCGGGTGGCCAGCTCGGCGTTGCCCGGCTGCGCGTCGTCGTCCCCATCGTCGGAGGCGCCGGGCCGGGCCGGACCGGCGGGCAGCGGCCTCAGAATGGCGGTGGGCTCGATAGCCTTCGGGTCCGCGGTGCGGGCGACGAGCGGCCAGCGCAGCAGCGCGGCGGCGGCCGCGCCGAGCGCTCCGGCGACGATCGCGATCAGGGAGCCGTAGTACGGGGTGGCCTGGTAACGGTCGATCCCGTCACCCGGGCCGGCGGTGAGGTAGGCGAAGGCCACCAGCACCGGGCCGGCGACACCGGTGGCCCCGCTGACCAGCGGTGTCTCGCCCCGCCAACGGGCGAACCCGGCGGTCGCCGCCCCGGCCAGCAGGGCGACGGTGGGCAGCAGGAGCAGAGCCAACCGCTGTGCGACGTCGTCGTCGAGCCCGCTCGGCTCCAACACGCCGAGCCGGACGGTCGGCAGCGGGCCGGTCGTGCCCAGCGACGGCAGGACGGAGAGCAGCGCCAGCAGCCAGACCGCCCCCGCCACCGCCGCCATGTTCCAGCCCAACTCGGGACGGAGCAGGACGGCGATCGCCGCGCCCGCCCCGATCACCGCGCCGACCATGGCGCAGATGCCGACCGCCCAGACCGGGTCGACGGAGATCAGCTCCGCGGCGCGGGCGGGCTGCATGCACAGCGGGGCGATGACGGTGGCGCCGAGCGCCGCCGCGGCACCGATCGCCAGGTGCCGACCGGTGCTGGGAGCCGGGGCGTCCCGGCGGGCGAGGCGTCCGGTCAGGACGGCGCCGGCGACGGCGGCGTTGCCGGCGAACCAGCCCACCCAGACGAGCTGGGCCGGCCACTGGTTGACCGTCGTCCCGGTGAAGGCGCCGGTCAGCCGGACGATGCCGAAGCCGTACGCGACGCCGAGCTGGCCGGCCCCGGCCAGCACACTCACCCCGAGCGCCGTGAGCAGCAGTCTGCCCCAGGTCCGATAGGCCATGTCCGGCACGTTACGCACCTGGTACACCCGATCGCCACCGGCACGCCGCGCGGCACGCCGGTGGCGACCGGTGGGCTACTTCAGCTCGACCAGCCGGGCGAGATAAGTCGTATCTCCGACATTGGTCAGCATGTGCACCGCACCCGGGTCCCGGTAGACCACCCCGCCGGTGGGCTCGTCGGCGTCGATCCGGGTGCCGTCCACGGTCTGCACGACGTTCTTCGCGCCCTGGATCGCCACCACCAGGTACGGGTGGTCGTGCCGGTGCAGCGGCTGCCGCTCGCCCGGCTCCAGGCGGATGTGCCAGACCCGGACCCTGTCGTTCTCGTACACGATCTCCTGGCCCACCGGCCCGAGTTCGGTTCCCTCGATCACGTCGGTCATCGTTCTCCGTCCAGTTGGGGCAGCACCTCGGCGGCGATCAGCTCGAGGTGGTCGAGGTCGGCGAAGTCGATCAGACGGAGGTGCACGCGGGTGGCGCCGATCGCGGCGAACTCCCCGATCCGCTCCACGAGCTGGGCCGGGGAGCCGACCACCGGGTCCTCCGGCGGCAGCGCGCTCTTCTCGTGCAGTGGCGCGGCCCGCCGCTGGGCCTCCGCGTCGGTGCGACCGATGGCCACCACGATCCCGGCGGACAGCACCAGCGGAGCCCGCCCGGACTCCGCCCGTCCGGTGCGCTCGCACGCCTCACCAACCCGGTCGAACGCACCGGCGGTGACCGCCACGGACTTGAACGGCATGTTGAACTCGTCGGCGTACCGGGCGGCCAGCTCGGGCGTCCGCTTGGGGCCCCGCCCGCCCACGATGATCGGTGGGCCGGGCACCTGCACCGGCTTGGGCAGTGCGGGCGCGTCCACCAGGCGGTAGTGGTCGCCGGTGAAGGAGTAGGTCCCGCCCGGCGGGGTCCGCCACAGCCCGGTGATCACCTCAAGTTGCTCGGCCAGCCTGTCGAAGCGCTCGCCGACCGCCGGGAACGGGATGCCGTACGAGGTGTGCTCGCGCTCGTACCAGCCGGCGCCGATGCCCAGGTCGATCCGGCCGCCGCTCATCTGGTCGACCTGCGCCACCATCACCGCGAGCGGGCCGGGCAGCCGGAACGTGGCAGACGTCACCAGGGTGCCGAGCCGGATCCGCTCGGTCTCCCGGGCCAGCGCGGCGAGGGTCAGCCAGGCGTCCGTCGGGCCGGGCAGTCCCGGGTCGGCGCCCATCGACTGGTAGTGGTCGGCACGGAGAAAGCCCTCGTAGCCGCAGGCCTCGACCAGTCGCGCGAACCGGAGCTGGTCGTCGTAGCTGGCGCCACGGTGCGGCTCGGTGAAGACCGACACCCGCATGGTCAGTGTCCTTCCGCGCCGGCCGGGGCCGGCTGCTCGCGTTCCATCAGCAGCTCGTGCAGATCCGCGCTGACCCGGGCGACGTCGGCCAGGTGCGCGTTGCGGCCCAGGGTGCGGGGTCGGGGGATGTCGACGTCGACGACCTTGCGGATCCGGCCCGGACGCGGGCTCAGCACGACCACCCGGTCGGCGAGCAGCACCGCCTCGTCGATCGAGTGGGTGACGAAGACGATCGTCGACTTGTTCTCCATGTGCACCCGCTGGAGTTCGCCGGAGAGCTCCTCGCGGGTGAGCGCGTCCAGCGCGGAGAACGGCTCGTCCATCAGCATCACCCGGGGCTCGCCGATCAGCGACCGGCACAGCGACACCCGCTGCTGCATGCCGCCGGAGAGCTCGTGCGGCAGCCGCTTCTCGAAGCCGGCCAGGCCCGCGACGTCGAGCAGTTGCCGGGCCCGCTCCCGATGCTTGGCGCGGCTCCAGCCGAAGATCTCCACCGGCAGGAGAACGTTGTCCAGAACGGTGCGCCAGGGCAGCAGTGCCGGCTTCTGGAACAGCATCGCGATGTCCTGACGGGGGCGGGTGATCGGCGTGCCGGCGACGGTGATCTCGCCCGCGCTCAGCGGGAGCAGCCCGGCGATCAGTCGCAGCAGAGTGGACTTGCCGCAGCCGGAGCGGCCGAGCACGGCGACGAACTCCCCGTCGGCGACGTCGAGGTCGATGCCGCGCAGCGCCTCCACCCGGCCGGATCGGCCCTCGAAGGTACGGGACACCCCGGACAGTCGGATCATCTCCGGCGTACCTCCGCTGAGTGGTTGGTCAGGAATCCGGGAAAGGCTAGCCGGCTTGTCGCCCTGTCGCACCGTCCGGGGTGGTCGTCAGGTTGTTTCCGTAACGCAACCCGGTACGACTGGCGTCGCAACTGTGGGGTTCTCGTACGCTGTGCCCGCGAAGAGTCCCCCCACGACGGCGGCGTCCGGCTTCCACCCCTTCCGCCGGCCCGTCACGACAACCCCCTCCGGTGGCTCCCGGCCCCGGTCGGAAAGGACATGGTGCACTGATGAGAAGGCTGACCCGTACGGTCGCCACGGCCGCGCTGGCCACCGCCCTCGCCCTTGTCTCCGCCTGCAGCAGCGGGTCGGATTCGGCCGACGACGCCAAGGGCGGCGACGGCAAGGCCCTGGAGAAGGTGACCTACCTGACCTCGTTCGGCCAGTTCGGGCGCGACTCCTACGCGTGGGTCGCGAAGGAGAAGGGCTTCTTCAAGGACGCCGGCTTCGACGTCGAGATCAAGGCCGGTCAGGGCACCGGCGGCGTGATCCAGACCGTCGTCGGTGGCCAGGCCGACTTCGGCCCGATCGACCTCACCGGCGGTCTGCTCCAGGTCGGCAACGGCCAGGCCAAGGACTTCACCGTGGTGGCGGCGATCCAGCAGCGCACCATGGCGGGCATCGCCTCCGTCGAGGGCAAGAACATCGCGTCGCCGAAGGACCTGGAGGGCAAGAAGCTCGCCGACACCCCCGGCTCCGTGGTCCGCAACCTCTTCCCGACGTACGCCCGGCTCGCCGGCGTGGACGTGAACAAGGTCACCTGGGTCAACGGTGAGGCGCAGGGCCTGATCGGCATGCTCGGCTCCGGCTCCGTGGACGGCATCGGCCAGTTCGTCGTCGGTCAGCCGACCATCGAGGCGGTGGCCAAGAAGAAGGCCGTCATGCTGCCGTACAGCAACGTGATGCAGGACCTCTACGGCAACGTGCTGATCACCTCCTCCAAGATCGCCAAGGAGAAGCCCGAGATGGTGAAGCGGTTCACCGCGGCGCTGCTCAAGGGCCTGGAGTACAGCCTGGCCAACGCCAAGGAGGCCGGCGAGATCCTGAAGAAGAACGTGGACGCCTCCAACCCGGTCGCCGCCGCCGCCGAGCTGGAGCTGATGGCCGCGTACGTCCGTTCCGGCAACACCGGCACCGCGATCGGCACCCTGGACAGCGGCCGGGTCGCCAAGAGCATCGCCATCCTGCAGGGCGCCGGCGCGCTGAAGCAGAACATCACCCCCGAGCAGATCATCGACTTCGGCCTCGCGCCGAAGGCCTGATCGTCGGGTCGCCAACCGGGGGTACGTCCCGCCGTCTCCGGCGGGGCGTACCCCCGGCGCTCGTCGGCTCCCCGGCGGGCCGTGGGATTTCGGAGGAGGAGAGATGACCGACGTCCGGTCGGCGGATCCGGCGGTGGCGCCAGCGCCATCAGCGGGTGGAGGCGAGGCGGGGCGGGCCGGTCGTGGCGCCGGCCTCCGGGCCGGGGCCGGGGCCGCGCTGCTGCCCACGGCCGGCCTGCTTGTCGCCCTGGGGGCGTGGTGGCTGATCGCCCGTCTGGAGCTGGTCCACCCCGCGGCCCTGCCGCCGCCCGGTGACGTGCTCACCGCCTTCGTCGACAAGCCCGCGCAGATGCTGGAGCACACCTGGGACACGATGCTGGAGATCCTGTACGGCTTCGCGCTCTCGGTGGCCGCCGGTGTCCTGCTCGGACTGTCCCTGGCCAGCTCCCGCACCGTCGAGCGGATGTTCACACCGCTGCTGGTCGCGGTGAACGCGGTACCGAAGATCACGCTCGGGCCGCTGCTGGTGGTGGCGCTCGGTTGGGGTCAGAAGCCGATCCTGACCATGGTGTTCCTGCTCTGCTTCTTCCCGATCGTGCTCTCCACCGCGACCGGGCTGACCACCACGCCGGCCGACCTGGCCGAGCTGGTGCGCTCCTGGAACGCGTCCCGCTGGCAGGCGTTCCGCAAGGTGCGCTTCCCGGCCGCGCTGCCGCAGATCTTCGTCGGCCTCAAGGTGGCGATGCCGCTCGCCGCGATCGGCGCGGTGATCGGTGAGTTCCAGGCCGGCGAGAGCGGCCTGGGGTACGTCATCACGCAGTACGCCGGCGTCGGCGACACGCCCACCGCCTGGGCGGCGATCATGCTGGTGGCGTTGGTGAGCATCCTGCTCTACACGGCGCTCCTGCTGATCGAACGCCTGGCCCTGCCCTGGGTCCGCGAAACCACCAGCAGCCGCTGACCACCAAAAACGAGAACCACCAAGGTAAGCAGAAGGCCGGCCCCCACCAGGAGGCCGGCCTTTTTGTTCGATGCCGCAGGCGAGTCAGGTGTGGCCGGCCGTGCCCGGCGGAGGGATCAAGCCTGACCGCCCGGAGCCGGGCACGGTCGGCCACACCCCACCCGGCACCGGACAAAGCCCGACACGGAGAAACAAGGCCAGAGCCTTACCCCGCCAACCGCCACCGGCCATTGCGCGCGACGAGCGTGGTGAGGGCCTGGGGCATCAGGCCGCTGTGGTTGTCCGGCGTCATGCGGATCGGACCGGAGAGGCCGTCCATCTGCGACGTCTCGAGGACGTTCCGGATGCCGTCGCGGTCGACCTTGCCGGCCTCGCCGCCGGCCCGCAGCTCCGCGTCGGCGATGAGCTGGACGGCGTCCGCGGCGAACGACGAGGCTCCGTTGTAGTCACCGAAGCGTGCCGTGTAGTCCTGGAACCACTGCCGTCGCGCCGCCTTGGCCGGCGTGGTCGCGATCACGTCGTCGATCACCATGGTCTGGGTGAAGATCAGCGTTGCCCGCTCGGTGGCCTTGGCCGCCGCGCCGAGGAAGAGGTCACCGGCCGCTCCAGCGTCGAAGTAGAGCGACCCACGGAAGCTGGCCTGCTGGGCGCTGGTCGCGGCGAGCGTCGCCTGCTCCGGCGGGGTCCAGAAGACCAGCGCGTCCGGCTTGCCGGTGGTGAGCTGCCGGACCTGCTGGCTGACGTCGGTGTCGGTGATTTTGGCCCGCTGCTCGCGGAGCGAGATCCGGGCCTTGTCCAGTTCGCTCTTGAGCGCTGCCGAGCCCTCCCGGCCGTAGTCGTTGTCGCTGACGAGCATTCCGACCTTGCGAATGTTGTTGCGGCGCAGTTCCGTGGTCAGTGCGGCGGCGCTGTCCGCGGCGTTGGGGCCCAGCTTGAACACGTACCGCCGATCGGCGACCGGGGCCGCGATCGCGCCGGAAGAGGCGAGCGCAATGGTGGGAATCCGCTTCTCGTTGATCGTTCCCACCGCGCCGACCGCGCATTCGTTGCAGCCGCCCATGATGATGGCGCTGACCCGCGGATTACTGCTGAAGTCGACGATGTTGCGAAGCGACTCGGCGGCGTCGGAACGGTTGTCCTTCACGTCCAAATCGATCTTCCGGCCGTTCAGTGCCCCGGAGGCGTTCAACTGATCGACCTTGAGTTTCAGTGCCCGCTGGTATGTCTGGCCGATCGAGGCCGCGGCGCCGGATAGCTCGAGATCGGCGCCGATCACGATCGGACTCGTGTCCTGCTCCGCTGCGCCGAACTGGCAGCCGGTGAGGGTGGTGGCCACTACGGCCGATGCGAGCGCCGCGATCGTCGCGGAGCGGATGGGGCTCAACTCAGTCCTCCAGGTGCGGGCGCGGGCGCTGCCCGGTCACCGCCGCTAATCCGTCCTCAGTGGAGGGCGGGATCTTCTCTGCCGTACGGTGTGCGCGAAGCCTGCAAAACCTTGCCAATGGCCGGCGCTGTGGTCAAGCGCGGACCCCGACGGTATTTTCGGGACGGTCATCCCACATGCTGGGGTAACGCGATGTTTGCAAAACCTCACTTTGCATACACGCGTGACCACTCTGGAGTCACATGCCCTGTTCAGGGGCTTGCGGAAATGAAGGTATCAGTTGCCCGGATCAGGGGATGCGCTCCGTCCGACCGTTTCCTACCTCACTGCGGCTTCCCAAACAGGATCATCTCTGATGAAATCGCGGCCGTGCCGCGCGTGGTCCCCTCCGCTTACGGCATGGCTCGGCGGGTCAGGCGGGGAAGAAACGACGGAGGCGATGTCGTGAGCACCGGACCGACGACCCTGCCCGCGTTCGGCGACAGCAGTCGACGTGCGCGTCGACGGTTGCCGCGGCTGCGGGACGCCCGGATCCGGTCCAAACTGGCGCTGATCCTGGTCGTACCGGTGGCGGCGGTCATCGCCCTCGCCACGGTTCGTCTGATCTCGGTGGGCGAGGGCGCCTTCGACGCCACCCGGGCCCGCGCGCTGACCGCGCTCTCCATCGACGTCAGCGCCCTGACCCAGGACCTCCAGGCCGAGCGGATGGCCGCGGCCGGCTACCTGGCCAGCCCGCAGCAGCCGGCCGACGCGTACAACCTGCGGGTCCGTCAGACGCAGCAGCGGGTCGACGAGTACCGCGCCGAGCGGGACCGGATCGGCGAGGTGCCGGCGGCCCTGCGGGACCGGTTGGCCGCCATCGACGACCACCTGGCGACCCTGGACGGCACCCGCCAGGAGGTGCTGGACCGCCGGCAGATGGCGGTCGCCGAGGCGGTGCTCCGTTACGGGGTCATCCTCACCGACCTGGTCTCCTACGGCGACGGCCTGGCCCAACTGCCCGGCGACGAGAGCCTGGCGGACAGCCGACGCGCGGTGGCCGCCTTCGCCCGCGCCAAGGCCGCGGTCGCCGAGGAGGAGGCCGTCGCGTTCACCGCGCTGACCGCGGGCCAGCTCGACTCGGAACAGTTCTCCTCCTTCGTGGCGACGTTGACCGGCCAGCAGGAGGCGCTCGTCGCCTTCTCGCTGGCGGCCGACCCGGTGCAGCGCGCGCTCGTCGACAGCACCGTCTCCGGCGACGCCGTCGGTCTGGCCGACCGGGTGGCCACCGACATCAGCCGCTCGGTGGGGCAGCGTCCGCTGGTCACCGCGCAGGACGCCGTCGCCGCTGTCGGCGCCGTCAACGACCTGATGCGCTGGGCCGAGATCCAACTCCAGGACCGGTTGTTGCGCCAGGCCGACCAGGCGCGATCGGACGTGATCCGGCAGGCGGTGGTCGAGTCGGTCCTGGTGCTGCTGACCCTGATCATCGCGGTGACGCTGGCCGTGGTGCTGGCCCGCTCGCTCAACGACTCGCTGCGCCGCCTGCGTGAGGGCGCCCTCTCGGTGGCCAACCACGACCTGCCCGACGCGGTGCACCGGCTGCAGAACATGGGCAGCGTCGGCGACGGCGGGGTGGAGGAGATCGTCCGGCAGGTGCGGGACCCGATCCAGCTCAACATCCGCGACGAGGTGGGGCAGGTCGCGCTGGCCTTCAACGTCGTACACCGGGAGGCGGTGCGGGTCGCGGCCGAGCAGGCCGCGCTGCGGACCAGCGTCTCGGCGATGTTCCTCAACCTGGCCCGCCGCAGTCAGACCCTGGTCGACCGGATGATCGGCGAGCTGGACGCGATCGAGCGTGGCGAGGAGGACCCGAAGCGGCTCGCGCAGCTCTTCGAGCTGGACCACCTGGCCACCCGAATGCGCCGCAACGACGAGAACCTGCTGGTCCTGGCCGGCGCCGACTCCGCGGTGCCGCGCCGCGACGACGCGCTGGTGGTGGACGTGCTGCGCGCCGCGCAGTCCGAGGTGGAGCTGTACAACCGCATCGAGTTCGGGACCGTGGACACCGACATCTCGGTGGCCGCGCACGCGGTCAACGACGTGGTACGCCTCGTCGCCGAGCTGCTCGACAACGCCACCCGGTTCTCGCCGCCGAACACCACTGTGGTCGCCGACGGCCGACGGATCCGCGACTACGTCCTGATCCAGATCGAGGACCGTGGTCTCGGCCTCACCGACGACCAGCTCGACTCGCTCAACCGCCGGCTGGCGGCCCCGCCGAGCGTCGACGTCGCCGCGTTCCGACTGATGGGTCTGGCCGTGGTCAGCCGGCTCGCCTCCCGGTACGGCATCCGGGTCGAGCTGCGCCGCAACGCCGAGGGCGGCACCGTCGCCCAGGTGACGCTTCCCGCCACCACAGTGGTTCTGCCCAGCACCCGGGGCCGCGAGCAGGTGCTCACCCGGCCGCGCCAGCCGATGGCTGTCGAGCAGGCGCCGCTGGCCACCGCGGGGCACGCCGAGCAGTTCGCCGGTGCCGCGACCTCGGCGGCCACCCTGCCCGACCAGTGGCGTACCCCGGCGTCCCCCCAGTGGCAGTCCCCGTTGGACTCGCGGGACGCCACCTCGACAGTGCAGGCGGGTGGCTACACCGGTCCGCGCTCGACGATGCCGTCCGTCCCGGCCCCGGCGGCCCCACCGCCCGCCGCTCCGCTCGCGCCGGCGCAGCCCGCGTACAGCAACGGGGCTGGCGGCCCGACGGTGGCCTACCCGGCCGTCGACCCGCTGCCGCGGCGCGGCGCCACGACGGAGCCCGCCGACGGACCCGTCGCCCCGGGCCTCCCGGTCGGTCCGGTCGCCGGACCGGGGGCGGTGGCCCCGCCGGTCGCGCCGTCGGTGCCTCCCGCGCCGTCGGTGCCGCCCGCACCGGTCAGCACCCGGCCCGACTTCCCGGCCGAGGCGCCGATCTTCCGGGAGATGGAGGCCGTCTGGTTCCGGTCGCACGGCGACGACGCCACGGCGATCTTCACCCGACCGAACTTCGACGGACCGCCACCGGCGCCCACCACCGCCGACGCCGGGCTGCGTCCGGACAGCGGAAGCCAGCAGCCTGCCACGTCGGTGCCGGCCGCGGCACCGGCCCGACCGCCGCTGCCGACCCGTACCCCGGGCTCCACCGACGGCGGCGGCACGCCGGGTACCGGCGGCCGCGGTGGTGCGAGCGCCGACGCGCTGGGCGCGCCGTCGACAGCGCCGCCGTCGTACACTCCACCCCCGGCTGCCCGACCGGCTCCCGCCGTGGAGCCGGAGGCGTGGCGGACGGCCGCCGACGAGGGCTGGTCCCGGGCCAGTCGGGCGGCTGAGCCGTCCCCCGCCGGGACGACCCGGTCCGGGTTGCCCAAGCGGGTGCCGCAGGCGCAGCTCGTGCCCGGTGGCATCGAGCCGAAGAGTGGCCGGGACCGCAGCCGGCGGACCCCGGACGAAGTACGTGGTCTGCTGTCCGCCTACCACCGTGGTGTGCAGCGCGGTCGAACGGCCGGATCGGACCTGAACAGCACCTCGACCAAGGAGAGCCAATGAACAGGCCAGCTGCCATGCAGGACATGGGTTGGCTGCTCACCAACTTCGCCGACAGCGTGGCGGGCATCGCCCACGTGGTGGCGGTGTCCGCCGACGGGCTGCTGCTCGCGTCCTCCCGGGATCTCCCGGCGGACCGGGCCGACCAGCTCGCCGCGATCACCTCCGGTGTGGTGAGCCTGACCGAGGGCGCGGCCCGGATGTTCAGCGCGGGTGGGGTGTTGCAGACAGTCATCGAGATGGACAGCGGCTATCTCTTCCTGATGTCGATCAGCGACGGCTCGTCGATGGCGGTGCTCGCCGCGCGTAGCTGCGACGTGGGTCAGGTGGGCTACGAGATGGCGCTGCTCGTCGAACGGGTGGGCGCCGCGCTGGTGCCGCTGCCGCGCGACGCGGTGCGCTCGTAGGACCGGACGGCGGCGCTCCGGCCGAGCGTCGCCGTACGGCCGGCGAACGGCGTCGAATAGCTCCACAATGGACGAGGAGGTGATCGGGGATGGACCAACGACGCGCTGACCCACGCGGCGCGCTGGTGCGTCCGTACGCGGTCACCCGCGGTCGTACCGAGCCCCGGCAGGACATCGCCCTCGAGGCAGTCCTCACCGCCTCGCCCACCCAGGTCGCCGAGTCCCGCTTCGCCGGGCATGACAAGCACCGCATCGCCACGGTCTGTGAGGGCCGCGCGCAGTCGCTGGCGGAGATCGCCGCGTACACCCGGATGCCGCTCGGCGTCGCCCGGGTGTTGGTCGCCGACATGGTGGCCGAGAGCCTGCTGACGTTACACACTGCTGCTCCCGCCGAGGGGTTCGAGGAGCGGATGGAACTGCTTGGAAGGGTGCTAAGTGGACTTCGCAGGCTATGACTCCGCAGGGGGGCGGCCGGGCCGGGGAATCGTCTCCGCGAAGATCGTCGTCGCGGGTGGCTTCGGCGTCGGTAAGACGACACTGGTCGGGGCGATCTCCGAGATCACACCGCTGACCACCGAGGCGTTGATGACGGCGGCGGGCGTCGGCATCGACGATCCGTCCAAGGTGCCGGGCAAGGAGACCACCACGGTCGCCATGGACTTCGGCCGGATCACCATGGCTCAGGACCTGATCCTGTACCTCTTCGGTACGCCCGGTCAGACCCGGTTCTGGTTCATGTGGGACGAGATCATCCGGGGCGCGGTGGGCGCCGCGGTGCTGGTGGACACCCGCCGGATCACCGACGCGTTCGCCCCGCTGGACTACTTCGAGAACCGCAACCTGCCGTACGTGGTGGCGCTGAACCGGTTCGACGGCGCTCCCCAGTACGAGCTGGAGGAGATCCGCGAGGCGCTGGCCATCTCACCGCAGGTGCCGCTGGTGATGACCGACGCCCGGCGTCGGGACTCGGTCAAGCAGGTGCTGGTGACGGTGGTCGAGCACGCGATGCTCCGGCTCCAGTCGGAGCACGGGCGGGGCTTCCCCACGCCGGTCGGCTGACCCGGCGGGTCACGGCCGGCGGCGGCCGGCCGTGACGCTTCAGTCCACCCGCAGCCGGTAGCCCCGTTTCACCACCGTCTGCACCACGCGGGGCGCGCGCAGGCCGGCCCGCAGGCGGGCGACGGCCATCTCCACGGCGTGCTCGTCGGCGCCCCGGGGCAGCGTCCGCAGCAGCGCCGTGCGCGACAGCACCCGGCCGGGCGTCTGGGCCAGCGCCCGCAGCACCGCCATCGGGGCGGGGGCGAGGGGCCGCAGCTCACCGTCGATCACGGCGGCGTGCCCGCGCAGGGTGAGCAGGTGCCCGCCGGCCTTGAACGTCACGGTCCGGCGGGGCAGCTCGTCGACGATGGTCCGCACCAGAGCGCCCAACCGGGCCCGGCCCGGGGCGCTCACCGGCACCCCACGGCGCAGCAACGGCTCGGCGGTCACCGCGCCGACGCAGCTGGCCAGCACGTCGCCGCGCAACGCGGAGAGCACCGCCTCGGTGCGGTCCCCTGCGGCCCGCAACAGCGCCTCCGCGGCCGGGGCCGAGGTGAAGGTCACCGCGTCCACCAGCCGGCCGGCGATCAGGTCGATCAGCCGGTGCAGCGGCGCCGGGTCGGTCGGCGGCGCCCAGCGGTACACCGGCACCTCGATGACTGTGGCTCCCGCCGCCTCCAGTGCGAGGGTGCAGTCGGGCTGCCGCTCGCCGTGCAACTGCATCGCGATCACCTGCCCGGCCACGCCCCGCCGGCGCAGGTGGTCGACCACCTCGTCGCAGCTCTCGGAGGCGGGCGACCACTGGTCGTGCAGCCCGGCCGCGCGGATCGCGCCGCGCGCCTTCGGGCCCCGGGCCACCACGTACGAGCTGGACAGCACCGAGCGCAGCGGCTCGGCCAGGCCCCAACCCTCGGCCGCCTCCAGCCACCCGCGCATGCCGATGCCGGTGTTGGCCATCAGGATGTCCGGCGGCTGGTCGAGGCAGGCGCGGGTCGCCTCGCGCAGTTCGGTGTCGTCGGAGAGCGGCACGATCCGGAGCGCCGGGGCGAGCACCACCCGGGCGCCCCGGCGTTCGAGCAGCGCGGCCAACTCGTCGCGCCGCCGGTCGGCGGTCACCCCGACGGTGAAGCCCGCCAGTTCTTCGCGCATCAACCCTCCTGTCGCAACCGCACCTCGACCAGCCCGGCACGACACCGCGCGTCGTGCCGGGCCACGGCGACCCCGGGCAGGTCGAGGCAGTCCCCGCTGCGCAGGTCGTAGACCTGCTTGTGCAGTGGCGAGGCGACGGTGGGCACCCCGCCACGGCTGCCGACGATGCCCCGGGACATTACGTACGCCCCGGACACCGGGTCGCGGTTGTCGATGGCGAACAGGCCGTCCGCCGTCCGGAAGAGGGCGACCTGCACGCCGTCGACCAGGGCGGCGACCCCGCGGTCGGGTTCCAGGCGGTCGAGCGGGCAGACGGTCGTCCAGTTCAGCGTGAGGGTCTGGGTCATCGCCGTACCTCCGGTAGGCCAAGGGTGACGGGTTGCCGACGGTGACCGCCCGGCGGACCGTCGGCGCGTACGGGAACAGGCTGGTCGCGCTCCCGGACGAAGCTGATCGACGGGTCGGGCACCTCGGGGGCGTTGACGAAGGAGGTGTAGCGGCGCAGCCGGTCCGGGTCGTCGAGCACGTCGCGCCACTCGTCGGAGTACGACGACACGTGCCGGGCCATCGCCGCGTCGAGGTCGGCGCAGAGGCCCAACGAGTCGTCCACGATCACCGAGCGCAGGTGGTCGAGACCGCCGTCCATCGCCTCGATCCAGCCGGCGGTGCGTTGCAACCGGTCGGCGGTGCGGATGTAGTACATGAGGAACCTGTCGATGAGCGTGATCAACTCGTCGGTGCTCAGGTCGGTGGCGAACAGGTCGGCGTGCCGGGGCCGGAAGCCGCCGTTGCCACCGACGTAGAGGTTCCAGCCGTTCTCGGTGGCGATGATGCCGAAGTCCTTGCTGCGCGCCTCGGCGCACTCGCGGGCGCAGCCGGACACCGCCGACTTGAGCTTGTGCGGAGCGCGCAGCCCGCGGTAGCGCAGCTCGAGCGCCACCGCCAGGCCGACCGAGTCCTGTACGCCGTAGCGGCACCAGGTCTCGCCCACGCAGGACTTCACGGTCCGCAACGCCTTGCCGTACGCGTGGCCGGACTCGAAGCCGGCGTCCACCAACCGCCGCCAGATCTGCGGGAGCTGCTCGACCCGCGCCCCGAACAGGTCGATGCGCTGCCCACCGGTGATCTTCGTGTAGAGCTGGAAGTCCCGCGCCACCTCACCGATCACGATCAGCTTCTCCGGGGTGATCTCGCCGCCGGGAATCCGGGGCACCACCGAGTAGCTGCCGTCGCGTTGCAGGTTGGCCAGGAAGTGGTCGTTGGTGTCCTGCAACGACGCCTGCTCGCCGTCGAGCACGTGGCCGGCGCCGAGGGAGGCGAGGATCGACGCGACGACCGGCTTGCAGATGTCGCAGCCGCGCCCCCGGCCGTGCTCCCTGACCAACCGGGAGAAGGTACGGATGCCGCGCACCTGGATGATCTCGAACAGCTCCCGCCGGCTCACGTCGAAGTGCTCACAGAGCGCCCTGGACTGCGTCACCCCGGCGGCGTCCAGGAGCTGCTTGAGCATCGGCACGCAGGAGCCGCAGCTGGTGCCGGCCCGGGTACACGACTTCAGCGCCGCCACGTCCGCGCAGCCCCCGGCGATGGCGGCGTCCACGTCGCCCCGGGTCACCGCGTTGCAGGAGCAGACCTGGGCGGTGGCGGGCAGCGCGCCGGCGTCCGCGCCGCCGCCGTCCGGGGCGAGCAGCGCCAGCGGCGCGGCCGGCAGCGGGCCACCCACGCTGGCCCGCAGCGTCGGGTACGCGCTGGCGTCACCCACCAGCACCCCACCGAGCAGGGTGCGCGCGTCGTCGGAGAGAACGAGTTTCGCGTACACCCGGGTCGCCGGGTCGGTGAACGTGACGTCCAGGCAGCCCTCGGTCGTGCCGTGGGCGTCCCCGAACGAGGCCACGTCGACGCCGAGCAGCTTGAGCTTGGTGGCGGTGTCCGCGCCCGGGAAGGTCGCCGCGCCGCCGACCAGCCGGTCGGCCACCACCTCGGCCGTCGCGTACCCCGGCGCGACAAGTCCGTGGCAGGTGCCGTCGACGGCGGCGCACTCGCCGACCGCCCAGATCCGCTCGTCGGCGGTGCGGCAGGTCGCGTCGACAAGGACCCCGCCGCGCGGCCCGAGCGGCAGCCCCGCGTCCCGGGCGAGCTGGTCCCGGGGCCGGATGCCGGCGGCCACCACCACCAGGTCGGCGTCCACAGTGGTGCCGTCGGAGAGTTCCAGGGCCGCGACGCCGCCGTCCGGCCCCGGCAGGAGCGCTGTCGTCGCCACCCCGAGATGGGTACGCACCCCCAGCTCGTCGACGTAACGGCGGAGCATCGCGCCGCCGGCCTGGTCCACCTGGACCGGCATCAACCGGGGCGCGAACTCGACCACGTCGGTGCTCAGGCCCAGCAGCCGCAGGGCGTTCGCGGCCTCCAGACCGAGCAGCCCGCCACCGATCACCGCGCCGGCCCGCCGACCCCGCGCGTACGCCCGGATCGCCGCCAGGTCGTCGAGGGTCCGGTAGACGAAGACCCCGGGGAGGTCCGCTCCGGCCACCGGAGGCACGAACGCGTACGAGCCGGTGGCCAGCACCAGCGCGTCGTACGGGTACTCGCCGAGGGCGGTCGTCACCACCCGGCGTGCCCGGTCGACGGCTGTCGCCGGCTCACCGAGACGCAGCCGTACCCCCTCGTGCGGTGTGTGCAGGTTCAGCTCGTCAGCGCTCACCCCGTCGAAGTACGCGGAGAGCCGCACCCGGTCGTACGCCGGACGGTCCTCCTCGGCCAACACCGTCACCCGCCACCGGCCCTCCGGGTCACGGGCGCGCAGCGCGTCGACGAAGCGCTGCCCGACCATGCCGTTGCCGATGACGACCAGTTCGCCGCCGCTCATCGCGTCACCTCCACCGATTCCGCCTGGCTCAGCCAGTCGACGATGCCGCTCACCGCGTCCCGGCAGCCGCCACATCCGGTGCCGGCCCGGGTGGCGGCCACCACCGCGTCGACGGTCCGGGCGCCGGAGCGCCAACTGCGGACCAGAGCGCCCTTGCTCACCGTGTTGCACTGGCAGACCGTGACCGCGTCCGGCATCAGCGCCGGTGACGCCGCCGGTGTCGGGTCGACGTTGCCGAGCGCCCGGCCCAGCAGCAGCGCCCGCCGGTCGGCCGGCACCGGGTGCCCACGGTCGAAGAGTTGGATCACCGTGCCGACGGCCGGGTTGTCGCCGAGCAGGATCGCGCCGACCAGCCGCTCGTCCCGGATCCGCAGCCGGGCGTACGTGCCACGGGCCGGGTCGGCGAAGGTCAACTCCTCGCCCGGCCCGCCGCTGTCCGCGTCGCCCATCGAGGCCAGGTCGATCCCGGCCGCCTTCAACCGGGTGACCACCGGCCGGGGCCGGTAGCGGGCCAGCGGGTCGGTCCCGGCCAGCACGTCGGCGAGCACCCGGGCCTGCGCCCAGGCGGGCGCGACCAGCCCGGTGAGCACACCGTCGTGCTCGGCGCAGTCGCCGATCGCCGAGATGGACCGGTCGTCGGTGCGGAGCCGGTCGTCCACCACCACGCCGCGCCGCACCGTCAGCCCGGCGGCTCGGGCGAGAGCGGTGTCCGGGCGTACGCCGCAGGAGAGCACCAGCAGGTCGGCCCGGAGCGATCGGCCGTCGGCCAGGTCGAGGCGGACACCAGTGGCGTCGGCGGTCACGCCGGTCGCCGGCACGGCCAGCTCGACGGTGACCCCGAGACCGGCGAGCGTGCCGGCGAGCACCGCCCCCGCCGTCCTGTCCAACTGCCGTTCCATCAGGTGCTCGCGGGGATGCACCACCGTGGTCGCCAGGCCCCGGGCGGCCAGCCCGCGCGCCGCCTCCAGGCCGAGCAGCCCACCGCCGAGCACCAACGCGCTGCGGGCGCCGTCGGCCACGGCGAGGATCCGCCGGCAGTCGTCGAGCGTACGGAAGGGAACCACCCGCTCCGGCAGGTCCGCCGGGTCCAGGCCGGGCAGCGACGGCACCACCGGGCGGGCGCCGGTGGCCAGCACCAGGTGGTCGTAGGGGAGGCGTTCGCCGTCGACAGTGCGCACCTCCCGGGCGGACCTGTCGATCGCCGTCACCGCCACCCCGCCGCGCAGGTCGATGCCGTGCCCGGCGGCCTCGGTCAGCTCCACGTCCGGTTCGCCGATCCGTCCGGCCAGCAGGGTGGAGAGCAGGATCCGGTTGTACGCGCGGTGCGGCTCCGCCCCGAGCACTGTGACCTTGTGGTCCCCCTCCCGGGCGTGCAGCTCGGCGGCGAGGCGGGCACCCGCCATCCCGTGACCGACGATCACCACCCGGGCGGTCATGCCTTCTCCACCCGGACCGCGCAGACCTTGAACTCCGGCATCCCGGAGATCGGGTCCACAGCGTCGTTCGTCACCGAGTTGGCCCGTCCCGCCCCGGCGTAGTGGAACGGGGCGAACACGGTGTCCGGCCGGATCCCGGCGCTGAGCCGGGCCGGGGCACGTAGCTCGCCCCGGCGCGAGGTGACCCGTACCGGGTCGCCGTCGTCGATGCCGAGCCGGGCGGCGAGGTCGGGGTGCAGCTCGACGAACGACTCCGGGGCGGCCCGTCGCAGCGCCGGCACCCGGCGGGTCTGGCTGCCGGACTGGTACTGCGCCAACACCCGCCCGGTGGTGAAGTGCAGCGGGTAGGTGGCGCAGACCTCCTCGGCGGCCGGCCGGTGGTCGACGGCGTGGAACCGGGCCCGGCCGTCAGGGGTGGCGAACCGGTCGGCGAAGAGTCGCGGCGTGTCCGGCCCGGCCTCGCTCGGGCAGGGCCAGTAGACGCCGTCGTCCGCGTCGATCCGGTCCCAGCTGATGCCGGCGTAGTCGGCGGCCCCACCGGCGGAGGCGCGGCGCAGCTCCGCGAAGACGGTGACCGGGTCGGCCGGGAACCGGGCGGCCGCGACGGCTTCCGGTCGGGCCCCGGGTTCCTCGGCGCGGGCCGGTGCCGGGCCGGGCGCCGCGGTGGGTTCCGGCCGCGCGCCGGGCGCCTGGGCGCTGGTCGGCGCGGCGCTGGCCTGGTCGGTGGCGGGTGCGCGTCCCGGTGCCGGGCCGGGCGCTTCGGCGGCCGCCAGACGGGCGGCGAGGTCGGCGATGATGGCCAGGTCGGTCCGGACGCCCGGCGGCGGCGGGCGGAGCGCTCGCCGGCGCAGCACCCGGCCCTCCAGGTTGGTCATCGTGCCGTCCTCCTCGGCCCACTGCGCGGTCGGCAGCACCACGTCCGCCAGCGCGGCCGTCTCGGAGAGCAGGAGATCGGCCACGACCAGCAGGTCGAGGTCGCGCAGCCGACCCTCGATCCGGGTGGCGCGGGGTGCCGAGACCACCGGGTTGGAGCCGAACACCAGCAGCGCGCGCGGACCCTCGGGGGTGCCGAGCGCGTCGAGCAACTGGTAGGCGGGCACCCCCGGCCCCGGCAGCTCGTCGGGCGGCACGCCCCAGACCCCGGCCACGTGCTCCCGGGCCGCGGGGTCGTCGAGCTTCCGGTAGCCGGGGAGCTGGTCGGCCTTCTGCCCGTGCTCCCGGCCACCCTGGCCGTTGCCCTGGCCGGTGAGGCAGCCGTAGCCGGAGCCCTCCCGGCCGGGCAGCCCGAGGGCGAGAGCCAGATTGACGTACGCGGTGACGGTGTCCACGCCCTTGGCGTGCTGCTCGGCCCCGCGGGCGGTCAGGATGATCACCCGACCGCCGGTGCCGAGCGCGCGGGCGGTCGCCTCCAGGTCGGCCACCGGCACCCCGGAGAGCTGTTCGGCGCGCGCCGGCCACCAGGCGGCGACGCTCCGGCGGACCGCGTCGAAGCCGGTGGTGCGCTCGGCCACGTACGCCCGGTCGACCCAACCCTCGGTCAGGGCGATGTGCAGCAGCGCGTTGGCGACCGCGAGGTCGGTGCCGGGCAGCGGTTGCAGGTGCAGGTCGGCCTGCCGGGCGGTGGCGGTGACGCGGGGGTCGACGACGATCAACCGGCCGCCGGCACGGCGCTGCTCGGTGAGCCAGCGCACCAGCGGCGGCATGGTCTCCGCCGGGTTGGCCCCGACCAGCAGCAGGGTGTCGGCCCGGCCCAGATCGGAGAGGGGGAACGGCAGCCCCCGGTCGATGCCGAAGGCGCGCATCCCGGCGGCCGCCGCCGACGACATGCAGAACCGTCCGTTGTAGTCGATGTGCCGGGTCCGCAGGCCGATCCGGGCGAACTTGCCCAACGCGTACGCCTTCTCGTTGGTCAACCCGCCGCCGCCGAAGACGGCCACCGCGTCCCGGCCGGCGTCGCGCTGGACGGCCCGGATGCCGGCGACCACCCGGTCGAGGGCGGCGTCCCAGCTCGCCGGGCGCAGCTCGTCGGTCGCCCTGTCGCGTACCAGCGGAGTGGTCAGCCGCTCCGGGTGGTCCAGCAGTTCGGCGGCGGTCCAGCCCTTCTGGCACAGCCCGCCCCGGTTGGTGGGGAACTGGCGCGGGTGGACGGTCACCGCGCCGCCGTCGTCGCGCAGGGTCATGCCGCACTGCAGGGCGCAGTACGGGCAGTGCGTCGCCACCTCCCGGGGTGTGCTCCCCGGCGGAGTTGCCGACCGTGCACCGTCTGTCATGTCGGGAAAGCGTGCCGGCGGGCGGTTTCCGGTCCGGGTCCCTTCTGTTTCGGTCCTGTCAAGTGGGGCTCACACCGCACGGCGGATCGGCGCTGAACGGGTGGTCGACACCCTCGCCCCGGTGCCGTACCGACGCACGATCAGCCCAGGTCGGCGCGGCGTGGTCCACGGGTCAGGGACAGCCAGCCCAGGAACCGGGCGTGCAGTGCGCGCAGGTCAGGGCGGACGCCCAGGGAGTACAGGTCGTCGACCGCGTCCCGCATGTTCGCCGCCAGATAGAACGCCAGGGCGATCGCGTGGCCGTGGGAACTCGGTAGCGAGGTGCAGTTGAGCCGGCGCGCACGGCCAGGAACCGGCACAGTTACGGCAGAGCCACGCCGGGCGCATCGGAAGGTGTGGGCGGGGGGCGGCTGGTCATCCGACCCGCACCGGTCCTCGCCTGACGGAAGCCCGGTTGGTGAAGACGGAGTTCGCGTTGGCCGGGGTGCGGTCGTCCGATCGGCTGGCCGTTCCGGCACGGTGCTCGGTGCTCCTCCTGGTCGTCACTGGGGGCCGCCCTGGTCGCTCGCCAGCCGAGATCTTGGACAGTTTCCGTTAGCCGCTAACGGAAACTGTCCAAGATCTCCTTCGGGTGGGGGTGATCCCGGGTGCGCAGGCGTCCGGACCAGTTCTCCGCCGGGAGCGTCCACCCCTGCTGGTCGCCGTCGTGCACGAGTTGGTTCTGTACAGCATGAAGAGCGGAAACAACGGCGGCTCCTGTGTCGAGGTCGCTGACAATCTTCCCGGCGTTGTCCTCGTCCGCGACAGCAAGCACCGCGACGGCGGCGCGCTGACCTTCGGACCGGCGGCCTGGGCTAATTTCGTCGACCTGGCGAAGGCGATCGGCCCCGTCGGCTAGACAGCGCAGCACCCAAGGCCCTCGACGCCCCCTAGGGAGTCGAGGGCCTTTTGCGTGGCCCGGTCCGTGACCGACTCGACTTCCTTGAAATCGGGCCATCGCTCACGCCCGGATACCCCGACTTCAAGGAACACGAGTGGATCAAGGGTCGGCAGAGCCGCAGCACTTATAATGTGGGAAAGTCGTCTCAAATTGTGGGAGATCATGGTGAGCGTGGTGGACGTCTTCGACGCGGTGGCCGGCACGTACGACCAGGCCCGTCGACGGTTGGTGCCGTGCTTCGACGCGTTCTACGGCACCGCCGTGGAGGTGGCCGCGCCGCCGTTGCGCGCCGCGCTCGCCGCCGGTCGTACCCCCGAGGTGTTGGACCTGGGCGCGGGCACCGGGCTGCTCTCGCTCCTGCTCGCCACGGCGGTGCCCGGAGTGCGGTTGACCGTGGTGGACGCCGCGCCGGCGATGCTCGCCCGCGCCGCCGGCCAGTTGCGCGCCCGCTCGGTGCCGCACCGGGCGGTCCGGGCCGACCTGGCCGACCCGCTTCCACCCGGCCGGTACGACGCGGTGGTCAGCGCCCTGGCGATCCACCACCTGGACGACGACGGCAAGCGGGCGCTCTACCGGCGGGCCGCCAAGGCGCTGGCACCGGGTGGCGTGTTCGTGAACGCGGAGCAGGTGGCCGGTCCGACGCCGACGCTGGACCGGCGCTACGACGAGGTGTGGACGGCGCGGATCGCCGAGCTGGGCTCGTCTCCCGAGGAGGTCGCCGCCGCCCGGGAGCGGATGCGGCACGACCGTCCGGCGACCGTCGCCGACCAGTGTCGGTGGCTCGCCGAAGCGGGGCTGACGGACGTCGACTGCTACTTCAAGGAGTGGCGCTTCGCGGTGTTCGGCGGCCGGGCCGGGTAGGCCCGGCGGAATGTGCGTTTCGACGTCGGGAGCGGACGCGATGAACGTGAGGATGACTGTCGGTCACACCGGTGGGTAGTCTGCTCGGCATGACTGCCAAGGTGACTCTGTCGTTCACCGACGAGACGATCGAGGAGGCGCGGAAGTTCGCCAAGCGTGAGGGGCTGTCGCTCTCCGCGTGGATGGACCAGGCAGCCCGGGAGAAGGCGCTGCGGGAGGTCTTCAGCGCGCACGCCGCCGCCGTGGGCCGCGCGAGCCTGGACCTGGAGTCCGCCGCCCTCGCCGACGCCCACGAGGTGGGCATGGTCAACGACCTGTTCTCCAACGGACGGCCGCGTGCTGCGTAGGGGTGAGGTCTGGCGCATCGAGGGCGCCCGGGAACGCCTCGGCCTCGTGATCAGCTCGGACGTCTACAACTCCACCGACGTGCCCATCGTGATCGTGGTCGAGGTGGTCGAGGAGTCGCTGCTGCGCGATTCCCCGCTCGCCGTCCCGATGGGCCGGTACGTGGTGATGCCCGACCGGATCTCCTCGCCCATGAAGAAGTGGTTCACCAGTTGCGTGGACGTCGCCGACACCGAGACGATGCTCCGGGTCGGCCGTGCGTTGCGCATCCTCCAGCAGCTCTGACCGCGCACCGGGCGACCCGCTCACCATCGCCCCCGGCCCGTGGTGCGCTAGGCGTTTCCGGTCCGACCCATTCCAGGCATGGTGAGGTAACCGGGCGTTCCTAGCGTTCCTGCTCGTCGCATCGACGAGGAGGAGCCGCCGTGAGCACGCTCACCAGCACCGCAGTCACCGCCGAACCGCCCGCCGTCATCGGCCGCCGGCAGCCGCTGCACGACTGGCGTCCGGAGGACCCCGAGTTCTGGCGGACCACCGGCGCGCCGATCGCCAGACGCAACCTCTGGGTCTCGATCTTCGCCGAGCACGTCGGCTTCTCGGTGTGGAGCCTCTGGTCGGTCACCGTGCTCTTCCTCGGCCCCGCGTACGGCATCGACCCGGCCGGGAAGTTCCTGCTCACCGCCGTACCGGCCGCGTTGGGCGCGGTGTTGCGGCTGCCGTACACGCTCGCGGTGGCCCGCTTCGGTGGACGACGCTGGACGATCATCAGCGCCCTCCTGCTGCTGGTGCCCGCGGTGCCGATGACGGTGCTGCTGGAGCCCGGGGTCTCCTACTCCACCCTGATGGTGCTGGCCTGCCTGACCGGCGTGGGCGGCGGCAACTTCGCCTCCTCGATGGCCAACATCAACCTGTTCTACCCGCAACGACTCAAGGGTCGGGCGCTCGGGCTCAACGCCGGCGGCGGCAACCTGGGCGTACCCGCCGTGCAGCTGGTCGGCCTGGCGGTCCTCGCGACAGCGGGCGCCGCGTACCCCCGGCTGGTGCCGGCGGTCTACCTGCCGCTGATCGTGCTGGCCGCGCTGGCGGCGGCCCGCTGGCTGGACACCGTGCCCGGGGCGCGCAACGAACCGGGCGCGCTGCGCGAGGCGGCCCGCGACCCGCACACCTGGGTGATGTCCCTGCTCTACATCGGCACCTTCGGCTCGTTCATCGGTTTCGGCTTCGCCTTCGGTCAGGTGCTCCAGCTCCAGTTCGCCGAGCGCTTCCCGACCCCTGTCGACGCCGCCTGGCTGACCTTCCTCGGCCCGTTGATCGGCTCGCTGATCCGGCCGCTGGGCGGGCACCTCGCCGACCGGCTGGGCGGGGCCCGGGTGACGTTCTGGAACTTCGTGGCGATGGCGGTGGGCGCGGGCACCGTGCTCTACGCCGCCCGCGAGCGCTCGTTCGGGCTCTACCTGACCGGCTTCCTGGCCCTCTTCGTCTTCTCCGGCATCGGCAACGGCTCCACCTACAAGATGATCCCGGCGATCTTCCGGGCGCGGGCGGCGGACGCGGTGGCCGCGGGGCGCCACGATCCGGAGGCCGCCGCGCGGTGGGCCCGGCGGATGACCGGCGCGTTGATCGGCATCGCGGGCGCGATCGGCGCCTTCGGCGGGGTGCTGGTCAACATCGCGTTCCGCCAGTCGTTCCTCAGCTCGGGCAACGCCGACGCCGCCTACCTGGCCTTCATCGGTTGGTACGCGTTGTGCTTCGCGGTGACCTGGGTCGTCTACCGCCGGCCGAGGGCCGGCCGGCTCGCCAACGTGTGACCCGCGCCACGCTCCGTGCCTGGCCGCGCCGGACCCTACCCCCGTTTTGACCTGCGGACACCCCGCCCGGTATTGTTGCCTGCTGTTGTACGACATCCAGAAGCGTGCCCCATCAGGTACGCTTGGTCGTTCGTGCGCGCTGGTCCGGCCTGCAAGCTCTGGTCACCTCGGCGCGCGACCCCAGACCGACGACGAGACAAGGTAGACCTGTGCGTACGTACAGCCCGAAGCCGGGTGAGATCGAGCGTCAGTGGCACGTCATCGACGCCTCTGATGTCGTGCTGGGCCGCCTGGCCACCCACGCCGCCACGTTGCTGCGTGGTAAGCACAAGCCGACTTTCGCGCCGCACGTCGACACGGGCGACTTCGTCGTCATCGTGAACGCGGGCAAGGTCGCGCTGACCGGCAACAAGCGCCAGACCAAGGTCGCTTACCGCCACTCCGGTTACCCGGGTGGTCTGAAGCAGGTCGGCTACGAGGAGCTGCTGACCAAGCGGCCCGAGCGGGCCATCGAGCTGGCCGTGAAGGGGATGCTCCCGCACAACAAGCTCGGCCGTCAGCTGATCAAGAAGCTGAAGGTCTACGCCGGTGCCGAGCACCCGCACCTCGCGCAGCAGCCGGTGCCGTTCGAGATCAAGCAGATCGCGCAGTGAGCGCGGGCGAAGGAAGCAGCATGACCGACATCACCGAGACCGAGGTCGCCCCCGAGGTCACCGAGGCACCGGCGCCCGTCGCCCGCGCGCCGCGTGGTGACCGCCCGATCCAGACCGTGGGTCGGCGCAAGGAGGCCATCGTCCGGGTCCGCATCGTCCCGGGCACCGGCAAGATCACCTGCAACGGTCGTGACCTCGAGGCCTACTTCCCGAGCAAGGTGCACCAGCAGCTCATCAAGGACCCGCTGGTCACCGCCGAGAAGCCCGAGGCGTTCGACGTCATCGCCAACCTGCGGGGCGGCGGCACCACCGGCCAGGCCGGTGCGCTGCGGCTCGCCATCGCCCGCGCGCTGATCGTCAGCGAGCCGGACGACCGCCCGGCCCTCAAGAAGGCCGGCTTCCTCACCCGGGACGCCCGGGTCAAGGAGAGCAAGAAGTACGGCCTCAAGAAGGCCCGTAAGGCTCCCCAGTACTCGAAGCGCTGATCTTTCCCAGCGCGTTGTACTTCTGACGGACGGCCGGTCCGCCTCCCCTCACCCGGGGGAGGTGGGTCGGCCGTTTCGCTTTCTCCTCACAGGCAGTGCTCAATCGGAGGTTGGCGGGTATGGGTCGGTTGTTCGGCACGGACGGCGTACGCGGGCGGGCGAACGCGGATCTCACTCCGGAGTTGGCGCTGGCGCTCGCTGTTGCCGCCGCGCACACGCTCGCCGAGACGGACCGCAGCCATCCGCCGCTCGCCGTGGTCGGCCGGGACACCCGGGCCAGCGGCGAGATGCTGGAGGCCGCTGTCGTCGCCGGCCTGACCAGCGCCGGGGCCAACGTGGTGCGGGTCGGCGTGCTGCCCACCCCGGCGGTGGCGTTCCTGACCGCCGAAGCCAAGGCCGACCTGGGAGTGATGCTCTCCGCGTCGCACAACCCGATGCCGGACAACGGCATCAAGCTCTTCGCCGCCGGCGGTCACAAGCTGCCCGACGAGATCGAGATGCAGATCGAGGCGGCGGTCGAGACCAACGCCACCACCGCCTGGGAGCGCCCGGTCGGCGCGGGCGTCGGCCGCGTCCACGACCTGCTCGACGGCGCCGACCACTACGTGCAGCACCTGGTCGGCACCATCGGGCACCGCCTCGACGGCATCAAGGTGGTCGTCGACTGCGCCAACGGCGCCGCCGCCGAGGTCGCCCCGGTCGCCTACCGGGAGGCCGGCGCGGAGGTCATCGCCATCCACGCGGAACCCGACGGGCTGAACATCAACGACGACTGCGGCTCCAACCACATCGAGGCGCTGCGCGCCGCTGTGGTCGAGCACGGCGCCCACCTGGGCATCGCCCACGACGGCGACGCCGACCGGTGCCTGGCGGTCACCGCCGACGGCGACGAGATCGACGGCGACCAGGTGATGGCGATCCTCGCGCTGGCCATGCGGGAGGCCGGGACGCTCACCCAGGACACCCTGGTCGCCACCGTGATGAGCAACCTCGGCCTGCGGCTGGCCATGTCCGCGCAGGGCATCCGGCTGGTCGAGACCAAGGTCGGCGACCGGTACGTGCTGGAGGAGCTGCGCGCCTCCGGCCTGGCGCTCGGCGGTGAGCAGAGCGGCCACATCGTCATGCCCGCGCACGCCACCACCGGCGACGGCGTGCTCACCGGCCTACATCTGATGGCCCGGATGGCGGCCACCGGCCAGTCCCTCGCCGAGCTGGCGGAGGTGGTCACCAAGCTGCCCCAGGTGCTGATCAACGTGCCGGTCGGCGACCGGACCGTCGGGGCCGCCGCGCCGGCCGTCCGCGCCGAGGTCGAGCGCGTCGAGGCGGAGCTGGGCGAGACCGGCCGGGTGCTGCTGCGCCCGTCGGGCACCGAGCCGCTGGTCCGGGTCATGGTCGAGGCGGCCACCGAGCAGACCGCGCGGTCCGCCGCCGAGCGGATCGCCGAACAGGTTCGCTCCGCCAGCCCCGCCACGTCGTAGCTCGACAGGGGTGCTGTGGAGCTGAACCGGCTACGACATCAGCTCCACAGCCTTCCTACCAAGCGGCGGATCAGCGGCGCAGCGCACGCAGCCGGGTGACCGCCTCGGTCAGCACCTCGGGGCGCTTGCAGAAGGCGAACCGGACCAGCCGCCGGCCCGCGTCGACGTCGTCGTAGAACACCTGGGTCGGCACCGCCACCACCCCACAGCGCTCCGGCAGCGAACGGCAGAAGTCGACACCGTCCCGGCCGCCGAGGGCGGTGATGTCGGCGGTGACGAAGTAGGTGCCCTCGGACACCAGCACGTCGAACCCGGCGTCGGTGAGGCCGCCGACGAGCTGGTCGCGGCGCTGCTGGAGCGCGTCCCGGAAACCGGTGTAATAGTCGTCCGGCAGCGCGAGCGCCACCGCGACGGCGGGTTGCAACGGCCCGGCGTTGACGTAGGTGAGGAACTGCTTCACCCGTAGCACCGCCGACACCAGCGCCGCCGGGCCGCTCGCCCAGCCGACCTTCCAACCCGTGCAGGAGAACGTCTTGCCGGCCGACGAGATGCGCAGCGTCCGCTCCCGCATCCCGGGCAACGCCGCCAGCGGCACGTGTGGGCTCGCGGCGTCGGTGAAGACCAGGTGCTCGTACACCTCGTCGGTGACCGCGTACGCGTCGAACTCCTGGCACAGCTCGGCGACGAGCGTCAACTCGGCCGGGCTGAAGACCTTGCCGGTCGGGTTGTGCGGCGAGTTGAGCAACACCAACCGGGTACGCGGGCCGAACGCCGCGCGCAGCGCCGCCGGGTCGACAACGTACCGGCCGTCAGCGGTCGGCCGCAGCGTCACCGGCCGGCGGACCGCGCCGGCCAGCGCGATCGACGCGGCGTACGAGTCGTAGTACGGCTCGAAGCAGACCACCTCGTCGCCCGGTTCGCAGAGGGCGAGGATGCTCGCCGCCACCGCCTCGGTGGCGCCCGCGGTGATCACGACCTCGCCGTCCGGGTCGTACTCCAGATTGTGGAAGCGCCGCTGGTGGGCCGCGACGGCCGCGCGCAGGGCGGGGATTCCGGGGCCGGGCGGGTACTGGTTCTGCCCGGTGCGCAGCGCCTCGGCGGCGGCGGCCAGCATCTCCGGTGGGCCGTCGGTGTCGGGGAAACCCTGGCCGAGGTTGACCGCGCCGGTGCGAACGGCGAGGGCCGACATCTCCGCGAAGATCGTCGTGCCGAACGGCCGCATCCGGGCCACCAGCGGGTCGACATTCGTGCTCGTCGTCACCTGCGCCAGCCTACGGTCCCACCCGGCAGAACCCCAGCCGCACCTCTGGCGCACCGGAGGCGGGACGCGACCCGCTGTGACGCTCGTCCCGTTGCGACCCGACAACCCCTGATCGCTCAGATTCCGTGATTGATAACCCGCCTTTCGAGCAACCATGGTGAGTGAAACTGGGTTAGGCTGCGGGCCATGTGTGGAATCGTGGGATACGCGGGCCAGCGCCCCGCGCTCGGCATCGTCCTCGACGGGTTGCGGCGGCTGGAATACCGCGGCTACGACTCGGCGGGTGTCGCCGTCGTCTGCGACGACCAGCTGCTGACCGAGAAGAAGGCCGGCAAGCTCGCCAACCTGGAGAAGGTGCTGTCCGAGCGGGCCGCCGACGACCCGACCTCCTGCGCGGCCAGCCCGATCGGCATCGGCGACGGCACCACGGGGATCGGGCACACCCGGTGGGCGACCCACGGTGGCCCGACCGACCGCAACGCCCACCCGCACGTCGCCGGTGACGGTCGGGTGGCGGTCATCCACAACGGCATCATCGAGAACTTCGCCAAGCTCCGCGCCGAGCTGGAGGACGACGGCGTCCAGTTCCACAGCGACACCGACACCGAGTGCGCCGCGCACCTGCTCGCCGCCGCGCTGGCCGACCTGCGCGCCGCCGGGCAGCCGGACGGCCCGCAGCTGCTCGCCGCCGGCATGCGGGTGGTCTGCCAGCGGCTGGAGGGCGCGTTCACCCTGCTCGCCGTGGACGCCGCGGTGCCCGGCGCCGTCGTCGGTGCCCGCCGCAACTCGCCGCTCGTGGTCGGCCGGGGCGACGGGGAGAACTACCTGGCCAGCGACGTGGCCGCCTTCATCGAGCACACCCGGGAAGCCGTCGAGCTGGGCCAGGACCAGATCGTGCTGATCACCGGTGACAGCATCGAGATCACCGACTTCGAGGGCCAGCCCGCCGCCGGCAAGGACTTCCACATCGACTGGGACTCCTCGGCGGCCGAGAAGGGCGGCTACGACTGGTTCATGCTCAAGGAGATCGAGGAGCAGCCGCAGGCCATCGCCGACACGCTGCTCGGTCGGCTCACCGAGAGCGGTGAGATCGCGCTCGACGAGGTCCGTCTCAGCGACCAGGACCTGCGCGACGTGGACAAGATCTTCATCGTGGCCTGCGGCACCGCCTACCACGCCGGGTTGGTCGCCAAGTACGCCATCGAGCACTGGACCCGCATCCCCTGCGAGGTGGAGCTGGCCAGCGAATTCCGCTACCGCGACCCGGTGCTCGACCGGTCCACGCTGATCGTGGTGATCTCGCAGTCCGGCGAGACGATGGACACCCTGATGGCGCTGCGCCACGCCAAGGAGCAGAAGGCCCGGGTGCTGGCCGTCTGCAACACCAACGGCTCGACCATCCCCCGCGAGTCGGACGCCGTGCTCTACACGCACGGCGGGCCGGAGATCGCCGTCGCCTCCACCAAGGCGTTCCTCACCCAGGTCGTCGCCTGCTATCTGATCGGGCTGCACCTGGCCCAGGTGCGCGGGATCAAGTTCGCCGACGAGGTCGGCGCCGTGGTGTCGCAGTTGCAGGAGATGCCGGCCAAGCTGCGTGAGCTGCTGGACCGGATCCAGCCCGTCCGCGAGCTGGCCCGGGACCTGAAGTCCGAGCCGACGGTGCTGTTCATCGGGCGGCACGTCGGCTACCCGGTGGCCCTGGAGGGCGCGCTGAAGCTCAAGGAGCTGGCGTACATGCACGCCGAGGGCTTCGCCGCCGGCGAGCTGAAGCACGGCCCGATCGCCCTGATCGACAAGGGCACCCCGGTGATCTGTGTGGTGCCGTCGCCGGTGGGCCGGGGCATGCTGCACGACAAGGTCGTCTCCAACATCCAGGAGGTCCGGGCGCGCGGCGCGCGGACCATCGTGATCGCGGAGGAGGGCGACGAGGCCGTCGTCCGGTACGCCGACCACCTGATCTACGTGCCGAGGACGCCGACACTGCTGGCTCCCCTCGTCACCACGGTGCCGTTGCAGGTGTTCGCCGCCGAGATCGCCGCGGCCCGGGGGCACGACGTGGACCAGCCCCGCAACCTGGCCAAGTCGGTCACCGTCGAGTAGGGCCCCTCAGCGCCCCAGCACGACCCGGGCCATCCCGTCCAGCGCGGGATTGCCCGGGTCCCAGTAACCGGTGTGGCCACCACGGCCGCTACCGAAGACCCGTCCGCCGAACCCCGGGTCCGACGGGTCGTGGCCGAACCACAGCTCGTGTCCCGTCCGGTCGGGCCAGCCCAGCACGGCGGCCAGCGGCACCGCGCCGAGCAGCGCCCGCCGGCCCAGCTCGTCGGCTGGACGGGCGGCGCGGATCACGTCGTCCGGGGCGCTGCTCGCCCACACCTCGGCCGGTGGCACGCCCAGCTCGGCGGCGCGCGACACCCCGACACCCGGTGAGCCGACGAAGACCAGCGCGTCGGCGGCCAGCCCGTGCTCCCGGGCCGTCACACCGACCACCAGCGACCCGTAGCTGTGCCCCAGCACCGTCTGCCGGGCCGGCGGCCCCTCGTGGCTGGCCCGCAGCCCCTCCTGAAAGCGGTGCAACGCCGGGCCGGCGTCCCGGGCCTGGTCGGCCGAGGTCGCCTCGGTGAGGAAATCCGGAGCGTCGTAGTCCAACCACAGGACCGCCGCGCTGCGCTCGGTCGGGGCGAGCGCGGCGCACCGGTCCAGGACCCGGGCCGCCCGGCCCAGCTCGCCGGGGGCGTCGTCCAGACCCGCTGTCATCCCCGGCACGTAGGTCAGCACCCGCTCGGCGTGGTCGGGATCGCCGAGCGTCACCACCGCCCGGCCCTCGCCGGCGGTGTCCACGCCGAGCAGGTACGCCCGCGGCGCCCCGCCGGCCGTCAACCGCCCGGCCAGCGCGTCCAGGCCGGCCAGCCGTGCCGCCAGGGCGCGCAGCCGGAGCACCGTGAGCGGCCCCGGCGGCACCCGGGCCAACAACCGCCGCCGCTCGGCCAGCAGCTCCGCCCGCCAGCCACCGAGCCGCAGCCGGTTGGCCTGGTCCCGGGCGGCCACCGGCACCCCGTCCAGTCGGCCGACCACTGCCGGCTCGTGCCCGATCAGCCAGCGTCGCTGTGCCGGTGTCAGCCCAGACCACCAGGCCCGCACCAGCGCCGGCGGTGCTCCCGGGGCGGGCCGCCCCGGTGGGGGCGGCGACACCCAGCCGGCGCCAGCGGCCCTGGCCAGCTCGTCCAACCGGTCGGCGGCGACCCGGTCGGCGGCGGCCGCCACTTCCAACGCGCCCCGCAGGCTCGCGGCGACCCGCGCCGCCGCCACGCCGCTGCGCTCGGTCGCCCCGCCCCGGGCGCTGTCGACGTGCACCGCGCCCGAACGGTCGACCAGCAGGCCGGCCGCGTCCGCCTGGGCGACCGCCTCGGTGAGCTGTGCCTTCGCCACGGTCAGGCGGACCGACAGGTCGGCCAGCACCTGGTCGGCCTCGATCAGCGCCGGTGCGATCGACAGCAGTTCGGCACGGTGCGCGGCGAGCCGGGCATCCGCCGCCGAGGCCGCCGCGCCGGACCAGCCGACCCGCAGTCGATCGGCGGCCCCGCGCAGACCCTCGGCACGCCGCTCGACCGGCGTGGTGAGCCCCGCCCAGGCCACCCCGGCGGCCCGCCACCCGCCCGGATCGGCTGCCCACAACTGCCGGTAACCGACGCCGCTCACCGGGGCAGGGCGGTGAACCGGTCGGCGACCCGGTCGTCCACCGACTCGTACGCCTCGGCGGCCGCACGCACCCCGGCGGAGGCCGTGGCGACCCCGGCGCCCAATCGGCAGAACCAGGCGTGCCCGGCGGCCTCCAGCCCGACCAGGGCCGCCCCGGCGCGCCACTGCGGCGCCGCCACGACCAGGCCGGGCAGCCCTGCGAGGCCCCGCGCCAGTTGGTGCGCCTCGTCGTCGAGCGCCGCGGCGACCCCGCGCAACTCCTCCGGCTGGACGGCGAACGACTCGTCGGTCATGACCACACCCCCGTGGACGATCGGCATCGACACCGGTGACGCTAGGCGTGTGCCGGACGCCGGGAGGTGCCCTGTGGACAGCCGGCGTCGAGGCGTACCCCGGGCTGTCCACAGGCGTTGCCCAGCGCGGACCGGACGGCTAATCTGCGGCCCCGACCGCCGGTAGGGTGGTGTGGTGATCGTCGCTGTCGGCATCGACGTGGTCCTGGTCGACCGGTTCGCCCGGGCCCTGGCACGGACGCCGCTGCTGGCCGACCGGCTCTTCACCGAGGCCGAGCGACGCACCCGCAGCGGGGGTCCGCGCTCGCCGGAGTCGCTCGCCGCCCGGTTCGCCGCGAAGGAGGCGGTGGCCAAGGCGCTCGGCGCCCCGGCCGGGCTCAACTGGCACGACTGCGAGGTCGTCCCCGATCCGGACGGTCGCCCCTGGCTGGCCGTCTCCGGCACGGTCGCGGCGGTGGCCGACGCCCGCGGGGTCAACCACTGGCATCTGTCGCTGTCGCACGACGGCGGGATCGCGTCGGCGATGGTGGTCGCGGAACGATGAGGTCGACCGGGAGGGTCGGTCCGGCCCTTCCGTGGACGGGATGGGACACGGTGGCATGAGAGCGGTGTGGCGGGTGGCCGACGTACGGGCGGCCGAGGCGGGGCTGATGGGCACGCTGCCGGAGGGGACGCTGATGCAGCGGGCCGCCGCCGGGCTGGCCCGTCGTGCCGCGCTGCTGCTCGCCGAGCGGGGCGGGGTCTACGGGGGCCGGGTGCTGCTGCTGGTGGGGTCGGGTGACAACGGTGGCGACGCGCTGTACGCGGGGGAGCGGCTGGCCCGTCGCGGCGTCCAGGTGTCGGCCCTGCTGCTCACCCCCGGCCGGGCGCACGCCGCCGGGCTGGCCGCGCTGCGCGCCGCCGGCGGCCGGCTGGTGCCGGCTCCGACCGGCCCGGTCGACCTGGTCCTCGACGGCATCGTCGGCATCGGCGGCACCGGAGGGCTACGGGCGAACGCGGACGACGTGGTCCAACGCCTCGGCGAGCTGCGTGGTCGCGACGGCGTACGGGCCACGGTGCTGGCGGTCGACGTGCCCAGCGGTGTCGCGGTGGACACCGGCCACGTGCCGCTGTCCGCGTCCGGGCGACCCACAGCGGTCCGCGCCGACGTGACGGTCGCCTTCGGCGCGCTGAAACCGGCCCTGGTGGTCGGGCCGGCCGCCGCGCTGGCCGGGGAGGTGGAGCTCGTCGACATCGGGCTGCGGCCGTGGCTGCGGGGATCACCGGCGTTGCGGGTCACCGAGTGGTCCGACCTGGTCCACTGGTGGCCGCGGTTGGGTCCGTCCTCGGAGAAGTACACCCGGGGCGTGGTGGGGGTGGCGACCGGCTCGGCGACCTACCCGGGCGCGGCGGTGCTCTCCGTGGGGGGCGCGCTGGCCGGGCCGACCGGCCTGGTCCGGTACGCCGGCAGCGCCCGCGCCGAGGTGCTGCACCAGCATCCCTCGGTGATCGCCAGCGGGCGGGTCGCCGAGGCGGGCCGGGTGCAGGCCTGGGTCTGCGGCTCCGGGCTGGGCACCGGCGCGGACGCGGCGGCCGAGCTGCGTGCCGTGCTGGCCGCCCCGGTGCCCGTGGTGCTCGACGCCGACGCGTTGACCCTGCTGGTGGACGGCTCGCTCGCCGACCGGCTGCGGGGCCGGGACGCGCCGATCGTGGTCACCCCGCACGACCGGGAGTACGCGCGGCTCTGCGGCGAGGAGCCGGGCGCCGACCGGGTCGGCGCGGCGCTGCGGCTGGCCGCCTGGATGAACGCCGTGGTGCTGCTCAAGGGCGACCGTACGATCATCGGCACGCCGGACGGCCGGGCGTTCGTCAACCCGACCGGAACCCCGGCGCTGGCCACCGGTGGCACCGGCGACGTGCTGGCCGGGTTGCTCGGCTCGCTGCTCGCGGCCGGGCTGCCCGCCGACCGGGCCGCCGCCGCGGCCGCGTACCTGCACGGACTGGCCGGCCGGGAGGCGGACCGCGGCGGGCCGGTGATCGCGCCCGACGTGGCCACGGCGCTGCGCCCGGTCCTCGCCCGGCTGGGCTGATCGTCCCTCTCCGGCCGGCGCGGCGTCGGGGCACGTGCGTCGCCGCCCCGGTGATCACGGCGGAAAGTAGGCTGGGCGTATGTGGCAGGCCGAGGTACGTGTCGATCTTGATGCGATCCGCGAGAACGTGGGCAGGCTCCGCTCCTCCACCACCGCCGAGCTGATGGCGGTGGTGAAGGGCGACGGGTACGGCCACGGCATGCTTCCGGCCGCCCGCGCGGCGCTCGACGCCGGGGCGGACTGGCTCGGCGTCTGCACCCTCGACGAGGCGCTGACCCTGCGCCGGGCCGGTGTGACCGCGCCCGTGCTGGCCTGGCTGCTCGCGCCCGGGCTGCCCCTGCACGAGGGGGTCGGCGCCGGGGTGGACCTGAGCGCCGCCAGCCTCTCGCAGCTCGACGAGATGATCGAGGCGAGCCGACTCGCCGGGCGTCCCGCCAGCCTGCACCTCAAGATCGATACCGGGCTCTCCCGGGGCGGTGCGACGGTCGCGGACTGGCCGGCGCTGCTGGAGGCCGCCGCGAAGGCCCAGGCCGACGGTCTCGTCGAGGTGGTCGGCGTGTGGAGCCACTTCGTGTACGCGGACCTGCCCGGCCACCCCACCATCGACCGTCAGTTGGCGGTCTTCCACGAAGGGCTGGCCATGGTCGAGCGGGCCGGGCTGCGACCGCGTTGGCGGCACCTCGCCAACTCGGCGGCCACGCTGACCCGCCCGGACACCCACTTCGACCTGGTCCGTCCCGGCCTGGCGGTCTACGGGCTCTCCCC
Source organism: Micromonospora sp. WMMD1120 (assembly GCF_029626235.1). Classification (NCBI taxonomy): domain Bacteria; kingdom Bacillati; phylum Actinomycetota; class Actinomycetes; order Micromonosporales; family Micromonosporaceae; genus Micromonospora; species Micromonospora sp. WMMD1120. The sequence continues at coordinate 1,156,421 of NZ_JARUBO010000005.1, read as the reverse complement.
GGTCGCCGGCGAGACGTACGGGCTGCGACCGGCGATGACCGCCCGCGCCCGGGTGATGCTGACCAAGCGGGTGCCGGCCGGCACCGGCGTGTCCTACGGGCACACCTACACCACCGAGACCGCAGCGAACCTGGCGGTGGTGCCGCTCGGCTACGCCGACGGGGTTCCCCGGCACGCCTCCAACACCGGGCCGGTGCAGCTCGGCGGCGTCCGCCGGACCATCTCGGGCCGGGTCTGCATGGACCAGTTCGTGCTCGACTGCGGCGACGACCCGGTGGCCGACGGCGACGTGGCGACGCTCTTCGGCAGCGGCGCGGACGGCGAGCCGACGGCGGACGACTGGGCCGAGGCGGTCGGCACCATCAACTACGAGATCGTCACCCGGTTCGGCAGCACCCGGGTGCCCCGGGTCTACGACGGTGAGCGGCCATGAGCTACCGCATCCCACGACCCCGCACGGCCGCCGGGCGCGTCGCCGGGATCGTCGGCGCGGCGGTGGGGGTCGCCGCGGCCGGCCTGGCGGCCGGCGTCGCGACCGAACGGACCCTGGTCCGCCGGCTCAAGGCCGACCCGGCCGACCGCTACGCGCACGAGACGTTCGACGGGCAGCGGTACGACGAGGCGTTCCGACTGGAGCTGCCGGACGGCACCGACATCCACGTCGAGGTGGTCGAGCCCACCAACCCCGTGCCGGGTCATCCGACTGTGGTCCTGGTGCACGGCTTCTGTCTGGACATGGGGACGTTCCACTTCCAGCGGCAGTTGCTCACCGCCCGTGGTGACTACCGCGTCGTGGCGTACGACCAGCCCGGACACGGTCGTTCCGGCCGACTGGAGACCGGGGAGTACGACCTCGCGGTGCTCGGCCGCACGCTGCGCCAGGTGATCGACCGCACCGCCCCGGACGGACCGCTGGTGCTGGTCGGGCACTCGATGGGCGGCATGACCATCATGGCGTTCGCCGAGCTGTTCCCGGAGCTGTTCGGTGACCGGGTGGTGGGCACCGTCCTGATGGCCACCTCGGGCGGGCTCGTCGCGGAGACGAAGCTGGTCGCGCCCGCGCTGCTCGGGCGGGTCGGCGGCCCGGTGCTCTACATGGTCAGCAACGCCACCCGGTACGGCGGTCCGGTGATCGACAAGGCCCGCCGGTCGACGTCGAACGTGGCCTGGCTGCTGACCCGCAGGTACGGCTTCGGCACCCGCAAGCCGAGTCCTTCGCTGGTGTCGTTCGTGGAGATGATGAACTCCCGGACGTCCGCCGACACGGTGACCCGTTACCTGCGGACCCTCGCCACCCACTCGCGTTTCCCGGCGCTCGCGGCGCTGGCGGCGACGCCGGTGTTGGTGGTGGTCGGCGACAAGGACATGATCACTCCGGTCACCCACTCAGAGGAGATCGTCCGGCGGCTGCCGCACGCCGAGTTCGTCAAGATCAAGGACAGCGGTCACGTGGTGATGTTGGAGCACGCGGACGAGGTCAACGCCGCGCTGGTGCGGTTCCTGGAGTCATTGCAGAGCGTGGAGGAACGGTGAGTCACGTCGTCAAGCTGCCGACCGTCGAGGACACCCGCGACTTCGGCGCCCGGCTGGCCGGGCTGTTGCGCGCCGGCGACCTGGTGCTGTTGACCGGTCCGCTGGGCGCCGGCAAGACCGCGCTCACCCAGGGCATCGGCGCCGGGCTCGGTGTCGTCGGGGACATCACGTCCCCCACCTTCGTGATCGCCCGGGTGCACCGCCCCGATCCGGAGCGGGGTGGTCGGGTCGCGCTGGTGCACGCCGACGCGTACCGCCTCGGGGCCGCCACCGACCCGCGCGCGGAGATCGACGACCTGGACCTGGACGCCTCGGTGGACGACTCCGTGACGGTTGTCGAGTGGGGTGAGGGCCTGGTGGAGCAGCTTGTCGACGCGCACCTGCGGGTCCGCATCGACCGCCACGACGACGACACCCGCGTCGTCGAGCTGGACCCGGTCGGTGGCGACTGGGCGAGGCGGCTCGCCGACCTGGGCTAGCCGGGACGCTGTCGTACCGGGTGCCTAGAGTGCGGGGGACCGACCCGCGCTGTGAGAGGTTCCTGATGCCCGACGACGCCCCCGCCCTGGATCTGTTGGCCCTGCTGCCCGAGCAGTGGCGTGCGGTGCTCACGCCGCACCTCGACCCGGCGCGCACCGCCGCGCTGGCCGAGTTCGTCGCCCGGGAATACGCGACGCAGACCGTCTTCCCGCCGGTGGAGGACCTGTTCTCGGCCTACCGACTCTGCCCGCCGCAGCGCACCCGGGTGCTGATCCTCGGTCAGGACCCCTACCACCGCGCCGGGCAGGCGCACGGGTTGAGCTTCAGCGTCCGCGAGGGTGTGCCGGTGCCGCCGTCGTTGCGCAACGTCTTCAAGGAGCTGGGCGAGGACGTGGGTGTGCCCAAGCCGCGCAGTGGCAACCTCGACGGCTGGGCCGCCCAGGGCGTTCTGCTGCTCAACTCGGTGTTGACGGTCCGCCAGGCCACCCCGGGCTCGCACGCCAACGCCGGCTGGGAAGACTTCACCGACGCGACAATCCGCGCGCTGGACGCCGCGCCGGAGCGGGTGGTCTTCCTGCTCTGGGGTGGCTACGCCCGCAAGAAGGCCGCACTGGTCACCAACCCGCAGCACGTGGTCCTGGAGGCCGGTCACCCCAGCCCGATGAACCCGCGCGGCTTCCTCGGCAGCCGGCCGTTCAGCGCGGCCAACAAGGCGCTCGCCGACGTCGGCCTGCCCACCATCGAGTGGGAGCGCACCGCCGGCTGACGGGCTCGTCCAGCTCAGCCGTCGCTGGCGAGCCGCCGGTCCCGGTAGCGCCGCAACAGCTCGCCAGCGTGCGGCTCGATCAGTTCCAGCTCGACGAGCGGCACGACGCGGTATGTCCGGTCACCGTGGCGCACCTCGATCGTCTCGGGCAACTCGTCGCACATGACGGCCCTGATCTCGCCGTGTCGGGTCAGCCAGCGGTGCTCGCCCGGCTCCTCGGGCTCCAACCAGATGCCGCCGAACACTCCCCAGCGGGCGTCCCACCGCTGGCCGAGGTTCTTGTCCAGCCAGCGGCTGAACACTGTCGAGTCCTGCCACCGCACCGCGATCTGCAGCGCGTCGACCGGCACCGGCGCGCCCTGCAACAGGGCGGCTGTGCTCCCGGTGATCACCTGCGGCAGGTCGGGGAGCCGATCCAGCAGCCGGTCCAGGCCAAGCTCGCTGACCCGATCGCCGATCGGCCGGGCGGCCAGCTCGTCGATCCGGGCGTCGAGGTGGGCGTCCAAGGGTTCCACCCCGACCACCAGCTGCACGTCCATGGCGGCGAGCAGCGCCTCCAGGGCGGCGATGCTCGGCGCGCGGTCACCGTTCTCGATCCGGGCCACCGCCGCCTGGCTGAGTCCGGCGGCTTCGGCCAACTGACCCTGGGTCATCTCACGCAGATGGCGCTGTTGTCGGACCGCTTTGCCGAGCAGGGTGACGAGGCGTGTGGGAGGCATCACCGCATGATGGGCCACGCCGAGCCGAAGCGGGTACCGCTGAGGCCGATCCCGGACGTATCCGCCGAAGTGACCGGGGCGCGTCGTGCCGGTTCGCGTCGTGCCGGAGCTTCCCGTGGGGTCGGCCACTCTCCTTTGAACGGTATACCTGTGAGTCATAGATATGACTCACAGGTATACCGCTCGGCACAGCATGCGCCGCCCGCTCCGGCGACGCGGTTCGAGGTAAGGAGGCGGCGTACCGCCGGGGACGGGGCGGGGCGTGACCGGGGCATCCGGTGGGCCGGCTAGGCTGGCTTACCGTGCTCGTACTCGTGGTGGACAGCTCGACCCCCGCCGTCACCGCGGCGCTGGTGGAGGTCTCGGCAGACGACGTGACGTCCCGGGCGCACCGGTGCACCGTCGACGCGCGCGCGCACGGTGAGCTGCTCGCGCCCCAGGTGGACACCGTCCTCGCCGACGCCGACGCGCGCCCGCGTGACCTGACCGCGATCGTCGCCGGGCTCGGCCCGGGACCGTTCACCGGGCTGCGGGTCGGCCTTGTCACCGCCGCGACGATGGGCCAGGTGCTCGGCATCCCGACGTACGGTGTCTGCTCGCTGGACGCCATCGGCTACCCGGCGGCGTCCGGCGCGCCGGTCCTGGCCGCCAGCGACGCCCGGCGCAAGGAGCTGTACTGGGCGGTCTACGACGGCGCTGGCCAGCGGTTGGTCGGGCCGGAGGTGTCCTCTGCGGTGGTGGCCGCCGCGCGGGCCCGCGAGCTGGGCGCGAGCGTCGCGGTCGGCGACGGGGCGCACCGGTACGCCGAGGTCCTGGACCTGCCGGTCCGGGTCGAGCCGCGCTACCCGGACGCCGCGGCGCTGGCGCTGCTCGCCGCCGAGCGGGTCCGGGCCGGGGCGCCCGGTGAGCGACTGACCCCGCTCTACCTGCGCCGCCCGGACGCGGTGGCGGCGACCGGCCACAAACCGGTCCTGCCGTGACCGGCGTACGTCTCGCCCCCTTCCGCTGGTGGCACATCGACGACGTGCTGCCGATCGAGGCGGACCTCTTCGGCGCCGAGCGGTGGTCGCCGGCGATGTTCTGGAACGAGCTGGCCAACGGGCACCACTACCGCGTCGCCGTCGGCGCGGACGGCGAGGTGCTCGGCTACGCCGGACTCGCCGGGGCCCCGCCGGACGAGGTGTGGGTACAGAACATCGCCGTGCGCCGGGACGCCCAGCGGCGTGGCGTCGGCCGGGCACTGCTGGAGGAACTGCTCGCCGAGGCGGCCCGCCGGGACGCCCGCAGCACCCTGCTGGAGGTCGCCGTGGACAACGCGGCGGCGCAGCGGCTCTACGCGACGTACGGGTTCGAGCCGATCGGGGTACGCCGCGGCTACTACCAACCGAGCAACACGGACGCGCTGGTCATGCGGCGCGACGCCGAACCGACCGGGGACGGACCGAACGACAATGGCTGACGAACCACTGATCCTGGGTATCGAGACCTCCTGCGACGAGACCGGCGTCGGCATCGTCCGGGGGCACACCCTGCTGGCCGACGCGCTGGCCTCCAGCGTCGAGGAGCACGCCCGGTTCGGAGGTGTGGTCCCCGAGGTGGCGAGCCGGGCCCACCTGGAGGCGATCGTGCCGACCATGGACCGGGCGCTGACCGAGGCCGGCGTCACCCTGGCCGACATCGACGCGATAGCTGTCACCTCCGGGCCCGGCCTGGCCGGCGCGTTGCTGGTGGGCGTCGCCGCCGCCAAGGGGTACGCGGTCGCCGCCGAGAAGCCGGTGTACGGCGTCAACCACCTCGCCGCGCACGTCGCCGTGGACACCCTCGAGCACGGTCCGTTGCCCGAGCCCGCCGTCGCGCTCCTGGTCTCCGGCGGCCACTCGTCCCTGCTGCTCGTCGACGACCTGGCCCGTGGTGTCACCCCGCTGGGCGCGACCATCGACGACGCGGCCGGTGAGGCGTTCGACAAGGTCGCCCGGCTGCTCGGGTTGCCGTTCCCGGGCGGGCCGCCCATCGACCGGGAGGCGCGGGCCGGCGACGCCGAGGCGATCGCCTTCCCGCGTGGCCTGACCGCCGCGAAGGACCTCGCCGCCCACCGGTACGACTTCTCGTTCTCCGGGTTGAAGACGGCGGTGGCCCGGTGGGTCGAGGCCCGTCAGCGTGCCGGCGAGCCGGTGCCGGTGGCGGACGTGGCCGCGTCCTTCCAGGAGGCCGTCTGCGACGTGCTGACCAACAAGGCGATCGCCGCCTGCCGGGCGCAGGGCATCGAGACCCTGGTCATCGGCGGGGGCGTGGCGGCGAACTCACGGCTGCGCGCGCTCGCCGAGCAGCGGGCGGAGAAGTACGGCATCCAGGTCCGGGTGCCCAGGCCGAAGCTCTGCACAGACAACGGCGCGATGGTGGCCGCGCTCGGTTCGCACCTTGTCGCCGCCGGGGTTGCGCCGAGCCGACTGGACCTGCCGGCCGACTCGGCGCTGCCGTTGACGACAGTCAGCGTCTGACGGGCGGAGCGGCATGATCGTGCGGATGTGGGAGGCGCGCGCCGAGGCGTACGGGGTGGCCGACCTGATCACCTGGGTGTGCGACACCGCGCTGCCCGAGCTGGAGCACGACCCGTTGCACGTCTCCAGCGAGGTGTTCTCGTCCACCGACCACCGTGTGGTCGTCATCTCCAAGTGGCGCAGCAACCCGCGCCCGCTTCCGGACCCACCGGCCCTGCTGGTGGCCCGCGCCCCGCACTCCTGGGACTTCACCCAGGTCGACCGCTGACGCGAGCCACCAACCCGGCCACGACGGTGATCAGCTGCGGCGCATCATCCGGTAGGTGGCGATACCCCCGGTGCCCAGCGCGGCGAGGAAGACCAACCAGACGACGGTGCTGCTGACCCCGACCGCCGGGCCGGTGTTGGCGGAGGCGGCGGCCAGCAGGCCGTCGTTGCCGGGGGCGGGCAGCGCGGCCGGTGGCAGCTCGGGCCAACGGACCAGGCCCGTGCTCTCCAGCATCTGCATGTGGTGCTGCACGAAGCCGTTGGCGTCCTCGCAGAGCTTGCGGACCGTGGCGTCCCGGGTGCTGGCCCGCACCGCGCCGATCACCGGGAAGATCTTGCCGTGGGCGACCCGGAGCCGGGTGACGAAGATCTGGTCGAAGCGGGCCCCGGATGCCTTCTGCATCTCGTTGAGCCAGCCCTTCTGCTCCGCCGTCGGCTCGCTGGGGATCGTCGCGCCCAGCTTGTTGGCCGCCTCGACGACGAGTTCGTCGAGCCTCTGGTGCTCGCCGGCGATGGCCGCGCCGATCTCCCGGACCTTGGCGGACTGCCCCTTCTCGGCGGCCATCTGGCCGGCGGGCATCTCCCACAGCCCGGCCAGCCGCACCCCGTTGAGCAGTGTCATGTCGGCGGCGTTGAGCTGCTGACCGACCGGCGCGGCGACGGCCACGCCCGGTAGCACGCCGACCCCCGCGATGACCGCGATGAGCAGCATCGCCGCTCGGTGGGTCCGGGTGCCCGGTCGACGACGGGCGGATCTGAGCGGTGCCATGTCTGTGGTGCCTCCTCGGTCCGGACCGGAACGCGTCTGGACCGGGCACCCGTACGCTGCCGGTTGCCCGTCCGCCCACTGGTACGGACCGAACGCGCGATCAGTTCACCGCACGCCGACCCGGATCAGCCGACGTCGAGGGGATCGGCGAGGAGCCGTTCGAAGGCCAGCTCGGCGGCCCCGAGCAGGGCGGCGTCCTCGCCGAGCAGCGGGGTACGCAGCCGGACGTGCTCCAGGCAGGCGCCGAGCGCGTTGGAGTTGAGCCGGCTGCGGATCTGGGCCGCCGCCGCGAGGTAGAGGTCGCGCATGGTCCCGCCGAAGATGACCAGCTCGGGGTTGAAGACGTTCACCAGGTTGGCCACCCCGAAGCCGAGCCAGTCGCCGGCCTGGCGGACCGCTGTCTGCGCTCGGGCGTCGCCCCGGTCGGCCGCGTCGAAGACCTCCAGCAGCGCGTCGCGCCCCCGGGCGTCGGAGCGTCCGGCGGCCCGCAGCAGACCGTGCTCGCCGATCTCGGTCTCCCAGCAGCCCCGGGAGCCGCACTCACAGGGCTTGCCGTCGCGGACCACCTTCATGTGGCCGACCTCGCCGCCGTACCCGCCGTGCCCGGTCAACCGGCGTCCACCGGCGATGATGCCGGCGCCGACGCCGACGTCGCCGTACAGGTAGAGGACGTTGTCGCAGCCCGCCGCCACGCCCCGCGCGTGTTCGGCGAGCACGGCGACGTCGGCCACGTTCCCCACCGTGATCGGCACGTCGATGCCCAGTTCGTCGGCGAGGGCGACGGCGATCGGCTCGTCCACCCAACCGGTGGTGGGGCCGAGCCGCACCAGGCCGTCGTCGCGGCGCACCATGCCGCACACCGCCACGCCCGCGCCGACGCAGATCGCGTCGGCCGGCACCGTCTGCTGCATCTCCTTGACCGCGCCGGCCAGCAGCGGGGCGGCCTCGGCGGCCAGCAGGCCGCGCGGCCTGGGCAGGACCCGCCGATCCAGCACCGCGCCACCCAGCCCGATCCGGGCCGCGCGCAGGCGGTCCACCTCCACGGAGTACGCGTACGCGTAGACCCGGGCCGACTCGGGCCGGACGACGAGGGATGGTCGTCCGGCCCGGCCGGTCTCCTTCGGGGTGCCCTCGCTGACCAGCCCCACGGCGGACAGGTCGGCGGTGAGCGCGCCGATGGTGCTGCGGTTGAGGCCCAGCGTGGTGGTCAGTTCGGCGCGGGTGGTCGCCCCGTGGACGTGCACGTACCGGAGCAGTGCCCCGAGGTTCTGCCGCCGGACGTCGTCCTGACTCGGACCTGGGCGCATGGTGGTGCCACCTCCCGCGTGGTCAGCGGGTGCCGGTGGCTGCCGCGCGCCGCCGGGAGAGGGCGTCGACGCTGGCGGCGAGCAGCAGCACGACGCCGGTGACCACGTACTTGACACCCGCGCTGTACCCCATCAGGCCCATGCCGTTCTCGATGACCGCGACCACCGCGCCGCCGAGCACGGCGTCGAGGACCCGGCCCTTGCCGCCGAAGAGGCTGGTGCCGCCGATGACGGCCGCGCCGACCGCGTAGAGCAGCACGTTACTGCCACCGGTGTTCGGGTCGACCGAGTTGGCCCGGCTGGCCGCGACGATGCCGCCGACGGCGGCCATCGACGAGCAGATCATGAAGACCGAGATCCTGATCCGGTCCACCCCGATGCCCGCCCGGCGGGCCGCTTCCCGGTTACCGCCCACGGCGTAGATGTGCCGGCCGTAGCTGGTGCGCTGGAGCACGAAGGTCCAGACGATCAGCAGCAGCGCGATGATCGGCACCACGATCGGCACGCCCTTGAGCGAGCTGATCAGCACGTTGCGGCTGCGTTCGAGGTTGAGGACGTACACGGCGGCGCCGAGGATGACGGCGAGCCCGGCGATCCGCAGCGCCACCACGGCGATCGGGTCGGTGATCAGGCCGCGGGCCACCCGGTTGCGGTGGCGCAGCAGTTGCACCGCCGCGTAGCCGACCACGGCGAGGACGGTCAGCGCCCAGCCCAGGGCGGGGGTGAGGTTGCGGTTGGCGATGGCGACCAGCACCTCGTCGCGGACCGAGATGTTGGTGCCCTCCTTCACCAGCAGCAGCACGATGCCCTGGAAGGCGAGGAACCCGGCGAGGGTGACCACGAAGGACGGAATGCCGATCTTCGCGACGAGCAGGCCGAGGCTGGTGCCGATGACCATGCCGGTGGCGATCGCCGCGAGCACGGCGACCCACCAGGGGTAGCCCAGCACGGTGACCACGTTGGCCAGCACCGCCGCGCAGACGCCGCTGGCGAAGCCGGCGGAGAGGTCGATCTCGCCGAGCAGCAGCACGAAGACCAGGCCCATCGCGATCAGCGTCACCGCCGCGCCCTGGGTGAAGAGGTTGGCGAAGTTGCCGGCGGACAGGAACGACGACGGCCGCATGACCGCGAAGACGGTGCAGAGCACGATCAGGCCGAGGACGGCCGGTAACGCGCCGACGTCGCCACCGCGTACCCGACTCAGGTAGTTGCGGGCGTGCCCCCCGACGGTCGGCGCCGGTGTGACGGCCGCCGGGCCGTCCTCGCGCACGGCGGTGGTGGTCATCGGTGGCCTCCTGAAGTCGACTCGGCCGGCTGCGGGCCGTCGCCGTTGCTGTCCGTCTCGGTGGCGAGGCCGAGCCCGCCGGAGCGCCCGGCGGTGATCAGCTCGACCACCTGGGCGTGGGTGATGTCGGTGGTCTTCACCTGGGCGACCATCTGGCCGAGGTACAGGGCGGCGATCTGGTCGGAGACGGCGAAGACGTCGTTCATGTTGTGCGAGATGAGCACCACGGCCAGGCCGTTGTCGGCGAGGCGGCGGACCAGTTCGAGCACCTGCGCGGTCTGCGCCACGCCGAGGGCTGCCGTCGGCTCGTCCAGGATCACCAGCTTGCTGTTCCAGAGCACCGCCTTGGCGATGGCGACCGTCTGCCGTTGACCGCCGGACAGGCTGGACACGTGCTGGCGCAGCGAGGTGACGGTGCGGATGGAGAGCCCGGCCAGGGTCTCGGCGGCCAACTGTTCCATCGACGGCTCGTCCAGGACGATGCCGCTGCGCCGCTCGCGACCGAGGAACATGTTCTGCACGATGTCCAGGTTGTCGCAGAGCGCGAGGTCCTGGTAGACGACCTCGATGCCGAGCGCGGCGGCGTCCCGGGGGTTGTTGATGTGCACCGGTTCGCCGTCGAACAGGAACTCGCCGGCGTCGGTGGGATGGATGCCGCTGATGCACTTCACCAGGGTCGACTTGCCGGCGCCGTTGTCACCGACCAGCGCGGTCACTTGGCCCGGGTGGACGGTCAGGGCGACGTTGCGGAGCACCTGGACGGGACCGAAGCTCTTGTCGATCCCGCGGAGCTCCAGCAGAGGGGTCGCGGACACGGGGTCTCCTTCTTAAGGGAGGGTCGGGGCCCGTCCGGCGGACGCCGCCCGGCACGGGAGGGTGCTCCCGTGCCGGGCGGCGGTGGTCGTCCCGGCGGGTACTGCGGCGTCGGTCAGCTGATCCCGGCGTCGGCGCAGGCCTTGGCGTACGCCGCGGTGCAGATCGCTTCCTTGGTCACGTAGCCGTCGGCGATGACGTCCTTGACGTTCTCCTTGTAGATGGCCTTCGGGGTGAGCAGCACCGAGGGGACGTCGCGGTTGCCCTCCGGGTCCTTCACGGTCTGGCCGGTGTCCTTCTTCTCGCCCTTGGCGAGCGCGATGGCCAGGTCGGAGGCGGCCTTCGCCTCTTCCCGCACGGCCTTGTAGACGGTCATGCACTGGTCGCCGGCGAGGATGTTCTGCAGGCCCTCGGTGCTGGCGTCCTGGCCGGTCACCGGCACCTTGCCGTTGAGGTTGTTCTTCTTCAGGATCGAGATGGCGGCGTTGCCGAGGCCGTCGTTGGCGGCCAGCACACCGTCGATCTTGCCGTTGGCCTTGGTGAGCTGCTGCTCGAAGATCGTCGCGGCCTGGGCGTTGTCCCACGCCGGCACCGAGTCCTCGGGGCCCTTGACGTATTCCTTCGAGTCGAACTTCGGCTTGAGCACCGAGTCGTAGCCGGCCTTGAACAGGGTGGCGTTGTTGTCGGTGGGGGAGCCGTTCAGGTACGCCACGACGGGGTTCTTGGCGCCCTTCTCGGTCAGGCACTTCGACAGGCCCTCGCCCTGGAGCTTGCCGACGGTCTCGTTGTCGAAGCTGACGTAGTACTGGGCGGAGCCGCCCAGGGTGAGCCGGTCGTAGTCGATGGTGGCGACGCCCTGCGACTTGGCCTTGTCGAGCACGGCCTTGCCGGTGCCGGAGTCCAGGTTGACGATCATCAGAACGGTGACGCCGCTGGTGATCATCTGGTCGGCGATGGTCTGGAAGGCGGTCTTGTCGTTCTGGGCGTTCTGGATGTCGTACTGGACGCCGGCGGCCTTGAACGCCTCCTCCAGGAACCGACGGTCCGCGGTCTCCCAGCGGACGGAGGACTTGCTGTCCGGGAGGATCACGCCAATCTTGGCGGCCTTCTCGGAGCCGGTGGAGCCGGAACCGGAGTCGTCGTCGCCACACGCGGTCAATCCGCCGGTCGCGAGCAGGCCCACGGCGGCGATGGTGAGGAGCCCCTTACGCATGTGCAGGGTCCTTTCGGAGGTGGGGGAGGTGTTGTGTGTTTGTTGTGCCCGGCAACGTATTGCGCCCCGCCTCGGGTCCACAAGACCGCCCAGGTACGAAGTTTGTTGGGAGCGATAACAATTCAGCAACGCGAGTGTTACTCCCCCGCCATCCAGGAGGAGTTGATCGTCATGACCGTTGTCAGCGGGTCTGCAACGGCGCGGTGCCGGCGTCGGTGAGCGCCACCAAATCGACCGCCGCCAGTTCGAGCTGTAACCCACGCCGGCCAGCCGAGACGTAGATCGTCGGAAGGTCCAGCGCGGATTCGTCGAGCACCGTCGGCAGTCGACGACGCTGGCCGAGCGGGCTGATCCCTCCGCGTACGTAGCCGGTCGCCCGCTCGGCGACCACCCGGTCGGCCAGCGTCGCCCGCTTGCCACCGACCGCCGCCGCGAGCGCCTTGAGATCCAACTCGCCGGTCACCGGCACGACGGCCACTGTGAGCCCGCCGTCCACCTCGGTCACCAGCGTCTTGAACACGCGCTCCGGCGCGACACCGAGCGCGGCAGCCACCAACGCGCCGTAGTTCGGGGCGTCCGGCGACACCCGATACGGGTGGGTGCGGTGCGCGACGCCACGCTTGACCAACAGCGCCGTCGCCGGAGTGCCCTGTCCCGCCACGGGGACGACGCTAGTCCACCGGCCGACCGATCAGCACCGTCGGTGCGCCGTCGACCCGGGTGAGCACGAGGCTCGCCGCCGCGTCCCCGGCCAGCCGCAGGTCCCGCCGGAGCTGCTCAGGGACGAGCGCCGAGCCCCGCTTGAGGATCTCCACCCGGCCCACCCGGCGCTCCCGCAGCAGCGTCCGCAGTCGCTTGAGCGAGAACGGCAGCACGTCGGTGATCTCCAGGCAGCGCGCGAACGGGGTGCGCGTCGGCCGGTCGGCGTAGAGATAGGCGATGCTCGGATCGGCCAGTGTGGCGTCCAGCTCGGCGGCCAGTTCGGCGACGAGGTGCGCGCGCGCCACCGCCGGGTCCGGGTCGTAGAGGTAGCGGCGCGGCGGCCCGACCGGCGCCTCGGCGGCACCCGAGCCGGTGAGCTGGTGGATCTCCGTACGGTGCACGGTGGCGCGGCGGGGCACCTCGGCCAGCTCGCCGCACCAGAGCGCGGCCTCGACCAGGTCGCCGTCCACGGCCACCCACTCCGCCTCCGCGCCCGCCGGGATGAGCGCGTGGTCCAGGCCCGGCGCCACCTTCACCACAGTGTGCCGCACCCGCTCGGCCAACCCGGTGACGAAATCCCACGGCGGTGAGTAGGCGCGCGGGTCGAAGATCCGCCGTCCGGTGCCGCTGCTGCGCCGGGCCGGGTCGCAGAAGACCCCGTCGACTCCGGACACGTCGAACGTCGTGGCGTCCCCGCACTCCACGGTGAACAGCTCGGACAGCCCGGCCGCGGCCGCGTTGGCGGCGGCCATCTCCGCTGTCAGCGGGTCGGCCTCCACCCCGTACACCCGGATGCCGGCGCGGGCGGCGGCGAGCGCGTCCGCGCCGAGGCCGCAGCCGAGGTCGGCCAGGGTGCGCACCCCGGCCGCGGCCAGCCGGGCGGCCCGGCGGTCGGCGACCACCCGGCGGGTGGCCTGCTCCAGGCCGGGACGGGTGAGGAACATCCCGGCGGCGGCCGCACCGAACTTGCCGACCGCCCGGTGGCGCAGCTCCGCCTGGGTGAGCGCGGCGGCGGCCAGCGTCGGCGGCACCCCGGCCGCGCGCAGCGCCGACGCCGCGGTCAACGGATCGCCGCCGGCGAGCTCGCCCGCCGCGGCGAGCGCGGCCGATCCCGCAGGGGTACGCAGTGCCGCCAGCTGATCGAGATCCACCGGCCCATTGTCCGTGTCGATCGGGAAATCATGCCTGGCGGGGCGCGACGCGTTGGCACTCTCCTTGACGGAGTGCTAGCCACGGAATAACCTGCGATTAGCACTCTCGCCCTGAGGGTGCCAGCTTCCGGGTCTCGCGACCCGGGCGCGCACGCCAGGCGGACCGGCACCCGCGACGACGGCCCCGCCCGGTGGCATGAGGCAGATTGACGCTGGTCAGCCCCGCTGGCCAGCAACGAAACCAGTACCCCAGGAGGGTATGCCCGTGACTACCGCGACCAAGGTTGCGATCAAGCCGCTCGAGGACCGCATCGTGGTCCAGGCGAACGAGGCTGAGACCACCACGGCGTCGGGCATCGTGATCCCCGACACCGCCAAGGAGAAGCCGCAGGAGGGCACCGTCCTCGCTGTCGGCCCGGGGCGCGTCGACGACAACGGCAACCGGGTCCCGGTTGACGTCCAGGTCGGCGACACCGTCCTTTACTCGAAGTACGGCGGCACCGAGGTCAAGTACGCCGGCGAGGAGTACCTGGTGCTCTCCGCCCGCGACGTCCTCGCGGTCATCGAGAAGTAAGCAACCGATCAGTGCCATTGCCCCGGTCCGGCTCGCCGGGCCGGGGCAATGGCGTTCGAAGGGATACCCATGGCGAAGATCCTGAGCTTCTCGGACGACGCCCGGCACCTGCTGGAGCACGGTGTCAACGCCCTCGCTGACGCGGTCAAGGTCACCCTCGGCCCGCGCGGGCGCAACGTCGTCCTGGACAAGAAATTCGGTGCGCCGACGATCACCAACGATGGTGTGACCATCGCCAAGGAGATCGAGCTCACCAACCCGTACGAGAACCTTGGCGCGCAGTTGGTCAAGGAGGTGGCGACCAAGACCAACGACGTCGCCGGCGACGGGACCACCACCGCTACCGTGCTGGCCCAGGCGATGGTCCGCGAGGGTCTGCGCAACGTGACCGCCGGGACCAACCCGGCCGGGCTCAAGCGGGGCATCGACGCGGCGGCCGTCAAGGTCTCCGAGGCGCTGCTCGGCCGGGCCGTGGAGGTCACCGGCAAGGAGTCGATCGCGAACGTGGCGACGATCTCCGCGCAGGACGCCACGATCGGCGACCTGATCGCCGAGGCGATGGAGCGGGTCGGCCGCGACGGTGTCATCACCGTCGAGGAGGGCTCGATGCTCACCACCGAACTGGACGTGACCGAGGGTCTCCAGTTCGACAAGGGCTTCATCTCCCCGAACTTCGTCACCGACCTGGAGAGCCAGGAGTCCGTCCTCGAGGACGCGTACATCCTGGTCACCACCCAGAAGATCTCGGCGATCGAGGAGCTGCTGCCGCTGCTGGAGAAGGTCCTGCAGAACAGCAAGCCGCTGCTGATCATCGCCGAGGACGTGGACGGCCAGGCGCTCTCCACCCTGGTGGTCAACTCGCTGCGCAAGACCCTCAAGGTCTGCGCGGTCAAGGCCCCGGGCTTCGGTGACCGGCGCAAGGCGATGCTCCAGGACATCGCGATCTCCACTGGCGCCGAGCTGGTCGCCCCGGAGCTGGGCTTCAAGATCGACCAGGTCGGCCTGGAGGTGCTCGGCACCGCCCGGCGCGTCGTGGTCGACAAGGAGAACACCACGATCGTCGACGGCGGCGGCCAGAAGTCCGACGTCGCCGACCGGGTGGCCCAGATCCGCAAGGAGATCGAGGCCTCCGACTCCGACTGGGACCGGGAGAAGCTGGCCGAGCGGCTGGCGAAGCTCTCCGGTGGTATCGCCGTCATCAAGGCCGGCGCGGCCACCGAGGTCGAGATGAAGGAGCGCAAGCACCGCATCGAGGACGCCATCGCGGCGACCAAGGCCGCGGTCGAGGAGGGCACCGTGCCCGGCGGCGGCGCCGCCCTGGTGCAGATCCTCTCGGTGCTCGACGACGACCTGGGCTTCACCGGTGACGAGAAGGTCGGCGTCTCGGTCGTGCGCAAGGCGCTCATCGAGCCGCTGCGCTGGATCGCGCAGAACGCCGGTCACGACGGCTACGTCGTGACGCAGAAGGTGGCCGACCTCGACTGGGGTAACGGCCTCGACGCCGCCCAGGGCGAGTACGTCGACCTGGTCAAGGCCGGCATCATCGACCCGGTGAAGGTGACCCGCAACGCGGTCACCAACGCCGCCTCGATCGCCGGTCTGCTGCTCACCACGGAGAGCCTCGTGGTGGACAAGCCGGAGCAGCCCGAGCCGGCCGCCGCCGGTGGCGGTCACGGCCACGGCCACCAGCACGGGCCGGGCTTCTGATCCGACAGCGACACCCGTTCCGGGGCGCGCCGCGTACGCGGCGCGCCCCGGTCCGTCTTACCGGGTCATTACCGACGCCGCCGTACGTTGGCGACCCGACGCGATGATCGCGCACACTGGGCCGATGAGCACCACGTCACGGCGGTACGCCGCGCTGGCCGGGATCACCGCCGCCGCCGTCGCGATCGGGATCGCCGAGCCGGTGGCGGTGGTGACCGGTCCCCGGTCCGCGCCACTGGTCGCCGTCGGCGGGGTCGTCGTCGACGCCGTACCCGAGTCGCTGAAGCAGTTCGCCATCGACCTCTTCGGCACCAACGACAAGATCGCGCTGCTGATCGGCACCGCGGTGCTGCTGGCCGGGTTCGCGGCCCTGTTCGGCGTACTGGCCGTCCGTCGGCTGGCACTCGGCCTGGCCGGCATCGCCGCGTTCGGCGTCATCGGCGTGGCCGCCGCGTTGACCCGCCCCGGCGCGGACGCCGCAGACGCGCTGCCGTCGGTGGTGGGCGCGGGTCTCGGCGGTCTGGTGCTCTGGCTGTTCATCGCCGGCCCTCTCGAACTGGACCCCTGGCCCTGGTCCCCGCCCACCCTGGCCTCCGGCGCGCTCCCGGGTTCCGGCCCGAGGTCGAACGCGGACGGGCCCGAGCCCGCTACCGGCCCGGTGTCGCCTGCTGGGCCGGTGTCCTCTGGCGGGGCTGTGTCGCCCGGCGGCCCGCCGCCGGCTGACGGGCCGGTGTCGTCCGGCGGGCTCGGGGCGCTCGACGGGCCGTCGCCCGAGTCGCGACGACGGTTCCTCACCGGTAGCGGGGTGCTGCTCGGCACGGCCGCGGTGGCCGGCCTGGGCGGGCGTTGGCTGGCCGGTCGGCGCGGGGTGTCCGCCGCCCGGGAGGCGATCCGCCTGCCCGCGCCGGTCGCCCCCGCACCGGCGGTGCCGGCGGGCGCGGACCTGGCGCTGACCCAACTGGCGCCGTACGTCACGCCGAACTTCGGTTTCTACCGCATCGACACCGCGCTGGTCGTGCCCCAGGTCGACCCGAACACCTGGCGGCTGCGGATCCACGGTCGCGTCGGCAACGAGCGCACCTACAGCTACGCGGACCTGTTGGCCCGGCCGCTCGTCGAGCGGTACGTCACGCTGGCCTGCGTCTCCAACGAGGTCGGCGGGGACCTGATCGGCAACGCCCGCTGGCTCGGCGTACCCCTGCGGGAGCTGCTGGACGAGGTCGAGCCGGACCGGGACGCCGACCAGGTCGTCGGTCGGTCGGTCGACGGCTGGACCTGCGGCACCCCCACCGCCGCCCTGCGCGACGGCCGGGACGCGCTGCTGGCGATCGGTATGAACGGCGAGCCGCTACCTGTCGAGCACGGGTTTCCGGTCCGGATGGTGGTGCCGGGCCTCTACGGCTACGTGTCGGCCTGCAAGTGGGTGACCGAGTTGGAGCTGACCCGGTTCGCCGACTTCGACGCGTACTGGGTTCCGCGCGGCTGGTCCGCCCAGGGACCGATCAAGACCCAGTCCCGGATCGACACACCCCGCAGGCGCAACCGGCTGACCGCCGGTCCGGTGACCGTGGCCGGGGTGGCGTGGGCACAGCACCGGGGCATCCGCCGCGTCGAGGTACGCGTCGACGACGGCGAGTGGCAGCAGGCGGAACTGGCGCCGACCGTGTCGGTGGACACCTGGGTGCAGTGGTCCTGGCGCTGGGATGCCACGCCGGGGGAGCACCGACTCCAGGTCCGGGCGACCGACGCGACCGGCGAGACCCAGACCGAGCGTACGCAGGGTGTGGCACCCGACGGTGCCACCGGCTGGCACACCGTCCCTGTCGCCGTCCGCTGAACGCCGACGGGCCGGCACCCCGGTCAGGGGTGCCGGCCCGTGGTGCGGGTCAGCTGTTCCAGTGCGGGTCAGCTGTTCCAGTGCTGGGCGACGAGGTCGGTGGCCTGCTGCTCCCACTGGGCGTACGCGTCCGGGTACGCGGAGACCTGCACGGTCTGCGCGGCGTCGGTCAGCGGCATGTCCTGCCACCCGTCGACCTGACGCAGCCCCTTCAGGAACGCCGTCGTCGAGTACTCCGGGTCGGTGATCTGCTCCGGCGTGCCCCAACCAGAGCTAGGGCGCTGCTGGAACAGGCCCAGCGAGTCGTGGTCGTTGGCGTCACCCAGGTGGCCGAGGTTCTCCAGCTTGGACTCCTGCAGGCTCGTCGCGATCGAGATCACCGCGGCCCGCTCGGGCAGGCCGGCCTTCTTGGTCGCGGCGATGATCGCCTTGACGTTGGCGGTCTGCTCGTCGTTGAGGGTGATGTGCGACTGCTCGCCCTGCGGCTTCGGCGCCTGCACGGCCACCGCGGCGGTGGTGGCGGGCTTGGCGTCCGCGGCCGGCGCGGCGTGGGCGGCGACCGGGCCGGCGAAGATCCCACCGGCGAAGGCGAGACCGGCGACGGACAGCACACTCTTACGCATGATCGTGTTCATGGGGTGAGCTCCTTCGGGGGTAAGGACACCCCTGCGCGATGCGGGGGTGTGAGCACCTCGTCCGGCGCTGCGAAAGTCTGGGGGGTGGCACACCCGGTGTGCCGGGGATGGCGGTGTTCAGGCCGGGGGGCCTGTCACGCCGGGGTCGGCGGCCTTCGAGCGGGGGCTCGTGGCGCCGGGGTCCAGGTGTAACGACCGGCCGACCGGGATCATTCCGCGGCGACCACCTGCGGCCGTGGGCTGTGCAACGACCCGCCGACCGGGGTGATTCCGGAGCGGCCACCTGCGGTCGTGGGGTGTGTAACGACCGGTTGACCGGGGTGATTCCCGGGGGCGGGGGCGCCTACCTGCGGTCGTGGGGTGTGTAACGACCGGTTGACCGGGGTGATTCCCGGGGGCGGGGGCGCCTACCTGCGGCCGTGGGGTCTGCAACGACCAGCCGACCGGGGTCATTCCCGGGGGCGGGGGTGCCCACCTGCGGCCGTGGGCTGTGCAACGACCAGCCGACCAGGGTCATTCCCGGGGCGGCCATTGCTGGTCCTGCGGGCGTCTGGGTGTGTAACGGTCTTGGCCCGGCCATGATTCCGGCCGCGTGGTGCGGCGGGTCACGTCCGGCGGCAGGTTAACCCGACAAATGGCCCACAATGACCGTGCCGCCGACCGCGCGGCGGCCTGATCGACTCGTCTTCCTTGGATGTCGGGGCATCTCGGGCCCTGGTTGGCCCCGACATCAGGGAACTCGTGTTGATCAAGCTGCAGGGTGCCTGCGGGTCACGTCCGGCGGCAGGTTAACCCGACAAATGGCCCACAACGACCGTGCCGCCGACCGCGGGGTGGCGACAGGGCGGCAGGCGACGGACGTCCGGCGGTGAGGGCGGCCATGGCCTGATCGACTCGTCTTCCTTGGACGTCGGGCCTTCCCGGACCCTGGATGGCCCGACATCTGAGGAACTCGTGTTGATCAAGTGTCTGGCGCGCGCCCAAGCGGGCGGCTACGGCGCGCCCGGTGCGACCCGACCGCCACGGGCGACGAAGTCCCGCCCGAGGCCTACCAGGCGACCAGGGGGCGACGACGAAAACCGCGCCTCCTGGATCAGAAGGCGCGGTTTGCGATGTCTCGGGTCAGGCGACGTTGCGTTGGGCGGGGACCGTCGACTTGTGCGGGCGACCCAGTCGAGCCTCCAGCCGGGCGACGTCGACCCGGGCGTGCCGGCGGTCCGCCAGGTCCTCCCAGCCGACGGCGAGGAGCCGAAGGCGCTCCGACTCGCTGAAGCCGCCCCACACGCCGTACGGCTCGCGGACGGACAGCGCGTGCGCCGCGCACTCGGCGCGAACCGGGCATGCGCGACAGACCGACTTGGCCGCGGACTCGCGACGCAGACGGGACGAACCACGTTCGCCGTCGGGATGGAAGAACTGGGCGCTGTCGCGCCCTCGGCAGGCACCGAGCCGCTGCCAGTCCCAGAGGTCGACGATGGGTCCGGGCAGTCTACGTACGTTCGACATCAGCACCCCTCCTCCCGCGCGGCTCCGCGAGAATCCATGTGGCCGGCATCCGGGCGGCGAGCCGCGCAGGCGCACCGTTCCCGGCCTGGATCTCCCGGTACCCCTGCTGTCGTCAGCTCACACGTGTGTGATCGAAAACGTCTGGCAGATTGCGGCTTTTGCCCCATCTGTCGGAAAAGTTCAAAGGATTGCCGAGAACCCCCTCCCCAGCAGACCGCGTCATGGTCTGCTCGTTGGCGGAGAGGAGACCACAGTGCGTACCGTCCTTGTGTGCGTTCGGACACCACTCGCGGCCCAGCACCTTGCTTCGGCCGCCGCGAGGTTGGGGTTGTCCGCGATCGTTCGTACCGCCGTCTCTGATCCCGAGGTGATGCTGCGGCTGGCCGAGCGACCGGCCGACGTGGTGCTGGCCGACACGGCTCTCACCCGGCCGGACAGCGCTGGCTTTGTCCGCCGGGTGTTGGCCCGCGCGCCGCAGGCGGCGGTGCTGCTGCTCGGCACCGAGGAGTCCGAGGCCGCCGCGGCCACGATCAGCGCGGGCGCCCGCGGGCTCATCCAGAACATCGACCATGACCTGACCAGCGCGGTGGCGAAGGCGCTCCTGCTGCTCACCGCGCCCGGCCGGGCCTCCCGGCAACGGATCACTGACCCGGCGCGCGATGCTGCTGCCGTCGGCGGCTCCGGCCGCTCCGGCCCGTCGCCGCGCGGCTCCGCCGAGCCCGGCTGGTCGGCCAAGCCGGGGGAGGGCCCGGCGGGTCTGGCGTCGGTGCCGGTGCAGCGGGGCGACGACGAGGTCGAGTCGACGACCGGTGAGCCGGCCGGAGGTCAGTCCGACACTGCCCGACCCGCTCCGAACGCCCGACCCACCCGCGCATCGATCGGGCTCACCGAGCGTGAGCTCCAGGTGCTGCTCGGCATGGCCGAGGGCAAGAGCAACGCGGAGATCGGCCGGGAGCTGTTCGTGTCGGAGGACACCGTCAAGACGCACGCCCGCCGGCTGTTCCGCAAGCTCGGCGCGCGGGACCGGGCGCACGCCGTCGCCGCCGGATTCCGCGCCGGCCTCGTCGCCTGACCGCCCCACCCCCGCGATCTTGCACTTAGGTACGCCGCTTTGCGGTCTTTAGCTCTTTTCGCCGGGACAGCAACTGCAAGATCGCGGGGGACGGGCGGGCCCGCGGGGGACGGGCGGGCCCGCGGGGACGGGCGGGCCCGCGGGGGCCGGGGGTTACGGGGTGGGGGTTGGGGTGCCTGGCTCGTCTTCGGTGCCCTCGGTCAGGGTGTCGTGCACCCCGTCGGCGTAGCCACGGGCGTAGTCCCAGGTCACGTAGTGGTCCGGGTCGGGGTCGTAGGCCGGCTCGTGCACCCGGGGGCGGCCCGAGTTGAGCAGGTGCCGCAGGTTGCCCCGGAGCAGGTCCCAGTCGAAGTAGTGCGGTTCGCGGCAGTCCTCACACTCGATCACCAGCCCACGGACCCCGATCGGGGCCAGCAGGGCCTGGTAGATCTCCAGGTCGGCGAGGTCCTCCAACACGTCCTGCCGTTCGACGTCGGTCAGCGGATCCGGCGTCGCGTCATCGCCCGGGTCATCCAGACCCGCTGTCGGATCGGCCGGGTCGCCGTTGAACGGGTCGATGGGCTCGTCGTGCACCCCCTCACCGTAGACCCAACGCGACGTGAACGTCCGCCCCCCGGCCTCCGTGCCGCCCGGCCCGCCACGGACGGGTCGCCCAGCTCACTGGGTACGATGAGTCGACGTGCCGGCACCGTGGCGCGCTCCGGTGCCCGCCCGCGCCACCTCGCTGAAGCCCATTCGAGCAGCTCAGGGGAGCAATCGTGGAAAATTCGCCCAGCACCGATCTTCCGGCCGGCGTCGAGCACGCCGACCTGGGCGGCCACCTGCCCGAGCTGCCGGCCGGCTCCGCCCGGGTGGTTCCGCTCGGCCTCACCTTCGACGACGTGCTGCTCCAGCCGGGCGAGTCGGACGTGGTGCCCAGCCGGGTGAACACCCGGACGAAGCTCACCCGCAACGTCGAGCTGTCCATCCCGCTGCTGTCCAGCGCGATGGACACCGTGACCGAGGCCCGGATGGCGATCGCCATGGCCCGCCAGGGCGGCATCGGCGTGCTGCACCGCAACCTCTCCCTGGAGGACCAGGCGCTCCAGGTCGACCTGGTCAAGCGCTCCGAGTCCGGCATGATCACCAACCCGGTGACCGCGAGCCCAGACGACACGCTGCGCGAGGTCGACGAGCTGTGCGGTCGCTACCGCATCTCGGGTGTGCCGGTGGTGGACGGGGACGGCCAGTTGGTCGGCATCGTCACCAACCGCGACATGCGGTTCGTCTCCGAGCCGGCCACCCCGGTCCGCGAGATCATGACCCGCACCCCGCTGATCACCGCCCGGGTCGGCGTGAGCAAGGACGAGGCCCTCGCGCTGCTGCGCCAGCACAAGGTCGAGAAGCTGCCGATCGTCGACGACTCGGGTCGGCTGCGCGGTCTGATCACGGTGAAGGACTTCACCAAGAGCGAGCAGTACCCGGACGCCAGCAAGGACGACGCCGGCCGGCTGCGGGTCGCCGCCGCCATCGGTGTGGGTGAGGACGCGTACAAGCGGGCCCGTGCCCTCGTCGACGCGGGCGTCGACGTGCTGATCGTGGACACCGCGCACGGTCACCAGCGGGCGGTGCTGGACATGGTCCGCCGGCTCAAGGCCGACGTCGCCGTCGACGTCATGGGCGGCAACGTGGCGACGTACGCCGGCGCGAAGGCGTTGGTCGACGCCGGCGCCGACGGCGTCAAGGTGGGCGTCGGGCCGGGCGCGATCTGCACCACCCGGATCGTCGCCGGGGTCGGCGTGCCGCAGGTGACGGCGATCATGGAGGCCGCCCGCGCCGCCCGTCCGGCCGGCGTGCCGGTGATCGGCGACGGCGGCATCCAGTATTCCGGTGACATCGCCAAGGCCCTGGTCGCCGGCGCCGACACGGTGATGCTCGGCAGCCTGCTGGCTGGCTGCGAGGAGAGCCCGGGTGAGTTGATCTTCGTGAACGGCAAGCAGTACAAGACGTACCGCGGGATGGGCTCGCTCGGCGCGATGCAGTCCCGGGGCCAGGCCAAGTCGTACAGCAAGGACCGCTACTTCCAGCAGGACGTGCTCAGCGACGACAAGCTTGTCCCGGAGGGCGTGGAGGGCCAGGTGCCCTACCGGGGGCCGCTCTCCCGGGTGGCCCACCAGCTGGTCGGCGGCCTGCGCCTGGCCATGGGGTACGCCGGTGCGGAGAACATCCCCGATCTGCACCACCGGGGCCAGCTCATCCGGATCACCGCGGCGGGCCTGAAGGAGAGCCACCCGCACGACATCCAGATGACCGTCGAGGCGCCGAACTACCACACCCGCTGACCTTCCACCCCCAACCACCTGGAGTCCCCCATGCGTGACGTGGTCGAGATCGGGCTGGGCAAGACCGCGCAGCGCGGCTACCACCTGGACGACATCGCCATCGTGCCGAGCCGCCGTACCCGGGACGTCGACGACGTCTCCACCTCCTGGCAGCTCGACGCGTACCCGTTCGGCATCCCCTGCGTCGGCCACCCCTCCGACGCCACCATGAGCCCGGCGTCGGCGGTACGCCTCGGGCAGCTCGGCGGGCTCGGCGTGCTGAACGTCGAAGGGCTCTGGACCCGCTACGAGAACCCGACGAAGGTGCTCGACGAGCTGGCCGGCCTCGGCGAGGACGCCCGCGCCACCAAGCGGCTCCAGGAGGTGTACGCCGAGCCGATCCGTCCGGACCTGATCGCGGAGCGGGTGCGTGAGCTGCGGGCCGGCGGCGGCACCGTGGCGGTGCGGGTTTCCCCGCAGCACACCCTCGCGTTGGCCCCGGTGATCCTGGACGCCGGGGTGGACATCCTCGTCATCCAGGGCACCATCGTGTCGGCCGAGCACGTGTCGACCACCGACGAGCCGCTGAACCTCAAGGAGTTCATCGCCGACCTCGATCTGCCGGTGATCGTCGGCGGTTGCACCGACTACAAGACGGCGCTGCACCTGATGCGTACCGGCGCGGCCGGCGTGATCGTGGGCATCGGCGGCGACGAGTGGTCCACCACCGAGTCGGTGCTGGGCATCCGGGTGCCGATGGCCACCGCCATCGCGGACGCGGCGGCGGCCCGGCGCGACTACCTCGACGAGACCGGCGGCCGGTACGTGCACCTGATCGCCGACGGTGACATGCAGACCTCGGGCGACATCGCCAAGGCGCTCGGTTGCGGCGCGGACGCGGTGATGCTGGGTGAGCCGCTGTCGCTGTGCGAGGAGGCGCCCGCCGGTGGCGCCTGGTGGCACTCGGCGGCCAGCCACCCGTCGCTGCCCCGGGGCGCCTTCGAGGTGGCCGGTGAGCCGCTCGGGTCGATGGAGCAGTTGCTCTTCGGGCCGGCGGACGAGGCCGACGGTCAGCTCAACCTGTTCGGCGGCCTGCGTCGGGCGATGGCCAAGTGCGGCTACCGCGACCTGAAGGAGTTCCAGAAGGTCGGCCTGGTCCTCGACCGCTGACCGAACCGTACGTCCGAGGGCCGGCCCGCACGGGCCGGCCCTCGTCGCGTTCACCCGGTGCTGTCGCGCTCCTCGACCTGCGATGACAGTCGATTCCGGCCGCGTGGCAGGCGGCGCTGACTAGGCTCGTCCTGACCGCTGACGCCGCAGCGGGGGGCACGGACGCGGCAGGAGGAGTGTGCATGGTCCAGACCGGACGGACACCGGTCGGCAGTCGGCTCGCTGCCGCCGCTGTCGCCTTGACCTGCGTCATCGGGCTGCTCGCGACGGGTTGCACCGGCGACGACAGCAGCGGCTTCCGACCGGGCGGGGCCGACGCCGGCGACCCGTACGTGCCCGGGCGCGGCAACGGTGGCTACGACGTCACGCACTA
Organism: Micromonospora sp. WMMD1120; assembly: GCF_029626235.1. Lineage (NCBI taxonomy): Bacteria > Bacillati > Actinomycetota > Actinomycetes > Micromonosporales > Micromonosporaceae > Micromonospora > Micromonospora sp. WMMD1120. The sequence continues at coordinate 1,131,744 of NZ_JARUBO010000005.1, read as the reverse complement.
CGACCTGTCCGTCCGCTACGACCCGTCCAGCGATCGGCTCACCGGGCGGGCCGTCATCACGGCGACCGCCTCCCAGGACCTGTCCCGCTTCAACCTGGACCTGGCCGGCCTCGACGTGGCTGCGGTCCGCGTTGGTGACGCGGCGGCCGCGCACCGCCGTACCGATGGGGAGTTGGTGGTGACGCCGCGCGACGGACTGCCGCGCGGCCGGTCGTTCACGGTGGCGGTCGACTACGCGGGCGTGCCGGCCGCCGTCGACGGCGGCCCGTTGGGCAGCGGTGGCTTCCTGCACACCACCGACGGGGCCGTGGCGCTCGGGCAACCCGACTCGGCGGCCACCTGGTTCCCGGTCAACGACCACCCGTCCGACAAGGCGACCTACGAGCTGGCGGTGACCGTCCCGGACGGCCTGGCCGCACTGAGCAACGGCGTGCCCCGCCCGAAGAGCAGCGCGGACGGCTGGACCACCTGGCGGTGGTCGGAGCGCGCCCCGATGGCCAGCTACCTGAGCACGCTGGTGATCGGCGACTACCGGGTGACCACCGGCACGCACGCCGGCCGACCGATGATCACAGCGGTGCCGGCGAGCCTTCCACCGAACGGTGGCGCGGCCCGCTCGCTGGCCCGCACCGGCGCGATAGCGGACTTCCTGGCCAGCCGATTCGGTCCGTACCCGTTCGACTCGTACGGGGGGATCGTGGTCGCCGACGAGCGGATCGGGTATGCGCTGGAGACCCAGTCCCGCCCGGTGTACGGGCCCGCCTTCTTCGGCGCGGACCGGCCCAACCTCTCCGTCGTCGCCCACGAGCTGGCCCACCAGTGGTTCGGTGACAGCGTGTCGTTGAGCAGGTGGAGCGACATCTGGCTGAACGAGGGCTTCGCCAGCTACGCCGAGTGGCTGTGGGAGGAGCACGACGGCGGTCGGACCGCCCAGCGCACCTTCGAGATCGAGTACGCGGCGACCGACTGGTCGCAGCCGTCTGTCGAGCCGGGTCGGGAGCGGATGTTCGGCAGGGCCGTCTACAAGCGCGGGGCGCTCGCCGTGCACGCGTTGCGCCGTACCCTCGGCGACGATCTGTTCTTCCGGGTCGTGCGGGCCTGGACCAGCGAGCGGGCGGCGGGTAACGCGACCACACCGGATCTCGTCGCGCTGGCCGAGCGGGTCGCGGACCGGCAACTGCGGCCCCTCTTCGACGCCTGGTTGGTCGGCGGGGCCGCGCCCACACTGCCCTGACGCGGCCCCGGACGCCGGTCGATATGCTGCCGCCTGCGAACGGGTGGGCGATGCCGGTTCGCGCGGAGCGGCGAAGGCCGTGACCGCCACCGTGCGGAGGGGCGTGGGCATGCGGGGGACGCGACACAGTGTGCGAACGGGCGTCGGCCTGCTGGTGACCGGGGCGCTCGCGCTGTCCGGTTGCGACTCGACGGCACCCGAGGTGGGGCTGTCACCCAGTGCGTCCCCGACGCCGACGCGGACGTTCACGGCCGGGGCCGACGGGGTCGGCGACCCCTACTTCCCGACCTACGGCAACGGCGGCTACGACGTCTCGCGCTACACCGTGAAGGTCCGCTACGACCCGGCGAAGGACCAGTTGACGGGTACGACGACGGTGCAGGCCACCGCGACCAGCGACCTGTCCTCGTTCAACCTCGACCTGGCCGGCCTGAACGTCAGCGCGGTCACCGTGGACGGCGCGGCGGCGACCCACACGCGGAAGCGGAACGAGTTGGTGATCAAGCCGGCCTCCGGCCTGATCAACGGCAACGGTTTCGTCGCCGAGATCACCTACGCCGGTGTGCCGAAGCCGCTGGAGAACGAGGCGCTCGGCGACGGCGGTTTCCTGCACACCACCGACGGCGCCATCGCTCTGGGGCAACCCGAGTCGGCGAGCACCTGGTTCCCGGTCAACGACCACCCGTCCGACAAGGCGGCCTACGACTTCGAGATCACCGTCCCGGACGGGTTGACCGCGATCAGCAACGGTGTTCCGGGCGGCAAGACCAGCACCGGCGGGTGGACCACCTGGAAGTGGTCGGAGAACTCACCGATGGCCAGCTACCTGAGCACGCTGGTGATCGGGAAGTTCCGGATCACCACGGGTGAGCACAAGGGCCGTCCGGTCTACAACGCGGTCACCACGACGGTGGCCAAGGGCGCCGCGGACACCTCCATCGCGAAGACCGTCGAGGTGGCCGACTACCTGGAGACCGTGTTCGGGCCGTACCCGGTCGACGCGTACGGCGGCGTGGTGGTCTCGGACAGTCGTATCTCCTACGCGCTGGAGACGCAGAGCCGGCCGGTCTACGCCGCGAGCTTCTTCCGACAGCGCGGGAACACCGCGGTCGTCGCCCACGAGATGGCCCACCAGTGGTTCGGCAACAGCGTCGCGCTGGCCAGGTGGGAGGACATCTGGCTCAACGAGGGCTTCGCGACGTACGCGGAGTGGCTGTGGGCCGAGCACACCAACGAGTACACGGCCGCGCAGGCGTTCGACAACCGGTACGCCCGGATGTCCGCCCAGGCGTGGCGGACCCCGCCGGGCAAGCCCGGTGCGGCGGGGCTGTTCAGCGAGTCGGTCTACCAGCGCGGCGGCATGACTGTGCACGCCCTGCGGGTGGCCGTCGGTGACGAGACGTTCTTCGAGATCATCAAGACCTGGGCGGCGGAGAAGCGCAACGGCACCGCCACCACCGCCGATTTCGTGGCCCTGGCCGAACGCGTCTCCGGTAAGCAACTCGACGACCTGTTCGACGCCTGGCTCTACGACACCAAACGCCCCACCCGCCCCAAACCCCTGTAACCCAGGTCCCCGCCCGCCCCCCACCCCGCGATCTTGCACTTGCTGTCCCGGCAAAAGGGGACAAAGGCCGTGAATCACAGTCCGAAAGTACAAGATCGCGGGGAACTGGGGTCGGGTGGGTCAGTTTTTTACTACCAGGTTGGGGTGGGCGGACAGGTAGGCGTCGGCCCTACCCGCTCGGAGTTCGGTGAGGAACTTCCTGCCCTCGCCGGTGAGCTGTTCACCGCGGTAGGCGCTGCCCTTGCCGACACCGGACCCGGGCAGGCCGACCAGTGTGAACGTGTTCTCCGGTAGGCCACTCAGGGCGTACGCGATGTCGACGATGCGTCGGCCGCCGACGTAGACGAGCGTGTCGCCCAGCGCGGCGACCACCTGGTCGACGCGCTCCGGCTGCTTGGCCAGCCCCTCGTCCAGGATCTTGCGGGTGAGCGCCCGGACCAGTTGCTGCTGGTGCCGCTGCCGGGCGTAGTCGCCGCCGGTGATGTAGCGCTGTCGCGCGTAGTCCAGCGCCTGCCAGCCGTTGAGGTGCCGCTGGCCCTTCTCGTAGACCTGCTGCGGCCCGGTGTAGCCACCCGGCGCGCTCTCCCGGTACTTGCCGTCGGGCCGACGGTGCAGCGAGGCGACCCGCTGGTCGACGTAGACGTCCACCCCGCCCAGCGCGTCGACCAGCCGGTCGAACCCGTTGAACGTGAGCACCGCGCCGGCGTCGATACGCAGCCCGGTGTAACCGCTGACGGTGCTGCGCAGCAGCTCGTACCCCTGGGCGGTGTTCGGCTGTTTGGGCTTGCCCGGCACCCGGCTGCCGAAGCTCATCGCGTGGGTGAGCTTGGTCTTGCCGCCCTTGTAACCGGCCTTGGGGAACGCCGGGATGTCCACCACCAGGTCGCGGGGAAGCGAGAAGAGATAGGCCCGGTCCAACCCCTTGGGTACGTGCAGCACCAGCACGGCGTCCGAGTGCGGCTCCCAGCCGGGCACGCTGACCCGGGTGTCCACTCCGACCAGCAGCAGGTTGAGCGGGCCGGTGATGTCCGCGCCCGGTGGCGGGCCGGTGGGGCTCGGGGTGGGTGTGCCGACCGGTGACGGGGTGGGCGAGCCGGTCACCGGCGCGCCGGCCGGCTTCTCGTCACCGGTCAGACGGGTCACCACCACCGCGCCGGCCGCGATCAGCGCGACGGCGACGAGCGCCGTCAAACCCAGCAGCAGCCAGCGTCGGCGCGGCGCCATCGACCCGAGAACCATCTTGGATTCCTTCCACCCGTCTGGTGAACAACGCTCCGACGGGTGCTCCGGGTTGCGGCCGGCGGCGGGTCGGGCGGCCGGTGCATGATCGCGCGAAACCGCCGCTGGCGCGAGCGCTACTCGCGAGTAATGATGCGTCCATGCGGTACGACGTGCTTGTCATCGGGTCCGGCTTCGGTGGCAGCGTCACCGCGCTCCGGTTGGCCGAGAAGGGCTACTCGGTCGGGGTGCTGGAGGCCGGCCGGCGCTTCGCCGACGACGAGTTCCCGCAGACGTCCTGGCGGGCCCGTCGCTTCCTCTGGGCACCGAAGCTCGGCTGCTACGGCATCCAACGGCTCACAGTGCTCCGTCCGGCCGCGCGCCGCTGCGGCAGCGGGGTGCTGGTGCTCTCCGGCGCCGGGGTGGGCGGCGGTTCGCTGGTCTACGCGAACACCCTCTACGAACCGCTGCCCGCCTTCTACACCGACCCGCAGTGGCGGGACATCACCGACTGGCGCGCCGAGTTGGCGGGCCACTACGACCAGGCGAAGCGGATGCTCGGCGTCACCACGTACCCGCTGGACACCGGCGCGGACCGGGCCATGCGCGCGGTGGCCGACCGGATGGGGGTGGGGCACACGTTCCACCCGACCCCGGTGGGCGTGTTCATCGGCCGTCCCGGGCAGCGCGCCGCCGACCCGTACTTCGGTGGCGTCGGCCCGGACCGCGCCGGCTGCCTGCACTGCGGTTCGTGCATGACCGGCTGTCGGCACGGTGCGAAGAACACGCTCGTCAAGAACTACCTCTGGCTCGCCGAGCGGCTCGGCGTGGCGGTGCACCCGTTGACCACGGTGACCGCCGTCCGGCCGGCCGCCGGCGGCGGCTACCAGGTGCACACCGAGCGCACCGGCGCCTGGCTGCGCAGGAAACGGCAGGTCGTCCACGCCGAGCAGGTGGTCTTCGCGGCCGGGGCGCTCGGCACCCAGCGGCTGCTGCACGCGATGCGGGAAACCGATGTGCTCCCCGGGCTCTCGCCCCGGCTCGGCGAGCTGACCCGGACCAACTCGGAGGCGATCCTCGGCGCGTCGGTGCCCCGGCGCAAGGCCCGGTCCGAGCGGCTGGACTACACCGAGGGCGTGGCCATCACCAGCTCGTTCCACCCCGACCCGCAGACCCACGTCGAGCCGGTCCGCTACGGGCGGGGCTCCAACGCGATGGGCCTGCTCCAGTCGTTGTTGGTCGACGGTGGCCCACACCGGGTGCGCCGCTGGCTCGGCGGCATGCTGCGGCAGCCCCGGTTGGCGGCGCGGATGGCGTCGGTGCGGGGCTGGTCGGAGCGGACGGTGATCGCCCTGGTCATGCAGTCGGTGGACAACTCGCTGACCACCCGGTGGCGGCGCGGTCCGCTCGGGCGTCGGCTGGTCACCACCCCGGGCCACGGTACGCCGAGCCCGACCTGGATTCCGGCCGGCAACACCGCGGTCCGGCTGCTCGCCGACGAGATCGGCGGCACACCGGGCGGCTCGGTCACCGAGCCGTTCGACGTTCCGGTGACCGCGCACATCCTGGGCGGGGCGGTCATCGGGGCGACCCCCGCCGACGGGGTGATCGACCCGTGGCACCGGGTGTACGGGCATGCCGGGCTGCACGTGGTCGACGGCGCGGCGGTCTCGGCCAACCTGGGCGTGAACCCGGCGCTGACGATCACCGCGCAGGCGGAACGGGCGATGTCCTTCTGGCCGAACAGGGGCGAAGAGGATCCCCGCCCGCCGCTGGGCTCCCCGTACCGGAGAATCCCGGCCGTACCCCCGCGAAACCCGGCGGTCCCCCCGGGCGCCCCGGGAGCGCTCCGCCCCTGAGCCGCACCTATTCGGCGTCGAGTTGGAGGAGCCACCGCACCGCGGTCCAGCCACGTTCGTCGATCTTGAGGCGGGGTGCGGCGAGCCACGGCGTCGCGCGGTCGGCCAGCCCGTCGGGGTCGACGGCGAACGGACGGCACAGGGCGGCGATCTCCGCCGGGTCGGTGAGCGGTGGCTCCAGTTGTTGCGTGCCGAGCACGAGCAGGTCGTCGAAGACGACTGGCCGGTCCACCACCGACGTCAGTTGGTCGAGCGGCGCGACGTCCTCGCCGCCGGCATCGAGCAGGGGGCGGACCTCGGCCGCGATGTCCCGGAGTGACGTGCCGGTCAGCGCCGACATGCGGACCGCCCGCAGCGCCCAGTTCGCGCCGCTGCGGGCGAACCGGTGCCAGGGAGACTCGGCGAAGAACTGCTGGACGAGCTTGCTCGGGGTCCGGTCGGCGAGGCCGGTGGGAAGGCCTGCGGGCAGGTCGAAGCGGCGGGTCAGGTCTCGGTACCGTTCCAGGTCGGTGAGCGCCTGGCCGAGCGTCACACCCTCCAGGGTGGCGAGTGCCACCACCGTGTCGATGGTGACGACGGCCTGGGAGAGTGGGGTGTCGAGGACCTCGGCATGCCGTCTGATCTGGCCTCTCCACGGTGGTTCGAGACGGGCCGTCGCGGTCAGCCGTTCACTCCCGACCCCCGCTCTCACCAGCAGGTCGAGGGCACGGGACAGGTCATCCCACTCGGCCCCGTCCAGGATCGAGATCAGCCCCGCCAGATCGTCGACCGTCTCGTCGAGTGAGAATCCGTTGCCCTGCGCCAGCGCGGGGCAGGCTTCGACGGCCGCCATCACCAGGGACCAATCCTCGACCTGCGGCTCGATCCGGAAGCCCGCACCGGCCAGCTCGGCCATGATCTGCTCGCGGTCTGGTCCGTCGTCCTCCCAGGAGGCGGCGTAGGCGGCGTAGGCCACGTTGAGGGCGGGAATGACAGTGCGATGAAACGGAGCTACCCGGTCAGAGTCGCGGGATGCCGCCAGCAGCGCGTGATGACTCAGGTGCGGTGTCACGTTCGTGTACCGGACCTGGGTTGTCGGCTGGGGGTCGCCGAACAGGATGCGCCGGGCCTCCGTCCCGAGGTCGCCGAGGGATGGATTGATGAGTTTGGCGATCCGCCTCATCGCGGTTTCCCGATCGAGGGTCGGAACGGGAAGCCATGCCGTCGCGGGCGCGATGCGGGTGGCCGGCCAATCGGGCACGTCATCCTCCACCGCTCGCGTGCTGAGCACCGCGAAGGTCAGGTCGCGGAGGATGATCGGGAGGTTACGCAGGGGCGAGTCGGCAAGTGAGCGCCAGGTCTCCGCGTTACGCCGCGCGGACAGACCGGCTGCCGCCGGGGTCAGGCTGAGCGACGCCGGCTGTTCGAGCAGCGCCAACGTCCATCCATAGACCGCTACCGCGCCCAGGCTGACCTGGAGAAACTCTGCCAGCGCCTGTAGCTCGCCGAGGAACCGATCCCGCCCGAACGTCCCACTGATCGCGTCCTCGCCGCCGCTCCGGGTACGTGCCCCGGGGCCGAAGTCGGTGGGAAGGTGACGGTATCCGTTGAGGACGGCGGCCAACCGGTCGTCGAAGGGCGGTATCCCCGGGGGTGGGGTCGGTCGTTCGCCATCCACGATGACGGCGACGCGGGCGGCGTCGAGGGCGCTGCGTGGGTCTCCTCGGTGGTGCAGCAGATCCGGGTCCCGCAGATACAGCCCGTCCCGTTCCGGCACCAGTGCGAGCGGTTTGGTCCGGTATGCCGCCGAGTCGGGAAGCTCGGTGTGGCTGACCACCGGGACAACGGTCAACGGCCGGTCGCGCAGCCGCTGCCAGGCCAGGCGTGCTGCCGGGGTGTCCATGCTGAACAGACTCAACAGCCAGTTGCCGGACGCGTCGGGCCAGTCGCCCACCCTGGTGGCGGCCCGCTGAACGCGTTCGCTCACCGCCCGATGGTCGTACCCCAGCAGTGTCCGACGGTCCACGCTGAGGTTCGGCTGGGCCCACCCGCCGAGCGAGACGGTGCAGCCATTGAACCGGAAGCGCTGGGAGACGCTGATCGGGATGCCGTTGACGAGGATCTCACCCGGCCCCTCGTGGAAGAAGACGGCGAGGTCCGGGGCCCGGAAACAGGGCGTCACCTCGTTGCCGTTCCGGTCGTACAACCGGTCCGCGTCCCACCGCCGACCCGCGAAGAACACCGGGATGGTGGGCGCCCGGACCGTCCGGTTCAGCGCCTCCGCCAGGTCGAACTCCTGGGACTCGGGATTGAGGAACAGGCGTACGACGGTTCCGCCCCCGGTCGGCTCGACCTGGCCGCCGTCGCTGATCTGAAACAGGTCCGACCCGCCACGGACCCGGACCCGGACCGGCGGCTGCAGACCCAGTCGGCGGTCGACGCGCGTCGACCGCACCTCCAACTCGTCGGCGATCATGAAGTAGCTGAGCACCCCGATGCCGAACTGCGAGATCGGCTGGAACTCCGGGCCGCCGTCGGTAGCCCACTCGGCGGACTCCTGGATGAACTCGGGAAGATCCCGAAACCGGCGTCCGGCCTTCGCGAACGCCTCCCTGATCTCGTGGTGCGACATGCCGATGCCGTTGTCCCGGCACTCGATGAACCGGCGGCCACCCTCGACGCCCACGCGGAACTTGATCGCGGGGCTCCAGTCGTACTCGTCGCCCTGGAGGTGCTGGAGCCGGCGCTCCCGGTAGCGGCAGGCGTCCACGGCGTTCTGGTACAGCTCGCGCACCGCGAGCGACGGGTCCTGGTAGAGGTTGGTGCCCATCAGCAGGTGCCGGGTCTCCGAGGTGGAGACCCGGAAGGTGACGTGCGGCAGGCGGAACGACGCCCGCTCGGGTTGCAGCCGGCTGGTGGCGATCAGGTGGGGTGTCTTCGTCTGGTGGAGCGGACCACCCGGTTGGCGGTGGTTGAGCAGAACCTCGTTCGTCTCCGCCACCAACTGCCGGACCGCCAGGTCGATCGGCGCGCTCCGGGTCCAGAGACTGAGGTCCAACAGGTTCTGCACCCGGTGCCAGCGGGCCTCCTGAAGCCCTGCCAGGGCCTCGGCGAGGGGCAGGTTGTCGTGCACCAGATGGATGCCGCTGGCTGGTTCGAAGAAGCGGGTGTCGAGACTCAGGCGCCAGAGCAGTTGTAGTGCGGCAGCCAACCGCCAGCCGTTGACACTCGACCGGACCGGGTCCAGGTTGATCTCCAGCTCCACCGGGTCGAATTCGGTCAGACTGCGGGACGGGTCGAAGGCGTACCGGACGGCCTCGACGAGGTAGCTGACCGTGCGACCGACACTGGCCGCCGGCAGATCAGGCTCGATCCCGCGGACGACGTCCGCGATGCCCTCGCGGAGGTGACCCGTGGTGTCGAGAGCGCACTCCCGTACCGCGGCGAGATGAGCAGCCCACTGCCGAAGTGGCGACGCGGGGTCGTCCCAGTCGATGGCTCGCCGCAAGCCGGGTTCGGCGGAGACGACGCAATCCAACGACCAGCACGAGTCCTGCCGGGCCAGCAAGCCCACCTCGGCGCGGCGGAAGGCCCCGTCGACCACCGCCGCCAACCCGACCAGCACCAGGCGTTCGAGCGGGGTGGCGAGGATGGCGGGGGCGAGTTCCTTCACGGTGCGGGCGAGTCGATCGACAAGGCCGGGTTGCAGCCACGGGCTCACCGGTTGGCCGGCCAGGACCGACGTGGCCGACGCCGCCGCCTCCAGCTCGTCCGCGATCGTCAGCAGGCGCTCGACCTGGGCGGGGGACGGCTCCGGCGGGCCGTGCGGCGTCTCGCCCAGGATGTCCGGAAGCTCGTTGCGCAGCAGTCGGCTCCACCGGTCCTCGGCGAGCATGGCGGGACTGAACGCGAACAGGGGGAACGCGGCCGTGTCAGGGTTGACGTTGCTGACCACGTCCAGCCGTTGCGGGGGTAGACCCTCCTGGTCGCAGATCAGCTTCATCCGGTCCTGCACGAGCGCGGCCGCCCGGGAGAGGCGTACCTCCGGTGGAAGGCTGGGCAGCAGCTCCACCAGCGCCCGGGTGAACACGCTGCACGCGTCGGCCCCCGCGACGGTGTGGGCCACCGCCGAAGCCTGGGTGGCGAAGACGAACGTGGTAGCGGTGCGCGACGGCATCGGTGGATCGTGCGGCTCGTCGCCGGACTCGCCGTCCCGGCAGGCGTCGACCAGGAAGGTGACCGAGCGGGCCGGGCTGACCGCGATCTCCGACTCGAAGCGCACCGGCACCAGGTAACTGCGCTGGTCCGGCAGGCGCGGATTGACGGCTGACGGCACCAGGTAGCTGACCCCGTCGAAGTAGCGGCCGTGCCCGCTGAAATAGACGATCAGGTCGTCGTCGACGTCGCAGTCGATCAGGAATTCGGCGATCGCCGAGCGGATGGCGTCCGAGCCGACCTCGGCGGTGTCGGCCAGGAGCGTCTTCGACACTGTCACCCCGCTGTCGCCGAGGCCACGTCTGAGCTTCTGGACATCTGCCCTGACGGCCGGGCCGATGGCATCGCGATAGCCGCCGGTGTAGAGGGCTATGCCGATGAGGAGCGCCCGCCGCATCCGGTTACTCGGCCCGCTTGAAGAGCACCCGGATGCCGCCGGTGACGCCGACCGTGGCGCTGCCCAGCAGCTTGACGCCCCCCTCGCCGGTCAACTCCACGGTCAGCTCGACCTCGTCCATCCGCCACCGTCGCCGGCTGCCGTCGACCGGGTCCGGGTCGTCCGGCAGGAGCACCTGCAACTCGTCGAGCGCCGCCCGAACACGTTCCGCGTTCACGGTGATCGTCTTCAGTTGCCGGTCGACCAGGCCTTTGCTCTGTTCGTCCATCACCCAGGCATCCACGGTGGCGAGGGTAGTGCGCGATTTCAACCCTGGCGGTCCCCGAGCACGTCACCGGGCGATACGTACCCGTACGTTCGGGGCGAGCCGGTGCCGGGAGGGGGTCCGGCACTCGGTAGGCTTTGTGCACATGAGCCTGCCTCGCCCCGTCCTCGTGGTGGACTTCGGAGCCCAGTACGCCCAGCTCATCGCACGCCGGGTCCGCGAGGCGAAGGTCTACTCCGAGATCGTGCCGCACTCCATGCCGGTCGCCGAGATGCTGGCGAAGAACCCGGCAGCGATCATCCTCTCCGGCGGCCCGTCCAGCGTCTACGCGCCGGGCGCACCGCAGATCGACGCGGGCGTGTTCACCGCCGACGTGCCGGTCTTCGGCATCTGCTACGGCTTCCAGGCGATGGCCCAGGCGCTCGGCGGCACCGTCGCGCACACCGGCAACCGTGAGTACGGCGGCACCCCGCTGCGCCCGCGCCTCATCGAGCCGGGTGTGCTGCTCCGCGACCTGCCGGCCGACCTGCCGGTGTGGATGAGCCACGGCGACTGCGTCACCGAGGCGCCCGAGGGCTTCACCGTCACCGCGGAGTCGGCGGGCGCGCCGGTCGCCGCGTTCGAGGACCTGGCCGGGCGTCGGGCCGGCGTGCAGTTCCACCCGGAGGTCGCGCACACCGCGCACGGCCAGGAGATGCTGACCCGTTTCCTCTACGACATCGCCGGCATCGAGCCGACCTGGACGCCCGAGAACATCATCGACGAGCAGGTGGCCCGGATCCGCGCGCAGGTCGGCGACAAGGAGGTCATCTGCGGCCTGTCCGGCGGGGTGGACTCGGCGGTCGCCGCGGCGCTCGTGCACAGGGCGGTCGGTGACCAGCTCACCTGCGTCTTCGTGGATCATGGCCTGCTGCGCGCCGGTGAGGCCGAGCAGGTGGAGAAGGACTACGTGGCCGCCACCGGCATCAAGCTGAAGGTGGTCGACGCCGCCGACCGGTTCCTCGGGGCGCTCGCCGGGGTCACCGACCCGGAGCAGAAGCGCAAGATCATCGGCCGCGAGTTCATCCGGGTCTTCGAGGCGGCTGCCCGCGAGATCGCCGCGCACGGTGACGTGGAGTTCCTCGTCCAGGGCACCCTCTACCCGGACGTGGTGGAGTCCGGCGGCGGCACCGGCACCGCCAACATCAAGAGCCACCACAACGTCGGCGGCCTCCCGGAGGACCTGAAGTTCGCCCTGGTCGAGCCGCTGCGCACGCTCTTCAAGGACGAGGTCCGTACGCTCGGCCTCCAGCTCGGCCTGCCCGAGGCGATGGTCTGGCGGCACCCGTTCCCGGGCCCCGGGCTGGCCATCCGGATCATCGGCGCGGTCGACCGGGCGCGGCTCGACCTGCTGCGCCAGGCCGACCTGATCGCCCGCGAGGAGCTGACCGCCGCCGGCCTGGACCGGGGTGTGTGGCAGTTCCCGGTGGTGCTCCTCGCCGACGTGCGCAGCGTCGGCGTGCAGGGGGACGGACGCAGCTACGGGCATCCCGTGGTGCTTCGTCCGGTCTCCAGCGAGGACGCGATGACCGCCGACTGGTCCCGGCTGCCCTACGAGGTGGTGGCCCGGATCTCCACCCGGATCACCAACGAGGTCGCCGAGGTGAACCGGGTGGTGCTGGACGTGACCAGCAAGCCGCCGGGCACCATCGAGTGGGAGTGAGCGCGGCTCACCCGACCGGCGGCGGACCCGGCGGGGTCGTCGGCGGGTAGGGCGGCGTCGGGGCGTACCCCGGCTCGGGCCCTCCCGGCGCGGGCCCGCCGGTGGGCTGCGGCGCGACGCCCGCCGGGTGCGGCCAGGCCGGCGCGTCGCTCGGCTCCTCCGGCATCAGGAACCACATGATCGGGTACGCGAGCAGCGCGAGCCCGCCGGTGAGCAGACCGGTGACCGCGAAGATCACCCGGACCAGTGTGGGGTCGACGGCGAAGTAGCGGCCGACGCCACTGGCGACCCCCGCCACCATGCGGTCGGTGGTGGGTCGCCGGAGCTGCTTGTACGGAGCGTGGGGAGCGGTGGTCGATGTCATACCCCAACGGTCCGCGCTGGCGGCGGTGCCGTCCTCGGTGACCGCCCGGATCAATACCCTGACCGATCCCTGAGTGGTGTGGAACAGTCAGGAATCCGACTCTTTTCCGTTCCGGTAACCCGGCCCGGGGAGAATTTGGTCCCGTGACCACCATGCTCGAGCCGCTCCGCAGGATCGCGGCATACGCAGTTTGTGCTGATTCACGAGGCCGAGTTCTGCTGGTCCGCGCATCCGAGCGCTCCGGCACCCCCGGCACCTGGTCGCTGCCTGGCGGGGCGGTCGACCACGGCGAGGACCCCAACCACACCGTCGTACGCGAAACCGCCGCCGAGACCGGCCTCTCGGTCGCCGTCTCCGGCCTGGCCGACGTGCTCGCCGACATGCGGGCCCTGCCCGAGCGCGGCATCACCATCCACACCGACCGGCTGATCTACCGGGTCGCGGTGCGCGGCGGCACCCTCGCCGACCGGGCCGGCGAGCGCCCGACCGACCTGGCCCGGTGGTACACCCTCGACGAGGCGCGCGAGCTGCCGCTGCGCTCGTTCACCGCCCGTGCCCTCGGGCTGCCCTCCTCCTCGGCCGACGTGGTGCCCGACGAGGCGCCCGAGTTCCCCTCCTTCTACGCGGTCCCCGGCCCCGACGGGCTGCACCGGGCGCAGCGCTTCGCCGCGTACGCGGTGTGCACCGACCCCGCCGGCCGGGTGCTGCTCACCCGGGTCTCCGACGGCTACCCGGGCGCCGGCTGCTGGCACCTGCCCGGCGGTGGCACCGACTACGGCGAGCAGCCCGGCGCGGCGCTGATCCGGGAACTGGTCGAGGAGACCGGGCAGACCGGTCGCCTGGTCGAGCTGCTCGGCGTGGCCAGCCACCGCGACGCCGCCTCGCTCGGCCCGGAGGGCTACCCGATCGACTGGCACGGCGTCCGGGCCTTCTACCGGGTCGTCGTCGACCAGCCCAACCCGCTGACCGTCGCCGACGTCGGCGGCTCGACGTGCGAGGCCCGCTGGTTCGCCCGGGACGAGCTGGGCGCCCTCCCCAACGACCGCCTGACCGAGGTGACAGCCGAGGCGGTCCAGGCGGCCCGCCTAACCTAACCCCGGCCTCCCCGCGCCGCCCGCATGTGCGCTCGGCGGTGATCGACTCGGGTTCATGAAAGTCGCGGCAACTTGTCCAGCCGGAAACCACGCTTTCATTGAACCCGAGTTGATCGTCGCACCGCCCACCCCGTGCGCCCGGCTCCGGTCCTGGCTCGCCCCGTGCGGTGGCCCTGGCCGGCCCCGGTGCTCGGCCCCCGGCTCCCGGCCCCCGGCCCGACCCCCGGCCCCGGTGCTCGGTCCTCGGCCCCGGTGCTCGGCCCTCGGCCCCGGTGCTCGGCCCCTGCCCCTGGCCCTGGCCCCGGTGCTCGGCCCCGAGCCCCGGTCCCGGCCCTCGGTCCTCGGTCCTCGGTCCTGTTCCGTGGTCCGGCCTTGTTCCGTGGCCCCCGGTCCTGGTTCTGGCCTTGCAGGTGGCGCTCGGCCTCATCTCTCTGCCCTGCGCTCTCCCAGTGCTGCCGCTCAATCCTTTCCTGACTCCGCCCCTTGGTCTCGTTGATCATGAAGTTATTGTCAGGACACGCCGAGATGGACGGCGATAACTTCATGATCGACCGGCTGACCGGCTGACCGGCTGACCGGCTGACCGGCTGACCGGCTGACCGGCTGACCGGCTGACCGGCTGACCGGCTGACCGGCTGACCGGCTGACCGGCTGGTATGGGCGGGAGGCGGGGTTGGCGGTGGGGAAGATGGGGTAGGGGTGGAACTGGCGCGGCAGGTGCGGGTTTATGGGGTTGCGCGGCGTTCAGGGCGGGTGTTTCTTGTTCGGGACTCGGATGGGGATGAGTTTCCGGGGATGTGGCGGCTGCCGGGCGGTGGGGTCGCCCACGCCGAGCACCCGGAGCGTGCCGTGGTCCGCGTGGTCGGCGAAGAGACCGGGCTGACGGCGACCGTCAACCGGCTGCGCGACGTGGTCGCCGGCGTGGCCACCTACCCCGAGGACGACCTCTCACTGCACACCGACCGGCTGCTCTTCGACCTCGACCTGTCCGAGGACGCCGACCTGTCCGAGGACGCCGACCTGTCCGAGGACGCCGACCTGTCCGAGGACGCCGACCTGTCCGAGGACGCCGACCTGTCCGAGGACGCCGACCGGCCTCTGGGCGCCGGCCCGCTGGTTCGGTGGCTCACCCTCGCGGAGGCGGCGCGGGTGCCGCTGGCGCCGTTCACCGCCGACGCGCTCGGCCTGCCGGTCACCCCACTGCCAGCCGGGCCGCGCCGCTCGCCCGCGCCGTTTCCGCCGCCGCACCCGGACCGTCGGCTGCGCTTCGGCGCGTACGGGTTGGTCACCGACCCGGCCGGGCGCTTCCTGCTCACGCAGATCTCGGAGGGTTATCCGGGCGCCGGCCTGTGGCACCTGCCCGGCGGTGGGACCGATCACGGTGAGCAGCCGGCGACCGGCCTGCTGCGCGAGCTGGTCGAGGAGGGGGGCCAGCACGGTCGGGTGGTGGCCCTCCTCGGCGTGGACAGCCTGCACAACCCCGCCGCGCTCGGCCCGGAGGGCAGGCCCCTGGACTGGCACGGCGTACGGGTGATCTATCGGGTGCTGGTGGACGTACCCACGGACGCGGTGGTCACCGAATCGGCCGGGGGTTCGACGGCGCGGGCGGGGTGGTTCACCCGTACCGAGGCGCTTGAGCTGCCACTGAGTGACATCGCTACGGTGGCAATCGGACAGAGTGGCGGATAGCACTCCGCTCGCTGAGCCGACTTGGTGACCCTCCGGTACAGTCAAAGTCGGGAATGGTGGAGGAAACGGGCGATGAAGCCCGGGATGGGAACAAGCGAGCGGTTCGAGCGGTTTCACCCAGTTACAAGTACCGCCGGCAGCTATCGCCAAGCCACGTTCCCCTATGCGATGGTGTACTCCGCAAAACGGCTGCCGGGCCAGCAAGGTCCGGCACGAGACAGCCGGACAACCGCCACCCGGCGGCCAGCAGATCCGGTGATGGAGGAAACGTGCCGAGAGCCCCATGGCGCCGGCGTCGTACTACTGACAGTCCGCGCCCCGCAGGGCGTCGCTGGGCGGGCCGGTTGCGCCGCAGCAGCACGTTCGCCCGCCAGGTGCTGTTGGTCCGGGTCGGTCGCCGCGACGGCGACCTGCATCCGACCGACCTGACCCTGACCGAGCACCGGTACGCCGACCGGCAGCGCCGTCGCTACGGCCTGGACCGGCTCAGCCGCCCGACCCTGGGCGTGGACCGGGCGGAGATCGAGGCGGTCATGCCGGTCAGCCCGGCAATGGCGCCGCTGGCGCACGTCGACGAGGCGTCGACACGGCCGATCCCGCTGCTCCCGGGCGAGCGCACCGTCGCGCGCCGGCTGAAGTTCGCCGTGGTCAACGCCTGCACGTTGGCCAGCCTGATGCTCGGCATGCTGGCCATCTTCCTGGCCATGCAGGGCGAGGTGCGGGTCGCGGCGCTCTGCCTGATCGCCTGCGTCGCCTTCGACGGTCTGGACGGCGCGTTGGCCCGCCGGCTCGGCGTGGCCAGCCCGTTCGGCGCGCAGATGGACTCCCTGGCCGACATGTGCTCGTTCGGTCTCGCCGCGCCGGTCGTGGTCTACGCCTCGCTCGCCGGCTCCGTCTCCACCGCCGCCGCCGCGGTGGCCTGTGCGCTGGTCGCGGCGTGTGCCGCGATCCGGCTGGCCCGTTTCAACGTCTCGCCGAAGGACGGCCGGTTCTTCTGCGGGGTGCCCACCACCATGGCGGCCGCTGTGCTCGCCGTTACCGTGGCGATCGGCCTGCCGGTGCCCGGCGCGGTGCTCGTCGCCGGGGTGGCGCTGCTGGCCTTCGCGATGGTGTCGAGCTTCCCGTACGCCAAGCTCGCCCGGCTGGTGAAGCTGCCGCCGTGGCTCTGGCTGGCCCCGGTGATCGGCGCGCTCGTCGACATCCGGCTCACGTTCGCCCTGATCGTGGTCGGCTACCTGGTCAGCGGGCCGGTCCTCTGGCTGCGGCAGCGCCGTACCGCCTGATCCACGTACCTGAAGAAGGGGGCGCCGCTGTCCGCGGCGCCCCCTTCTCGCGTCTGCCGGTCAGCGCCAGCGGGCGATGACGGTGGAGCCGCCGACCACCTTGTCGCCCGGCCCGACCAGCGGGTCGGCGGACTCGGCGGGCAGATAGACGTCGGTACGCGAGCCGAAGCGGATCAGACCGAACCGCTCCCCCTTGGCCAGCAACGCGCCGATCGGCGCGCGCTGCACGATCCGACGGGCGATCAGGCCGGTGCGTTGCGCGACCACCACCGTGCCGCGGGCGGTGTCCAGCACCGTGTACGCGGCGACGTTGTGCTCGGCGTCCGGCTTCATCGCGTTGACGAACCCGCCGTCGGCGACGAAGTAGTCCACCACCTTGCCGGCGACCGGGGCGCGGTTGACGTGCACGTCCAGCACCGACAGGAAGACCGCCACCCGCAGCCACTCGCCGTCACCGAACCGCTCGTCGTGCAGCCGCTGCACCGACAGCACCTGCCCGTCCGCGCTGGCGACCACGGCGGACGGGTCCTCGGGCACGTCGCGCTCCGGGTCCCGGAAGAACGCGGCGACCGGCCCGGCGGCCAGCGCGGGCAGCAGCCACAGCTTGGACGACGGGCGCGCCACCCGGGCCAGCGCCGCGAGCCCCAGCGCGATGCCCGCCGCAGCCACACCGTTGGAGTCGATGTGCATGCCCCGGGTCAGCGGCACACTCGACGGCCGGTACGCGGGCGCCAGGCTGTCCGCCATCGCCGGGGTGGCCGGGGTGAACCGCAGCCGGTAGACCCGTACCGGGGGTGAGTTACGCAGCACCAGATCAGCGCCCACGCCGTAGAGCGCGTCCTGTCGGGCCAGCTCCGCGGCGGCCCCTTCGGTCCTGCCCGGGGTGGCGACGGTCGCCACGCTGAGCACCGCTCCGTCGGCGAGGTATTTCGCCAGCCCCTCGATGCCGGCGCGGGTGTCGTCGGCGGTCCCGGCGAACACCTCGCCGGCGATGACGACGCGGGCGGTCCCGGCGTCGGCCAGCGAGTCGACGACGCTCACCCGGTCGGCGACCCAGCGGCCCTGGGCGGTGACGTGCTCGCGTAGCGCGGCAGCGCCGAACGGCTCGAGGGGCACCACCGTGAGCCGGTCACCGGGGAGCAGCGCCTCGATCGCCGCGGCCAGCACCGCGGAGTCCGGGCTCGCCCCGACCAGCAGGGCGGCCTTGGCGTCGTTGATCCGGGCCAGCTCGGCGACGAGGGTGCGAGCGGCTCGCTCGCCGATGCGGACCGGGCCGGACCGGCCGGTGGGACGCACGGCGGGGGACTGGGTCATGTCGGGCGGGCTCCTGACGGGGGTAGAGACGGGAATCGCGGCGGGGCCGCCACGGCGGGACGGGCCGGCCGGCGGAGGCGAGATCTCCACCGGCCAGCATAGGCGTCCGTTCGGGCGAGCCGCACCGCCGTGGCTGGCCCGCCACGGGGTACGGCGGTCACTGCTGCCCGCGCCGCCCCTCCCGTTCGTCGCCCGGTCGGTCGCCGGCGACCTCGCCGGGGTGCTCGAGCCCGGTGGGTTCGTCAGGGTCGTCCGGTCGGGCGGTCAACCCGACGGTGGGGTCCTCGTCGTGGGAGCGGTGGGGAAGAGGCTCGGTCTGCGGCTCGACCGGTGGATGCGCCAGCCAGGCCGGGTGGATCGCCTCCGCGGTCGGCGCGTCCGGAGTCCGCAGCTCTGCGGTCGGCGTCTCCGGTGCCCGGTCCGACGCGACGGTGTCCCAGCCGGACCGTTCGGCCTCCCAGACGGGCAGGGCCGCGCCGGAGGTCGACGTGGCGGCGCCGGAGACCGGCTCGGACGCACCGGAGACCGGCGTAACGGCCCCGGCGGAACCGGCGGCCTCGGCGGCCTCGGCCCCGGCGGCCTCGGCCCCGGCGGCCTCGGCCCCGGCGGCCTCGGCCCCGGCGGTCGGCGCCGGCTGCTGGGGACGCCCCGAACGCAGCGCGCCGACCAGGCCGAACACCCCGATCAGGATGAGCGCGCCGGCCAGGAACCAGCCGACCGGCGGCAACGCGAGACCGAGCAGTTGGGCGAGCAGCCACCAGGCGGACAGCGCCAGGAACACGAGCCCGAAGGCGAACGACACCAGATCCGTGCGGTGGGCCTTCACCGGGTCACCTCCAGGTTGCCGGCATTGACGTGGATGTAGAGACGCAGGGTGCCGCCGCCGGGCCCGTCCGCGCCGAGATCGGTCGACTCCCGTAGCCGGCCGTCCAAGCCTCCCGAGCGGTTGCCGAAGACCGTGGCATCACCCGCGTTGACGTCCGCCACCGTGGTGACGTCGACGTCCGGCGGTACGACCACCGTCGCCTTGCCGAAGTTGACGGCGACGGTCACCTGGCTGTCCCGCTTCGTGAAGTCGATCCCGCGCAGGTCGAGGACCGCGTCGCCGAAGCTGTTCTCGTACCGGTCGGCGAGGTCGCGGTGGTCGGTGGGGGCCCAGGTGACCGCCCCGTCGACCCCACGGATGCGGTCGTAGGACTCGGCGACCGTCGCCGTGCCCAGCGCCGCCGCCGTCACCAGGCCGAGCGCGATGAGCCAGCGGGCCCGCCCGAACCAGGTGCCCACCAGCAGCCCCAGCGCGATGGTCGCCAGGGCGGCGGCGAAGTACGCCGAGGCGCTGACGGCGAAGACGTCCAGCAGGTCGAGCAGGGCGACGAAGCCGAGGACGAGGAAGATCAGCGAGAAGGTCACCGCGCCGAGTGGCGAGCGCTCCTTCGGGCGCTTCGGCGGCTTCGGTGGCTTGGCGGGGGCCACGGCCGGGGCCGGCGCGGCGTACGGGCCGTGCGGCGCGAACGGTGGCCGGTAACCGGACGGCGGCGGGGCGGTCGGGTAGCCGACCGGGGCGGTGGGCGCGCTGCTCACCGGCGCCGACGGCCAGCCCGCGCCGGGCGTGCCGGTGCTCGGCCAACCCGTGGCTGACACCGGCGCGGCGGTCGGGTCAGCCGTCGTGGCGGCCGGCTGCCCGGACACCGGGCCCACCCCGGACACCGGCTGCCCCGGACCGGGTGGCAGTGGCCCGCTGGTCGGCGGGACCTCGTACACCGGGATCGTGACAGTCGGCGAGCCCGGCGTCGGCGCGGCGGCGTACCCCGGCTCGGTGGCCGTCGCCGGACCGGTCGGTGGCACAGTGCCGTACGACGGCGCGGGCCAGGTCACCGGCGGGACGACCGGACCGGGCGGGGTGCCGGGTGGCGCGCCCGGCGGCGGGCCGCCCGGGGTGCCGGGCCGGGGGGCACGGCTGTCCCGGTTGAGCAGCAGCGCCCCGGCTACCAGGATGGCCGCGCCGAGCAGCACCGCCCGGAAGGCGTCGGTGACGATGTACGCGAAGCTGGCCGCGACCAGGATGCCCAGGACGATCACGGTCACCGGCGACATGCTGGACCGGCCGCGTCCGAGCATCGACTCGACCGGAGAGGCGGTGTCGCCCTCGTTCGGAATGATCAGCCAGGCGGCGACGTACACCAGGATGCCGATGCCCCCGAAGAAGCCGAGCACCGCGAGCAGCACCCGCCAGAGCACCGGATCGGTGTTGGTGGCGCGCCCGATCGCCGCGCAGACGCCGGCCAGATAGCGCCCCTCGCGGGGCCGGACCAACCCGTACCGTGAGGTGAAGCCGGTGCCGCCCAGCGGCGGTGGCGGCAGGGACGGACCCTGACCACCCGGCCCGGGCGGCGCGCCGCCGGGCCCGTAGCCGGCACCCGCCGCGAACCCGGGGCCCGGGGCCTGCCCCGCCGTGGTCGGCTCGTGGCCACCGGTCGGCGCACCGGGCGCGGTGTCGGCGGGCGAGCCGGTGTGGGCGGGCGGACCGAACGCATGTGGCTCGGTCCGCTCGGCGGACGGCGTGGTCGGCGGGGGCGGTGCTGAACCGCCCGGCTGTGCCGACCCCGGTCGGGGCGGCGGGGCAGCTTCCTCGGTCATGGTTCGATCCTGCGGCCCGCCGGGCCCGAGCGACCTCAGGACCCGACCCTGACCCCACCCTGAGATCCGGCGGCCGGAATGTCGGGGGCGTCCCCGTGGTCGTGGACGCCGCAGCGTGTGACGATCGAGTCACCGACCTCGACCTGCCCGCCACCACGACCAGGGAGCCTCCGATCAGCACCGTGACCCCCGCGCGCCTCTACCGGGCGCCCGAGCACCGGATGGCCGCCGGCGTCGCCGCCGGTATCGCCGACCACCTCGGCATCTCGGTGCTGCGGGTGCGGGTGGCCTTCATGGTGCTGCTCGGGCTGAGCGGGCTCGGCCTCCTGCTCTACGCGGCCTTCTGGGCGGTGGTGCCGTTGCGACCCGGTGACACCGCGGTGCCGCCCCGGCGCGACGTCGGCCAACTCCTGCCGTTCGTCGGGATCGGGCTGGGCGTCCTGCTGATCCAGGTGATGGTCTTCGACTCGGTTGGCGCGGCGGGCACCGCCGGCTGGCTGGTGGCCATCATCGCGGTCGGCGCCGGGGTCATCTGGCATCAGTCGGCGCCGGAGCGGCGGCGGCAGTGGGGCGACACGATGCCGGTGCCCTGGCTCGGCGCTGTGGTCGAGGAGAGCGACCGGCGGGCCTTCGTCCTCCGGTTCATCGGTGGGGGAGTGCTGGTCGCCGTCGGCATCATCGGTGTCGCGGCCGTCTACTCCCCGGCGCAGAACTTCGACGCGGTGATCAACGGTGTGATCTTCGCGCTGGTCGGCCTGGCCGGCGTCGGCGTGGTCGCCGCGCCGGTGCTGTGGCGGACGTACAGCCAGCTCCGCTCGGAGCGCGAGGGGCGCATCCGCGAGCAGGAGCGGGCCGAGCTGGCCGCGATGGTGCACGACCAGGTGTTGCACACGCTGGCGTTGATCCAGCGCAACGCCGGCGACGTGAAGACGGTGCAGCGGTTGGCCCGGGGCCAGGAACGCTCCCTGCGCAACTGGCTCTACAAGCCGACCGCCTCGCCGAGCGAGCGCTTCGCCGCCGCGCTGGAGCAGGCCGCCGCCGAGGTCGAGGACACCTTCGCGATCAGCGTGGAGACGGTGGTGGTCGGCGACCGGGAGACCGACGAGAAGGTCGGGGCGCTGGTCGCGGCCGCGCGGGAGGCGTTGGTGAACGCGGCCCGGCACGCCGCCGTGCAGACCGTGTCGCTCTACGCCGAGGTCGAGCCGGAACAGGTAAGTGTCTTCGTCCGGGACCGGGGCAAGGGCTTCGATCCCGATACGGTGGAGGACCACCGGCACGGCGTGAGCGGCTCGATCATCGGGCGGATGAGGCGGCACGGCGGACGGGCCGAGATCCGGTCCGGCCCGGGGGAGGGGACCGAGGTCCGGTTGATCCTGCCGATCTCCCGGGACTCGTCCGCAGCGGAGAGGAACAGATGACCATGGCCGAGCAGCCGACCGAGCACCTCGACCCGGCGGGCGCCCGCCCCGAGCGGTTGCGGGTGTTCCTGGTGGACGACCACGCCATGTTCCGGGCCGGGGTCCGTGCGGAGTTGGGCGCCCACGTCGAGGTGGTGGGTGAGGCGAGCACGGTGGCCGAGGCGGTGACCCGGATCGCCGCCGTCGGGCCGGACGTGGTGCTGCTCGACGTACACATGCCCGACGGGGGTGGCCGCGCGGTGCTGGAGGCGATGCGGCGTACCCACCCGCAGGTCAAGTTCCTGGCGTTGAGCGTCTCGGACGCGGCGGAGGACGTGATCGGGCTGATCCGGGCCGGCGCCCGGGGGTATGTCACCAAGACCATCTCCCCGGACGAGCTGGCGGCGGCGATCCGCCGGGTGGCGGACGGGGACGCGGTGTTCAGCCCGCGGCTGGCCGGGTTCGTGCTGGACGCCTTCGCGGCGCGGCCGGACGCCCCGGTGGCCGACCCGGAGTTGGACCAGCTCACCAACCGGGAGCGGGAGGTGCTGCGGCTGTTGGCCCGGGGGTACGCGTACAAGGAGATCGCCAAGGAGCTGTTCATCTCCATCAAGACGGTGGAGACGCACGTATCGAACGTGCTGCGCAAGCTCCAGATGTCCAACCGTTACGAGCTGTCCCGCTGGGCCGCGGACCGCCGGCTGGTCTGACGGGGTCGTCCGGGCGTAGATCAGAGAAACATCCGTCGCGCCTCGGCCACCCAGCCGGGTGATCGTGTCCGTTAGCCGTGGTCGCCCTCATCCGGACGGGTCGAAACACCGAGGGTGACGGGCGTCCCATCGGGCGAGGATGAGCGCGGACCGGCGCGCGGGTCGGGGCCCGCTGTCCGAGGGCCGCAACGTATTTCCTGGTCAGCGGCGCGTGCGGCGACCGTTTTATGATCATTTTTCAAGTATCGGCAACGTGGCGGGCAACTAACGGCTTGATAACGGCACCTTCACGGAAGCGGCCAGTGGGTGTCACAGTGGCAGCACCTCACCATCGGTGTGTGGCACTCCGTACGCCCACGACCACGACTTCGCCGGTCCCGGCGGTCCGTGGCCGGGTCGGCTGCGTCGTGTCACGCCTCGTTGGTGGGGGAGCCCGGCGGATCGGAACATTCAGGGGTGTCCCCGACCTCCCTGTGGTCCCGGCGACCCGCGCCCCGGGGTGGTCGGGCGGTGTCACCCCCCAAACGTGCGTGAAACCCACGACGGAACCTGGTTAGAAAGAGGAGGCCCCTCGTAATGAGAGTCTCGAAGCGGGCGACGAGCGCGATCGCGCTCAGCGCGGCTGCCGCGCTTGTCGCGAGCGGTTGCTCGAGCGGCGACAGCGACGGCGACGCCGCCGCCAGCAAGGACGGCGCGATCGTCATCCACGGCGTCCAGCCGGAGAACCCGCTGGTCCCGTCGAACACCACCGAGACCGGCGGCGGCAAGGTCGTCGACTGGCTGTGGACCGGCCTGGTCGAGTACCCGAACGACGGTGGGGCCCCGCGCAACGCGCTGGCCGAGTCCATCGACACCAAGGACTCCAAGGTCTTCACGATCAAGATCAAGAAGGGTACCAAGTTCCACGACGGTACCGAGGTGAAGGCGAAGAACTTCGTCGACGCCTGGAACTGGGCCGCCTACTCGCCGAACGGCGCGCAGAACGGCAGCTTCTTCTCCGACATCCAGGGCTTCGACGAGACCTACACCACCGACCCGGACGGCCCGGACGGCCCGCAGAAGGCCCCGGCGCCGAAGGCCGAGAAGATGTCCGGCCTGAAGGTCGTCGACGAGCAGACCTTCGAGGTGACCCTGGCGGCGCCGACCGCGGTCTTCCCGACCAAGCTCGGCTACAGCGCCTTCATGCCGCTGCCGGACGTGTTCTTCACCCAGAAGCCCGAGGAGTTCGGCAAGAAGCCGATCGGCAACGGCCCGGTGAAGTTCGTGTCGTGGGAGGACAACGTCCTCATCAAGCTGACGCGCTTCGACGACTACAACCTGCGCGACAAGATGAAGATCAAGGACGTCGACGTCAAGCTGTACCAGGACGAGACGGCCGCCTACGCCGACCTGCTGGCGAACAACCTCGACTTCATGGAGGTCGTTCCCACCTCGGCGCTCGCCGGTGACAAGTGGAAGACCGACCTCGGTGACCGGGGCCTGAACACCGTCACCCCGTCGACCGCGCTCATCGCGTTCCCGACCTACGACGCGCGCTTCAAGGACCCGAAGCTGCGTCGTGCCATCTCGCTCGCGATCAACCGGCAGGAGATCTCCGACAAGATCTTCTTCGGTACCCGTAAGCCGGCCGACAGCTGGGCGAACCCGCTGACCCCGGGCGCCAAGCCGGGCAACTGCACCGCCTGCAAGTTCGACGTGGCCACGGCCAAGCAGCTGCTGACCGAGGCCGGTGGCTTCACCGGTGAGATGGTCTTCTACTACAACGCCGACTCCAGCCACAAGGACTGGATGGACGCGGTCGCGCAGCAGGTCAAGACCAACCTCGGCATCAACGCCCGGGCCGAGGGCGTGCCCACCTTCGCGGTCTTCCGCCAGAACATCAACGCCCACAAGATGAAGGGCCCGTACCGCGCCGCCTGGCAGCAGGACTACCCGGACGTCGAGAACTGGGTCAACCCGCTCTACGTCACCGGTGGCTCCTCGAACGACGGTCTGTACAGCAACCCCGAGGTCGACGCTCTGGCCAAGCAGGCCAGCGCCGCGCCGAGCCTGGAGGCCTCGCACGAGGCGTTCGCCAAGGCCGTCGAGAAGGTCGACCAGGACGTCCCGAGCATCCCGATCTACTTCTACGGCCAGCAGTCCGGCCACTCGGAGAAGATCAAGAAGCTCGAGCTGAACAACGTCGGCGAACTCGACATCACCTCGGTCGAGCTCTGATCCGAACGGTCTGACCCCGGGTCGGGCTCGCCACATCAGGTGAGCCCGACCCGGGGCCGTTCCGCGAGTGGGTGTTACAACACTCCATTCGCACGTTGTCACCACCGTGTCGGCCGTCCGACGCGCCCCCTGTCTGGAGGACCACCCCATGGGCCGTTATCTGTTGAGACGGCTGCTCCAACTCGTGCCGGTCTTCATCGGCACGACGTTCCTGATCTACTGGCTCGTCTGGGCCGTGCCGGGCGACCCCTTCGCCGGCAAGTGCGGTGAGCGCCGCTGCCCGGACCAGTACATCGCCTTCATGACCGAGAAGTACCACCTGGATCAAAACGTCTTCGTGCAGTACGGCAACTACATGAAGAACCTGCTTCAGGGTGACTTCGGTCAGACGTTCTCGCAACGGGAAATCGGCGACATCATCGCGACGGCGTACCCGAACACCCTCAAGCTGGCCCTGGTGGCGCTCGCCATCGAGGCCGTGATCGGCCTCGGCGCCGGCGTGCTGACCGGTCTGCGTCGTAACGGTTTCCTGGACAACCTTGTCCTGATCTCCACGCTCTTCCTGATCGCGCTGCCGGTCTTCGTCGTCGGCTTCGTGCTCCAGTGGCTGCTGGGCGTGCAGTGGGGCATCGTCAAGCCGACCGTCTCCTCCGAGATGCGGTGGTCCGAGCTGATCGTGCCGGGCTTCGTGCTCGGTAGCGCGTCGGTGGCGTACATCGCCCGGGTGGCCCGCACGAGCATCGCGGAGAACCGCCGCGCCGACTACGTGCGCACCGCGATCGCCAAGGGTCTGCCGATGCGCCGGGTGGTGGGCGTGCACCTGCTGCGTAACTCGCTCATCCCGGTGGTCACCCTGCTCGGCACCGACCTCGGCGCCCTGATGGGCGGCGCGATCGTCACCGAGGGGATCTTCGGCATCAACGGGATCGGCCGCGCGGTGTACCGCGCGATCGTGACCAAGGAAAGCGCCACAGTCGTGGGCATCGTGGTCGTCCTGGTGCTGGTCTATCTCGTGATGAACCTGCTGGTTGACCTGCTCTACGCCGCCCTGGACCCGAGGATCCGTTATGAGTGACCCAAGCACCGCATCGATCGTCAGCACCCCTGGCGCGCCTGCCGACTCCGCCGCCCCTGCCACCGCAGGCCAGCCGCAGAGCAACGAGAAGCCCCGTGGCCTGCTCGGCGACGCCTGGCGCGACCTCCGGCGCAAGCCGTTGTTCTGGATCGCCAGCGTCCTGATCGTGATCTTCCTGCTGATGGCGGCCTTCCCGGCGCTGTTCGCCCCGGGCGACGCGGTCAACGGGTCGCTGTCCCGCAGCCTCGACAAGCCGTCCGCCAACGGCTGGTTCGGCTACGACGTGCAGGGCCGTGACGTCTACGCGCGAGTGATCTACGGCGCGCGGGCGTCGGTCATCGTGGCCGTGCTCTCGGTGATCGGCACCCTGCTCGTGGGTGGTGCGATGGGCATCATCTCCGGCTACCGCGGCGGTTGGGTGGACGGGCTGCTGAGCCGGATCGCCGACGTCTTCTTCGGCCTGCCGTTCGTGCTCGGCGCGATCGTCATCCTGACCACGTTCAACGGCTCGGGCACCAGCAACAGCAAGGCCAAGATCATGGGCCTGGTGATCGTCTCCCTGATCGTGCTGAGCTGGCCGGTCGTGATGCGCCTGATGCGTTCCTCGGTGCTCGCCACCAAGGAGGCCGACTACATCGTCGCGGCCCGCGCGCTGGGCGCCGGCACCGGCCGGATCATCCTCAAGCACCTGCTGCCGAACTGCCTGGCCCCGCTGCTCGTCTACGGCACGATCATGGTCGGCTCGTTCATCGGCGCCGAGGCCACGCTGTCGTTCCTGGGTGTCGGCCTGAAGTCGCCGGTGGTCTCCTGGGGCATCATGATCAGCGACGGTAAGGACTTCATCCGGGTCGCGCCCGGGCTGGTCTTCTTCCCCGCCGCGTTCCTCGTCACCGCAGTGCTGAGCTTCGTGATGCTCGGTGAGGCGGTCCGCGAGGCCCTCGATCCGAAACTCCGCTAGGGGAGATCCAGTGTCCGACATTCTCGTGTCCGAGCAGTCCGCGCCGGGACCCGGCGGGTCCGGACGTCCCTCCGGCCGACTGCTCGAGGTCGACGACCTGCGGGTGGAGTTCCGCACCCGGGACGGCGTCGCCAAGGTCATCAACGGGGTCACCTACCACGTCGACGCGGGGGAGACCCTCGCCGTGCTCGGCGAGTCCGGCTCCGGTAAGAGCGTCACGGCGCAGACCATCATGGGCATCCTCGACACCCCGCCCGGCTTCGTCACCGGTGGGCAGGTCCGCTTCCACGGCAAGGACATGCTCCGCATGTCCGCCGAGGAGCGCCGTCGCATCCGCGGCGAGGGCATCGCGATGATCTTCCAGGACGCGCTCTCCGCGCTGAACCCCGTCTTCACCGTCGGGTTCCAGATCGCCGAGCAGTTCCGGGTCCGGCGCGGCATGGGTCGCGCCGAGGCCAAGAAGCGCGCGATCGAGATGCTCGACCAGGTCAAGATCCCGAACGCCAAGGGCCGGTTCAACAACTACCCGCACCAGTTCTCCGGCGGTATGCGGCAGCGCGCGATGATCGCGATGTCGCTGGCGCTCGACCCGGAGGTGCTGATCGCGGACGAGCCGACCACCGCCCTGGACGTGACGGTGCAGGCCCAGATCATGGACCTGCTCGCCGAGCTCCAGCGTGAGCGGCAGATGGGCATGATCCTGATCACCCACGACCTCGGCGTGGTCGCCGACGTCGCGGACCGGATCGCGGTCATGTACGCGGGCCGGATCGTCGAGGAAGCCGACGTGTACGACCTGTACGCCAAGCCGGCGCACCCGTACACCATCGGTCTGATCGACTCGATCCCGCGTCTGGACGAGAAGGGGCAGCAGCTCCGGACGATCAAGGGCCTCCCGCCGAACCTGATGAACATCCCGCCGGGCTGCCCGTTCAACCCGCGCTGCCCCATGGCTCAGCCGGTGTGCCGGGAAAAGGTCCCGCCGCTGCTGCAGGTGGGCACCGCCCGGGCCAGCGCCTGCCACTTCGCCGAGGAGCTGGTGAACCGTGTCTGAGAACATCCTCGAGGTCCGTGACCTGGTCAAGCACTACCCCGTCACGCAGGGCGTGGTGTTCAAGAAGACCGTCGGCCAGGTCAAGGCCGTCGACGGGGTCTCGTTCGCGCTGCGGAGCGGGGAGACGCTCGGCGTCGTCGGCGAGTCCGGCTGCGGCAAGTCGACCCTCGCCCGGGTGCTGATGAACCTGGAGAAGCCGACCGCCGGCAGCGTGAACTACAAGGGCCAGGACATCTCCAAGCTGTCCGGTACGGCGCTGCGCCGCCTGCGCCGGCAGATCCAGCTGGTGATGCAGGACCCGTACACCTCGCTGAACCCGCGGATGACAGTCGGTGACCTGCTCGGCGAGCCGTTCGAGATCCACCCCGAGGTGGCGCCGAAGGGCAGCCGCCGGGCCAAGGTCCGCGAGCTGCTGGACCTGGTCGGGCTCAACCCGGAGCACATCAACAGGTACCCGCACCAGTTCTCCGGCGGTCAGCGCCAGCGCATCGGCATCGCCCGGGCGCTCGCGCTGCGGCCCGAGATCATCGTCTGCGACGAGCCGGTGTCGGCGCTGGACGTGTCGATCCAGGCCCAGGTGATGAACCTGCTGGAGAAGTTGCAGGGCGAGTTCGGCCTGTCGTACATCTTCATCGCCCACGACCTGTCGGTGGTCCGGCACCTCTCGGACCGGGTCGCGGTGATGTACCTCGGCAAGATCGTCGAGATCGGCACCGAGGACGAGATCTACGAGCGCCCGACGCACCCGTACACCCAGGCGCTGCTCTCCGCGGTGCCGGTGCCCGACCCGACCCAGCGGAACAACAAGGCGATCATCCGGCTCACGGGTGACGTGCCGTCGCCGATCAGCCCGCCCTCGGGCTGCCGGTTCCGGACCCGTTGCTGGAAGGCGCAGGACGTCTGCGCCGAGCAGGTTCCGCTGCTGGAGATCCGGCAGGGCTCGGACCACCCGAGCGCCTGCCACTTCGCGGAGCGGCGCGAGATCGTCGCCACGCACGAGGCGTAGTCAACCGGAACCGCCTGCCGCCGTCCCCGGACGTTGGCAGGCGGTTCCGTCTGTCTGACGACCTCAGAGCGGGCCGCGGCCCGCCCGGAGCAGCAGCAGGGCCAGCTGGGTGCCGTCGGCGCCGAGCGCCGAGCGGAACCGCTCCAGGATGTCCCGCTCCCGGGAGAGCACCAGCCGGGTCCCGCCGGACGCCATCCGGGTCGCGCCGACCTCCCGGGACAGCGCGGCCCGCTCCTGCCACAGAGTGATCAGGGCGTGGTCGATCTCGTCGATCCGCTCCCGGATCTGCACGATCCGCGCCGCGGCGGACGGCTCCAGCGTGCCGGTCTGCGCCTCGGCCGGCTCGGCGCCCCGGCTGCCCGGCGGCAGCGCCGCCTCGTGCCCACCCTGCTCGGCCTCCGGTCGGACCGGACCGCCGTTCTGCTCCATCACGTCTGTCATCATCGGGTACCTCTCGCATGGTGGTGCCCCGGTGCCCGGAACCCGGGACGGAAAAAGCCCCGGACTCCAGGAGCCCGGGGCTTTCGCAGGTCTGATTCGATCAGGCGCGACCTACGGCAGCCGGACTCCCGGTGCCGTAGTAAAAGTAGTAGCGCTGAGCGAACACGCCGACGAGTATGCCCACGTCGACGCCGCCCGCGCAAGCATTCGGCGTCGAGACGGGCGCCTTTCCCGACGCCGTTCGGGCAGCGCGGCGTCGTACGCGGTCGGGAAGTGTCCGGCCGGCGGCATAGACTTGGCGGGCGATGCATCCTCTCTTCGACATCCCCGCGTCCCCGCCTGCGCCGGAGTCCGCGCCGGCCCGCCCGCACCGACCCGGGGCGACCGCCGTGCGCCTCGACCCGCAGCAGCTCCTCGCCGGGCTGAACGGGCCGCAGCGCGACGCCGTCAGTCACGCCGGCTCGCCGCTGCTGATCGTGGCCGGCGCCGGCTCCGGCAAGACCCGGGTGCTCACCCACCGGATCGCCTACCTGCTCGCCGCACGGGACGTGCATCCCGGTGAGATCATCGCCATCACCTTCACCAACAAGGCGGCCGGTGAGATGAAGGAGCGCGTCGCCGCCCTGGTCGGCCCCCGGGCCCGGCTGATGTGGGTGTCGACGTTCCACTCGGCCTGTGTCCGGATTCTGCGTGCCGAGCACGAGCACGCGGGCCTGAAATCGACGTTCTCGATCTACGACGCCGACGACTCCCGCCGGCTGATGCAACTGGTGACCCGCGAGCTGGATCTCGACCCGAAGCGCTATCCGGCGCGCGGGTTGGCCGCCCAGGTGTCCAACCTCAAGAACGAGCTGGTCGACCCGGAGCAGTTCGCGGCGCGGGCCAGCGGGCCCAACGAGCGGGCGTTGGCCGAGGCGTACACGCTCTACCAGCGCCGGCTGCGCGAGGCGCACGCCCTGGACTTCGACGACCTGATCATGACCACGGTGCACCTGCTCCAGTCGCACCCGCACGTCGCGGAGAGCTACCGGCGGCGGTTCCGGCACGTGCTGGTGGACGAGTACCAGGACACCAACCACGCCCAGTACGTCCTGATCAAGGAGCTGGTCTCCGGCACCGACGGGGTGGAGCCCGCCGAGCTGTGCGTGGTCGGCGACGCCGACCAGTCGATCTACGCGTTCCGGGGCGCGACGATCCGCAACATCCTGGAGTTCGAACGGGACTTCACCGACGCGCGGACGATCCTGTTGGAGCAGAACTACCGCTCCACCCAGACCATCCTCAACGCGGCCAACGCGGTGATCGACCGCAACACCTCCCGCAAGCCCAAGCGGCTGTGGAGCGAGGCCGGCGCAGGCGAGCAGATCGTCGGCTACGTGGCCGACACCGAGCACGCCGAGGCCGACTGGGTGGCCCGGGAGATCGACCGGCTGGTCGACGCCGACGAGACCCGCCCCGGCGACGTCGCGGTCTTCTACCGCACCAACGCCCAGTCCCGGGTCTTCGAAGAGGTGTTCATCCGCGTCGGCCTGCCCTACAAGGTGGTCGGTGGGGTGCGCTTCTACGAGCGCAAGGAGGTCCGCGACGCGCTCGCGTACCTGCGGTCGGTGGTCAACGACGACGACACGGTGAGCCTGCGGCGGGTGCTCAACACCCCGCGTCGGGGCATCGGCGAGCGCGCGGAGGCGTGTGTCGAGGCACTCTCCAGCCGGGACCGGATCTCGTTCGGCGCGGCGCTGCGCCGGGCCCGCGAGGCCCCCGGCATCTCCAGCCGTGCGGCCAACGGCATCGCCGACTTCGTGGCGTTGCTCGACGACGCCCGGGAGTTGGCGCGGACCGGCACCCCGGAGGAGGTGCTGGAGGCCGTGCTGACCCGCTCGGGCTACCTCACCGAGCTGGAAGAGAGCCTGGATCCGCAGGACGCCGGCCGGGTCGACAACCTCCAGGAACTGGTGAGCGTCGCCCGGGAGTACACCGAGCGGATCGAGGCGCTGGGCGAGGAGGGGGAGCGGGCCACCCTGGCCGGCTTCCTGGAGCAGGTCGCGCTCGTCGCCGACGCCGACCAGATCCCCTCCGACGACCCCGACCACCAGGGTGTGGTCACCCTGATGACGTTGCACACCGCCAAGGGGCTGGAGTTCCCGGTGGTGTTCCTCACCGGGCTGGAGGACGGCGTCTTCCCGCACCTGCGCGCGCTCGGCGACACCCGCGAGCTGGAGGAGGAGCGCCGGCTCGCGTACGTGGGCATCACCCGCGCCCGGCAGCGGCTCTACCTGTCCCGGGCGGTGACCCGTTCGGCCTGGGGGCAGCCGTCCTACAACCCGCCGTCGCGGTTCCTGGAGGAGCTGCCGACCGAGTCGACGCGCTGGGAGCGCACCGAGGGGTCGTACACCTCGTGGGCCGGCGGTGGGGGCGGCGTCGGCGGGCGTGCCGACCGCACGCCCGGCGGCCGTGGCACCTTCACCGGGGGTACGCCGAAGGCGGCCCAGCTTGCCCAGCGGCTCGGCGTGGACGCCAGCCGGCTGAGCACCGCCAGTGAGCTGCCGCAGGGGCCGAAGGTGGCCGCCGGGGACCGGGTCAACCACCAGCGGTACGGGCTGGGCCGGGTGCTCGCCGTCGAGGGGCACGGGCCGGGTGCCCGAGCGCAGATCGACTTCGGCGACCAGGTCATGTGGCTGGTGCTCCGGCACGCCCCGGTCGACAAGCTGTAACCCGCCGCGCCGCACCGCGCCGCCCCCGCCCGCGTCCCCGTCCCCGCCGATCTTGCAGTTTCGGTTGTCATAATGGGAATTTATGCCCGTTATGTCGACACAGAAAGTGCAAGATCGGCGAGGTGGGGCGGGGGCGGGGCCGGGGGCGGGGGTTAGCAGCCCAGGTTTACGCCTCGGGCGCGCATGAACGGGGCGGGGTCGATCTGGTTCCACATGCCCTGGTGCACCTCGAAGTGCAGGTGCGGGCCTGTGGCGTCGCCGGTGGCGCCCTCGTAACCGATGACCTGGCCGGCCTTGACCTTCTGGCCGACGGTGACAGCGATCCGGCTCTGGTGGGCGTAGTGGTTCAGGTACCCATTGCCGTGGTCGATGAATACGGAGTTGCCGTACCCGTCGGAGGCGTCACCGGCCTGGGTCACGGTGCCGGCGGCGGCAGCGCGGATCGGCGTGCCGGAGGGCAGTGCGAGGTCGATGCCGGCGTGCAGCGTGCCCCAGCGCTGTCCGTAGCAGGAGGTGACGGCCGCGCCCGGCATCGGGTCGACCCAGGCGGGTGTCGGCCTGGTGGTCTTCTTTGGCTTTGGCTTCGGCTTCGCGGAGGCCGTCTTCGTGGGCGTGGGGCTGGCGCTGGCCACCGTGGGGCTCGGCGTCGGGCTGGCAGAAGGTGCGATCGGCGCGCTCGACTCGCGGGCTGAGCGGTCCGCCCGGCTGGCGGCCTCGGACCGCGACTGCGCGTCCAGCGAGACGGCGGCTGGCGTCGGCTCGTCGGCGCCGGCGGTGGCCACGGCGACGCCGCCGATGCCCAGCGCCACCAGAGCGGCGGCCCCGAGCACGACGAGGCGGTTGCGACGGCCGCTGTGCCGTGGCTGGACGGTCTGGGGGGTGTCGGGGGTGTTCTCGTTCTGGACGGGGCTGTCTTCCTGCACGGCGAACCTTCGCAGTCGAGGGGCACTTGACCTCGAAATACTGGTGTCGGACCGAGCGCCGGCAGCTACCGGGACCGGATCACCGGAGGCTGCGGAGAGGTTCGTTGTCCCGTTATGACATGCCCTGAAGCGTTAAATCCCGAAAAGTGATCATGGCTCGCCGTGTTCTCGATCACTCTTGCGCTGGTGACCCAGCACACATCCATCCCGAGTCGATCACAAAAAACCGCCCGGATCGACAGATCCGGGCGGTCAACGGTCGGTACGCAGCGTCAGGACGCGGCTACCTCGTTGTAAAGTGCCTCGACTTGGAGCTTGATGTCCACTCCGCGCTCCTGGAGGTACGGAACCGGGTCGACGGGCTGCCCCTTGACATGGATCTCCAGGTGCAGGTGGGTGCCGTACGCGTGGCCGGTCTGGCCCACCAGGCCCAACTGGTCGCCCGCCTTGATCTGCTGGCCCTCCTTCACGCTGACCGCGGAGGAGTGACCGTAGATGGCCTCGCTGCCGTCGGCGTGTTGGACGATCACCGCGTTGCCGTAGCCGCCGAACCAGCCGGCCTTGGTGACCAGGCCGTCGTGGATCGCCACGTAGGGAGTGCCCTCGGCGGCGACCAGGTCCACGCCGGTGTGCAGCTTGCCCCAGCGCATGCCGTAGGGGGAGTTGAAGTCGTAGCCCTGTAGCGGCAGCAGCCAGACCTCGGGCTCGGCGCTGTCGGTGGGGCGGCTGTCCCGGGAGGCGCGGTCGGCGTTGTCGGCGCGGGCCGCGGCGTCCTGACTGGTGACCGACGCCTGCTTCAGCTCGTCGAGGACGGTCGGGCTGACGTCCTTGGCGTCCGGCAGCGCGCTCGCGCCGAGGGCCACGATGCCGGCCCCGACGAAAGCGGTGGTGACGACAGCGGCGTAACGGCTGCGGGGTGGAGTGGGTACGCGGCGACGGCCGCGATATCTATCGGGCTCAGACGACAGGCGCTGGCGCACGCACACCCTCCGTTGTCGGGGTTCCGAGGCGACCGGTGGACGTTCGGTGAACATCCGCTGGCCGCGTCGTCACCCGTCCATGGACCTGATGACAACCGTGGACACGTTAGCCAACCGCCAGGCCGGTCACAAGCTAGAGCGGAAAATTGGCGTGTCGTTCTGTCCGTTTGCGTCCACTAATGTCATGCATCGTAACGCTGAACGGTGCCCCTGTTGCTGTCCGTTCGTCGCCGAGCGTGACCGATCCGGCGGAGTCGTCCAGCTTGACGAGTGGTGGCGTCCGTACTGCTCCCGGGGCATCCCGGAGGCCAACAGCGGGCTACCCTTCGGGCGCGTCGGGCAACGGTCAGCGACCGGGCCCGGGTGTCCGGGGTCCGGTCCGCCGGGTTACCGTTCGTTAAGGTGAAGGCCGTGGAGCCGGTGAAAGGTGTGCGCTGATGAGCTCTCGTATCCGGGTCGTCGTCGCCAAGCCCGGCCTGGACGGCCATGACCGGGGCGCGAAGGTCGTCGCGCGTGCCCTGCGGGACGCCGGGATGGAGGTCGTCTACACCGGCCTGCACCAGACCCCCGAGCAGATCGTGGAGACGGCGATCCAGGAGGACGCCGACGCTGTCGGCCTGTCCGTCCTCTCCGGCGCGCACATGACGCTCTTCCGGCGGGTGCTGGAGTTGCTGGGCGAGCGGGACGCCCGGGACATCGTCGTGTTCGGCGGCGGCATCATTCCCAACGACGACATCCCGGAGCTGGAGAAGCTCGGCGTCGCCAAGATTTTCACGCCGGGCGCCACCACCGCGGCGATCGTCGAGTGGGTCCGCGAGAACGTGGCGCAGCCGGTTTCCTGAACGCGGTCACCGGATCGGGGCACGGGGGAGGGGCCGGACGCACCCCTCACACGTCCGGCCCCTCTATGCACGATGCCCCGCCGCCACCCCTCGACCGACAGGGCATCGGCCGTCTCCCGTCATTGCGCTGTGCAGCGCTCCGACACCTGACTCAACGACGCCCTCACCAGCGGGTTACGCATCTTGCACAACATCCCCCGGATGGTGGATCTCGCCCGCGTCCCGGCCGGAAAACAGCCCCGCCGGATGTCCGGTTGTGCATTACCGCACACCACGCACCCGCTCGGTTGCCGGTGGTGCCGACCTCGCTAGGCTGCGGCCAATGGCCTGTTTCAACTGATGACAGGCGTCAAACTGTTTTCTGAACGCTGGTGGCGGCGCGACGGCGCGCCGCGGAGACGGGACGGGACGCGCAATCGTGGACCTGTACGAGTACCAGGGGCGGGACCTGTTCGAGCGGCACGGCTTGCCCGTGCTGGCCGGCGGCGTCGCCACTACCCCGGAAGAGGCCCGCGCGATCGCCGAACGCCTCGGCGGTCGTGTGGTCGTCAAGGCGCAGGTGAAGGTCGGCGGCCGAGGTAAGGCCGGCGGCGTCAAGCTCGCCGAGGGCCCGGATGAGGCGGTGGCGCGGGCCACCGACATCCTCGGCATGGACATCAAGGGTCACACCGTCCACAAGGTCATGATCACGGTGACCGCTGACGTGACCGAGGAGTACTACTTCTCGTACCTGCTCGACCGGGCGAACCGCACCTTCCTCTGCATCGCCAGCGTCGCCGGCGGCATGGACATCGAGCAGGTCGCCGCCGAGACCCCGGACCGTGTCGTGAAGGCCCCGATCGACGCGGTCGAGGGCGTGGACGAGGCGAAGGCGCGCGAGATCGTCAGCGCCGCCGGCTTCCCGGCCGAGGTCGCCGACCAGGTGGTCGACATCGCGGTCGGCCTGTGGCAGGCGTTCGTCGCCGAGGACGCCACCCTGGTCGAGGTCAACCCGCTCGCCAAGAACGGCGACGGCCGGCTGCTGCTGCTCGACGCCAAGATCAGCCTGGACGAGAACGCGGCGTTCCGGCACCCGGACCACGAGGCGCTCGTCGACCAGGCCGCTGTGGACCCGCTGGAGCAGGCCGCCAAGGCCAAGGACCTCAACTACGTCAAGCTGGACGGCGAGGTCGGCATCATCGGCAACGGCGCGGGTCTGGTCATGTCGACCCTCGACGTGGTCGCGTACGCCGGTGAGCGGCACGGCAACGTCAAGCCGGCCAACTTCCTCGACATCGGCGGTGGCGCGAGCGCCGCGGTGATGGCGAACGGGCTGGAGATCGTGCTCTCCGACCCGGCCGTGAAGAGCGTCTTCGTCAACGTCTTCGGCGGCATCACCGCCTGCGACGAGGTCGCCAACGGCATCATCCAGGCGCTGGCCCTGCTGGAGCAGCGCGGCGAGCAGGTCACCAAGCCGCTCGTCGTCCGTCTCGACGGCAACAACGCCGAGGCCGGCCGGGCGATCCTGGACGGCGCGAACAACCCGCTCGTACAGCGGGTGGACACCATGGACGGTGCGGCCGAGCGGGCCGCCGAGCTGGCAGCTGCGGGGGTCTGAGCAATGGCTATCTGGCTGACCAAGGACTCGAAGGTCATCGTCCAGGGGATGACCGGTTCCGAGGGCTCCAAGCACACCCGGCGGATGCTCGCCGCCGGCACCAACGTGGTGGGCGGCGTCAACCCGCGCAAGGCGGGCCAGACCGTCGACTTCGACGGCACCGAGCTGCCGGTCTTCGCGTCCGTCGCGGACGCGATGGCCCAGACCGGGGCCGACGTCACAGTCATCTTCGTGCCGCCGCAGTTCACCAAGGCCGCCGTGGTCGAGGCGATCGACGCCGCCATCGACCTGGCCGTGGTGATCACCGAGGGCGTTCCGGTGCACGACACCGCGTCGTTCTGGGCGTACAACGTGGCGCAGGGCGAGCGGACCCGGATCATCGGGCCGAACTGCCCGGGCATCGCCTCGCCCGGCGCGTCCAACGCCGGCATCATCCCCGCCGACATCACCGGCTCGGGCCGGATCGGCCTGGTCAGCAAGAGCGGCACGCTGACCTACCAGATGATGTACGAGCTGCGCGACATCGGCTTCTCCACCTGTGTCGGCATCGGCGGTGACCCGATCATCGGGACCACCCACATCGACGCGCTGGCCGCGTTCGAGGCCGACCCGGAGACCGACGCCATCGTCATGATCGGTGAGATCGGTGGCGACGCCGAGGAGCGGGCCGCCGAGTTCATCAAGGCCAACGTCACCAAGCCGGTGGTCGGCTACATCGCCGGCTTCACCGCGCCGCCCGGCAAGACCATGGGCCACGCCGGGGCGATCATCTCCGGCTCGGCCGGCACCGCCGAGGCGAAGCAGGCGGCGCTGGAGGCGGTCGGCGTCAAGGTCGGCAAGACGCCGACCGAGACCGCGAACCTGATGCGGGAGATCATGTCCGGCAGCTGAGCCGGCCCAGCCACAGCAGAAGGGGGTCGACCGCCCGCGGTCGACCCCCTTCGGCGTACGTCTGCCGGTCAGTCGTTGTTCCAGAACGGGTAGTTTCCGGTGAGCCGCAGGATCGAGCCGCCGATGATGTTGATCACGCCGAACACGATGGCGAGGTAGCCGAGCACCGGCGACTGGCCGTAGCGCCGGGCGTCGCGGATGGACAGGTAGCCGAAGACGATGCCGAGGATGCCGCAGCAGATCAGGCCCAGCACGATGCCCAGCACGCCCCAGAAGGTCGTCCGGTCCCGTCCCCGGGCCGGTGGCGGCGGGGGCGGTGGGTATGCGGTCGTCACAGCGTCCTCCGGGCGGTCGTGGGCGGCGTACCGACGCGGGCCCTGCCAGCGGCCCGGGCGGCGACGCGCGCCCTCCTGGGCCGAGGCTAGACCGCACCGGGTGACCTGGAGCCCGGTTCGGTGAACTCGCCGACCTCAGGAGGGGTTAACGGACTGCCGCCGCCCGCGCGACGTGCCAAAGTAGAGCGGATGTCCCCCGTCACCCCGGACCGTCCCCGCCGTCAGGGCGCAGTCAGCGCCGACGACCGGCCGGTCGACAGTGCCACGCGGGCCCGGCGGGTGCCCGCGCCCCGTGCGGGCGGATCACCGCGCGGGCGCGCGCCGCTGCCCGTCGCGGCCGGGGTGGCCGCCGGGTGGGCAGCGCTCACCTCCTACCTGCCGGTCGCCGTCGTGCTCGGCCTGGTCCAGCTCGGCACCGACTCCAGCACGCTGACCGGCACCCTGCGCACCGCGTTGGCAGGTTGGTTGCTCGGGCACGGGGTGCCGCTGCGCACCGACGGCGGCCCGCTCGGGCTCGCCCCGCTCGCGCTGACAGTGCTCGCGCTCTGGCGGTTGACCCGCGCGGGCGTGCACGTCAGCCGCGCGATCGGCGCCCGCGACAGCCGCTCACCGCGCCGCGCGCTGCTCGCCGCGAGCGCTGTCGGCATCGCGTACGCGCTGCTCGGCCTGCTGGCGGCGGTGCTCGTCGGCACCGGCGCGACGGAGGCGTCAGTGATCCGGGCGGGCGTCACGTTCGCCGTGGTCGGCACGCTCGCCGCGCTGGTCGGCGCGACCCGGATCACCGCTGTGACCCGGTTGCTGGTGGCCTGGCTGCCCGAGCCGGTGCGCGACGGCGTCCGCACCGGTCTGGTGGCCGGGCTGCTGCTGCTCGCCGCCGGCGCCGGTGCGGCCGGCCTGGCGGTGGCCACCGGAGGGGGCGACGCCGCGGACATGATCGGGGCGTACCGGACGGGGGTCGCCGGGCAGGCAGGGATCACGCTGGTCAGCGCCGCGTACGCGCCGAACGCCGCGATCTGGTCGACGAGTTACCTGCTCGGGCCGGGCTTCGCGGTGGGCACCGACACCGCCGTCCGCACCAGCGAGGTGTCGGTCGGCGCGTTGCCGGCCGTACCACTGCTCGCCGGCCTGCCGCGTGGCCCGGTCGACGGCCCCGGCGCCCTGCTGCTCGCGGTGCCGGTGCTCGCCGGGATGGTCGCCGGCTGGCTGCTGGCCCGCCGGATGGCCCGACTCGCCGGGCCGGAGCGGTCCCCGCGCCGGTGGGCCGAACTGCTGGCGCCGGCGGCGCTGGCCGGGCCGGTCGCCGGGGCGTTGCTCGGCGTGGCCGCGGTGGTCTCCGGGGGGCCGCTCGGCGCGGGACGACTGGCCCAGGTCGGGCCGGTGGGGTGGCAGGTCGGCGCGGTGGCGGCGGCCGTCATCGCGGTCGGCGCGCTCATCGGCGCCGCCGCCACCCGGGTGCTCACCCGGACACCGGCCCCGCAGACGAATCCGCGCTGATCCGCGTCAGCGCGCAGGGGAGTGCGCGCGCGAGCGACGGCGGAAGCGCGGGGCGACGGCGGAAGCGCGGGGCGACGGCGGAAGCGCGGGGCGACGGATGGACGCGCGCGGGGCGCCCCGGACGAGCCGGAGCGCCCCGTCGAAACCGGCCCGTCAGGGCTGGGTGGGCAGGTTGACCTGCGCGACGATGCTCAGGATGAGCAGCAGGATGCCCAGGCCGACGCCGACCGCGCCGCAGATCAGACCGGCCTTGGCCTGCCCGGCGTTGGAGGCCTGACCCTGGGCCACCTTCTGCTTGGCGAGGTAACCGGTCACCACGCCCGCGATGCCCACCGGGATACCCAGGTAAAGGCAGCAGACCAGCGGGATCGACGCGATGCCGAGGATCATCGACACCAGGCCGAGGGTGTTGTTCTGCCCCTGCGCCTGCGGGTACCCGGCGTTCGGGTACGTCGGGGCGCCACCATACGGCTGCTGCTGCTGGCCGTACGGGTCCTGATAGGGCTGCTGCTGACCGTAGGGCTGCCCCGAGGTGGGCTGCTGGCCGTACGGAGGCTGCTGGCCGTACGGGGACTGCGGCTGCTGGCCGTACGGGGCGGCCGGCGGCTGGGGCGCGGTCGGGTCCTGGTTGGGCTGCTGGCCGTACGGGTCCTGACCGGGGTTACCGGGCTGCATTCGAGAAGCTCCTTGGACTGGTTCCGTCAGTTAACACTGCTTGTTTCCATCCATGATCGCGGTCAGTCCTCCCGATGCCCAGAGCAACAGGGCGACATGCTCCCCGGGCAAATGATCACTCCCGTGTGCCGGATCAGTGGCGGAGTGCGGGTCGACGCGGCGTTCGACCCGGGCGAGCGGCAGCGTACCGGGTCGATGCACCTCGGCACTGCCCACGATCGGCGCGCCGCCCGGTCGAAGGGCGTCCCTGACCTGCCCGATAGGGTGGTCCGGTGACCGAGCCCGCTTCCGTCGCCCGCATCGTCGTCCTTGTCTCCGGCTCCGGAAGCAACCTCCAGGCGCTGCTGGACGCCAGCGCCGATCCCGCGTACGGCGCGCAGGTCGTCGCCGTCGGCGCGGACCGCGACGGCATCGCGGGCCTGGACCGGGCCGAGGCGGCCGGGGTGCCCACCTTCGTCGAACGGGTCCGTGACCACGACACCCGGGAGGCGTGGGACCGCGCGCTCACCGCGCACGTCGCGAAGCACCAACCCGACCTGGTCATCTCCGCCGGTTTCCTCAAGCTGGTCGGTCCGCACTTCCTGGCGGCCTTCGGGGACCGCTACCTGA
Source organism: Micromonospora sp. WMMD1120 (assembly GCF_029626235.1). Lineage (NCBI taxonomy): Bacteria > Bacillati > Actinomycetota > Actinomycetes > Micromonosporales > Micromonosporaceae > Micromonospora > Micromonospora sp. WMMD1120. Next base: position 1,091,012 of record NZ_JARUBO010000005.1, on the reverse strand, counting down.
ACACCCACAACACCCTGCTGCCGGCTTTCCCCGGCATCCACGGCCCGCGCGACGCCCTCGCCTACGGCGTGAAGCTCACCGGGGCGACCCTCTTCTTCGTCGACGCCGGCATGGACACCGGGCCGATCGTCGCGCAGGTGGCGGTGCCGGTCCTCGACGACGACGACGTCGACACCCTCACCGAACGCATCAAGGAAGCCGAGCGGCGGCAGCTCGTCGAGCAGGTCGGTCGGCTGGTCCGCGAAGGCTGGACCATCACCGGAAGGAAGGTCACGGTTCCGTGAGTTCCACTCAGGACGGGCGCCGCCCGATCAGGCGGGCGCTGGTCAGCGTCTACGACAAGACCGGGCTGGCCGAGCTGGCCCAGGCCCTGCACGCGGCCGGCGTGGAGATCGTCTCCACCGGCAGCACGGCGGGCGCCATCGCCGCCGCCGGGGTGCCGGTGACGCCGGTGGAGACGGTGACCGGGTTTCCCGAGGTGCTCGACGGCCGGGTGAAGACCCTGCACCCGAAGGTACACGCGGGCCTCCTCGCCGACCTGCGCAAGGACACCCACGTGGCGCAGCTCGACGAGCTGGGCGTGGCCGCGTTCGACCTGCTGGTTTCCAACCTCTACCCGTTCCAGGCGACTGTCGCGTCCGGCGCGGGCGTCGAGGAGTGCGTGGAGCAGATCGACATCGGCGGGCCGGCCATGGTGCGGGCCGCCGCCAAGAACCACGCCTCGGTGGCGGTGCTCACCGACCCGGACGCCTACCCGGCGCTGCTCGGCGCGCTCGACGAGGGCGGGTTCACGCTGGCCCAGCGTCGTGCGCTGGCCGCCCGCGCGTTCGCCGACATCGCCGAGTACGACGTGGCCGTGGCGCAGTGGTGCGCCCGGGAGCTGGCCCCGTCCGACGACTCCTGGCCGGCGTTCGCCGGTTCGGCGCTGCGCAAGTCGACGGTGCTGCGCTACGGAGAGAACCCGCACCAGCCGGCGGCGCTCTACACCGACCCGGACGCCCCGGCGGGGCTGGCCCAGGCCGAGCAGTTGCACGGCAAGGAGATGTCGTACAACAACTACGTCGACGCGGACGCCGCCTGGCGGGCCGCCAACGACTTCGCCGACCAGCCGGCGGTGGCGATCATCAAGCACGCCAACCCGTGCGGCATCGCGGTCGGCGCGGACGTCGCCGAGGCACACCGCCGGGCGCACGCCTGCGACCCGGTGTCGGCGTTCGGCGGGGTCATCGCGGTGAACCGCCCGGTCTCGGTGGAGCTGGCCCGGCAGGTCGCGGACATCTTCACCGAGGTGGTCGTCGCCCCCGGCTTCGACGAGGGCGCGGTCGAGGTGTTGCAGGGCAAGAAGAACATCCGGCTGCTGCGCGCCCCGGCGTGGACCCCCGCGCCGGTCGAGTGGCGGCCGGTGACCGGTGGGGTGCTGACCCAGGTGGCGGACCGGGTGGACGCCCCCGGTGACGACCCGTCGAACTGGCAGCTGGCCACCGGCGAGCCCGCCGACGAGGAGCTGCTGCGCGACCTGGCGTTCGCCTGGCGCGCGGTGCGGGCGGTGAAGAGCAACGCGATCCTGCTCGCCAAGGACGGTGCCACCGTCGGGGTCGGCATGGGCCAGGTCAACCGGGTCGACTCGGCGCAACTCGCGGTCAGCCGCGCCGGCGCCGACCGGGCCCGGGGCTCGGTGGCCGCGTCCGACGCGTTCTTCCCGTTCGCCGACGGCCCGCAGATCCTCATCAATGCCGGCGTCCGCGCCATCGTCCAGCCCGGCGGCTCCATCCGCGACGAAGAAGTCATCGAAGCGGCCCGAAAGGCCAACGTCACGATGTACCTGACGGCAACCCGCCACTTCTTCCACTAACCCGCCCCGCCCGCCCCCCGCCCCCCGCCCTCGCCCCCCCGCCCTCGCCCCTCGCCCTCGTTGATCATGAAGTTATGGCCCTGACACGCCGACGTGCAGGGCCATAACTTCATGATCAACGGGGCGGGCCGGGGCGGGGGCGGGGCCGGGCCGGGCAGGGCCCGGGACGGTCAGGCTGGGGTGGTGGGGCGGAGTTCGGCGAAGTGGCAGGCGGAGGGGTGGGGGTCTGCGGCCCTCGGGACCGTTGCCGGGTCCTCCACGGCGCAGATGTCCTGGGCCTTCCAGCAGCGGGTCCGGAAGTGGCAGCCGCTCGGCGGGTCCGCCGGGCTGGGTACGTCACCGACCAACCGGATCATGTTGCGCTGGTCGCGGGCCTCCGGGTCCGGCACCGGCACGGCCGAGAGCAGAGCCTGGGTGTACGGGTGGGTGGCCCGCTCGTAGATCTCGTTCTCGGTGCCGATCTCGACGATCCGGCCGAGGTACATCACCGCGACCCGGTCGGCGATGTGCCGGACCACCGACAGGTCGTGCGCGATGAAGATGTAGGACAGGCCCAGCTCGCTCTGGAGCTGCTTGAGCAGGTTGATCACCTGGGCCTGGATGGAGACGTCCAGCGCCGACACCGGCTCGTCGCAGACGATGATCTCGGGCCGCAGCGCGAGCGCACGGGCGATGCCGATGCGCTGGCGCTGACCGCCGGAGAACTGGTGCGGGTACCTGTTGATGTGCTCCGGGTTGAGCCCGACCAGGTCCAGCAGCTCCTGGACCCGCTTCGACTTGCTGCCCTTCGGAGCGGCGTCCGGGTGGATGTCGAACGGCTCGCCGATGATGTCGCCGACCGTCATCCGCGGGTTCAGCGAGGTGTACGGGTCCTGCATCACCATCTGCATGTTGCGGCGCAGTCGGCGCAGCTCGCCCCCGGACGCCCTGAACAGGTCCCGGCCCTCCAGGGTCGCCCCGCCGGAGGTGGGCGTCTCCAGCCGCATCAGCAGCCGGGCGAGGGTGGACTTACCGCAGCCGGACTCGCCGACCACGCCCAGCGTCTCGCCCCGGCGCAGCTCGAAGCTCACCCCGTCGACGGCCTTCACCGCGCCGACCTGCCGCTGGAACAGCACGCCCTGGGTGATCGGGAAGTGCTTCACCAGGTTGTCGACGGCGAGGATGGTTTCGCCGCGGACCTTCGTCGAGTTAGCGGGCGCTGTCATCACGGACCTCCTGCGCGAAGTGGCAAGCACTGGTCCGGCCGTCGCCGAGGACCAGGTCGTGCGGCACCACGTCCAGGCAGACCTGCTGGACGTACGGGCACCGGGGGTGGAACGGGCAACCGGACGGGATGCGCATCAGGTTGGGCGGCAACCCCCTGATCGTCGACAGTTCCTGGCCGCGGACGTCCAGGCGCGGAATCGACTCCAGCAACCCCTTGGTGTACGGGTGGGCGGGCGCCTTGTAGAGCGAACGGACGTCGGCGTGCTCGACGATCCGGCCGGCGTACATCACCGCGATCCGGTCCGCGACCCCGGCCACCACGCCCAGGTCGTGCGTGATCAGGATCATCGCCATGTTGAGGTCCCGGCGCAGGTCGGCCAGCAGGTCCATGATCTGGGCCTGCACCGTCACGTCGAGCGCCGTGGTGGGCTCGTCGGCGATCAGCACCTTCGGGTCCAGCGCCAGCGCCATGGCGATCATGACGCGCTGCCGCATGCCGCCGGAGAACTGGTGCGGGTAGTCGCCGATCCGTCGCGCCGCGCCCGGGATCTTGACCAGGTCCATCAGTTCGATCGCGCGACGTCGGGCGTCGGCCCGGGACATGCCGGCCCGCTGGCGCAGCGTCTCGCCGATCTGCCAACCCACCGGGAAGACCGGGTTGAGGGCGGAGAGCGCGTCCTGGAAGATCATTGCGATCTCCTTGCCGCGCACCTGCCGGCGCTGCTCCTCGGACTGGGTGAGCAGGTCCCGGCCCTGGTAGAGAATCTGCCCGGAGCGGACGAACGCCGGCGGGGTGTCCAGGATGCCCATGATCGCCTGGGCGGTCACCGACTTGCCCGAGCCGGACTCGCCGAGCACCGCGAGGGTCTCCCCGGCGTCCAGGTGGTACGACACGCCGTTGATCACCCGGGCGACGCCCTCGTTGGTGCGGAACTCGACGTGCAGGTCCCGCAGCTCCAGCAGGTGGCCGCCCTCCGGGGTGGCGGAGGCGGGGGTGGGTTCGACGGTGGAGTGGGTCATGAGAGATTCACCGCAGCTTCGGGTCGAAGGCGTCACGGATCGCGTCGCCGAGCATGATGAACGCCAGCACGGTCAGGGCGAGGAACGTCGACGGCACGATCAGCGGCAGGGCGGCCTCCCGCATGTGGATTCGGCCGGTGTCGATGTCCTGACCCCAGGAGATCGTCGGCGCCTTCAGGCCGATGCCCAGGAAGGAGAGCGTCGCCTCGGCCGCGATGAACGAGCCGAGCGCGATGGTCAGCACGACGATCGCCGGCGCCAACGAGTTGGGCAGGATGTGCCGCCACATGATCCGGCCGTTGCCGGCGCCGAGCATCCGGGCCGCCGCGACGTAGTCCTGCTCCTTGGCGGTGATCACCGAGGAGCGGACCACCCGGGCGGCGGTGGTCCAGCCGAGCAGCGCCAACACGAAGACGACAGCGCCGATCCGGGCCCACTGGCTGTCGCTGGACACCCGCTTGAGCAGCACGATCGCGGCCAGCAGCAGCGGGATGCCGAGCACCACGTCGATCACCCGGGAGAGCACCGCGTCGACCCAGCGGCCGAAGTAGCCGGCCAACATGCCGACCACCAGCGCGATGATCCCGGTGCCGAGCGCGGCGAGCGCGCCGACCAGGAGCGAGGCCCGGGTGCCGTAGACGGCCCGGGAGTACGTGTCGCAGCCCTGGAAGTCGTACCCGAAGATGGCTCCGCCGGACGGCCCGGCGTGCTGCCGGGAGAGCTGGCAGTCGTTCGGGTTGTTGGCGGTGAAGACGCCCGGGAGCAGGGCCATCAGGGTGAAGACGACCACCAGCGCCAGGGAGATCCAGAAGATCGGGTTGCGGCGCAGGTCGCGCCAGGCGTCGCCGGCCAGGCTGCGCGGCTTCTGCGGGGCGCCGACCTGGTTGGGTGTGCCCGGCTCGCCCGAGGGGCCGCGTCGAGCGGCCTGGTTCTCGGTGGCCGCCACGGTCTCGAAGTCACTCATGCCGCCACCTCGCTGCGCTCGGCGCCGGCATGAGAGCCCAAGCACGCTGCGCTGATGATTCGTTCGCTGCGCTCACTCATAGCGGATCCTCGGGTCGAGTACGGCGTACAGGACGTCCACCACCAGGTTCGAGACCAGGTAGACCACGACGAGCACGCTGACGATGCCCACCACCAGGGGGCCGTCCTCGGTGCGGATGCCGCGGAAGAGGTTGAAGCCCACGCCGGGGATGTTGAAGACGCCCTCGGTGATGATCGCGCCGCTCATCAGGTTGCCCAGTTCCACACCGAGGAAGGTGACCACCGGGATCAGCGAGTTACGCAGCACGTGGACGATGACGATGCGGCGCTTGACCAGGCCCTTGGACCGGGCGGTCCGGACGTAGTCGGCGCGCAGGTTCTCCGCCACCGAGGCGCGGGTGAGTCGCAGCGCGGTGGCCAGCGACAGCGAGCCGAGCACGATACCCGGCAGCAGCAGCGCGTAGAACGACGGGTCGGAGCCGGCGGTGGGCGGGAAGAGCTGCCACTTGACGCCCAGGAAGAACTGCGCCAGCGGGGCCAGCACGATGGTCGGGATGCCCAGCACCAGCAGCGTCAGCACCAGCGTCGAGTTGTCGAAGATGCTGGCCCGGCGGATGCCGGCGATCACGCCCGCGCTGACCCCGAAGATGATCGCCACGGCGAGCGCGATGAGCGCGAGGCGTACGGTGACCGGCCAGGCCTGCTGGAGGATGTCACCGATGTTGCGGCCGGTGAGCGATTCCCCCAGGTTGCCCTGGAGCAGGTTCTTCACGTAGTCGAAGTAGCGGTAGAAGAATCCGCCGACGCCCGTCGCGTCCAGGTGGTACTTCTCGGTCAGGTAGGCCCGTTGGGCTGGTGTCACCGGCCGCTCTCCCGCGAGCGCCTGGATGGGGTCGCCCTGGCCGGCGAATGTCAGCGCGTAGACGATCAGGGTGGTCCCGAAGAAGGCCAGGACCATCTGCAGTAGGCGCCGCAGGATGTAGCGGAACATGCTTAGCAGTCTCTCCGGAAATGGGCGCAAGGGTCGCAGGACGGCATCTCTGGTCGTACCCGAAATATCCGAGACGTGCCGTCCGGCCCGGGGGGAGCCGCCGCCACCGGCGGTGCCGGGGTCGCCTCAGCGGCCCGGACCCGGTGGTGCGGCGGGGGCCACCCGGGCGTCGTCGCCCGGGTGGCCCGCACCACGGTCAGCTCAGCTGGCTGCTTCGATCTTGACGAGGTTGACCCGCTGGAACAGGTCCATCTCCACGTTCTTGACCTTGGACGAGTGGCCGAACACGTTCTCGCCGAAGCGGAGCGGGATCACCGGCATGTCCTTGGCCAGGATGTCCTCCGCCTGCTGGTACTTGGCGATCGCCTCGTCCTGCGTCTTGGCGGCGGAACCCTCCTTCACCAGCCTGTCGAACTCCGGGTTGCTGTAGCCGTAGTAGTTCGACGAGCCGTTCGTGCTGTACAGCGGGCCGAGGTAGTCCTCCATGGTCGGGTAGTCCATGACCCAACCCATCCGGAAGGCGCCCACCGGGGTCTTCTTCTCGACCTTGGTCAGCAGGTCGGCGAACTTCGGCTCGGCCGAGCCGACGGCGTCCACGCCCAGGTTGGCCTTGAGCTGGTTGACGGTGGCGTCGACCCAGTCCTTGTGGCCGCCGTCGCCGTTGTACGAGATGACGATCTTCGACGGGCCACCGGCGGCCTGGTAGAGCTTCTTGGCCTCGGTCGGGTTGAACTCGCCGGCCTTGCCGGCGGTGTCCTCGCGGTAGCCCGGCAGGACCGGCGATACGAAGGAGCGCGCCGGCGTCTGCGAGCCCTTGAAGACCGACTTGGTGATCTCGTCCCGGTCGATCGCCATCGAGATGGCCTTACGCACGTCCGGGTTGCTGTAGTCCTTGTCGAACGTCGGGAACGCCAGGAACTGGAACGACGACATCGGGCTGGTCTTGTAACGGTCGCCCAGGTCGGTCGGCGCGTTGCTCAGGCTCTCGGTCGGGATCGTCGGCAGCACGTCCAGGTTGTCCGCCAGGACGTCCGCGTACGCGGCGGTGAGCTGCTGGTAGATCCGGAACTCGATGTCCTTCACCTTTGGCTTCTCGCCCGGGAACGCGTCGTACCGCTCCACCTCGATCTTGCTGTCGTGCTGCCAGGTGCCCTTCATCTTGAACGGGCCCTGCCCGATCGGCGCCTGCTCGTAGGAGTCCTTGAGCACGCCCGGGGCCGAGAACGCGGCGTCCGGCATCGGGTAGAACGCGTTGTAGCCCAACGTGGTCCTGAAGTCGATGTACGGCTCGGACAGCGTCACGGTGAAGGTGAGGTCGTCGACCTTCTTCAGCCCGGACATCTCCTTGGCCTTGGGCGCCTTGCCCTGCAGGTCGGCGTAGCCAGCGATCTTCTCGAAGAAGTAGTTGCTGTCCTGGCCGTTGGGGGCGTACGCGCCGTAGTTCCAGGCGTTGATGTAGTCCTCGGACGTGACCTTCTCACCGTTGTGGAAGGTGTAGCCGTCCTTGAGCTTGATCGTCCAGACCTTGTTGTCGGACGAGGTGATCGACTCTGCGGCGACCTCGTACGGCTTGTTCTGGGCGTCGTAGTCCACCAGCGGGCTGAACAGGCCGGCGATGACCTGCGAGCCGGACGTCTCGGTGGTGTTTGTGGGAACCAGGTGCTTCGGCTCGCCGATCTGGATGCTGACCGCCGAACCGTTGCTGCCGCCGGAGCCACCGTCGCCGCCGCTGCCGCAGGCCGCGAGGCCCAGCGTCACCGCGAGCGGGAGGGCGGTCCAGGCGGCGAGTCTACGAACTCGCATTGAGCCTCCTCATCTCCTCACGCTGCGCAGTCAGGCCCGACGCTGGGTTACGCTGCGCAACAACCGGTAACGGTAGGTCGAGGGCGGGGCTTCGACAACGGCGCGGTTGCGGGTGGGTAACGGTCCGGCGTCGCCGTCGTTGTCGGGGCGCACGAGACCTGCTAGGTAGAATCGGACATTGGTGCTGCGGCCTGTGGGTTTGTCATATCCTGCTGAGGTGACTGAGCGGCGTTGGGGTGCCCTGGCGGTCTCTGAGGCGCAGCTCCGCTCTCCGCCTTCCCGCACCGTGTTGTCCGGTTCGGCGGTGATCGAATCTACAAATAGTCACCGAGAGTGACGAGCAACACGTCACGCATGGTGACTGCGTGGACAGGTGCCGGCCGCCGGTGCGGCTGCCCGACGGGCGTGGAGGTTCCCGGCGTTCCCGGGTGGCCGGCACGAGGTCGCCGCAGGCGCGAGTGGTGGTCGTGAGACGATCGGGTCGTGACGGCGACGCTTCTGGACGGCAAGGCAACCGCGGCGGAGATCAAGGACGAGCTGCGGACACGGGTGAAGGCGCTCGCGGAACGCGGCATCACCCCCGGTCTCGGCACCGTGCTGGTCGGCTCGGACCCGGGCAGTCAGGCGTACGTCAACGGCAAGCACCGCGACTGCGCCGAGGTGGGCATCGCCTCGATCCGGCGCGAGCTGCCGGCGGACGCCACCCAGCAGCAGGTCGACGACGTGCTGGCGGAGCTGAACGCCGACCCCGCGTGCCACGGCTACATCGTCCAGCTGCCGCTGCCCGCCCACCTCGACACCCAGCGGGTGCTGGAGCTGATCGACCCGGACAAGGACGCCGACGGCCTGCACCCGGTCAACCTGGGTCGCCTCGTCCTCGGCTACGACGGCCCGCTGCCCTGCACCCCGCGCGGCATCGTCGAGCTGCTCCGCCGGCACGACGTCGCTCTGCGCGGCGCCACCGTCGCCGTGGTCGGCCGGGGCAACACCGTCGGCCGGCCGCTGGGCCTGCTGCTCACCCGGCGCAGCGAGAACGCCACCGTCACGCTCTGCCACACGGGCACCCTCGACCTCGCCTCGCACACCAGGGCCGCCGACATCGTCATCGTCGCGGCCGGCGTACCGGGCCTGCTCACCGCTGACATGATCAATCCGGGCGCGGTCGTCGTGGACGTCGGCATCACCCGGGTGATCGGCGCGGACGGCAAGGGTCGCTACACCGGCGACGTGGACCCGGGGGTGGCCGAGACGGCGGGCGCGCTGGTCCCGATGCCCGGCGGCGTGGGTCCGATGACCCGGGCGATGCTGCTCACCAACGTGGTGGAGCGCGCCGAGCGCGGCTGACTCGCGCGCCGGTGACGCCGGTGACGTTCACCCCATCCCGGCGACGGCCGCCGCCCCTGGCCCGTTCGGTGCCAAGATGACTGATACGGTCCGGAAAACCGACTGGTATCAGGGAGTGGGACGACCATGGGTAAGAAGGTCACTGTCGTCGGGGCTGGCTTCTACGGCTCCACCACCGCACAGCGCCTGGCCGAGTACGACGTCTTCGACACCGTAGTGATCACCGACATCGTGGAGGGCAAGCCCGCGGGTCTCGCGCTCGACCTCAACCAGTCCCGGGCCATCGAGGGCTTCGAGACCAAGGTGGTCGGCGTGACGACCGGCCCGAACGGTGAGGGCTACGAGGCCATCGAGGGCTCCGACGTCGTCGTGATCACCGCTGGTCTGCCCCGCAAGCCCGGCATGAGCCGGATGGACCTGCTGGAGACCAACGCCAAGATCGTCCGCCAGGTCGCCGAGAACGTCGCCAAGTACGCCCCTAACGCCGTCGTCATCGTCGTCTCCAACCCGCTCGACGAGATGACCGCGCTGGCGCAGATCGCCACCCAGTTCCCCAAGAACCGGGTGCTCGGTCAGGCCGGCATGCTGGACACCGCGCGGTTCAGCAACTTCGTCGCCGAGGCGCTGAACGTGCCGGTGGCGTCGGTACGCACGCTGACCCTGGGCTCGCACGGCGACACCATGGTCCCGGTCCCCTCGAAGAGCACCGTCAACGGCAAGCCGCTGCGTGACTCGATGCCGGCCGAGCAGATCGAGGAGCTGGTCGTCAAGACCCGCAACGGTGGCGCCGAGGTGGTCGCGCTGCTCAAGACCGGCTCGGCGTACTACGCCCCGTCCGCCGCCGCCGCCCGGATGGCCAAGGCCGTCGCGGAGGACTCTGGCGAGGTCATGCCGGTCTGCGCCTGGGTCGACGGCGAGTACGGCATCTCCGGCGTCTACCTGGGCGTCGAGGCCGAGATCGGCGCCGAGGGTGTCAGGCGGGTCGTCGAGACCGACCTGGACGCCGACGAGCGCGCCAGCCTCCTGGAGGCCGCCGAAGCCGTCCGCGCCAAGCAGGGCGACATCTCCAGCATGTAAGGCCCGAACCAGAGAAGGGGCGCACCGGCTTCGCCGGCGCGCCCCTTCTCACTGTCCCCGGCGCCCCCTCTGGCCCCGCCCCGCCCCCTCTGGCCCTGCCCCGCCCCCTCTGGCCCCGCCCCGCCCCCTCTGGCCCCGTCCCGCCTCCTCTGGCCCCGTTGATCATGAAGTTATTGCCACTTCCATCGGCGTGTCAGGGCAATAACTTCATGATCAACGGGGCGAGCCGGGGCCGGGGACCGGGCGGGGGCGCGCCAGGGGGGTGAAGGGGGTTGCTAGGTGGGGGGTTGCCAGGAGGGTTGGGTTCAGGGACTTCAGGGCGGTCAGGCGGGAGATGCGTGCTGTTTCCGGGTCTTCCTCGTGGGCGTACGCCAGGGTGGGGTCGACCAGTTGCACAGCGTGCACCAGCAGGTCGCCGGTGAGCAGCAGCCGTTGGTCAGCGGCGGTCACGAGCACCGACTGGTGACCGGGTGTGTGCCCGGGGGTGGGTAGCAGGCGTACCGCCGGGGTGAGGGTCGTCGCGCCGTCGAGCACCCGCAGCTGGCCGGCGGCGCGCAACGGCGCGATAAGGCCGGCCGGGAATCCGGGATTGAGCGCTCCCGCGGCGTCCAGGTCGGCGCGCTGCACCAGGTAGCTCGCGTTCGGGAAGTACGGTCGGCCGGGCGTGCCGGTGACCGCCCAGCCGATGTGGTCGCTGTGCAGGTGGGTCAGGACGACGGTGTCGACGTCCGCCGGGTCGATGCCGGCGGCGGCCAGTTCGGCGGGCAGCCGACCGGGCACCGGCGCCCAGCTCGCCGCTGGCGCGTCGGCCGGGCCGATCCCGGCGTCGACGAGGGTGACCGGCCCGTCGTCGACGCGGATCGCGAAGCTGCGGAACGACAGCCACCACTGCCCGTCGTCGGTCACCGAGCCGGGGTCGCGCCTGTCGGCCTCCTGCCAGTCCGCCGCCGTGGCGAGCGGAAACGCCTCGTCGCGCGGTTGGAAGAAGACACCCTCGCCGTCGCTCAGGGCGGTCACCGTGATAGACCCGAGGGTGCGGCTCAGTGGCATCGGGCGATGATGCCAGAGCGCGTCTGCGCCGCGCAGCCCGGTTTCCGCCGGTCGGTCGAGGCCGGCTGGGGGCCGCCGGCCCAATTGCAGTACGCTCGTACTGCTTGAGCACGTGTCCCCCGAGAGGAGCGCCGGCCGATGGCGAAGATCAAGGTAAACAACCCGGTCGTGGAGCTCGACGGCGACGAGATGACCCGGATCATCTGGAAGCAGATCCGGGAGCAGCTGATCCTGCCCTACCTCGACGTCGACCTGCACTACTACGACCTGTCGATCCAGTACCGCGACGAGACCGACGACCAGGTCACCATCGACGCCGCCAACGCCATCAAGGAGCACGGCGTCGGCGTCAAGTGCGCGACCATCACCCCGGACGAGGCCCGGGTGGAGGAGTTCGGCCTGAAGAAGATGTGGCGGTCGCCGAACGGCACCATCCGCAACATCCTCGGCGGTGTCGTCTTCCGCGAGCCGATCATCATGTCCAACGTGCCGCGGCTGGTGCCCGGCTGGACCAAGCCGATCATCATCGGCCGGCACGCCCACGGTGACCAGTACAAGGCCACCGACTTCGTCGTTCCCGGCCCGGGCACGGTGACCATCACCTACACGCCGGCCGACGGCGGCGCGCCGATGGAGATGGAGGTCGCCAACTTCCCCGGCGGCGGCATCGCCATGGGCATGTACAACTACGACGAGTCGATCCGGGACTTCGCCCGCGCCTCGTTCCGCTACGGCCTGGACCGCAACTACCCGGTCTACATGTCGACCAAGAACACCATCCTCAAGGCGTACGACGGCCGGTTCAAGGACATCTTCGCCGAGGTGTTCGAGACCGAGTTCAAGGCCGAGTTCGACGCCGCCGGCCTCACCTACGAGCACCGGCTGATCGACGACATGGTCGCCGCCGCGCTCAAGTGGGAGGGCGGCTACGTCTGGGCCTGCAAGAACTACGACGGTGACGTGCAGTCCGACACCGTCGCGCAGGGCTTCGGCTCGCTGGGTCTGATGACCTCCGTCCTGCTCTCCCCGGACGGCCGCACCGTCGAGGCGGAGGCCGCCCACGGCACCGTCACCCGGCACTACCGGCAGTACCAGAAGGGTGAGAAGACCTCGACCAACCCGATCGCGTCGATCTACGCCTGGACCCGTGGTCTCGCCCACCGGGGCAAGCTGGACGGCACCCCGGCGGTCACCGAGTTCGCCAACACCCTGGAGCAGGTCATCGTCGACACCGTCGAGGGCGGCCAGATGACCAAGGACCTCGCGCTGCTGATCTCGCGCGACGCCCCGTGGCTGACCACCGACGAGTTCATGAACGCGCTCGACGAGAACCTGGCCCGCCGCCTCGCCGCCTGATCCGGGCGTACCGCGTCAGTTCGAAGCCCGTCGGCACGTCGCCGGCGGGCTTCGGCGTGTCCGCGGCCGCCACGCCGCCCGGCGTCACTCCGGCCGGCGCGCCTCGTTGACCAGGGCGGACAAGATGCCAGTCGAGTCCAGGAAGGTTGACCACGGTCGACCTGCGGCATCCGTGCGCCGATCAGCCAGCCTTCCCGGCTGTGCCGGGCACAGCCAGCCGTCCCTTCCCTGCGGGGGGCCCTGTCCCGGGCCCCCCGCGCCCTGTTCCCCGCCCGCTCAGGGCCGCCGCGGGACGTCGTTCCGCCCGTTCAGGCGGCGCGCAGCAGGTCGGCCGCGTGTTCCGGGGCGATGTCGTTGATGAACACCCCCATGCCGGACTCGGAGCCCGCCAGATATTTCAGCTTGTCGGCGGCCCGCCGGATGCTGAACAGCTGCAGGTGCAGGTGACCCAGTTCGCGGTCGACGCGTACCGGCGCCTGGTGCCAGGCCGAGATGTACGGCATCGGCATGTCGAACAGGCCGTCGAAGCGACGCAGCAGATCCAGGTAGAGCGGCCCGAAGGCGTCCCGCTCGTCGTCGGTGAGCGCCGGGATGTCCGGCACCACGCGGTGCGGCGCGAGGTGCACCTCGAACGGCCAGCGGGCAGCCGCCGGGACGAAGGCCGTCCAGTGTTCGTTCTCGGCGACCACCCGGTCGCCGGTGGCGCGCTCGGCGGCCAGCACGTCCGCGTACAGGTTGCCGCCGCCGGTCCGCTCGGCGTGCCGGCGCGCCGCGGCGAGCAGCGCGCGGGTGCGCGGCGTCACGAAGGGGTACGCGTAGATCTGCCCGTGCGGGTGGTGCAGCGTGACGCCGATCTCGACACCCCGGTTCTCGAAGCAGAAGATCTGCTCGACGCCGGGAAGCTCGCTCAGCACCTCGGTGCGGTCGGCGAGCGCGTCCAGCACGGTGCGCACCCGGCGCGGGGGCAGGCTGGTGAAGGAGGCGTTGTGGTCGGAGGTGAAGCAGACCACCTCACATCGGCCGAGACCGGGCCGGACCGCAGTGAACGGGGTGATCTCCGCGGGCTCGTCGGCCACCCGGCCGCTCAGTGACGGGAACCGGTTCTCGAAGACGACCACGTCGTAGTCGGGCGCGGGGATCTCGGTCAGCCGGTCACCCACCGAGGGGTCGAGCGGGCACTCGTTCGCCGGCGGGAGGAAGGTGCGGGTCTGCCGGTGCACCGCGACGGCCACCCACTCGTCGGTCAGCGGGTCGTAGCGCAGCTGCGACGCGGGGGGAGGCGGGGGCAGGTCGCGGCGGTCCGGCTGGTCACGGACGGCGTCGTCGCGCTCGTCGAAGTAGATCAGCTCCCGGCCGTCGGCCAGGTTGATCGCGGTGCGCTTCACGTCGCCGTCCCCTCAGTCTTCGGCGTGCGCGTCACGCGGCCCGCCCCCTGTCGCCCCAACCATGATCAATTCGCCCACCCGCTCACCGAGTACCCGTCGGGCGGGCGGAGGCAACCGGTCGTCACTCACCAGTACGTGCGCCGCCGCCAGCCCGACGATCGAGGAGATGCCCACGGTGCCCCACTTGGTGTGGTCGGCGAGCACCACCAGCCGGTCGGCCGCCGCCACGAGCGCGCGATCGGTCTCCGCCTCCATCAGGTTCGGCGTGGTGAAACCGGCCCGCTCGGTGATGCCGTGCACGCCGAGGAAGAGCAGATCCAGGTGCAGCGACCGGACGGCGCCCACCGCGAGGGGGCCGACCAGCGCGTCCGACGGGGTGCGGACGCCGCCGGTGAGCACCACCGTCTGGTCCGGTCGGCCGCCGGCGTGCAGGATCTCGGCCACCGGCAGCGAGTTGGTCACCACTGTCAGGCCGGGCACGTCGACGAGCCTGCGGGCCAGCTCGGCGGTGGTGGTGCCGGCGGAGAGCGCGACCGCCGCGCCGGGCCGGACCAGTTGGGCCGCCCGGTCGGCGATGGCGGCCTTCTCCGGCAGTTGCCGGACCGACTTGGCGTGGAAGCCCGGCTCGTCCGTCGAACCCGGCCCGGCCGTCGTGGCGCCGCCGTGCACCTTGGCCAGCAGGCCGCGCTCGTGCAGCGCCTCCAGGTCGCGCCGGATGGTCATGTCGGAGACGCCGAACTCGCCGGCCAACTCGGTGACCCGGACGCCGCCGGTGGACCGGACCCGCTCCAGGATGGCCGCCTGCCGCTGCGGAGCGAGCATTCGCCGTGCCTCCCGGGGATCCGCGCACCCTCACGCGGTCAAACGTGTTCCAACAAAGATGAACACTAGCGCGAAGGGGGCGGTGGCGATAGGAAGGGGCGGCGTCCCTCAGGCCGTCGCGATCTTCAGCTCCACCCAGCCGGTCTCGGTCAGGTGGTGCAGCACCGCCTGCACCGCGTCCGCCACGCTGAGATCGGTGGTGTCGAGCACCAGGTCGGCGTCGGTCGGCTCCTCGTACGGGTCGTCGATGCCGGTCATCCCGGTGAGCAGCCCGGCGCGCGCCCGCGCGTACAGGCCCTTGCGGTCCCGCTGCTCGCACACCTCTAGCGGGGTGGCCACGTGGACCAGCACGAAACCTGCCCCGGCGGCGAGAGCCATCTCCCGCGCGGTGGCGCGAGCCGCCGCGTACGGGGCGATCGGGCAGCAGATCCCCACCCCACGGTGCCGGGCGATCTCGGCGGCCACCCAGCCGATCCGCCGGACGTTGAGGTCCCGGTCGGCCTTGCTGAAGCCCAGCCCGGCGGAGAGCTCCCGGCGCACCACGTCGCCGTCGAGCAGCGTCACGGTGCGGTCACCGCTCTCCCGCAGGGCGTCGGCCAGCCCTCGGGCGATCGTCGACTTGCCGGAGCCGGAGAGGCCGGTCAGGAAGACCACCAGACCCCGGTGCCGACGCGGTGGCCGGGCCCGGGTCAGCTCCCGCGCCACGGCCGGCGGGGTGTGCCACTCCGGCAGCGGGAAACCCCTGTCGAGCAGGTCCTCGATCTCGGGCTGGGTCAACGCGAGCCGCCGGTTGCGCGGTGGGATGTCCTCCCGCCAGCGCCACTGCCCGTCCCGGTTGTCGTACGCGAGCTCACGGGGCACCAGTACCCGCAGCCCGGCGCCGGACAGCATCTCTCCGGTGGAGAGCAGGTGGGTCACCCCGTACGCGGCGGAGACGCGGGCGCGCAGCAGCGCGTCGCTGATCTCCTCGCGGCGGTGCGAGAGCGGCACCGCGACGAGCGTCGCGGGCGGCATCCGGTCCCGCGCGGCGAAGATGGCGCGGACCAGCGCCTCCGGCGGTAGCCCGTCGGCGCCGCCCTCACCGACCGGGATCATCACCAGCAGGTGCGCGGCCAGGGTGCGAGCGGCGTGCGCGATCTGCGCGAGCTGTGGACGGTGCAGCGGCCGGTCGGCGATCACACCGAGCACCCGGCCCGGCGGCAGCAGCGCCCGGATCTCCTCCGGGCTGCGGCGCAGCCGCTGGAACGGACCGTGCCCGCCGTCGCCGAGCCGCCGGACCTGGCCACCGACGCCGGCCACGCCCTCGCGTACCGGCCAGACGTCGACCACGTCCAGGGCCGCCGCCGGCGCGCCCTCACCATCGGTCAACACCAACGCCCGGCGGGCCGGGTCGCGCGGGTCGAAGCTCTGGGCCAGCGCGGCCGGCACCTGGAGGGTGACGGCGACCTGCCACGGCGAGCCGTCGGCCAGCCGGCCACGTCGGCTGACCGAGACCAGGTCGGCGCGGGTCATGAAGCCGGTCAGCGGCGCGTACGCGCCGGTCAGCAGCAGCTCCAGATCGGCGAGCTCACCGGGCCGCGGCGTGTACGCCGGCGCGTCCCGCAGCACCTCGTCGGGCAGCACCCAGCCGTTGCTCATCCACACCCCCCACTCGCTGACCGGCACACAGTTTCGCAGCCGACCGCCGATCGGTCGAGGGCGCCACTCCACGACCCGCGCGGGTCGGTCAGCGCTTGACCCGACGGCCGATCGCCGCCCGCACCCGGTTCCACACCTTGCGCTCGTCGCGGATCCGCGGCGCGGCGCCGTCGGTCGGGCAGACGAACACCAGTGGCAGCCGTCCGTCCTCGGTCCACCCCACGTTGCTGATCCGAGCCTTGAGCAGCCAGCTGCCCCGGGTCAGGCCCCCGTTGAGCGTCGCGAAGTCGATGGTGGCGGTGCCCCGGTGCACCAGGTGGACGGTGTCCGCCGCGGCCCCTTCGGAAACCCGCTCGGTCTCGAAGGCGACCGGGAGGAATATCTCGTCGCCGGTCTCCCGGCGTCGGGCGACCAGGTCCAGGCGGGCCTTGCGGACCTGCGCGGTGGAGTCGAGCACCTCGGGCGCGATGTCCTCCATCGGCAGCACCAACACGTCCCGGCCGTCGTCGACCCGGAAGGCGACCGGCTGGTCTCCGGAGCGCAACTCGGCGCAGACGGCCACCGTCACCGTGTGGCCGGATCTGCGGAGGTGGTCGAGGGCGCCGTGGGCGGCGATGCCCGCCTCCCATCGGGCGAGTCGGCGCAGATCCTCGACCCGACCCCGCTCCGCCAGGTACGCCACGGCCCGCAGCAGGGGCGGCAGCCCGCCGGCGACCCCGGGGGCGAACCGGTCCTGAATGATCTTCTGGGTCTCCAGCGCCAGCTGGTCCAGCCAGTCCGCCGGGGCGTTCAGCAGCCGCTTGCCCCGCAGCCGGCTGAGCATCTCGTTGCGCAGCCAACGCCGGTGCAGCCGGTCGCGCAGCGGACCCGGCTCGGTGTTGGCGTCGACGATGTCCAACGCGTCCCGCACGCTGGCGAAGTAGCTCGACGGCTCGAACCGGGTCGCTGTCACGTTGCGCGCGTCCCGCCGCTGCACGTGGTGGTAGCAGGTGTAGTCGGACAGCACCGAGGTGCGCCGGGACAGGAAGTAGGCCCGAACCACCACCGAGTGGTCCTCCAGCCGGCGTTTGCCGCCCTCCGGGAACCGCAGGTCGTGCTCGTTGAGGAACGCCCGCCGAAACAGCTTGTGGCAGGTCAGGCTGTCGATCAGCGGGGAGTTCTCCAGGGTCGCGTCGAAGCGGTTCTTGCGGAACAGCTCCCGCGGCACCGGGCGTCCGTACCCGGCCATCTTGCCGACGACGATGTCCGCGTCGTTCGCCTTCGCGCAGGCGTGCAGCCGCTCCAGCGCCTCGTCGGCGAACCAGTCGTCATCGTCGGCGAAGAAGACGTACTCCCCGCGGGCGTGTTCGATACCGAGGTTGCGCGGGCGCGACGGCCAGCCGGAGTTCTCGATGTGCAGCACCCGGATGTGCGGGTGCTCGGCGGCCAGCCGGTCCAGACGCCTGCCGGTGTCGTCGGTCGACCCGTCGTCGACGAAGATCGCCTCGAACTCGTCGGTCGGCATCGACTGGCGTAACAGCGACTCGGCCAGCTTCTCGATGTGCGGGCCGGAGTTGTACGCCGGCACCACGACGCTGACCTTCAGGATGCCCACCTCGGCCATCAGGATCCCTCCCGCGTCGTCTGTCGATCACCGGACGGTCGATGCCCGGTGAACGGGAGGTGAATGGTGTCACCTTCGATACGGCTTTCCCGAGGCGGGGTCGCGCCGACGCCGGGACCGGCGGAAACGCCCCACGACCCCCGCCAGGTGAGCCTTAGGGGTCCGTCGCGCGCAGGATCAGGGGAGCGCCGGGGGCGTGGCCGGTGTCCCTGCGGGCGTCGGCTCCCTACGCTGGGCGCGTGACACTGATCGCGACCCAGTCGCTCACCAAGACGTACGGAGGTCGGGTCACCGCGCTGGCCGACCTCACCGTCGCCGTCGAGCCCGGGATCATCGGCCTGGTGGGCGCGAACGGCGCCGGTAAATCCACGTTGATCAAGATTCTGCTCGGCCTGATCCCACCGACCAGCGGTCAGGTGTCGGTGCTCGGCATCGACCCGGCCGCGGACCCGGCGGCCGTCCGCGCCCGGGTCGGCTACATGCCCGAGCACGACTGCCTCCCGCCCGACCTGTCCGCCGCCGAGCTGGTCACCCACCTCGGCCGGATGAGCGGCCTGCCGCGCACCGCCGCCCGGGAACGGGCGTCGGAGGCGCTGCGGCACGTCGGGCTCTACGAGGAGCGCTACCGCCCGGTCGGCGGCTACTCGACGGGCATGAAGCAGCGCGTCAAGCTGGCCCAGGCGTTGGTGCACGACCCCGACCTGCTGCTGCTCGACGAGCCGACCAACGGCCTGGACCCGGCCGGCCGGGACGCCATGCTCGCCCTCGTGCACCGGATCGGCACCGAGTTCGGCATCTCGGTGCTGGTCTGCTCGCACCTGCTCGGCGAGGTGGAGCGGATCTGCGACACGCTGATCGCCATCGACGGCGGCCGGCTGCTGCGCGCCGACAACATCTCCGCGATGACCTCGGCGACCGACGTGCTCGCCGTGGAGGTGAGCGAGGGCACCGAGGAGCTGGCCGCCCGGCTCGCCGAGCTGAAGCTGCCGGTGGCGCGGGACGGTCGACTGCTCCTCGTCCCGCTCGCCGACGACGCCACCTACGATCTGATTCTCGGCGCGGTGGCCGACCTGGACCTGCCACTGCACCGACTGGACCAGCGCCGGCACCGGGTGGCCGAACTCTTCGCCACGAGGGAGCTCACCCATGCCTGAGCCGTCTTCCGCCGCCGTGCGTACCGCGCCGACCGGCGTCATCCACGACATCGGCTACCAGCGCTACGAAGGCCCGAGGCTGGGTCGACGGCACGTCTTCGGCGCGCTGTACCTGCACGGGCTGCGGACCACCTTCGGGTTCGGGCGCAGCGCCAAGGCCAAGATCTTCCCGTGGCTCGTGGTCAGCCTGGTCACCCTTGTCGCGGCGGGCCTGGCCGCGATCCGCAGCCAGATCGGCGAGGCGGTCGCCACCTACGCCCAGTTCGCCGACTCGATGAGCTGGCTGGTGCTCTTCTTCGTCGCCGTGGCCGCGCCCGAGCTGGTCTCCCGGGACCTGCGCAGCGGCGTCCTGCCGCTGTACTTCTCCCGCCCGCTGCCGCGCGCCGACTACGCGGTGGCCAAGCTGCTGGCGCTGGCCACCGCGCTCTGGTTGCTGCTCGGCGCCCCGCAACTGGTGATGTTCCTCGGCGCCGCGTTCACCACCAAGGACGGCATGCGCGGGGTCTGGAACGAACTGCTCGACCTGTTGCCCGGCCTGCTCTACGCCGGGCTGTGGGCGGTGGTCTTCGCCTCGATCGGGCTGCTGATCGCGTCGCTGACCGGCAAGCGGGCCTTCGCCGCCGGCGGCGTGGTGGCGGTCTTCCTGATGACCACCCCGATCGTGGGGGTGCTGAGCATCCTGCCGTCGCGGACCGCCAACGAACTGGCCGGGCTCGCCTCGCCGTCCACCCTCGTGCAGGGGGTCGGCATCTGGTCGTTGGGCGACCTGCTGGTCGAGGGCGATCCGGGCGAGATGACGATTGGCCGGTTCGGCCCGGTCTACGCCCTGGTCGCGGTGCTGCTGGTCGCCGGCGCGACCGCCCTCCTGCTGGCCCGCTACCGGAAGGTCGCCTCCTGATGAGCACGCTGAGCCTGACCGGGGTGTCCCGGTGGTACGGCAACGTGGTCGCGGTCAACGACATCAGCATGGCGCTGGGGTCGGGCGTCACCGGGCTGCTCGGCCCGAACGGCGCCGGCAAGACCACGCTGCTGCACATGATGGCCGGGTTCCTCGCCCCGTCGCGGGGCACCGTCACCCTCGACGAGCAGCCGACCTGGCGCAACCCGGAGGTCTACCGGCGGCTGGGTCTGGTCAGTGAGCGGGAGGCGGTGCAGGGTTTCCTCACCGCGTACGAGTTCGTGCTGGCCAGCGCGAAACTGCACCGGCTGCCCGATCCGGCGGCGGCAACCCGACGGGCGATCGACCTGGTGGAGCTGGAGTCGGCGCAGGACCGCCGGATCAGCACGTACTCGAAGGGCATGCGTCAGCGGGCCCGGGTGGCCGCCGCGTTGGTGCACGACCCGCAGGTGCTCCTGCTCGACGAGCCGTTCAACGGGATGGACCCGCGCCAGCGGCTGCACATGATGCAACTCCTGCACACCCTGGGTGACGCCGGCCGGACGATCCTGTTCAGCTCGCACATCCTCGAGGAGGTCGAGCAGGTCTCCGGGACGGTGCAGGTGATGGTGGCCGGCCGGCTGGCCGCCTCCGGCGATTTCCGGACCATCCGCCGGTTGATGACCAACCGCCCGCACGTCTTCGCGGTGCGCTCCACCGACGACCGCGCGCTGGCCGTCGCGCTGATCGGCGAGGCGTCGGTGAGCGGCGTCGAGTTGGACCCGACGGGCCTGACCGTGCGCGCCGGCGACTACGGCGCCTTCACCCGCGCGCTACCGCGGATCGCGCTGAGCAAGGGCATCCGGGTACGCCAGCTGGTGCCGTCCGACGAGTCCCTGGAGAGCGTCTTCTCCTACCTGGTGGAGGCCTGACATGTCGACAATCACCTGGATCACCGCGCGGGGGTTGTTCGGCCGCCGCCGGTTCCTGCTGCTGCTTCCGCTGCCGTTGGTGCTGCTGGGGCTGGCCGTGCTGTGCCGGTCGCTGGGGGTGGACCCGCGCCAGTGGGGCCCGCCGGTGCTCGTCGGTCTCGGGCTGGCCGTGGTGCTGCCGGTCGTCGCGTTGATCATCGGCACCGGCGTGCTGGGCGCGGAGATCGACGACGGCACCGTTGTGCACATCCTGACCAAGCCGTTGCCGCGTTGGCAGATCGTGCTGCCGAAGCTCGCGGTGGCCACCGGGGTCACCGCGGCCACCGTCGCTCTGCCGATCTACGTCGCGGGCGTGCTCGCCGATTCGGTACGCCTCGGTCTGGCGCTGGCGGTCGCGGCGGCGCTCGGCGCGCTGGCGTACTCGGCGCTGTTCCTCGCGCTCAGCCTGGTCACCCGGCGGCCGGTGCTGCTCGGGCTGGTGTACGTGCTGATCTGGGAGGGGCTGCTGGGCAACTTCGTCGACGGCACCAAGGTGCTCTCCATCCAGCAGTACGTGATCGCCCTCGCCGACCGGCTGGCCCCCACCGGGCTGTTGGAGGCCAGCGTCTCGGTGCCGGTGGCGTCGGTGATGACCGCGCTGGTCAGCGTCGGCTTCACGGTGCTGGCCATCGACCGCCTGCGGTCGTTCAGCGTGGCCGGGGAGACGAGCTGAGAGCGGTTCCGTCGGTGGTCCGGCCAGCCCCCGCCCCACGGTAGGGCTGGCCGGATGGACCGGTGGGCCCGGTCGGGCCAGGCTGGTGGGCGTGAGCGTCGAAGTGGAGCGGACGTCGTTGGCTGAACCGTACTCCCGGAGCAGCCGGCCGTGGCTGACCAGCCTGGCGGTCGCCGGGCTGGCCTGCGCCTCGGTCGCCACGGCGGCGCAGGGAAGCGGCCGGTTCCACTGGTGGGCCGTGTTCATCCTGATCCCGACCGCGTTGCTCGCGGCCAGCGGGGGGCCGTTGCTGGCCCGGGGCGGCGGTCGGGCCTTCGCCGGGTACCTGCTCGCCTGCGTCGGCGCGCTGGGGTTCGCGGTGGGCGCGCTGCTGATGTTCGGTGTCATGGGGCGGGGCTGGCCGCTGATGGTGGTGCTGCCCTGCCTGGCGGTCGCCGGCACGTACGCCTGGCGGGCGGCCCACCCGCTGG
The DNA here is from genome assembly GCF_029626235.1 of Micromonospora sp. WMMD1120. NCBI lineage: Bacteria > Bacillati > Actinomycetota > Actinomycetes > Micromonosporales > Micromonosporaceae > Micromonospora > Micromonospora sp. WMMD1120. Next base: position 1,068,736 of record NZ_JARUBO010000005.1, on the reverse strand, counting down.
CCCGGGGGCTGCACCGGGCGGTGGCGCTGCTGGCGTTGACCGGCGCGCTGCTCGGCCTCACCCTGCAACTGCTCCGGCTCGACCTGATCCACCTGAAGACCGGCTGGTGGGGTGCGTTCCTGATGCTCGCCGGGGTCATCGTCCTCGGCAACGCGGGCGAGCTGACCCGGCACCGGATGCCGTACCGGCTCCAGGCGATCACCCTGCTGGTGGGGCCGGCCGTTGTCGCGTTCCTGCTCGGGCTTCGCTTCCTGCGCGGCTGGTGACGCCGGTCCGCCGCCGCCCGGGGGGACGGCGGCGGACCGGGGTCAGAAGGCGCAGGCGATGACGAGTTCCGGGGTGCGGTCGGGCAGCAGGTCGAGTTTGCCGATCCGCCCGGCCGCCCGTAGGTCGTCGGCGACCAGTGTGAGCTGTTCCAGCAGCGCCGCCGGGCCGAGCGCCTCGGCCAACGGAACCTCCGCCCTCATCGACAGTTTCCGCTCCGACTTGGCCCGGCGGACCTGGCTCAACGCGTCAGCCGCGAGACGCAGCAACGCCGGATCCCCCGACCCCTCGATGGTCCGGGCCACCTCGTAGGTGGTCGGCCACGGCGCGCGGTGCACCGAGCCGTACCGCCACCACGACCAGATTTCCTCGGTCACGTACGGCAGCACCGGGGCGAACAACCGCAGCTGCACCGAGAGTGCCGAGGCGAGCGCGGCCCGCGCCGAGTCGGCCGCCGCGTCGGTGCCGTAGGCGCGCTCCTTGACCAGCTCGATGTAGTCGTCGCAGAACCGCCAGAAGAACGCCTCAGTCGCCTGCAACGCCGCCGTGTGGTCGTACGCGTCGAAGGCGGCGCTCGCGGCGGTGACCACGGTGGCCAGCTCGGCCAGCATGGCCCGGTCCAGTGGCGAAGTGGCCGGGGCGCGCAGCGCGTCCGCCGCACCGAGACCGAGGACGAACTTGGACGCGTTGAGCAGTTTGGTGGCCAGCCGTCGGCCGACCTTGATCTGTGCCGGATCGAAGGCCAGGTCCATGCCGGGTTTGCCGCTGGCCGCCCAGTAGCGCACCGCGTCCGAGCCGTGCTGCTCCAGCAGCGCCAGCGGGGTGACCACGTTCCCCTTGGACTTGGCCATCTTCTTGTGGTCGGGGTCGAGGATCCAACCCGAGAGCACGGTGTCCCTCCAGGGCAGCACGCCGTGCTCGAAGTGCGAACGGACCACGGTGTCGAAGAGCCAGGTCCGGATGATCTCCTGCCCCTGCGGGCGGAGGTCCATCGGAAAGACCTTGGCGAACAGGTCGACGTCCGTCTCCCAGCCGCCGACGATCTGCGGGGTCAACGACGAGGTGGCCCAGGTGTCCAGCACGTCCGGGTCGCCGATGAAACCGCCCGGATAGCCGCGCTGCGACTCGTCGTAGCCGGGCGCCGGATCGCTGGACGGGTCGACCGGCAGCGCCGACTCGTCCGGCGTGAGAGGGTGGGACCAGTCCGGCTCGCCAGTGTCGTCGAGCCGGTACCACACCGGCACCGGCACCCCGAAGAAGCGCTGGCGACTGACCAGCCAGTCGCCGTTGAGGCCGCCCACCCAGTTGTCGTAGCGGTGCTTCATGTGCGCCGGCACCCAGTGCAGGTCCCCACCCCGGGCCAGCAGCGTCGCCCGCAGCTCCGGGTCCCGCCCACCGTTGCGCAGATACCACTGTCGGGTGGAGACGATCTCCAGTGGCCGGTCGCCACGCTCGTAGAACTTGACCGGGTGGGTGATCGGGCGCGGCTCGCCGACCAGGTCACCGGCGTCGGCCAGCAGCGCGACGATCTCCCGGCGGGCGGCGTTGACGGTCTGCCCGGCCAGCGCCGCGTACGGCTGCGCCGGCACGTCGGCCGGTGGCTCGGGGAGCAGCCGGCCGTCCCGCCCGATCACCACCCGGGTGGCCAGCCCCAGCTCACGCCACCAGGTCACATCGGTGAGGTCACCGAAGGTGCAGACCATCACGAGCCCGGTGCCCTTGCCCGGGTCGGCGAGCGGGTGGGCGTGCACCGGGACCTCGACGTCGAACAACGGGCTGCGCGCCGTCCCGCCCACCAGGTCCGCGTACCGCTCGTCGTCGGGGTGGCAGACCAGCGCCACGCAGGCCGGCAACAGCTCGGGGCGGGTGGTGTCGATGAGCAGCTCCCGTCCGTCGGACGCGACGAACCGCAACCGGTGGTAGGCGCCCTGCCGCTCCCGGTCCTCCAGCTCCGCCTGCGCCACGGCGGTGGCGAAGCCGACGTCCCAGAGGGTCGGCGCCTCCGACTGGTACGCCTCGCCGCGCAGCAGGTTGCGCAGGAACGCCCGCTGACTGGTGGCCCGAGCCATCCGGCCGATCGTGGTGTAGGTCAGCGACCAGTCGACGGAGAGGCCGAGGCGTCGCCACAGCGCCTCGAACGCCTGCTCGTCGGTGACCGTCAGCCGTTCGCACAGCTCGATGAAGTTGCGTCGGGAGATCGGGGTGGGGTCGCGACGGGCCGCGTCGTCGACCGGCCCCGCCGGTGGCCGCCACACCGGGTCGTACGGCAGCGCCGGGTCGCAGCGCACCCCGTACACGTTCTGCGCCCGCCGCTCGGTGGGCAGGCCGTTGTCGTCCCAGCCCATCGGGTAGAAGACCGCCCTGCCACGCATCCGCTGGTAGCGGGCGACGGTGTCGGTGTGCGTGTACGAGAAGACGTGCCCCATGTGCAGCTCGCCCGATACGGTCGGCGGCGGGGTGTCGATGGAGTACACGTCCTTGCGCTCCTTGGAGCGGTCGAACGCGTACGTGCCCTCCTCCTGCCAGCGGCGCGCCCAGCTCTCCTCGAGCCCGTCCAGTGTCGGACGCTCGGGGACGCCGGCGCGGGCGGTCCTCGCCGTATCGGTCATCCTGCGATCGTAGGCACCCGCGGGGTGCCGGGCGACGTGGTTGGCCGCCGAACACACCGCCGGCCGCACCCGCCCCGGGCGCTAGACCAGCGAGTCGCGCCACTGCCGGTGCAGCGCCGCGTACCGGCCGCCGGCCTCGGCCAGCACGGCGGGTGGGCCGTCCTCGACGACGGTCCCGCCGTCCAGGACGAGCACCCGGTCGGCGGTCTCCACGGTGGAGAGCCGGTGCGCGATCACCAGGGCGGTACGGTCGCGCAGGATGGTGCCGAGCGCCCGTTGCACCAGCCGTTCGGTCGGCACGTCCAGCGACGACGTCGCCTCGTCCAGGATCAGCACGGCCGGGTCGGCCAGGAACGCCCGGGCGAACGCGACGAGTTGCCGCTGTCCGGCGGAGAGACGGCCGCCGCGTCGGTGCACCTGGGTGGCGTACCCCTCGGGTAGGGCGGCGATGAAGTCGTGCGCGCCGATCGCCCGCGCGGCGGCCTGGACGGCGGCGTCGTCCGCCCCCGGGCGGCCGAACCGGATGTTCTCCGCGATGGTCCCGCTGAACAGGTGGTTCTCCTGTGTCACCAGCACCACCGCGCGGCGGAGGTCGGCGTCGGCGATCTCGCGCAGGTCGACGCCGTCCAGCCGGACCGTGCCGGCGTCCGGGTCGTGGAACCGCGCGACAAGCTTGGCGATCGTCGACTTGCCCGCCCCGGTCGGCCCGATCAGCGCCACCGTCTGCCCGGCCGGAACCGTCAGGTCCAGTCCGCCGAGGATCGGGGTGCCCGTCCGGTAGCCGAAGGTGACCGCCCGGAAGGCCAGCGCGCCGCGGCCGGGCCCGGTCGGCAGCGGTGTGGGCCGGGCCGGTTCGGCGACGCCCGGCCGCTCGTCGAGCACCCCGGCCAACTTTTCCAGCGCGGCGGTCGCCGACTGCAACGAGTTGTAGAACTGGCTCAACTCCTGCATCGGCTCGAAGAAGCGGCGCAGGTAGAGCAGGAACGCGGCGAGCACCCCGATCTCGGTCTGCCCACCGAGCACCCGCCACCCGCCGTAGCAGAGCACCGCCGCCACCGTGACGTTGCCGATCAGCTTGATCGCGGGGGAGTAGGTGGCGATCAGCCGGAACGCGTGCAGGCTCGACCGCCGGTAGTCGTCGCCGAGCGCCACGAAGATCCGCTGGTTGCGTGGCTCCCGGCGGAACGCCTGCACCGCCCGGATGCCCCGCATCGACTCGACGAAGTGCACGATGACCAGCGCGACGGCGTCCCGGGTGCGCCGGTACGCGCTGGCCGACGCCCTGGCGAACCACCGGGAGAGCCAGAACAGGAAGGGGAAGGCGAACAGCGTCACGGCGGCCAGGGGCAGGTCCAGCCAGAGCAGGATGGCGGCCACCGACAGGATGCTCAGCCCGGCCAGCACCAGGCTGTCGATCCCGCCGTCGACGAGTTCGGCGATCGAGTCCAGGTCGCTGGTGAGCCGGGAGACCATCCGCCCGGACGTGTACCGCTCGTGGAAGCCCACCGACAGCCGCAGGAAGTGCCCGAACACCCGCTGCCGCAGGTCGAGCAGGACGGCCTGGCCGATCCGGGCGGAGAGGGTGAGGAACCCGCGGCGGGCCGCGTACTCGGTCACCGAGGCCCCGGCGAACGCCCCGGCGACGGCGATCAGCGGGCCGGGGTCGCCCGCGCGCAGCGGCGTGATCGCCCGGTCGATGCCGATCATCACCAGGTACGGGCCGGCCATCGCTGCGGCGTTCTGGGCCAGCAGCAGGCCGACGGCGACGGTGAGCCGCCCCCGGTGCGGGCGGAGCAGGTCGGCGAGCAGGGCCCGGCTGAGCCGACGCAGCCGGGCCACCGCCTCGGGACTGGTGTCCTCGGCGTGACTGCGGTCGGCCTCCGGGTCGGTGGCGGTGCCGCGCCAGCGGGCCAGCTCCGGCTCGTCATCCGGTGGCGGATCGGCCTGCTGCGGCACTGTCACGAGTGCACCAACCCCCACCCGTCCGAAGGGGACGGCCTCGACCCGCCGGCTCCGGCCGCCGGTGGATGTCCGGTTGGCGGCTCGGCGGCGAGCAGCGCCCGGTACGCGGGCACCGTGGCCAGCAGGTCGGAGTGCCGCCCGGCCGCGGTGATCCGCCCGTCCTGGAGCAGGGCGACCCGGTCGGCCAGCGCGATCGTCGACGGCCGGTGCACCACCAGCAGCGCGGTGCTGTCCCGCAGCACCTGGCGCAGGGCGGCCTCGACCAACGCCTCGGTGTGCACGTCGAGCGCGGACAGCGGATCGTCCAACACCAGCACGGCCGGGCGGCCGAGCACCGCCCGCGCCAACGCGAGCCGCTGCCGTTGCCCGCCGGACAGGGACAGCCCCTGCTCGCCCACCCGGGTGGCCAACCCCCAGGGCAGGTCGTACGCGAAGTCGGCCTGGGCCAGCGCGAGCGCCGCGCGTACCTCGTCCTCACCGGCGTCGGGGCGTCCCAGCGTGAGGTTCTCCCGCACCGACATCGAGAACAGGGTCGGCTCCTCGAACGCCACCCCGACCAGCCGGCGCAGCGCGGCCAGCCGCAGGTCCCGCAGGTCGTGCCCGTCCAGGGTGATCCGGCCGGCGGTGACGTCGTGCAGCCGGGGCACCAGGGAGAGCAGCGTGCTCTTGCCGCAGCCGGTGGCGCCGACCAGGGCCAGCGTCTCGCCCGGCTCGACACACAGGTCGATCTCGCACAGCACCGGGGCGGCGGCGCCCGGGTAGCGGAACGCGACCCGCTCGAAGCGGAGCCGCCCGTGCACCGCGTCCCGGGGCAGCGCGAGGGCGCCCGGCGCGTCCTCGATCTGCGGCGGAGTGTCCAACACCTCCTGGATGCGGTCGGCGGCGGTCGCGGCCTCCTGACCGTTGGCGATGATCCAGCCCAGCGACTGCACCGGCCAGATGAGCATCAGTTGCAGGCTGACGAAGGCGACCAACTCGCCGATGGTGAGCGCGCCGGCCGCGGCGGCGGCCGCGCCCGCCACCAGCACCACACCCAGCGTCACGTTCGGCACCAGGTCGAGCAGCGCGGCGGTGTTCGCCAGCAGCCGCCCCTTGCCGACGCCCGTCTCGTGCAGCCGCCTCGCCGCGCCGGCGAAGCGCGCGGCCAGCTCGGGCCCCCGGCCGTACGCCTTCATGGTCCGCAGGCCCTGCGCGGTCTCCTCGACCAGCGTCGCCACGTCGCCCTGCTGGTCCTGCATGCGCCGGGACGCGGCGTGGTAGTGGCGGCCGAACCGGCGGCTGATCAGCAGCAGCGGCACCGCGCTGGCCGCGACCAGCACGCCGAGCGCCGGGTGCAGCCTGATCAGCAGGACGACCACGACGACGTACGTGGTCAGGTTGAGCACCAGGAAGAACACGCCGAAGGAGAGGAACCGGCGGATCACCGACAGGTCGCTGGTGATCCGGGAGAGCAGTTGCCCGGACTGCCAGCGGTCGTGGAAGCTCGTCGGCAGCCGTTGCAGGTGGGCGTAGACGTCGGCGCGCAGCGCCGCCTCCATGCCCACCGCCGAGGACGACTGCACCCAGCGTCGGATGAAGATGAGCACCGCCTCGACCACGCCGAGCAGCAGCGCCAGGCCGCCGAGCTGGAGCAGCCCGGCCGGCTCGTGCCGGGCCACCGGCCCGTCGACCACCCGCTGCACCACGAGGGGTACGGCGATCCCGGCCGCGGTGCCGGCGAGCCCCGCGACGAGCAGCCAGGTGAACTCGGCGGCGTACGGGCGCAGGTAGGAGCGCAGCCGCCAGAGGTTGTGCACGGGGTGACGGCCCGTGGCGGCCCGGGCGGCCGGGTCGCCGTCGCTCTCCACAGGCACTACCAGACGGTAGCGTCAATGCGTCTTGATGCTTATGTCAGCTTGTTGTCAACCGTCGCTCATGACCGAGAAGCCACTTCTTCACGTCCAGGCCCCAGCGGTAGCCGCCGAGCGTGCCGTCGGTGCGCAGGACCCGGTGACAGGGCACGAACAACGCCGCCGCGTTGCGGGCGCAGGCGGCCGCGGCCGCCCGTACCGCGGGTGGCCGGCCGGCCAGCGTCGCGTACCCGGTGTAGGTGACCGGGGCGCCCGGTGGCACCTCGCGCAGCACCTGCCAGGCGTACGCCATGAACTCTCCACCGGTGTGTTGCCGGACCGGCACCGTGTCGATGGCGGCGAGGTCTCCGTCCAGGTAGGAGCGGACCGCCGCGCTGACCGGCCCGAGGTCGGCGCGTTGGCGCACCGGCGCCCGTAGCGTCGGGTGGATCAGGGGCAGCAGCGCCGCCGGGTCCGGCGTGAAGCCGGCCGCCCGTACGGCACCGTCGGGGCCGGCGAGGATGCTCAGTGGGCCGGTCGGTGTGCTCAGCACGGTGCTGTCGATGCTCATGCCGCTCTCCAGAGTCTGATCGTGGCGTAGGACCGCCAGGGCCGCCACCGTTCGGCGTACTCCTGAAGGGTCCTGGGGTTGTCGGGGAGGCCGAGCGCGGCGGCGCCGCGCCGGACAGCGAGGTCGGTGCCGAGCAGCACGTCCGGGTCGCCCAGGGCGCGCATGGCCAGGTAGTTGGCGGTCCACGGGCCGATGCCGGGCAGCGTGACCAGCCGCCGGACGGTCTCCGCCCGATCCCCGCCCGGCGCGAGATCCACAAACCTGTCCGACACGGCCGCCGCGAGATGGCGCAAGGATTCCCGCCGCGCCGACGGCATCCCGAAACCAGAGTCCGGCACCCCCAAGACCTCCTCCGGAGTCAGAAACCCCCGCAACACCCCCGCCCTCTCCGGTTGATCATGAAGTTGTGACCTCGACACGCCGGCGTCGATGGTCATAACTTCATGATCAACCGGAGGGTGGGCGGTGGTCAGCAGGCGCGTCAGGGTTGTCTTGGCCGAACGGATTGAGACCTGTTGACCGATCACCGCGCGGACGGCCAGCTCGAAGCCGTCCACCGCGCGGGGGACCCGGATGCCGGGCTCGGCGGCGACCGCCGGGGCGAGCGCCGGATCGGCGGCGAGCGTGCCGTCGATGGCCGCCGGGTCCGCGTCCAGGTCGAGCAGGCGGCGGCAGCGGGCCACCGCGGGCGCCAGGTCGCGCAGGTCGGCCAGGCGCAGCGTCGCCGCCACATGCCCGTCCGCAGGGGTCAGCGCCACCTGGCCGACGCCGTGCGGCAACCGCAGACCCCGACGGTACGTCCCGTCGCGGACCTCCTCGACGCCCGGCAACGCCCGCAGCGCGAGGAAGTCCAGCAGCGCCCGTGCGTGCAACGGCGGCCGGTACGCCAACCGGAGCGCGATGGTCCCCGCCCCGGCCGGAGCCCGCCGGCGAACCCGGGCCGCGCGCAACTCCGACGGCGCGCTCGCGTACACCTCGCGGAGCGTGTCGTTGAACTGCCGCACGCTGCCGAAGCCGGCGGCGAACGCGATCTCGGCCATCGCCAGGTCGGTGGTCTCGATCAGAATCCGGGCGGTCTGCGCCCGCTGGGCCCGGGCCAGCGCCAGTGGCCCCGCGCCCATTTCCGCGCTCAGCATCCGGTGCAGGTGTCGCTCGGTGTAGCCCAGGCGGGCGGCCAGGCCCGGTACGCCGCCCCGGTCGACCACCCCGTCGGCGATCAGCCGCATCGCCCGGCCGACCACGTCCGCGCGGACGTCCCACAGCGGGGAGCCGGGCGCGGCGTCCGGCCGGCAGCGGCGGCAGGCGCGCAGCCCGGCACCCTGGGCGGCGGCGGCGGACGGAAAGAACCGGACGTTCTTCCGCTTCGGGGTGATCGCCGGACAGGACGGCCGGCAGTAGATGCCGGTGGACGTCACGCCGGTGTAGAACCAGCCGTCGAACCGCTGGTCACGGCTGTCCACGGCCCGGTAGCACCGCTCGAAGTCCAGGTCCATGCCACCGATGATGCCCCGCGACGTCGGGCGGCGGCTGGCGGGAATCGGACCTGGCCGTCGGCGTCAGTCGTTCCGGAAGTGTCGGTCCTGCCGGGTACCGTCCGGCCACCAACTGAAGAAGGGGTGGGGCGGGATGACGAGCGTGGCGAATTGGGCGGCGGCATCGACATCGGGCGCCTACCCGCCGTTGCCCCGGGCGGTGGTGCAGTCCTTCTACCGCCGGATGCGGGCCGTCGCGCCGGCCGCCGTGGGCGCCATCGAACGGGACCGGGCGGGCGGCGCCGAGTCGCCCTTCCCGGACACCGCCTGTGGGCGGCTGGTCCGTTCGCTCGACGACGCGGCAGTGCGGGCGCTCGGCATGTGGACGCACCACTGGTGCATGCGCTTCTACGACGACGACACCACTGTCGGGCGACGGTTGATCCGCGAGATCGCCACCCGCCAGGGCCTCGGCTGGACCGCCGACGAGGTGCGGTGGATGCTGCGCGAGACGGTCGCCGCCGGCCCGGCCGCGGCCGACCGGTTCACGCTGCCCCGCGCCGCCGCCGCGCAACTGCCCCCGGCCGACCGGCCGGCGCTGGCCGACTGGCCCGAGGTCGAGGTGCCCCGCCAACGCCGCCCCGAATAAGCGGCGCACGCCTCCCAATGATCGTCGGGGGGCCGGCTGCGGCAGGATGGACATCGCCCCACCCGGTCCGATGGAAGGACGCCCCGATGCCCGCCAGCGACCCGACGATCCTCGCCACCAGCATGGGCTTCTTCCGGGGCGACCGGGGACCCTACGACATGCGCCCCAGCCCGGTCTTCGAGCTGGCGGCGGAGTTGGCCGAGGCCGGTCCGCAGCCGCGGGTGTGCTACCTCGGTCAGGCGGTCGGTGACCAGCCCACCTCGCTGACCGCTGTCTACGGAGCGTTCGCCGACACCCGGTTCCGGCTGTCGCACCTCGCCCTGTTCCCCATGCCCAACATCGAGGACATCCGCGCCCACCTGCTCGACCAGGACGTGATCTGGGTCGGCGGCGGCAGCGTGGCCAACCTCGTCGCCGTCTGGCGGGTGCACGGGCTCGACGAGATCCTGCACGAGTGCTGGCAGGCCGGCGTGGTGCTGGCGGGCGTCTCGGCCGGCTCGATCTGCTGGCACGTCGGCGGCGCCACCGACAGCTTCGGGCCCCGGCTGCGCGGCTTCACCAACGGGTTGGGGTGGCTGCCGTACGGCAACGGGGTGCACTACGACAGCGAGGGCCAGCGCCGGCCGCTCATGCACGAGCTGGTGGCCGACGGGACGCTGCCGACCAGCCACTGCACCGACGACGGGGTGGGCCTGGTCTACCGGGGCACCGAGCTGGTCGAGGCCGTCGCGGACCGCGAGGGCGTCTCGGCGTACGAGGTGACCCGCGCGGCGGACGGCAGTGTCCGGGAAGCGGTCATTGCTCCCCGTCTGCTCGGCCGAGACGGCCCGTCCGGGGCTCGCTGAGACGGCCCGCCCGGGATCGGCGTAAGCTGGCCCGTCGTGAGTCTCACCATCGGCATCGTCGGCCTGCCCAACGTCGGCAAGAGCACGCTGTTCAACGCGTTGACCAAGAACGACGTGCTGGCGGCGAACTACCCGTTCGCCACCATCGAGCCCAACGTCGGCGTGGTCGGGCTGCCCGACGAGCGGCTGGACAAGCTGGCCGAGATCTTCTCCTCGCAGAAGGTGCTGCCGGCCCCGGTGTCGTTCGTCGACATCGCCGGCCTGGTGCGCGGCGCGTCCAAGGGGCAGGGCCGGGGCAACGCCTTCCTGGCCAACATCCGCGACGCCTCGGCGATCTGCCAGGTGGTCCGGGCCTTCTCCGACCCGAACGTGGTGCACGTCGACGGCAAGGTCTCCCCGGCCGACGACATCGAGACGATCAACACCGAGCTGATCCTCGCCGACCTGCAGACCCTGGACAAGGCGCTGCCCCGGTTGGAGAAGGAAGCCAAGCTCCGCAAGGACCGGGCCGCCGCGGTGGCCGCCGCGAAGGCCGCGATCGAGGTGCTCGACGGCGGCACCACCCTCTACTCCGGCGCCGCCGCCGCCAAGATCGAGCTGGAGCACCTGCGCGAGCTGCACCTGCTCACCACCAAGCCCTTCCTGTACGTCTTCAACGTCGACGAGGCCGAACTCGCCAACGAGGCGTTCCTCGACGAACTGCGCGCCCTGGTCGCCCCCGCCGAGGCCGTCTTCATGGATGCCAAGATCGAATCTGAGCTGGTGGACCTGCCCGAGGAGGAGGCCCGCGAGCTGCTGGAGTCGATCGGCCAGAACGAGCCGGGCCTCGACCAGCTCGTCCGGGTCGGCTTCCGCACCCTCGGCCTCCAGACGTACCTCACCGCCGGCCCGAAGGAAGCGCGCGCCTGGACCGTCCCGATCGGCGCCACCGCGCCGGAGGCCGCGGGGGTCATCCACAGCGACTTCCAGCGCGGCTTCATCAAGGCCGAGGTGGTCTCCTACCACGACCTGGTCGCGGCCGGATCGGTGGCGGCGGCCAAGGCGGCGGGCAAGGTCCGCATCGAGGGCAAGGAGTACGTCATGCAGGACGGTGACGTCGTGGAGTTCCGCTTCAACGTCTGAGTCCGGCCTGTTCCGGTGTACGAATGCGAAATGCTAGTCACGTGGGCTGAGGAAGAACCGCCGGGCCGCGCGAAGAGCATTGGTCGGGACGGTATTGTCGAGAAGGTGAATCACACACGCTGAGAGAAGTGCGCCGGCCGTCCAGCTGCCGACGGTTAGGATTAGCGGGTTTTCCGGTCGTAGTAGCACTATGGTCAGCCCGCCACCCGTGCCGAGGCCCAAGGACTGTGCGATCCTGATGGATACGTCGGTCTTCACTCGAAAGACCAAGAGTTGTATTACTGTGCACATGGCAAAGGCCAGTAGCTCATAGTTGTAGAACCCTGTGTACCCTCCGAGATATTGCTCGGCAATATGTGCGCTCGGGCCGATGATGCGTGAGGGGAATACTGGCAGGACGGCGATCGCAGCGCTAAGGAAACCGAGCGCCATTGCAGCAAGAGTGGCGGCGGCTACGCTACCGAAAATGCGCTCGACGAAGCGGTTGAATTTGCTATGCCTGGAACCGGTGTGAGCGCCCGCCAGGCTGTCTGACATTCTCTGGATAGGGCGCTGAATTAGGTACGCCGCACCGAAGAACGCACTTACCAAAATGACGGTAAAAGCCGGCGGCCATTCCAGGTCGTTGGCTAACTGGTTGGCGAATAGCCCTAGGGTGAAGGATCCTGTCGACTGGGCGAGCCTTGCGCCCCTGGAGTTGGGTGCGAGGGCTGGGCGAGTGCGCTGGTCCTTCGTGTTCGATTTTTCCGCATCGTCACCGTCGTCATCTCTGGGGTGCGCGTCGGCTGGAGACAGAACGGTGACTGCCTGCCGTTCACTGAGGGTGCCGCCAGGAAGCTGCGGATCTTTCGGATCGAGGCTCGCTTGCGGTGGGCGCGATTTTTCGTGCGACATTGAAGCCTCCTCGTGAGTCTCGATGAGACTACCGTGCGGCTCCGCGAATCGATTCGCCCACCGCTCGCAGCTCCAGCACTTCGGGGTAGTGCGCCGGCCAACAAAGCTCCTGGGCCAGTCGTCGGGTCCCCTTTCCCCTGCAACGATATTCGCGGCTGCCTGAGGTGTGAGGTGTAGTCGGACGCTCCGTGCAACATTTGGAAGTGTGCTCGGCGAGACCGACCGCTTAGGGGATGGTGCTCGGGTGGGCGTCCTCTACCAGTACTTCTCGGCCGCATCGGATGACGAGGCCGCCGCAACCGTCGACGTGCCGGGTGGCCCGGCCGGCGCCGAACCCGTGTCACCCGAGCTGTTCGCGGCCGTCCTGTGCCGGTGATCGCACGGCGCTGGGTCGACTCATGCGGCCACGCGTCCGATTCGCCGAGCAGGATCTGCCGGTGTTGTCCGCCAAGGGCGTCGACCCGACGGCAGAGCTGGTGGCTCTCGAAGAGTTGCTCACCGGTGTCAGCGCCGATGTCATCGTCGATCGCCCTCGCTGCGGGCTGGACGTGGCGGTGCGGGACGGAGGCGAAGGGCTGGTCCTGTCGCTCACCGACGAGTTGACGCAGGCGCTCGTCGAACGGGAGCCCGAGCGGCTGGCCGAGGTTGCCGTGCCGTGGTCGCGGACCGAGGAGTTCCGGGGCCAGTGTGACCCGGCGGTGCTGGCCGACTTCCTGGGTGAGCTGGCGCTGCTCGCCCGCCATGCGCAGGATCGGGGCCACCGGTTGTACTGCTGGGTCTGCCTGTAGTCCACTGATTTCGCCGACGCTCCGTCGCGTTGCGCGGCGGTAGGTTGACCGGATGACGGAGAAACTGCTCCGCTCGTCGTTCGGGGCGGCGGCTGCCGCGTACGCCGAGCACCGTCCGGACTACGCGCGGGACGCGGTGCGCTGGGCGATCGAGGTCGCGCCCGGCATGCGCGCGCTGGACCTGGGCGCTGGCACCGGCAAGCTGTCCGCCACGCTTGTCGGGCTGGGTCTGGACGTCGTCGCTGTCGAACCCGACCCGGCGATGCTGGCCGAGTTGCGCGGCGCGCTGCCGGCCGTCCGCGCCCTGGCCGGTAGCGCCGAGAAGGTGCCGGAGACCGCCGACGGCGAGTTCGAGCTACCGATGTTGACCGGCGTGCTACGCGCCCGGCGGCGGTGACATCCCGACTCTGGTGACACCCCAACTCTGATGACACCCCGACTCTGGTGACACCCCGACTTCCTTGAACTCGGGGTGTCCGCAGCTCATCGATAGCCCGAGTTCAAGGAACCGGAGTTGATCAACCATCGCGATGTCATGAAGTGCAACCAAAGGTTGCATCACACGTCCGTGGTGGCGTACGGTTTGTGCAACCAAATGTTGCGAAAGGTTGGGTCATGGAACAGGGAATCATCGAGCGGGACATCCACGTCGACGCGTCGCCCGAGGTCGTCTTCGAGGTGGTCAGCCAGCCGGAGCACATGCGGGAGTGGTGGCCCGACGACGCGCGGTTCGAGTCGATCCCGGGCGCGCCCGGGGAGCTGGTGTGGCGCAACGCCGACACCGGCGAGACGAGCACCGTCGACCTCGCTGTCGTCGATGTCGACCCGCCGAGGCGTTTCTCCTTCCGCTGGTGTTTCACCGAGGCGGACCGTGCTGGACAGGCGCTGCTCGTCACCTTCGACCTGACCCCGAGCGGCGCGGGAACGCGGGTCCGGATGACCGAAACCGGGTTCCGGGAGATGGGCTGGGAGATCGCCGTGCTGGAGGAGCAGTACCGCGACCACCAGAACGGCTGGGACCTCTACATCCCCCGGCTGGGCGCGTACGTCGCACGACTGCTCGCCACCGCATGAGTACGGCCGTCGACGACGAGCTGTGGTCGGCGATCGGCGACCCCACCCGGCGTACGATGATCGACCTTCTCCTGTCCGACGGGCCGGGCACCGCGACGTCGCTGAGCAAGCGGTTGCCCGTCACCAGGCAGGCCGTCTCGAAGCACCTGGCTGTGCTGGACCGGGTCGGCCTGATCCACGGGTCGCCGGCCGGTCGCGAGCGCCACTACCAGGTCGACGAGGCGCAGCTCGCCCGAGCCGTCGCGCAGCTGTCGGCGGTCGGCGCCACCTGGGACGCCCGCCTCCGCCGGATCAAGCGCATCGCCGAGGCGATCGAACGCAGCCGCCACAACACGGAAGGAGAATGACAGCTACCGACGCCTGAGTCGCGCACTGACCTCGACGACGGAGGGTGATCGACTCCGGCTCCGTGAAGGTGGGGTGTCAGGGCCACCTGATAGCCCCGGTTCCCGGGAGCCGGAGTCGATCAACCGCGGCTACTCCTTACGGTAGACGGAGATGTGCGACGGGCTGTCGGCCTGGAACGGTCGCCGGTGCCAGTCGGCGTACCGCTCGGTGAGCCGGAGCCCGGCCTGCCGCGCCATCTCGTCGATCTGGTGTGGCCAGGCGTACCGCATGGCGAACGGCTTCAGGTGCACACCAGCACTGTCGAAGGTGATGGTCTGCCGGATGAACCGCTGCGCCGGCCGGTCGTACTGATGCAGCCGGATCGTCGCGGAGTCCTCCGTGACGGCACGCACCTGCACCTGCTCGTCCCTGTCGAAGCTGCGCGGGTCGGGCACGAACGTCTCGATGACGAACGCGCCGCCCGGCGACAGCACCCGGGCGACGTTGCGGAAGCAGTCCGCCTGCCGCTCGGCGTGGACCAGGTTGAACAGCGTGTTGAAGACCAGGTACGCGAGTCGGAACTCACCGGACACCGGCACGTCCGCCATGTCGGCGACGACCACCGGGATCTGGTCACCGCCGGGCTTGGCCCGCAGGTGCGCGAGCATCTCCTCGGACGCCTCGACGCCGTGCACGGCGAGGCCGCGTTCGGCCAGCGGTAGCGCGACCCGGCCGGTGCCGATCGCCAGTTCGAGGACGGGACCGCCGGCGGCCAGGTCGGCCAGGAAGTCCACGGCCGGGGCCGGGTCGGGATTGGTGTCGCCGTCGTCGTACTCGGCGGCCCAGAGCCGGCCGAAGAGGCCGGGATCGTCGAAGACCGACATCAGCGGCCTCCGGGACGGGGATCAGTGGCGCTCGGCAGCGCCGGGGGAATGGTCCTGCTCACGAAGCCTCGATTCCTCGGGTCGGATGACGTGGGGTTCGGGGGACTTCGTCGAGTTGGGCATGGCGGCGCTCCTCTCTCGGGCGGCCGCCGACCGCTGACGTCGGCTGTCGGCTGTCGGCTCGGCTGTCGGCCGAGGACACCAGAAACGCCGCGGGCCCGGCAAGGCAATTACGCCGGCCGGGCCCGCAGCGGACGGTGCGGTCAGGAGATGTGGTGCAGGATCACGTTGTGTACGTGGTGGCTCTTCTGCGCGCCGCGGAACTCCACCTCGTAGGTGTGCGTGCCGACGTGGATGGCGATGGCGCCGGTCGAGAAGAACGACCCACCCCAGGACTTGTTGCTGACCACGCTCACGCTGGTGACCTTCGAGTACGGGATGCTGGTGATCGCGAACCGCTTTCCGACGAAGGAGCGGTCCTGGATGATCACGCGGCGGTCGGTCAACCCGATGAACCCGGTGCCGGTGCCGACGGCGTCGTAGACGGCGATGATCTGCTCACCGTCGAGGAGGCCGCTCTGGATCTGCTGGACCTGCTCCTTGCGGTCGTACGCGATGTTCGCCATGCGTATCAGGTTAGGAAACCGGCGCCACCCTCAGGTCTGGGCGCTGTCGGTCGCGGCGCGGACGAACTCGCGTACCCGATTGGTGGTGTTGCTGGGCAGCCAGACCGGTCCACGTTCGATCGGTGGTGCGTCGTGGATGGGCACGTACGCCACGTCGGGGCGGGGGTAGTAGTGCCGCGTGTGCTCGCCCACCGGCAGGATGCCCCGGCCCAGCGCGACCAGCGAGAGCATCTCGGAGAAGGTGTTCCCGGCCGGGCCCTTCGGGACCGGCCGACCGGCCGGGGTGCGCTCCGGGGTGCGGTCCCGCTTGAACTCCGTCGAGGTCACCGCGGGGTACTGCACCACCGGATGGTCGGCGAGCACCTCCAGCGACACCGAGCGTTCCCGGGCGAGCGGGTGACCCGCCGCCACCGCCAGCTCCCGCTTCTCGGTGAGCAGCGCCGGCCCGGTCGCCATCCCGTCGAAGGGGTACGCGGCGATCAACACGTCAGTCGAGCCGTCGAGCAGCCCTGACCGGGTGTTGGACAGCTGTGCCTCACGCACCTCCACCCGGCAGTCGGGGTGCCGTTCATTGAACAGGGCCACCGCCCGCAGCAGCACCGGCGCGGTCCACTCACCGAGGAAGGCCACCCGCAGCGTCCCGGTGACGCCACGACCGGCGTCGACGGCGCGGCGAAGCGCCTCCTCCATCTCGGCCACCAGCGGGGCGAGGTCGTCGGCGAGCTGCCGGCCGATCGGCGTGAGCCGGACGACCCGACTGGTACGGGCGAACAGCGCCGCGCCGATCTGCCGTTCCAGCTTCTTGATGATGTGGCTGACCCGACCGGTGCTGATCCCGAGTCGCTCGCCGGTCCGGCCGAAGTGCGACTCCTCGGCGAGGGTCAGGAACGCCTCGATCTCGTACCGTTCCAGCACCACGACCCCCATCGTTGACCGCTGCGCAACGATCGTAGCGTCATGAGATCTTGGTCGGCGTCTCCGGTCAGGGAATCGTGAGGTCGACAGAAACACCGCTCGACCGAGAGGACGCGAGATGCGCGTTGACGACTACCTGGTCGGTCTGCCCGACCCGCTACGCGAGATCGGGGAGAGGCTGACACCGATCATCGCCGCCGCCCTGCCCGAGGCGACGGGGGCGATGTGGCACGGGCACCCGGTATGGGGTCTGGGTGACCGGCCCGGCCGTCGTCCGGTCTGCCTGATCAAGGCGTACCGGTCCGACATCACCTTCGGGCTGTGGCGGGGCCAGGAGATCACCGACGGGTCCGGGCGTCTGCGGCCCGCCGCCCGCACGATGGCGGTCGTCAAGTTGCGCGCTGTGGCCGACATCGATCCGGCCCAGATCGCCGGGTGGCTGCACGCGGCGGCCGCGCTGGAGGAGGCATGAGTACGGTGCGGGTGACCGGCTTCGACCATCTGGTGTTGACCGTCGGCGACGTCGAACGGGCCCTGGGCTTCTACTGCGGCCTGCTCGGCCTGGCGCCGGTCCGGGTCGACGAGTGGCGCGCGGGTGCCGTCCCCTTCCCGTCGGTGCGGATCAGCCGGGACAGCATCATCGACCTGGTCCGAGGCGAGCGGCAGGGCGCGAACGTCGACCACTTCTGCCTGGTGGTGGCACCGCTGGACTGGGCTCAGGTGATCGACTCCGGGGCCTTCACGGTGCTGACCGGGCCGGTCAGGCGGTTCGGTGCGCGCGGGTCGGCGATTTCGATCTACGTACGGGACCCGGACGGCAACTCGGTCGAGCTGCGCTGGTATCCGCAGGACGCGCCAAGCGATCTCGAGGCAGAGGTCAGGACTCGGTGACCGCCCGGTAGGCGTCCTCGATCCGGGCGGCCAACAGCACCTCACCCTCGGTCAACGGCTCGCCGTTGCCGTGCCCGACCCGGATCTGCGTGCTGTCGGACAGGCGGCTGATCTCGGGTCGCAGATGCAGGGCATCCGCGACGACCTTGACTCGTTCAGTTAGTGCCGCGTGTTGGGTATCGTCGATCACGAGCGTCCGTCGGATCTGCTCGCCCTCGCGTGTCCAACCAGATAGCAAGGTCAACGCGTCGGAGAGGTAGTCGTGCCTGGCCCTGCTGTTGAACAGCGCGCGCATCACCGCACCCCCCAAGCGCCGTTGCCGGCTTGTGGCCAAATCGTCGCCATCCCGTGTCTTGTCGGTGTCCCCTAGTCTCTCGCTGCTCAGAGGGGGGTGTCCACGCCCACACTTCCGTGTCTTGTTGGCCTAGCGGACGGCTACGGTACCCAAACCGCCGATTGATCTGGCACCCTGGACGCCCGTGCAGACCGAACGGGCGAATGGTGGCGGGCAGGTCGAACGGCGGGACCCGAAGGTGATCGTCGGCGCGGCGATCATCCGGAACGGGCGGGTGCTCGCCTGCGCGCGATCCGCGCCGCCCGAGGTGGCGGGGATGTGGGAGTTTCCGGGCGGAAAGGTCGAGCCGGGGGAGACCGAGACCCACGCGTTGATCCGCGAGTGCGCCGAGGAACTGGCCGTACGCGTCGAGATCGGCGAGCGGGTCGGCCGCGACGTCCGGATGGCACACGGCCGTTCAGTGCTCAAGGTGTACGCCGCTCGCCTGCTCGGCGACGACCAGCCGCAGGCGCTGGAGCACGAGGCGCTCCGCTGGCTCGCCGCCGACGAGCTGGACTCGGTCACCTGGCTCCCCGCCGACGCCCCCATAGTGGCCGCCCTCCGCCCCCTCCTGAAAACCCCCTGACCCCGCCCCGCCCTCCGGCCCCCGCCCCGCCCCGGCCCGGCCCGGCCCCGTGATCATGAAGTTATGGCCAGTCCGACCGGCGTGTCCTGACCATAACTTCATGATCACGGGGCCGGGGCCGGGGGCGGGGCCGGGTGGGGTGGGAACGGGGCGGGAACGGGGCGGGGGCCGCGGCAGACTGCCGCGGCCCCCGTTTGGGTTTGGGTGGTCAGTGCTTGTCCTGCTCCGGGTGCGCGAAGTTGAGGTGCTCCGGAGGCAGCGGGAAGGTCACGTCGTCACCGAACGGCGACGGCGCGGCAGCCCGGTCGAAGGTCAGCTCCGTCAGCGGCAGCTTGCCCCGGTCGTCGACCGCCGGAGCGGTCGGGTGCGGCACCTCCCGGTCCCAGTTGACGCCGCGCTGCGCCTGCGCCTCGGCGCGGGAGTCGTGGGAGCCACCCGCGTGCGAGTGCAACCCGCCGGGGTTGGAGCCGGACGTCGCCGTGCCCGCACGGGCGGTGGTCACGCTGGTCTGGGGCGTCTCGCCCCGCCGGAAGATCTTGCTACCTAGCCACACAAGGGGATCGTACCTGCGGTCGACGACCCGTTCCTTCATGGGGATGATCCCGTTGTCGGTAATCTTGATGTGCTCGGGGCAGACCTCGGTGCAGCACTTGGTGATGTTGCAGAAGCCGAGGCCCTGTTCCGCCTGCGCGTACTCCTTGCGGTCGGTCTTGATGTCCAGCGGGTGCATGTCCAGCTCGGCCGCCCGGATGAAGTACCGCGGACCGGAGAACGCCTGCTTGTTCTCCTCGTGGTCGCGGATGACGTGGCAGACGGTCTGGCACAGGAAGCACTCGATGCACTTGCGGAACTCCTGCGAGCGCTCGACGTCGACCTGCTGCATCCGGTAGTCGCCCGGCGCGACGTCCGCCGGAGGGGCGAACGCCGGCGTCTCCCGCGCCTTCACGTAGTTGAACGAGACGTCGGTGACCAGGTCCCGGATGACCGGGAAGGTACGCAGCGGGGTGACGGTGACGGTCTCGTCCTCGCCGAAGGTCGACATCCGCGTCATGCAGCCCAGCCGCGGCTTGCCGTTGATCTCCATGGAGCAGGAGCCGCACTTGCCGGCCTTGCAGTTCCACCGGCAGGCCAGGTCGGGCGCGTCGGTGGCCTGGAGGCGGTGGATGACGTCGAGGACGACCTCGCCCTCGTTCACCTCCACCATGTAGTCCTGCAGCTCGCCGCCGGTCTCGTCACCCCGCCAGATCCGGAACTGACGCTTCGCGCTCATCGGTTGTCCGCCTCTCCAGCGTCGGCGACGAGGGCGTCGAAGTCGGCGAGCTCCTCGTCGGTGAGGTACTTGGCCAGCTCGGCCCGGTCGAAGAGGCCGATCAGCTCCGGCCGCATCTTCGGCAGCGGCTTACGGGTCAGCTGAACAGTGTCGCCGTCCAGGGAGCAGACCAGGTTGACCTGCCGCCACTTCGGCTCCATCGTCGGGTAGTCCTCCCGGGTGTGCCCGCCGCGCGACTCCTGCCGCTCCAGCGCCGCCTTCGCGGTGCACTCCGAGACCACCAGCATGTTGCGCAGGTCCAGAGCCAGGTGCCAGCCGGGGTTGTAGCGCCGGCCGCCGGCCGCGCTCACCTTCGCCACCCGCTCGCGCAGCTCGGCCAGCCGGACCAACGCGTCGGCCAGCTCACCCTCGCGACGGATGATTCCGACCAGATCCCCCATGACCGCCTGGAGGTCCTGCTGCAACGTGTACGGGCTCTCGCCGGTGTCCCGCTGCAGCGGGGCCAGCGCGGTCTCCACGGCGGCCTCGACAGCGCTCACCGCCACCTTCGGCCGCTCGGTCAACCCGTCGGCGTAGCTGGCCGCATGCCCGCCCGCGCGCTTGCCGAAGACCAGCAGGTCGGACAGGGAGTTGCCACCCAGCCGGTTGGAGCCGTGCATGCCGCCGGACACCTCGCCGGCGGCGAACAGCCCGCGTACGTGGCCGAGGGCGGCGCCCGAGTCCGGGTCCACCTCGACGCCGCCCATCACGTAGTGGCAGGTCGGCCCGACCTCCATCGGCTCGGCCGTGATGTCGACGTCGGCCAGCTCCTTGAACTGGTGGTACATCGACGGCAGCCGGCGGCGGATCTCGTCGGCCGACCGGCGGCTGGCGATGTCCAGGAAGACGCCACCGGCGGGGGAGCCCCGACCGGCCTTGACCTCGCTGTTGATCGCCCGCGCCACCTCGTCGCGGGGCAGCAGCTCCGGCGGACGCCGGTTGTTGTCCGGGTCGGTGTACCAGCGGTCCGCCTCCTCCTCGGTCTCCGCGTACTGCTTGCGGAAGACGTCGGGGACGTAGTCGAACATGAACCGCTTGCCCTCGGAGTTCTTCAGGACGCCACCGTCGCCGCGTACCGATTCGGTGACCAGGATGCCCTTCACCGACGGCGGCCAGACCATGCCGGTCGGATGGAACTGGAGGAACTCCATGTTGATCAGCGTCGCCCCGGCGCGCAGCGCCAGCGCGTGCCCGTCCCCTGTGTACTCCCAGGAGTTCGAGGTGACCTTGTACGAGCGCCCGACCCCGCCGGTGGCCAGCACGACCGCCGGCGCCTCGAAGAGGATGAACTCACCCGACTCGCGGTAGTAGCCGAACGCGCCGGCGACCCGATCGTCGTCGAGCAGCAGCTCGGTGATGGTGGTCTCGGAGAACACCCGGATCCGGGCGTCGTACGAGCCGAACTCCCGGTAGTCCTCCTGCTGGAGGGAGACGATCTTCTGCTGCAGGGTGCGGATCAGCTCCAGGCCGGTCCGGTCGCCCACGTGCGCCAGGCGCGGGTACTCGTGGCCGCCGAAGTTGCGCTGCGAGATCTTGCCGTCCTTGGTCCGGTCGAAGAGCGCCCCGTACGTCTCCAGCTCCCAGATCCGCTGCGGCGACTCCTTGGCGTGCAGCTCGGCCATCCGGAAGTTGTTGAGGAACTTCCCGCCGCGCATGGTGTCGCGGAAGTGCACCTGCCAGTTGTCCCGGCTGTTCACGTTGCCCATCGCGGCGGCGGCGCCGCCCTCGGCCATCACCGTGTGCGCCTTGCCGAACAGCGACTTGGAGATGATCGCGGTCTTCTTGCCGGCCAGTCGGGCCTCGATCGCCGCGCGCAGGCCGGCGCCGCCGGCCCCGATGACGACGACGTCGTAGTGGTGTCGTGCGATACGAGTGGTAGTGGTCATGTCAGGGGCCCTTTAGTTGATGAACCGCAGGTCGGAGAACCAGCCGGCCGCGACCGCCATGACGTAGAAGTCGGTCAGCGCGAGGGTGCCGAGGGTGATCCAGGCGAGCTGCATGTGCCGGACGTTCAGCCAGGACACACCGGTCCAGGCCCGGTATCGCACGGGGTGCTTGGAGAAGTGTTTGAGCCGGCCGCCGATGATGTGCCGGCAGGAGTGGCAGGAGATCGTGTACGCCCACAGCATCACCACGTTGACCACCAGGATGACGTTGCCCAGCCCGAAGCCGAAGCCCTTCGGCGAGTGGAAGGCGAGGATCACGTCGTACGTGTTGATCAGCGAGATGAGCGCGGCGGCGTAGAAGGCGTAGCGGTGCAGGTTCTGACCGAGCAGCGGGAAGCGGGTCTCGCCGCTGTACTCCTTGTGGCCGTCCGGGACCGCGCAGGCCGGCGGCGACAGCCAGAACGACCGGTAGTACGCCTTGCGGTAGTAGTAGCAGGTGAGCCGGAACAGCAGCAGCAGCGGCAGGGTCAGCGCCGCGTCCGGGATGATCCACCAACCCGGCAGGAATCGACCGAAGTGCGAGGCGCCCTCGACACACCGTTCGGTCACGCACGGGGAGTAGAACGGGGTCAGGTAGTGGAAGTCCTCGACCCAGTACCACTTGTGCATGAAGACCCGGACCGTCGCGTACGTGAGCCACGCGACGAGCCCGATCACGGTGATCAGCGGGGCGAACCACCATCGGTCGGTACGCAACGTCTTCGCCGCGATGGCGGCGCGTGCCCGCGCTCCCCGCGGCCTCGTTGCCGTTGAAGTCATTCGAGTCGTCTCCTCGACGGGCCCCTACGGGCCGGCTGGTCTCTCCGGTCGGCACGCGGACCGGCGAACCCGCACCCGCTGCCACGTCATGCGCACACCAACGACCACGTCGGATCGACCGACGCAGCTAAGTGACACACGTTACGCCGATCTCCGCGAGCCGTCCGCGCAAGGGAGTGTCCCGTGTGTCCGGCCTGCGGAAAAGCTCTGGCACGCCGATCGATGTACGTTGTTAAGAAGGTCACTGCCCGCTCAGCCGGAGGCACCGCCGGTGAAGTGCCACGAGGCGAGTCGCAGCGAGGGCGCCGCCCACCACGCGCCGTCCACCCGATCCGGTTGGCGTACCGGCCGCGCGCCCAGCCCGAGCACCGCGCCCGGCCCCAGCGCCCGCGGGTACGACTCGGTGAACCGCAGGTCCCGGACCGCCCGCACGACGGTCCCGTCCTCGATCAGCCAGACGCCGTTGCGGGTCAGCCCGGTGACGACGAGGCTCTTCGGGTCGAGCACCCGCGTGTACCACAGGTCGCTGACCAACAGTCCTCGGCGGACCCCGGCGACCAGCGCGGCCGTGTCCGCGTCGACCACCGCGCCGGCCGCCGTGCCGGTGGTGCTGCGGCCCGTCGCGCTGGCCGGCCCCGCCGCCGCCCCGGACAGCCGCAGGTTGCGCGCCATCGGACCCCAGGTGGCGCCGCCGGCCACCGCGTGCCCGGTGGACTCCGCTCCCACCTCGGCGGCGGTCCGCCGGTCGTGCGCCACCGCGCGGGTGGTGCCCGCCTCGACCAGGGTCAGCGCCCCTCGGGCGGTGCCCTCCGCGTCGAACGGCAGCCCGGACGCGCCCAGCGGATCGTCCACGACGGTCACCGCCCTGTCGAACTGGGCCGCCCCCGGCTCGGCGAAGGACTGCCGCTCGGCGTACCGCTTGCCGTTGAAGCCGTACCAGGACAGGTTCTGCAGGAGGTCCGCCACGGCGGCCGGCTCGAACACCACCTCGTAGTGTCCCGGCGGCAACTCGACCGGGTCGGCCGCGGCCTGCGCCTTCGCCGCCGCCCGCGCGCCCAGCTCGGCGCCGTCGAGGTCGGACAGGCGCTCGGCGTGGTGGCGGGCCACCCCGTCCGCGCCGTCGTGGCGGGCGATGCCGTCCATCGCCGCCTCGGCCGAGCGGCCGTACGCCGTGTGCCCGGCCGAGTTCGCGAACGCCGACGAGCGGTGCGCGGTACGGCAGTAGCCGGCGGTGCTCAAACCACCGGCGGCGGCCACGAACGCCGCGACCCGGTCGGCCCGCTGGTCGGGCTCGGCGTACGCGGTGGCCTCGTCGACGGGCGGCGCGTCCGGCGTGGGCGTCGGCGGGGTCAGCCCCGGCCAGCCCGCGTCGGGCGGAGCGAGTCGCGCCGCGGCCAGGGTGCGCTCCACCACCGACGTCAGCCCTCCGGCGGTGAGCACGCTGCCGCTGCCGGCGGCCGTCCGACCGTCGACGTGCACCAGCAGCCGGACCCCGGCCGTGGACTCGGAGACGTTCTGGTGGATGGCCGAGTTCGCGAACCGGGTGAGCGCCAGGTCCGCCCGGGTCACCACCGCCTCGGCCTGCGCGCCCGGCCCGCCGAGCCGGCGCACCAGCTCGACGACCTGCCCCGCCAGCTCCAGCTCGCTCGACTCACTCACGCTGACCCACCTTTCGTTCGCGACTGCGGGGCTCGCAAACCCGGCTCACTCCTCGCGCTCACGCTGACCCACCTTTCGTTCGCGACTGCGGGGCTCGCAAACCCGGCTCACTCCTCGCGCTCACGCGGACACTCCCACCCGGACGTTGCGGAACCGGGCCGGCGCGGCCGGGTGGCCGGTGTGCCCGATCTGGCCCGGCTGGCCCTTGCCGCAGTTGGGCGTCCCCCAGGGAACCGTCTCGTTCGAGAGCATGTCCATCGAGCGCCAGAACAGCGGGCCGATCCCGGTGTACGTGGGATTGCGCAGCATCCGCCCCCGCCGCCCCTTCTTGATCTCCCAGCCGATCTCGCAGCCGAACTGGAAGTTGAGCCGCTTGTCGTCGATCGACCAGGATCGGTTGATATCCATCAGCACACCGTCGTCGGTCGCCGCGATGATCTCGTCCAGGGTGTGCGGGCCGGGTTCCAGGCCGACGTTCGTCATCCGCACCATCGGCAGCCGGGCCCACCCGTCGGCGCGTACGCTGCCGCCGTAGTCCAGGTTGGCCATCGCCGCCGAGTCCCGACCGGCGAGCACCCCCACCCAGCGACCGTCGCGGACCGCGTCCCGCTTGACCGCCGGTGAGCCCTCGTCGTCGAAGCCGAAGCTGCCCAGCGCCCCGGGGATCGTCGGGTCGATGGTGATGTTCATCAGCTCGGAGCCGTACCGCAGCGCGCCGAGCTGGGCCAGGTCCAGCCAGGACGTGCCGGCGAACGCCGCCTCCCAGCCGAGGATCCGGTCCAACTCGATGGCGTGCCCGACCGATTCGTGGATCTGGAGGGCCAACTGCTCGCCGCCGAGGATCAGGTCCGTCTCGCCGGACGGGCAGACCGGCGCGGTGAGCAGCGCCCGGGACTCCTCGGCGATCTGGGCGGCGTGCGCGGCCAGGTCCAGCGACTCGACGAGCTCCCAGCCGGTGGTGCCGTACTGCCCCCGGTAGCTCGGCCAGGACCGGCGCTGCGTCTCCGACGCGCCGATCGAGGTGGCCGAGATGCCGCCGCCGCACTCGCGGATCCGCTGGTCGATGCGGTGGCCCTCGCTGGAGACGAACCACTTCGCGGTGTCCCAGATCTGGTACAGGCCCTCGGCCAGGTCCGCGCCGTGCTCGACCATCGTGCGGGTCGCCGCGACGAGGAGGTCACCCTTGTCGGACAGCGGCACCCCGAGTGGGTCGACCTGGCATCCGGAGGCCCAGCTCGCGGTGACCGGCTCGGCCGCGACCAGGTCGACAGGGGGACCGGGCACCCGCGCGCTCGCCATGGCCGTCCGCGTCGCGCGCCGGCCGGCCTCGCGCGCGGCGGCGTCCGACAGATCGGGTACGGCGTGGAAGCCCCAACTCGCCCCGACCAACGCCCGGACGCCCAGCCCGATGCTCTCGTCCTGGGTCAACTCCTCGACGTCACCGTTGCGCGCCGTCATCGACTCGTAGCGGCGGTGCATCACCCGCGCGTCGGCATACCGTGCGCCGGCGTCGAGGGCGGCCTGGACGGCGGCGCTGGCCGCGTCGAACTCGGTCATGGACCGACACTAGGCCAGTCGACCACCACCCGTCAGTGGAGCAGATCCTCCGGCCGGATCGTGGCCTTGACCGGCTCCGTCAGCTCCAGCGCCTCACCGCGCTTCGCGGCCGCCGCTTCGACGTAGTGGCCGCCACGACGCCGATGTAGGCGCAGTGTCCCGGTCTCCTGCTCCACCAGCAGGTACCACTCGATGCCGGCGGCGGCGTAGTAGTGCATCTTGAGGACTTTGTCGGTCGACGCGTTGCCCGGCGAGATGATCTCGCACACCAGACGGACGTCAGTCGCCTCGATCATGAGTTCGTCGAGATCGATCGGGTTGGTGAGGACGAGATCGGGGATCGGTATCCGACCGGGCCGGAGGCGTACGTTCACCGCCTCCAGCAGTTCGAGGCCGGTCGCCTCGGCTGCCTTCTCGAAGATGTTGCCGAGCCTGCGGGAGATGCGCTGGTGTCGGGGGGTCGGGGCTGGGGTCACGTGGAGGCTCCCGTCGAAGAGTTCGACGCGTTGCTGCGTCTCGCCGAGGGCGAGGTACTCCTCTTCGGTCCACGGGCCTTCGTGGTTGAACACCGCCGCGGTCATCGTCACCTCCACCTCCTGCCAGGGCACACCTTCTGCTGGTCGCGGGTCCAATGGTCGCACCTGACGTGCGTTCGAGGCCATGAACGGGCGCGGTGACGGTCGTGCGGGGCCGATGCGGACTCGTTACGCTCGGGCCCGCTGACACCCGCCGGCTTTGTAGCTTATTTTCACCCCCAGGACTTTGTTGTAAGTTCCCTTCGTCACTGAGGGAGGTGGCAGTGGACAGCTCGCAACCGGTGCCGTCCGGGGACCCGGACGACCGTCCCGCCGTGCCGGCGCCACGCTCCGACCAGGACGCCTACCTGCGGGTGCGGGACCTCCGGGTCCGGTTCGACACCCCGGACGGCGTGGTGCGCGCTGTCGACGGCGTGTCGTTCACCGTCGAGCGGGGGCGCACCCTCGGCATCGTCGGTGAGTCGGGCTCCGGCAAGAGCGTCACCTCGCTGGCCATCCTCGGCCTGCACGACCCGAAACGGACCACCATCACCGGGGAGATCTCCGTCGGCGGCCGGCAACTGGTCGGCCTCCCCGACGAGGAGGTACGCCGGCTGCGCGGCCGGGACCTGGCGATGATCTTCCAGGATCCACTGTCGGCGTTGCACCCCTACTACACGGTGGGCCGGCAGATCGCCGAGGCGTACCGGGTGCACCACCCGAAGGCCAGCCGGCGCGAGGCCCGCCAGCGGGCCGTCGACATGCTGGACCGGGTGGGCATCCCGCAGCCGGCCCGCCGCTTCGACCAGTACCCGCACGAGTTCTCCGGCGGTATGCGGCAGCGGGCGATGATCGCGATGTCCCTGGTCAACGACCCGGCGCTGCTGATCGCCGACGAGCCGACCACGGCGCTTGACGTCACAGTGCAGGCGCAGATCCTGGACCTGCTCGCCGACCTCCAGGCCGAGTTCCACTCCGCGATCATCCTGATCACCCACGACCTCGGGGTGGTCGGTCAGGTCGCCGACGACGTGCTGGTCATGTACGGCGGGCGCGCCGTCGAGCGGGGCAGTGTCGAGCAGGTGCTGCGCACGCCGCAGCACCCGTACACCTGGGGGTTGCTCTCCAGCGTGCCGTCGCTGCACGGCGACGCGGACGCGGACCTGGTGCCCATTCCCGGCAACCCGCCGAGCCTGATCAACCTGCCGTCCGGGTGCGCGTTCCACCCGCGCTGCCGGTACGCCGACCGTGCCGGCAGCCGGTCCCGCACCGAGACGCCCGAGCTGCGCCCGGCCGGCGGCGACGGCCATCTCGTCGCCTGCCATCTGGGGGCCGGGGAGCGCGCCGCGTTCTACGCCGAGGAGGTCGCATCAGTGGGGCTGGCCCGATGACCGACGAGCCACTGCTGCGGGTCCGCGGCCTGACCAAGCACTTTCCGGTACGCCAGGGACTGCGCGCCACCGGCCTGGTGCGGGCGGTGGACGGGCTGGACTTCGACGTGCGCCCCGGCGAGACGCTCGGGCTGGTGGGGGAGTCGGGCTGCGGCAAGACCACCACCGGTCGGATGCTGGTGCGGCTGCTGGAGCCGACGAGCGGCAGCATCGAGTTCGACGGCCGGGACATCACCCACGCCGGTCGCCGGGAGCTGCGCCCGCTGCGCGCGGAACTCCAGATCATCTTCCAGGACCCGTACGCCTCGTTGAACCCCCGGCACACCGTCGGCCGGATCGTGGCGATGCCGTTGCAGGTCAACGGGGTCAAGCCGCCGGGTGGGACCAAGGCGCGGGTGCAGGAGTTGCTGGAGCTGGTCGGGTTGAACCCGGAGCACTACAACAGGTACCCGCACGAGTTCTCCGGCGGGCAGCGCCAGCGCATCGGCATCGCCCGCGCGCTGGCGCTGCGGCCCAGGCTGATCGTCGCGGACGAGCCGGTCAGCGCGCTGGACGTCTCGATCCAGGCGCAGGTCGTCAACCTGCTGCGCGACCTGCAACGGGAACTCGACCTGGCCTTCGTGTTCATCGCGCACGACCTCGCCGTGGTCCGGCACTTCTGCCAGCGGGTGGCGGTGATGTACCTGGGTCGGATCGTGGAGATCGGCGATCGGGACGACATCTACGAGCGCCCGCAGCACCCGTACACGCGGGCGTTGCTCTCGGCGATCCCGGACGTCAGCCAGCTCGGCCCGGCGGGTCGGATCCGGCTGACGGGTGACGTGCCCACCCCGCTCGACCCGCCATCGGGCTGCCGTTTCCGTACCCGGTGCTGGAAGGCGCGGGACATCTGCGCCACCGAGGAGCCGGCGCTGGTGCCGCGGAACGGCGGCCGGCAGGCCACGGCGTGCCACTTCCCCGAGGGGGAGCCGGTCGGCGCCAACCCGGAACCAGCCGACGCCGGCCCGGCGACGGACGGCGCGACAGTCGAGGAGGTGTCGTCGTGAGCCTCTCCCCGGTGGAGGGTGTGGCGCTGGCCGAGATCGAGTCCGACCCGGACCCGAGCACGCCCGCCGCCAGGGGCGTCGTCGGCCGCTCACCCGGGCAGCTCGCCTGGCTGCGGCTGCGCCGGGACCGCACGGCAGTGGTCAGCGGCGTACTCCTGGTGTTCTTCATGGTGGTGGGGTTGTCCGCCCCGCTGATCGAGACGGTCTACGGGGTCGGGCCGCGGGAGCAGTTCCAGAACCTGCTGGACGGCAACGGGATGCCGCTGGGGTACGCCGGCGGTGTCACCGGCGACCACTGGTTCGGGTTGGAGCCGGGGCTGGGCCGGGACATCTTCGTCCGACTGGTCTACGGGTTGCGCACCTCGCTGTTCATCGCCCTGGCCGCCGCCCTGATCACCGCGACGATCGGCGTCACGCTCGGCACGCTCGCCGGCTACCTCGGCGGCTGGCTCGACGCGGTGATCAACTGGATCACCGACCTGACCCTGGCGATGCCCTTCCTGATCATCGCGCTGGCGCTCACTCCCGCGATCACGCTGCGCTTCTACGGCGAGCGGGGGCAGGTGTCCTCCGCCTTCGGGGTGGGTGTGCTGATCGCCGTCTTCGCCATCTTCGGCTGGACCAGCACCGCGCGGCTGGTCCGCGGGCAGGTCATCGCGCTGCGCGAGCGGGAGTTCGTGGAGGCGGCGAAGGCCAGTGGCGCCGGGTTGGGGCACATGCTCTTCCGGCAACTGCTGCCGAACATCTGGGCGCCGATCCTGGTCTCGTTCTCGCTGGCGGTGCCGCAGTTCATCACCAGCGAGGCGGCGCTCTCGTTCATCGGCGTCGGGCTCAGTGACGAGACGCCGAGCTTCGGCCGGATGATCTACGACAGTCTGGACTACCTCCAGACCGACCCGGCGTACGTGTTCTTCCCGGGCATCACGATCTTCGCGCTGGTGTTCGCCTTCAACCTCTTCGGCGACGCGTTGCGGGACGCGCTCGACCCGAAGTCGTCCCGGTAGGGGGTGCCCCATGGCGCGGTTTCTGCTCAAGCGACTCTTCTCGGCGACGCTGACGCTCTTCGCGGTCAGCGTGCTGACCTTCCTGATGTTCTTCGCCCTGCCACGCGACCCGGTGAGCAGCATCTGCTCGAAGAACTGCAACCCGGAGAGGTTGGAGCGGGTCCGCGACGACCTGGGCCTGAACGATCCGCTGATCAGCCAGTACGCCGGCTACATGAAGGGCATAGTGGTCGGTCGGGACCTGGGCAGCGCCCAGGGCGGCCGGTGCGACGCGCCCTGCCTGGGCTGGTCGTACGTCACCAACGAGGCGGTCTCGGACACCATCGCCCGGGTGCTGCCGGTGACGCTGAGCATCGTGATCCCGGCGGCGATCCTCTGGTTGCTGCTCGGCGTCGGGCTCGGCATGGTCTCCGCCCTGCGTCGGGGCACCTGGCTGGACCGGATCGCCATCGGCTTCTCGCTGACCGGCGCGTCGCTGCAGTTGTACTTCGTGGGCGCGGTGCTGCTGATGATCTTCGTGTACAACCTGCGCTGGCTGCCGGTGCCCAGCTACACGTCACTGTTCGACAACCCGCTGAAGTGGGCCAGCGGGCTGGTGCTCGCCTGGGTCGCGTTGGCGTTCCTCTTTTCCGCCATCTACGCCCGGCTGTCCCGGGCGCAGATGTTGGAGACGCTGTCCGAGGACTTCGTCCGCACCGCGCGGGCCAAGGGCCTGGCCAAACCAAAGGTGTACGGACGGCACGCGCTACGCGCGGCGATCACCCCGGTGGTCACCATCGCCGGTCTGGACGTCGGTGGGGCGCTGGGCGGCACGGTGATCACCGAGACGACCTTCGGCATCCAGGGGCTGGGGCGTACGGCGGTGGACGCGGTGCGCGCCGGCGATCTGCCCACCATCATGGCCACGGTGCTGATCGCCGCGGTCTTCGTGGTGCTGGCGAACGTGCTCGTGGACCTGCTCTACGCCGCCATCGACCCCCGGGTCCGGTTGCGCTGAACGGGCGGCGCCCACGGCTTGCTGTCCGGGGCCCGGCCGGCGGCGAAATTTATCGACAACTGTTACACAACTCGTAGGTTTTCTTCCTTACGATCCTCGGGACGTCGGCGGTTCCTCCCCCGACGGAACCGCACGGCAACGGGTGAAGGAGGTAGTTCATGAGACCACGCGTGGTGGCCGCCGCAGGCGGCGCGATCGCCCTTGTGGTGGCATTGGGTGCGTGCTCGAAGAACACGGGCGAGGGCACCACTGTGGACACCGAACGGAAGCAGACCGGGGTCATCGCGACCGACCCCAAGGACTCGCAGGGCCCGGCCGCCGAGGTGAGCGGAGCCCAGAAGGGCGGCACCTTCACCGTCATCCGGGAGTCGCCGATCTCCCACCTCGACCCGCAGCGCACGTACTCGTTCGCCGGCCTGATGGCCAACCCCCTCTGGGCCCGCTACCTCACCACCTGGAAGGACGACGGCAAGGGTGGCCTGGTCCTCGTCGGCGACCTGGCCGAGACGCCGGGGAAGAACGTCAACAACGACTGCAAGGTCTGGGAATTCACCGTCAAGGACGGGGTGAAGTTCGAGGACGGCCGACCGATCACCTCCAAGGAGATCGCGTACGGCATCGCCCGCTCCTTCGACCCGGACCTGTCCGGCGGCCCGACCTACCTACAGGAGTGGCTGGCCGACAGCCCACAGTTCGACACCAAGTGGGACTTCAAGAAGAACAAGACCTCCCTGCCGCCCGGCCTGAGCACCCCGGACGCGAAGACGCTGCGGTTCGAGTTCGCCAAGCCCCGCTGTGACCTGCCGTTCGCGGTCTCGCTGCCGACCACCGCGCCGCTGCCGGCGGACAAGGACACCGGCATCAACCTGGACAAGCAGCCGTTCTCGTCCGGCCCGTACAAGGTCGCCAAGAACCAGGTCGGCGTGCAGCTCACCCTGGACCGCAACCCCAACTGGGATCCGAACACCGACCCGGTCCGGCACCAGTACCCGGACCAGTTCGTCTGGACCTTCGGCCCGACCGCGGACGCCGCCAACAACCGGGTGATCGCCGACAACGGCGCGGACCAGAGCGCGCTCGCCTTCAACGCCGTACCGGCCTCGCTGGTCGCCAGGGTGGCCGGGGACCCCGCGCTCAAGTCGCGCAGCATCCTCTCCCCGACGCCGAGCGCCAACCAGCTCGTCATCAACAACCAGCGGGTCAAGGACCTCAAGATCCGTCAGGCGCTCAACTACGCCATCGACCGGGAAGGCATGATCAAGGCGCTCGGTGGCCAGAACGTCGCCGCCCCGCTGACCACGCTGATGCCGCCGG
This sequence comes from Micromonospora sp. WMMD1120, assembly GCF_029626235.1. Taxonomy (NCBI): domain Bacteria; kingdom Bacillati; phylum Actinomycetota; class Actinomycetes; order Micromonosporales; family Micromonosporaceae; genus Micromonospora; species Micromonospora sp. WMMD1120. Next base: position 1,036,597 of record NZ_JARUBO010000005.1, on the reverse strand, counting down.
CCACCATCGGCTACAAGGCGTACGAGGCGTACCCGGCGGGCCCCAACGGCAACGTCGACAAGGCCAAGGAACTGCTCGGCGGGCAGACCCCCGAGCTGGTTCTCGGTGTGGCCGACAACTCCACCGAGCAGCAGCAGGGCGCCCAGCTCAAGGCCAACCTGGAGCGGGCCGGCTTCAAGATCACCCTGCGGAACATCTCGGACGACGCCAAGCTCGACGAGATCAAGAAGAAGGACAACCCCTGGGACCTGTACATCGGTAACTGGGCGGCGGACTGGCCGAGCGGCGCGTCGATCCTGCCGGTGCTCTACGACGGTCGCACCATCAAGGCCGAGGGCAACAGCAACCAGTCCTACTTCAACGACCCGGCCATCAACGCCGAGATGGACCGCATCCTGGCGCTTGCCCCGGCCGACCAGGGCCCGGAGTGGGCCAAGCTCGACGAGCGGATCATGAAGGAGCACGCTCCGGTGGTGCCGATGTACGTCGACGTGGCCTACAACGTGCACGGCTCCAAGGCCGGCGGGGTCTTCATCTCCAGCGTCTTCGGCTACCCGTCGTTCGTCAACGCGCACGTCAAGCCGTAGGTCACACCGAGGACAGGCAGGGGTCCCCACCCGACAACGTCGTCGGGAGGGGACCCCTGTCGTCTCCGCCCCCTGATCGACTCCGTGTTCAGAAATCCGGGGTGTCCCGGTCCCCTCGACAGCCCGCCTTCCTGAACCCTGGGCGCGTGGCGTACGCACCGCTGGCCGCCGTCGGTCTCCTGACGCGTACGCCGCCAGCGGGCGCCGTGCCGCGAGCCTGTCGGGGTCGTGCCCTCCGACACGGCGTCGAGGGCTCTGTCGGAGCGGGGGTGTAGAAAGCCTGACAGGCGGTTGCGCAGAACCGCCCCGACGGGGGAGCGATGGGATGACCCGGTACCTGATCTCGTTCGACGACGGCGCGATGGACCACATCCCCGACGAGGACTGGGCCGACGTGGGCAGGGCCTCGCACGAGGTGGTCCGGGAGGCGCACCAGGCCGGGGTGTGGGTCTTCGGCGCCGGCCTGGAACGCCAACGGGCGAGCGTCGTGGCCACCGACGGCACCGTCTCCGACGGCCCCGACCCGGGGACCAGGGAGGCCATCGGCGGGTTCTCGATCATCGACGTGGCCACTCGCGAGGAGGCGTTGGCCTGGGCCGCCAAGATCGGCGCAGCGTGCCGCTGCGCCCAGGAGGTCCGCGAGCTCATGCCGGACGCCGAGCAGGACGCGATGCTCCGCCGCGAGTGACGCGGAATGAGATCTTGGACAGTTGCCGTTCCGCGCGAACGGAAACTCTCCAAGATCCACCGCCGCGGTCGGAGCCGCCGCGGCGGCGACGCCGACGGCGGTCAGCCCAGGTGGGTGCGGAGGAAGTCCAGCTCCAGCGGGAGCAGGCGCTCGGCCGTGCCGTTCGCCGCCATGTGGGTGGCCCCGCTCAACGGCAGCACCGCGTGCGGGCGACCCGAGCCCAGCAGCGCCGCCGAGAGCCGCAGCGTGTGCGCGGCCACCACGTTGTCGTCGGCCAGGCCGTGCACCAGCAGCAACGGGCGGGCCTGGTCCGGGCCGGTGACCGGCTCGGCGGCCAACTCGACCAGCGAGTGGTGCGCGTAGACGTCCATGCCGTCCTCCGGCAACCCCAGATAACGCTCGGTGTACGCGGTGTCGTACAGCGACCAGTCGGTCACCGGAGCGCCCGCGATGCCGCACTTGAACAGCTCGGGGTGGCGCAGCACCGCCAACCCGGCCAGCCAACCCCCGAACGACCAGCCGCGCACCGCCACCCGCTCCAGGTCGAGGTCCGGGTGCTTGGTGGCGAGCGCGCTGAGCGCGTCGATCTGGTCGGTCAGGATCACGTCGGCCACCCGGCGGTGGATCGCCTTCTCGAACGACGGCGCGACTCCCGGCGTACCCCGGTTGTCGATGGTGACCACCGCGAACCCGGCGTCGGCCCACCACTGCCGCTCCAGCCAGGCCGCTCGGGCGGCCACCACCTCCTGGTGCCCCGGGCCGCCGTAGATGTCCAGCAGCACCGGCAGCCGCCGGCCCGTGACGTGGTTGTCCGGGTAGAGCACCGCGGCCGGCAGGCGGCGGTCGGTCACCCGCTCCAGCAGCGGCAGCGGGGAATACGGCGGGGTGGCGGCGAACGACCGCAGCTCGGCAAGCTCCTGGTCGCCGCGACGCACCGTCCAGCGCACCCCGGCGTGGTCCAACGAGGCGACACCGACAGCCACCGTGTCGCCGCCGACGGCGGCGGTGTGCCAGCCCGAGTCGGTGGTGAGCCGGCGCGCGTCCACCCCGCCGCCGATGGTGGTCCGCACCCGGAACAGGTGCCGCTCGCTCGGCTCACCGTCGCTCGCCTCCACCAGCAGGTCGGCCGGGCCGCTGGTGGACGGCAGCCGACCCACCACCCGCCGCACGTACAGCGACGGCGGGGTCAGCAGGGTGCCGTCGGCGAACAGGCACCGTGCGTCGTAGCCGTCGTGCGCCAACTCCCCGCCGACCAGCACCCGGCCGTCCGGCAGGTGCGCCGGCGTGCCGGCGATGGGCTCCACCCAGCGCGGGTCGGCAAGCTCGGCGTGCACCTGGGTCTCGCCCGTGCGCGGGTCCACCGCCAGCACCAACCCGTGCTGCTGGGAGCGGCGCAACACGGTGATCAGCGGACTGCCCTCGCCCCAGCTGACCCCGGTCAGGTACGGGTAGGTCTCCCGGTCCCAGTGCACGTCGACCCAGCCGTCGTCGAGGTCCAGCAGGTGCAGGCTGACCTCGGCGTTCGGCCCGCCGGCCCGGGGGTACGCGACGGTGGTGGGCGCGCTCGCCGGATCGGCCGGGTCGTGCAGGTGCCACCGCTGTAGCCGGGACTCGTCGACCCGCGCGGCGAGCACGGTACGACCGTCCGGCGCCCACCAGTAACCCCGGTACCGGCCGAACTCCTCCGCCGCGATGTGCTCGGCCAGCCCCCAGCTCACCCCGGCGTCCTCGCCGGCCAGCAGGGTGTCGGTGCCGTCCGGGTCGATCACCCGCAACTCGCCGCGGCGCACACCGTCGGCCGCGTCGGTCACGTACGCCAACCGCTGCCCGTTCGGGTCCGGGCGAGGGTCCAGCACCGGACCGACGGTGGCGACCTCGACCACGTCGCCGTGCACCAGATCGGCCCGGAACAACCGCCCGGCCAGCGCGAACGCTGCCACCCGGCCGGCGGCGTCCAGCGCGTACGAGCCGATGCCGTCGGCGCTGAGGCGCAGCCGCTCGCGCAGCGCGCGCTCACCCGGGCTGAGCGACCGGGGCTCGCCCTCCTCGCCCAGCAGGGCGGCCGGATCGGCGACCAGCCGTTCCTCGCCGGTGCTCACGTCCAGCAGCCAGAGCGCGTCCGCCGGGTCCTCGGGACCGGCGGAGCGCAGGAAGATCACCCGGGAGCCGTCCTCTGCCACCGAGACAGCACGTGGCGCGCCGTGGCTGAACCGGCGGGTGCGGGCGGCCAGCTCCGGAAAGTCCACACGCCAAATCGTAGAGCGGTCCGCCAGGTGATGTGGGCGACCTGCGCGGACGCGTCAACACCGGCCGGGGGGAGACCGCCGGTTAGAGTGACCGTCGTGACGACGCTGCCCGACCGCCGCCTGCTGCTGGTCCACGCGCACCCCGACGACGAGTCGATCGGCACCGGCTCGACGATGGCGCACTACGCCGCGGACGGCGCGCACGTCACCCTGGTGACCTGCACGTTGGGCGAGGAGGGCGAGATCCACGTGCCCGCGCTGGCCCAGCTCTGCGCCGCCGAGGCCGACCAGCTCGGCGGGTACCGGATCGGCGAACTGGCCGCCGCGTGCGCCGCCCTCGGCGTCAGCGACCACCGCTTCCTCGGCGGCGCCGGACGCTACCGCGACTCCGGGATGATGGGACTCGCGACGAACGAGCACCCCCGGGCCTTCTGGCAGGCCGACCTCGACGAGGCCGCCGGGCACCTGGTCGAGATCCTGCGGGAGGTACGCCCGCAGGTGCTGATCACGTACGACCCGAACGGCTTCTACGGCCACCCGGACCACATCCAGGCACACCGGGTGGCGATGCGCGCGGTGGAGCTGGCCGCGGCCGAGGGTTGCGCCCCGCTCAAGGTCTACTGGACCGCCATGCCGCTCAGCGTGCTGGAGGCCGGCATGTCGCACTTCGCCGAGTCCTCCGACAACCCGTTCGGTGGCATCGAAGACGTTGCCGACCTGCCCTTCGGCACCCCGGACGCCGAGATCGCCGCCCGGATCGACGGCACCGACCAGCACACGGCCAAGGAGGCCGCGATGCGGGCGCACGCCACCCAGATCCCGGCCAACTCGTGGCTCTACTCGATCGCCGGCAACTTCGGCGGTGAGTTCATGGGCGTGGAATATTTCACCCTCGCGGTCGGCGACAAGGGCCCGGGCGCCGGGCCGTACGGCTGGGAGGACGACCTCTTCGCCGGGCTGCCCGTGGAGACCGCCCCGGACCGGTCCCCGGTCTCGGCGGCGGGCCTGCGGTGACGGTGCCCGCCGCCCCGATGACGGTAGTGGACGACCAGGAGGCTCCGCCCCCGGCGGGGCCGCCGCCGCGACTGCTGGAGCTGGGGCTACGGGTGGCCGGCGGGGTCGTCGTGGTGGTCGCCGGAGTGCTGACCGGCGTGCTGGAGCTGCTGCTCGCCACGGTCCGCGTCGGTGGTCACCTGATCGGCGTCTCGGTGCTGCTCGCCGTCGGCGCCAACATCGCGCTGAGCTGGTTCGCGTACGAGACGGTCGGCCGCCGGTGGGCGGTGGCGCTGCCGGCGGTGCCGTGGTTCGCGCTGATGGCCCTCGCCGCCGTCCGCACCAGCGAGGGCGACCTGTTGCTGGCCGGCGACAACTGGGTCGGGTTGGCGATGATCGTGGTCGGCGCCATGACGTTCGCGGTGATGGGCTTCCGGCAGATCCTCGCCCCGCCGCACCCGCTCGGCGGCTGATGACGTCACCCAGGTAAGGGTGGTAGATATTCCTGCCAGGGATGCGAGCCCCGCGACGGGGCGTACGGCAGGAGGGTTGGCGATGGACAGACGGTGGCGGGACGTCGGTGTGCTCGTGGCGGCGCTGTTCGCGGTCAACGTGGTCGCCCGACTGATCATCCGGCTCGGCTTCGACGGTGAGGACGCGGCCAGCGACACTGCGGCCGACCGGGTGTCCCTGGTGATGTTCGTGGTGCTCGGCCTGATCCTCGCCGTCGTCGTCTTCCGCTGGGGTCGCCGCCGACCGGTGGCGGGCTGGGCGGCGGACATCGCCCTCGTGGTACCGGTGGCGATGCTACTGACCGTGCTGGTCGGGCCGTTGCTGGTCGGTCACAATCCGTTCGCCGGTGGCGCGCCGACGTTCTTCGCCCAGATCTGGCTCTACCTGCTGGCCACCGGGGCCGGTGTGCTGCTCGGCTACCTGGTGCTCACCGCGCTCGGCCGGGATTACCGCTCCCAGCAGCTCAAGCGGTACGCCGAGGTCAGGGCCGCCAAGCCGCGCCGCGTCGTCCGCCGCTGACGGCCGGCCGGTCGGTCAGGTCGCTGCGGGCGGCCGGGCGGCCGGGCGGGCTTGATCGACTCGGTTTCCTTGAAGGAGGGGCCTCCCGACGTCGGGGATGCCCCGCCTTTCGGAAAGTCGAGTCGATCAACGCGCGGGGGCGACGCGGGTCAGGTAGGTGTGGTGCGTGGTGAAGCCGAGCCGCCGGTAGAGCGCCACCGCCGCCTCGTTGCGCTGTTCCACCTGGAGGAACGTCCGCGTCGCCCCGCCGGACACGCCCCAGGCCGACAGTTCGTGGATCACCCGGCGGGCCAACCCCTGCCGGCGGGCCACCGGCAGCACCTCGATCAGGCTGAGCCCCAGCCAACGCCCCTGCCCGGTCACCGTGCCCCGACCGATCGCGACCAGCGTGCCGTCGGCGTACACATGGGCGAAGCGGACCTGGTCCACGGCGGTGAGCACGTGTCGGGCGGCCTCCGGTAGGCCGCCCTTGCGCCCGGCGGCCACCGCCAACCACTCCGCGCTCGGCGCGGTGGCGAGCTCGACGACCGCGCGGTCCCACCCACCACCACCGGGGTCGCCCGGCCGACCACCGGCGTCGCCCGGCCCGGCGGTCACACCGCTCGGCGGCACGCCCGCGTCGCCCCAGCCGCCGCGGGCGTCGCCCGGCCCGGTGGCCACGTCACCCGGCCCGGCCGCTACCTCGCCCGGCCCGGTGGCCGGACTGCCGGGCCCGGCGGCCGGGTCGGGCGGCTGCCCGGCGGACGCGGCCGCCAGCAGGGGGAGCGGCGCGGTCTGCACCAGCGTCGGCGGGCGGACGTCCCAGCCGCGGGCGTCCAGTTCGGCGCCGACCGGCGCGGCGAGCGGCAACGGCGTGTTGATGATCGCTGGCTGGCCCAGCTCCGCGTACCAGCGCTCGACGGCGTCCACGGCGGCGGCCAGCGGGCGGTCCGGGTCGCCGATCGGCAGCGCCGAGTTGGCCCGTCCGGTCCAGCCCTGCGCCGACCGGAGCAACCAGTCGCCGAGCCGGCCCCGGGTCGGCGCCGGCCAGGCCTCGTCGGCGGCCCGTTCCAGAGCGGCGACGGCGGCGGCGGTCGGCCGACGGGTCGGCGGTACGCGCTTGGCGCGGTGGACCTGGGTCACCGGGACACGGAGTGGACCCTGCTCGGTCGCCAGAGTGAGATGAGTCTCGCTCAGCTCGACCAACTCGCCGAGGGCATCGGAGAACAGCGGGCGGCCTTCGCGAATCCCCACAATCCGGCGGACCACGATTCGATATCCAACATCCTGCTGTCGGAGCACGGTTCACCCCCTCCCCGGCGAGATACTAGGCTCTTACCGTCGCGGAGATCGCGGCGTGTCTTGCGGAGGAGAAGACCGGTGACCTACATCATCGCCGAGCCGTGCGTGGATGTGCTCGACAAGGCATGCATCGAGGAGTGCCCGGTCGACTGCATCTACGAGGGCAACCGGATGCTCTACATCCACCCCGACGAGTGCGTCGACTGTGGTGCCTGTGAGCCCGTCTGCCCCGTGGAGGCGATCTTCTACGAGGACGACGTCCCGGAGCAGTGGAAGGACTACACCGGCGCGAACTACGAGTTCTTCGAGGAGCTGGGCTCGCCCGGCGGCGCCTCGAAGATCGGCAAGGTGGAGAAGGACGCCACCTTCGTCGCCGCGCAGCCGCCGCGCGGCGAGGGCCACTGAACCGGCCCGCGCCGGTCTCGTCGCGGCTGCCCGAGTTCACCTGGGACACCCTGGACGCCGCGGCCACAGTGGCCGCGGCGCATCCGGAAGGGCTGATCAACCTCTCCATGGGCACGCCGGTCGACCCGGTGCCGGAGGTGATCCGCAGGGCGTTGGCTGACGCGTCCGATGCCCCCGGCTACCCGTTGACCGCCGGCACCCCGGCGTTGCGGGCCGCCATCACGGCGTGGGTGTCCCGGTCCTGTGGCGCCGGCGTCGACGGCCTCGGTGTGCTGCCGACCATCGGCTCGAAGGAGTTGGTGGCCTGGCTACCCACACTGCTCGGCATCGGTCCGGGTGATGTGGTGGTGGTGCCGTCGGTCGCCTACCCGACGTACGAGGACGGCGCCAGGTTGGCCGGCGCCACTGTCGTGCGCACCGACTCGCTCACCTCGGTCGGCCCCACCTCGCGGGTCCGGTTGGTCTGGGTCAACTCGCCCGGCAACCCGACCGGGCGGGTGCTGCCCGCCGCGCACCTGCGCAAGGTGGTCGACTGGGCCCGCGAGCGCGGCGCGGTCGTCGCCAGCGACGAGTGCTACCTGCCGCTCGGCTGGTCGGCCGAGCCGGTCTCGGTGTTGTCTCCGCAGGTCAGCGGTGGAAGCTACGCCGGGGTGCTCGCGGTGCACTCGCTGTCCAAGCGGTCCAACCTGGCCGGTTACCGGGCCGGGTTCGTCGCGGGTGACCCGGCGCTCGTCGCCGAGCTGCTGAAGGTCCGTAAGCACGCGGGCATGATCGTGCCCGCCCCGGTGCAGGCGGCGATGGTGGCGGCGCTGGACGACGAACGACACGCCGAGGAGCAGCGGGAGCGCTACCGGGCCCGGCGCGAGGTGCTCGCCGCCGTGTTCACCGAGGCCGGGTTCACCATCGAGCACTCCGAGGCGGGTCTCTACCTGTGGTTGACCCGGGGCGAGGACTGCTGGCAGACGGTCGACTGGCTGGCCCGACGCGGCATCCTGGTCGCGGCCGGCGCGTTCTACGGCCCGAGCGCCGGGCAGCACGTCCGGGTCGCGCTGACCGAGTCCGACGAGCATGTCGCGGCGGTCGCCGGTCGGCTGCGGGTCTGACCCCGGGCGGGCTGACGATGACCGACGGCGGAACCGGGCGGTACGCCGGGGTACGGGCGGCGGTGCTCGGCACCGGCCTGATCGGCGGCTCGGTGCTGCTGCGCCTCGACGAGGCCGGTCTTGACGTCGCCGGATGGGACCCGGACCCGGCGACCCGGGAGGGCGCCCGGCTCCGAGGTGTGCTCGCCCCGGCCACTGTCGAGGAGGCGGTGCAGGGCCGGGACCTGGTCTTCCTCTGCGGCCCGCTGCCCACGCTGCCGCACACCCTGGCCCGGGTGGCCGAGCTGACCGCGCCCGGCTGCGTGCTGACCGACGTCGGCAGCACCAAGGTCGAGGTGGCCGAGGCCGCCGACCGGCTGGGGGTCGGCGACCGGTTCGTTCCGGGGCACCCGATGGCCGGCGCGGAGTCGGCCGGCCTGACCGCCGCGTCACCGACCCTGCTGACCGGGGCCGCCTGGGTGCTCTGTCCGGCGCCCGGTCCCGCGACCGTCGCCTTCCGCTGGCTGACCGGGCTGCTGGCGGAGGTGTTCGGCGCGCGGATCGTGCCGATGTCCCCGTCGGCGCACGACTCGGTGGCCGCGCTCGCGTCCCACGTGCCGCACCTGCTGGCTGGCGCGTTGGCCGGTGCGACGCAGCGGGCGCCGTTGCGCGACGCGGTGCTGGCCCTGGCGGCGGGCAGTTTCTCCGACGGCACGCGGGTCGCCGGCACACCGGCGGAGCGGACCGCGAACATGCTGCTCGCCAACCGCGACCGGGTGCTGCACGAGTTGGCGGAGGTCCGCCTCTTCCTGGACGGGCTGGCCGCCGCGCTGCGCGCCGACGACGGGCCGGCGCTCGTCGAGCGGTACGCGGAGGCGCGAGCGGCCCGGTCGGCGCTGCGGGACCGGCGGTTGGCCGGTCGGTCGCGGCGGTTCCCGGCGGACGGCGACCACGCGGCCGAGGTCGCCTGGCTGCGCGAGCTGGGTGGTTGCGGTGGGCACCTGACGGAGTGTCAGGTCGACCCGGAGGCGGTTTCCTACACCGCGTGGCTTCCCGTGGCTGACTAGGCTGGGGGCATGGCGGTGGACGGTCCGGTGGTGCAGGTGCGCGGCGAGGCGTACCAGGAGGTGCCGCCCGAGCTGGCCCGGTTCACCGTCACCGCGACGGCGCGCGACCGGGACCGGGAGGCGACGCTGACCCGGTTGGCCGAGCGGGCCGCCGCCGTCCGGGTGCTGCTGGACGGCTCCGGCCCGGCGGTGGCGCGTCGGGAGACCGGCGACCTGCGGGTGTCGCCGGAGACGCGGCGCTCGGGTGAGCGGGTGGTCGCCTGGCACGGCAGTGTCACCACGACCGTCACCGTCACCGACTTCACCGCCCTGGGCGAGCTGCTGCTCCGACTCGCCGACCAGGACCAGGTCGAGGTCGCCGGCCCGTGGTGGGAGCTTCGTCCGGACAGCCCGGCCCACCGGGCGGCCCGACACGCCGCGATCAGCGACGCGCTGCTGCGCGCCCGGGAGTACGCGGAGGCCCTCGGCGCCCAGGTCACCTCCCTGATCGAGTTGGCCGACGCCGGCCCCGTGGACCGGCCGATGTTCGCCCGTGCGGCGTTCGGCGGTGGTGGCGCTGGCGATGGCCGGCCGGAACTCGAACTGGACCCGCAGCCGCAGACCGTGCACGCGGCGGTGCAGGCCCGGTTCACCATCAGCGACCCGGTCCTGGGCTGATGCCGCCGGCCCGGGTGCTGTCCCTCGACGAGCTGATCTCGCGGGCGACGGAGCTGGCCGAGGCGGGTCCGCGTCAACTGCTCGGCATCGCCGGCGCTCCGGGCGCCGGCAAGTCCACCCTGGCCGAGCGGATCGTGGCCGGGGTCGGCTCGGTCGCGCGGCTGGTGCCGATGGACGGATTCCACCTGGCGCAGTCGCAGCTGGTCCGGCTGGGTCGGGCCGGCCGTAAGGGCGCGGCGGACACCTTCGACGCCAACGGCTACGTTTCGCTGCTGCGCCGGCTGCGCCGGTTGGAGCCGACGTCGGTGTACGCGCCGGAGTTCCGCCGGGAGTTGGAGGAGCCGGTGGCCGGCGCCATCGAGGTGCCGCCGTCGGTCCGGCTGGTGGTGACCGAGGGCAACTATCTGCTGCTGCGGGATCTCCCCTGGGAGGAGATCCGGCCGCTGCTGCACGAGGCGTGGTTTCTCGATCTGGACGCCGATCTGCGACAGCGCAGGCTGACGGCCCGACACCAGGCGTTCGGTCGGTCTCCGGAGGAGGCCCGTGCCTGGGCGCTGGGCAGTGACGAGACCAACGCCGCCCTGATCACGCCCACCGCCGACCGGGCCGATCTGGTGGTACGCCTGGCGGAGCGCCCGGCGGCGTAGAACGGCCGCGTCTGACCCCGGTCTAGGTGAGTTCGCGGACCGGCCGGGCCGGGTTGCCGACAGCGACCACGTTGGCGGGCAGGTCCCTCGTGACCACGGCGCCCGCGCCGACGACGGTGTTCGCGCCGATCGTCACGCCGGCCAGGACGATGGCGCCGCCACCGAGCCAGGCGTTGTCGCCGATCGTGATCGGTTTGGCCGCCTCCCACTTGTCCCGGCGCGGCCCGGGCTCGACCGGATGGGTCGGGGTCAGCAGCTGCACGTTCGGTCCGATCTGGACGTCGGCGCCGATGGTGATCGGGGCGACGTCGAGGAAGACCGCCTGGTAGTTGACGAAGCTGCGCGGTCCGATGCGGATGTGCCAGCCGTAGTCACAGTGGAACGGTGGACGGATCCAGGTGTCCTCGCCCAGGTCGCCGAGGAGTTCCCGCAGGGCCGCGAACCGGCCCTGCGGGTCGTCCGCAGGGCTGGTGTTGAAGCGTTCCATCAGCCGGGCGGCCCGGTCCAGGTCGGCGATGATCTCCGGGTCGTCGGCGAGGTACGGCTCACCGGCGAGCATCCGGTCCTTCATGGAGGTCACCCGGTCGATGATGCCTGCCGAACCCGTCGAGGGTTGGCGGGTCCGTCATATTTTCGACCCCTTTATTGCATACCGGGTATGTAATACTGGCGGCTGTCAATGCACTCTCACAGGTGTCGACGCTCCATCAAGGAGGATCAGTTGCATCGACGGAGGAAAATTCTCACAGCTGTCGCCGCCGTGTCAGCCCTCGTGCTGGGCACGCCGACGATCGCCACGGCCAGCCCGTCCACCGGTGCCGCCACGGCCACCGCGCCCAGCGCGCGACCGGCGATCGGGGCCACCACCAGCAAGACGGTCACACTGATCACCGGTGACCGGGTGACAGTCACCGCCGCCGGCGCCTCGGCCCGGCCCGGCGCCGGCCGGGATAACGTGCGGTTCGTCATCCAGCGCCAGCGCGGACGGCTCTCGGTGACGCCGACGGACGCGCTGCCGTTGCTGCGCTCCGGCCGGGTCGACCGGAGGCTCTTCGACATCACCGGGCTGATCGAGGCGGGATACGACGACGCCCGCCGGGACACGCTGCCGCTGCTGATGACGTCCGGCTCGGCCGGCGCCGCCCGGCGTACGCAGACGGCCCTGCCCGGCACGCGGGTGACCCGCGAGCTGCCGGCGATCCACGGCGTCGCCCTGGCCACCGCCAAGTCCTCCCTCGCAGACGTCTGGGCGACGGTGACCGGTCCCAGCGCGTCCCGGCTCGGCGCGGCGGGGGGCGTCGAGCGGATCTGGCTGGACGGTCGCCGTCGGGTGACCCTCGACCACAGCGTGCCGCAGATCGGCGCGCCCGCCGCGTGGGCGGCCGGGTTCACCGGCAAGGGTGTCTCGGTGGCGGTGCTGGACACCGGCGTCGACGCGACCCACCCGGACCTGGTCGGCAAGGTCGCCGAGGCGCGCAACTTCACCGAGGTGACCGACGGTCGGGACACCGTCGGCCACGGCACCCACGTGGCCTCGACGATCGCGGGCTCCGGCGCGGCCTCCGACGGCCGGTACCGGGGCGTGGCCCCGGACGCGACGCTGCTGGACGGCAAGGTCTGTGAGGACCAGGGCTGCTCCGACTCGGCGATCCTCGCCGGCATGGAGTGGGCCGCCGTCGAGAAGAAGGCGGCGGTGGTGAACATGAGCCTCAGCGGCTGGGACACCCCGGAGATCGACCCGCTCGAGGAGGCGGTGCAGACGCTCACCGCGCAGACCGGCGCGCTCTTCGTCCTCGCCGCCGGCAACGACGGCACGGACGGCTCGGTCGGCTCCCCGGCCTCCGCCGACGCCGGACTGGCCGTGGGCGCTGTGGACCGCGACGACGAACTGGCCGGATTCTCCAGCCGGGGCCCACGAGTCGGTGACGACGCGCTGAAGCCGGACATCACCGCGCCCGGCGTCGACATCGTCGCCGCACGGTCCGCGAACGGCGTCATCGGCGACCCGGTGGGGGACCGTTACGTCGCGATCTCCGGCACCTCGATGGCCACCCCGCACGTGGCCGGGTCGGCCGCGTTGCTGGCCCAGCAGCACCCGGGATGGCCTGCCGACCGGCTCAAGGCGACCCTGATGGCCGCCGCCAAGCCGCATCCGGAGCAGACCGCGTACCAGCAGGGCGCCGGGCGGGTCGACGTCGCGCACGCGATCACCCAGCAGGTCAGCACCGATCCGGTGAGCGTCTCGTTCGGGCGTACGCTCTGGCCGCACACCGACGACGCACCGATCACCCGCACCGTGACCTGGCACAACGATGGTTCGGCCCCGGTCACCGTGGAGTTGAGCGTCGAGGGCGCCGGCCCCGGCGGCAAAGCGCTGCCGGCCGGTCTCTTCCAGTTGGGCGCCGACCGGCTCACCGTGCCGGCGGGCGGAACCGCCGCCACGACCGTCACCGCGAACACCCGGATCGGCGACGTGGACGGCTACTGGACCGGGCGGATCGTGGCCCGCTCCGGCGCGACGGTCGCGGTCACCCCGCTGGCAGTGCACCGGGAGGTGGAGAGTTACACGCTGACCGTGGAGCACCTGAACCGCTCCGGCGAACGCACCTCGGACCACTGGAGCACAGTGGTCGGGATGGACTCCTTCGGCTTCTGGGACCTGGCCAGCTCGGACGGGGTGGCCAGCGTGCGGCTGCCCAAGGGGCGATACGGCCTGACCAGTCTGGTCTCCGAGCCCGGCCCGGAGGACGAGCAGCGCGGGATGTCCCTGCTGGCGCAGCCCGACCTGACCGTCGAGCGGGACACCCGGGTCGTGGTGGACGCCCGTCGCGCCGAGCCGGTACGGATGACAGTTCCGGACCGGAAGGCCACCCCGGCGCTCATCGACGTCAGCGGAAACTTCACGGCAGCGGACGGCAGCGGGTACGGCATCGGAATCTGGGCGGAGACGTTCACCGGCCTGACCAGTGGGCACCTCGGTAGGCGGGTGTCCGCCGACCGGTTCGTCGCCACCGTCAGCAGCCAGTGGATCGAGCCGGAGACGGACCACAGCCCCTACCTGTACGCGCTGGCCGAGGCCGTTCCCGGCCGGATGCCCACGGGGTTCGTCCGGGACTACGCCCGACGCGACCTGGCCACCGTCGTGCACCGGTTCCGCGACGACGGCTACCCGGGCCTGGAAAGCGAGCGGATCGTGTATCCCGTTCCGGAGTACAACGTCGGCGGCTCCGCGCTGATCCTGCCCACCGGCGTGCCCGGCCAGCGGGTCGAGTACTACAACACCAGGAACGTGCGGTGGGAGTCCGAGCTCTACTTCGGAACCCGGGACGACGAGGGCTGGTTCATTCCGCAGGCCGTGCTTCTCTCGACGCCCACCGCGTACCGGGCCGGTCGGACGGTCCAGGAGGTGTGGAACCAGGCTCCCTTCGGGCCCTCGTTCCCGGCCCCGCGCTGGCCGCACCAGAGCGTCACCCGGGTCGGCGACGTCATCTCTGTCGACCTGCCGATGTTCACTGACGCCGCCGGGCACCCGGGCGGCTCGCTCAACGACAGCGAGCGCACCGAACTCTGGCGCGACGGCAAGCTGGTCGGTGAGAGCGAGTACGCCGGCTACGGGGACTTCACGGTGCCGGCGGGCGCGGCGGACTACCGGCTCGTCGCGTCGGCGAAGCGGAGCCTCACCGACCTGAGCACCGAGGTGGAGTCGAGCTGGACGTTCCGGTCGCGGCACGTCGCCGGCGACACGCCGGTCCGGCTGCCGCTGATGGCGGTGCGTTTCGCGCCGCCGCTGCGGGTCGACGGCAGCGCCCCGGCCGGGCGGAGCTTCGTCGTCCCGGTCCAGGTGCAGCGTCAACCCGGGGCCCCCGGGTCGCGGGTGACCAGGCTGACAGTGGACGTCTCCTACGACGGCGGCAAGACCTGGCAGGCCGCCCAGGTGCGCGACGGCCGGCACGGCTGGACCGCCACCGTCCGGCACCCCGCCGGGCCCGGTCACGCGTCCCTGCGGGCCACCGCCCGGGACGCCGCGGGTAACACCGTGACCGAACGGATCATCCAGGCGTACCGGCTGCGCTGAGGCGTACCCCGTCCGGGTCCGCGGCCGAGCGCCGCGGACCCGGCGGGTGCGTCAGTCGTTGAGGTGCAGGGCGGCGTTCAGCTCGATGCCCCGGCCGGTACGCGGCTTCGCCTCCAGCGCGCCGGTGACCGAGTTGCGCCAGAACAGCAGCCCGTCGACGCCGGACAGCTCGCGGGCCTTGACCACCCGGCCGTCCGGCAGCGTGATCTTCGAGGCGGCCGTGATGTAGCAGCCGGCCTCGACCACGCAGTCGTCGCCGAGCGAGATGCCGATGCCGGCGTTCGCGCCGATCAGGCTCCGCTCACCGATGCTCACCCTGTCGGTGCCGCCACCGGAGAGCGTGCCCATGATCGAGGCGCCGCCGCCGACGTCGGAGCCGTCGCCGACCAGCACGCCCTGCACGATGCGGCCCTCCACCATCGAGGCGCCGAGCGTGCCGGCGTTGAAGTTGACGAAGCCCTCGTGCATCACAGTGGTGCCGGCGGCCAGGTGCGCGCCGAGGCGGACCCGGTCGGCGTCGGCGATCCGCACGCCGGAGGGCACCACGTAGTCGGTCATCCGGGGGAACTTGTCCACCCCGTAGACCGCCAGGTGGCGACCGGCCGCCCGTTCGATCACCCGCAGCTCGTCCACCCGCTCCGGAGGGCACGGCCCGGCGGACGTCCAGGCCACGTTGGCCAGCTTGCCGAAGATGCCGTCCAGGTTGATCTCGTTGGGTCGCACCAGGCGGTGCGACAGCAGGTGCAACCGGAGGTACGCGTCGGGGGCGTCCTTGATCGGCTCGTCCAGCGAGCCGATCACGGTGACCACCTGGACGGTACGCAGGCCGGGCAGGGGGCGGTCGCCGAGCGCCGCCGGTGGCAGGTCGAGCACGTCCGCCTTGTCCTCGCCGGCGACCAGGGGCAGCTCGCCCAGGCCCAGCTTGCCGGTCGGGTACCAGGTGTCGAGCACCTGCTCGTCTGCCGTGACCGTGGCCAGGCCGATACCCCAGGCGGAATCTGCGGACGTCACTGTTGAACCCTTTCGTCACGGCCGGCTGGCCTCAGCTCACTCCTCGCGCCGACAGACCTGAAGGTACCGTGCGAACCATGGAGAACCCGCTGACCCCCGAGGTCCTCGCCGATCCGGTGCAGCTGACCCGCGCGCTGGTCGACATAGAGTCCGTGTCCCTCAACGAGAAGGCGATCGCCGACTGTGTCGAAGAGGTGCTGCGGGGGGTGCCGCACCTGACCACCCACCGGCACGGCAACACCGTGATGGCGCGCACCGATCTCGGCCGTTCGCAGCGCGTCGTGCTGGCCGGGCACCTCGACACCGTGCCGCTGAACAACAACTTCCCGTCGACCATGCGCGGCGACCTGATGTACGGCTGCGGCACCTCCGACATGAAGTCCGGCACCGCGTACGCGCTGCACCTGGCCGTGACGCTGCCCGACCCGCGCTACGACGTGACGTACTTCTTCTACGAGGCCGAGGAGATCGAGTCCCGGTACAACGGGCTCAACCTGGTGGCGCAGGCGTTTCCGGAGTGGCTCGAGGCGGACTTCGCCGTGCTGCTGGAGCCGACGTACGGCATCGTCGAGGCCGGTTGCCAGGGCACCATGCGCGCGGTGGTCACCACCACCGGCGTACGCGCCCACTCGGCGCGCTCCTGGCACGGTGTGAACGCCATCCACGCCGCCGCCGAGGTGCTGCGACGTCTCCAGGGGTACGAGGCCCGCCGGGTCACCATCGACGGCTGCGACTACCGCGAGGGCATGAACGCGGTACGGATCAACGGCGGCGTGGCCGGCAACGTCGTCCCGGACCGGTGCGAGATCGAGGTCAACTACCGGTTCGCCCCGGATCGCACCCCCGCCGAGGCGGAGGCGCACCTGCGTGAGGTGTTCGCCGGCTTCGAGGTGGCGGTGACCGACTCGATCGCCGGCGCCCCTCCCGGGCTCGGCGCGGCCCCGGCGAAGGAGTTCCTGGCGGCGGTCGGCGCCGCGCCGATCGGCAAGCTCGGCTGGACGGACGTGGCCCGGTTCGCGGCCATGGGGATCCCCGCACTGAACTTCGGCCCGGGTGACCCGAACCTGGCCCACCACCCCGACGAGCACGTCGAGATCAGCAAGATCCGCGACGGCGCGGCAACCCTGCATCGCTGGCTGGCCCCGGCCTGACCGCTTCGGCGCCCCCCAGCGCCCCCGCGGACGATCAAGAGGTTTGCGTCAGCCGGGCCCGTTGTCGGCGACGCAAACCTCTTGATCAGCATTGGCTGGCGCGGGGGTCACGGGGGAGAGGGACGGGTTCAGGTCCCGGTTGCGGCGGCGTTCGGCCACCACGTCACGGATCCGTCGCTGCATCTGGCGACGAATCCGGATCATCTCGCTGCTGCTGATCACGCTGTCTCCTCCCCCGAAGCGCGCGCCGGGGCATACCCGGTATGTGAATAGTAAGACGTACGGGAAAGCGGAATAGTTGCCCAAGATCGCGAACTATTTCTCGACGTCCGCGCCCCGCACACCCGGGCGGCGTCACTCCACTACGGTTGCCCCATGAGTGAGAGCAACGGGCGGGAGGCCGGTCGCGGGCCAGGGAGGGAGCGGCATCGCGGTGCTGTCACGCTGCGCCGAGGGGCCATCCCGAGCAGCACCGCCGATCAGCGGTTGCTCGATTCCCGTGGACGTGGCGACTGGAAGACCAAGGACGCCTGGCGGGCGCTGCGCATCCTCTCCGAGTTCGTCGAGGGCTTCGACACCCTCGCCGACCTGCCGCCGGCGGTGAGCGTCTTCGGCTCCGCGCGCAGCGGGCCGGACAGCGCCGAGTGCCGGCTGGCCGAGCAGTTGGGCGGCGCGCTGGCCCGGGCCGGCTACGCGGTGATCACCGGGGGTGGGCCCGGTGTGATGGAGGCCGCCAACCGTGGGGCCAGCGAGGCCGGCGGGCTCTCCGTCGGGCTCGGCATCGAGCTTCCGTTCGAGCAGGGCATCAACGACTGGGTCGACCTGGCCATCGACTTCCGCTACTTCTTCGCCCGCAAGACGATGTTCGTCAAGTACGCCCAGGCGTTCGTCGTGCTGCCCGGCGGGTTCGGCACCATGGACGAGTTGTTCGAGGCGCTCACCCTGGTGCAGACCGGCAAGGTCACCCGGTTCCCGGTGGTGCTGATGGGCGTCGCCTACTGGCAGGGCCTGCTCGACTGGTTGCGCGACACCATGGCCGCCACCGGAAAGATCGGCCCGGTGGACCTGGACCTGATCTGCCTCACCGACGACGTCAACGCGGCGGTCCGGCACATCGTCGCGGCCGAGGCCGCGCTCTCGGCCGAGCAGGAGGCGGTCCGCGAAGAGGCTGTCGCGCGTACCGCCGCTGACCAACGGGCCGCCGCCGAGCAGTCGCGGGACGACGCCTGATGGCCGCCGTCTGCGTGTTCTGCGCCTCGTCCCGTACCCTCGATCAGCGCTGGTTGGACCTGGCCGCCGAGACCGGCGCCGCCCTGGCCCGCCGCGGGCACACCCTGGTCAGTGGCGGCGGCTGCGTCGGCATGATGGGCGCCCTGGCGGACGGCGCCCGCGCCGCCGGTGGGCGCACGGTGGGCGTGATCCCGCAGGCGCTCGTCGATCTGGAGGTCGCCGACCTGGCCTCGGACGAACTGCTGGTGACCGACTCGATGGCCAGCCGCAAGACCCTGATGATCGACAAGTCGGACGCCTTCCTCACCCTGCCCGGCGGGCTGGGCACCCTGGACGAGTTGTTCGAGGTCTGGACCACCGCCACGCTCGCCCTGCACAGCAAGCCGATGGTGCTGATCGACACGGACGGGTTCTACCGGCCGCTGCTGAATTGGCTCGACACCCTCACCGACCAGCGCTTCCTCAAGCCCGCCGGCCGCGACCTGCTGACCGTGGCCAGCTCCGTCGACGAAGCCCTGACCGCCCTAGAGTCCCACCTAACCTGACGCCCGGCCCCCGCCCCCGCCCCCGCCCGGCCCCCGCCCCGTTGATCATGAAGTTATTGCCCTCGGTGGCGGCGTGTCGTGGCGATAACTTCATGATCAACGGGGTCTGGTGGGGGTGGGCAGGGGTGGGGGTTGGGGGGTGGGGGGGTTGGGGGTTGGGGGGGTGGGGGTTGGTGTCGTAGGGGTTTGATGGGATGGGCTGATGCGGGCGTACCGGTTGGTGCGGGGGTTTGCGGGGCCGGCGCTGGAGGGCGGCGAAGCGCCTGCTCGCAGCGCCGTGCCCGGCGCTGGCGGTCGGCTGGCCGACCCGGCGCAGGCGGAGATCGTCGGGCACACCGACGGGCCGATGCTCGTGCTCGGCGGCCCGGGCACGGGCAAGACCAGCACGCTTGTCGAGGCGGTCGCCGCGCGGGTGGCCGAGGGGGTGGACCCGGAACGCATCCTGGTGCTGACCTTCGGCCGTCGGGGCGCCACCGCGCTGCGTCAGCGCATCGAGGCCCGGATCGCGCGGGATGGCCACCGGGTGCTGCGCGAGCCGCTGGTGCGCACCTTCCCGGCGTACGCCTTCGGGTTGCTGCGCCGCGCCGCCGCCGAGCGGGGCGAGCCGTCGCCCCGGCTGCTCACCGGCCCCGAGCAGGATCTGATCATCCGTGAGCTGCTGGACGTGGTCGGCGAGGAGCCCGAGGACGACCCGGTCGGGTGGCCGGCCGACCTGCGCCCGGCCCTGCGCACCAGGGCGTTCGCCGGTCAGCTCCGCGACCTGCTGATGCGCGCCGCCGAACGGGGCGTGGGTCCGATGGAGCTGGCCCGGCTGGGCGACCGGCTCAACCGCGCCGACTGGCCGGCCGCCGCGCGCTTCCTCCGGGAGTACGTCGCCGTCCTCGCGTTGCGCGACGTCAGCAACCGGGGTTCCGTCGCGTACGACCCGGCCGAGCTGGTCAGGGCGGCCACCGGGCTGCTGCGTGACGACGAGGAGTTGCTGGCCGCCGAGCGTCGTCGACTCGCCCACGTCTACCTCGACGAGCTGGCCGACACCGACCCCGCCCAACTGGAGTTGCTCACGGTCATCGCCGGTGGTGGCAAACCGCTCGTCGCGTTCGCCGACCCGGACTCGTCGACGTACGCCTTCCGGGGCGCCGATCCGGCCGGGGTGACAACGTTCCCGCACCGCTTCCGGACGGCCTCCGGCGCGCCGGCCGCGCAGGTGCTGCTGACCACGTCGTACCGGGCCGGGCCGAATCTGCTCGCCGCGCTGGCCCGGCTGGACCGTCGGCTGCGTGGTCCGGCGGCGCACCGGCGGCTGCGCCCGCTGCCGGACGCGCCACCCGGAGTGGTGGAGGTGCACACGTTCCGCTCGGCGACGAGCGAGGCCGCCTGGCTGGCGCACGCGCTGCGCTCGGCCCACCTGCTCGACGGTGTGCCGTGGTCCCGGATGGCGGTGCTGGTGCGGTCCACCGCCCTGCACCTGCCCACCCTGCGGCGGGCGCTGCACGCCGCCGGCGTACCCACCGTGGTGCACGGCGAGGACCTGCCCCTGCACCTGCAACCGGCGGTCGCGCCGCTGCTGCTCCTGCTGCGCTGCGCCCTGGAGCCGGACCGGCTCGACGAGGAGGCCGCCGTCGCGTTGCTGCACTCGCCGCTGGGTGGCGCCGACCCGCTGGCCGAGCGACGGCTGCGGCAGGGCCTGCGGGCGCTCGCGCTGGCCGGTGGCGACCGGCGGTCGTCCGGTGAGCTGATCGTCGAGGCGCTGCGCGACCCCGCCGAGCTGGCCGGCATCGACCGGCGGTGGGCGGAGCCGGCGCAGGCGGTGGCCGGGCTGCTGGCCACCGCGCGTGCCGCCGCCGCCCGGCCGGGTTCGACGGCGGAGGATGTGCTCTGGGCCGTCTGGCACGCCAGCGGCCTCGCCGAGCGCTGGGCCGGCGCGATCAACCAGGGTCGGCCGGAGGCCGGCGAGGGGGACCTGTCCCGGCGACGGCGGGCCGAGGCGGCAGACCGCGATCTGGACGCCGTGCTGGTGCTCTTCGACGCGGCGGCCCGGTTCACCGACCGGCTGCCGGGCGCCCGCACCGAGGTGTTCCTCGACCACGTCCTGGCGCAGGACCTGCCGGCCGACACCATCGCGCCGACCGCCGACCGGGGCGCCGCGGTGCGCCTGCTGACCGCGCACGCCGCGAAGGGCCTGGAGTGGGACCTGGTCGCGGTGGCCGGTGTCCAGGAGGGCACCTGGCCGGACCTGCGGCTGCGCGGCAGCCTGCTCGGCTCCGAGCGGCTGGTCGACGTGCTGGCCGGCCGCTCGGTCGAGGGCTCGACGGTGGCGAACGTGGTGGGTCAGACGTCGGCGTTGCTGGACGAGGAGCGCCGGCTCTTCCACGTCGCCGTCAGCCGGGCCCGGCACCGGCTGCTGGTCACCGCCGTGGCGTCGGCAGCCGTCGGCGGGGACGACCACGAGGAGCAGCCGAGTCGGTTCCTGCACGAGTTGGGCGTCACCCCGCCGCCCAACCCGCCGGAGGCCGCCGGGCCGGCCGACCCACAGGCCGGCCCGCCGTCGAACGGTGGTCCCGTCGGTGGCGGCCCGCCCCCCACGCCCGGTGACGGCGACGGTACGCCCGCAAGCGGCGGCGCGGCGCGGGACGGTGGCGGTGCCCACGGTGACGGCGCGGCGCGGGACGGTGGCGGTGCCCACGGTGACGGCGCGGCGCGGGACGGCGGTGGTGCCCACGGTGACGGCGCGGCGCGGGACGGCGACGGTCACGACGCTCCGGTTCGGACCGGCGCGCTGCCGGTGACGCGTCCGCCCCGGGCGCTCACCCTGCCGGCGTTGGTGGCGGAGCTGCGTACCGCCGTCGTCGACCCGGCCGCCCCGGCGGTCCGGCGGCACGCCGCGGCGGCCGAGCTGGCCCGGCTCGCCGCCGCCGGGGTGCCCGGCGCGCACCCCGACGACTGGTGGGGGTTGCGGGCGCTCTCCGACGACCGGCCGCTGGTCGACGAGGGTGAGCCGGTGCGGGTCACCCCGTCCGCGATGGAGAGCGCGCTGCGGTGCAGCCTGCGGTGGTTGCTGGAGCGGCACGGCGGCAGCGGCCCGACCAGCACGGCGCAGGGCGTGGGCAACCTGGTGCACGCCGCCGCGATGCTCGCCGAGGACGCCAGCGCCGACCGGGGCGCGCTGCTCGACTACGTGGCCGCCCGGTTCGACGCGATCGAGCTGGCGGCCCGGTGGATGGCCGGGCCGGAGCGGGAGCGGGCCGAGGCGATGGTCGACAAGCTGCTGCGCTGGCTGGCCACCAACCCGCGTCGGCTGCTCGCCATCGAGCACGAGTTCGCGGTGCGCCTGGACGACCCGCGTCGACCGGTCGACCTGACCGGCCGGGTCGACCGGCTGGAGGTGGACGAGGCCGGGCGACTCGTGGTGATCGACCTGAAGACCGGCAAGTCCACCGCTGTCACCGGCAGCGACCTGGCCGAGCATCCGCAGCTCGGCGCCTACCAGGCGGCGGTGGAGGCGGGCGCGTTCGCCGAGTTCGGCGACGAGTCCGGGGGCGCCGCGCTGGTGCAGCTCGGCACGTCGGCCAAGGACGCCCGGGAGCAGAACCAGCCGGCGGCCAGCGAGGGGCCGGCGGCCGGCTGGGCGACAGCGCTGGTCCGGCGGACCGCCGATACGATGGCGGCCGCCACCTTCGCCGCGGTGGCCAACTCGAAGTGCCGGGTCTGCCCGGTGCGCACCAGCTGCCCGGTGTCCGGGCAGGGGCGACAGGTCGTCGAGCCGCCGACCGTCCGACGTCCGGAGAGCTGATGACACAGTGACCCAGCCCACCCTGTTCGGCGCGGGTCCCGCGCCGACGCCCCGCCGGGCGGACTCCGGCCCCCGGTACACGCCGGTGGAGCTGGCCAAGCTGCTGCGGTTGCCGGCACCCACCCGGGAGCAGGCCGCGATCATCGCCGCCCCGGTGCAGCCGCTGCTCGTCGTCGCCGGGGCCGGGTCGGGCAAGACCGAGACGATGGCCGCGCGGGTGGTCTGGCTGGTCGCCAACTCGTACGTGCGGCCGGAGCAGGTCCTCGGGCTCACCTTCACCCGTAAGGCGGCCGGTGAGCTGGCCCACCGCGTACGCACCCGACTCGACCAGCTCATCCGCCGCCTCGGTCGGCAGGGCCGGGACCCGCTCGACGATCCGCTCGCGGGTGAGCCCAGCATCTCCACCTACCACTCCTACGCCGGGCGGATCGTCACCGAACACGGGCTGCGGGCCGGCTACGAGCCGTCCACCCGGCTGCTCACCGAGGCGTCCCGCTGGCAGTTGGTGGACCTGCTGGTGCGCAACTACGACGGCGACATGTCCGAGGTGGACCGGATGCCGAGCACCATCACCGACGCGGTGCTGGCGCTCGCCGGGGAACTGGACGAGCACCTTGTCGCTCCGGACGAGCTGGCGGCCTGGACGGGTCGGTTCTTCGCCGAGGTGCAGGCCCGGCCGGGCCGGGTGTACGCGGACGTGCGCAAGGCGCTCACCCTCCAGCAGACCCGGTTGCGCCTGCTGCCGCTGGTGCGGGCGTACGCCCGGCGCAAGGAGGACTTCGAGGCGATGGACTTCGCCGACCAGCTCGCCCGGGCGGCTCGGGTGGCCCGGGACCATCCGGCGGTCGGCCAGATCGAACGGGACCGCTTCCGGGTGGTGCTGCTCGACGAGTACCAGGACACCAGCCACGCCCAGGTGGTGCTGCTCAACGCGCTGTTCGGCGGCGGGCACCCGGTGACGGCGGTGGGTGACCCGTGCCAGTCGATCTACGGCTGGCGGGGGGCCAGCGCGGGCACCCTGGACCGGTTCCCGACCGAGTTCGCCCGCGCCGACGGTCAGCCGGCCCCGGCGCTCGGGCTCACCACGAGCTGGCGCAACCGCCCGGAGATCCTCCGGGTGGCGAACGCGCTCTCCACCCCGCTGCGGGCGGCCGGCGCCCGGGTGCCGGAGCTACGGTCCGCGCTGACCGTCCGGGAGCCGATCCCGCACCGCAGCCCGGGTGGCGCGGCCGGCGGCACCGTGCACTGCGCGTTGCTGCCCACGTACGCCGATGAGGCCGACTGGATCGCGGACAGTGTCCTGGCGGCCTGGCGCGGCGCGGCCCGGATGCCGGGCGCGGCGCCCGAGCACATCCCGGTGGCGCAGCGCCCGACGACAGCGGTGCTGGTGCGGGTGCGCAGCCAGATCCCGGCGATCGAGTCGGCGCTGCGCGAACGCGGCCTGCCGGTCGAGGTGGTCGGGCTGGGCGGTCTGCTGGACACTCCCGAGGTCCGGGACGTTGTCTGCACGCTGCGGGTGCTGGCCGACCCGACCGACGGCGCCGCGTTGCTGCGGCTGCTCACCGGCGCCCGCTGGCGGATCGGGCCACGCGACCTGGTGGCGCTGCACCGGCGGGCCCGGTCCATCGCCAACACCCGCCGGCAGGTGGCCGCCGACGACGAGACCGCGGAGATCAGCCCCGACCTGCTGGACGAGGCGACCCTGGTGGAGGCGCTGGCCGATCTCGGGCCGGCGCAGGCGTACTCGGCGGAGGGCTTCGCGCGGCTGCGCGCGTACGGCCGGGAGCTGGCGCTGCTGCGCTACCGGCTGGACCAGGCGCTACCGGACCTGATCGCGGACATCGAGCGGACCATCGGCCTGGACGTGGAGGTGGCGGTGCGGGCCGGGCGGGACGGCGCCGGCGACGCCGGCCTGGCCCGGGGCCACCTGGACGCGCTGGGCGACGTGGCGGCCCGGTTCAGCGGGGAGACGCCCGGCGCGACGCTCTCCGGCTTCCTGTCCTACCTGGCCGCCGCCGAGGACGAGGAGCGCGGTCTGGCGCCCGGCGAGGTGGAGGTGGTGGAGGGCGCGGTACAGGTGGTCACCGCGCACGCCGCCAAGGGTCTGGAGTGGGACGTGGTGTCGGTCGCCGGGCTCAGCCGTGGGCTGTGGCCGGGGCCGGTCCGCAACTCCGACCACTGGCTGGGCGGGTTGGGTGTGCTGCCGTTCCCGCTGCGCGGCGACGCCGACGGGTTGCCCGAGCTGGCGCTCGACGAGGCCACGGACCAGCGCGCGGTGGCGCGGGCGGTCACCGACTTCACCGACGCGTGGCGGGCGCACGACGAGCGGGAGGAGCGCCGGCTGACGTACGTGGCGGTCACCCGGCCACGCCGGCTGCTGCTCTGCTCCGGCTACTGGTGGGGGGAGGGCACGAAGCGACCGCGCGGCCCGTCGGTCTTCCTGCGCGAGGTGTACGACGCGTGCCTCGACGGCGGGCCGGGGCACCTGGTCGACGCGTGGGCGCCGGAGCCGACCCCGGACGCGACGAACCCCACCGCCGAGGTGGTGATCCGTGCGGAGTGGCCGTCCGATCCGCTGGGCGGTCGGCGTCCGGCGCTGGCCGAGGCGGCCGCGTTGGTACGCCGCGTGCTGACCGACGGTCCGGCCGCGCTCGCCGGTCCGGTCGGTCCCCTAATGGAGGCGGAGGTCGACCCGGAGGTGGCGCGCTGGCGGCGCGAGGCGGATCTGCTGCTCGCTGAGCGGGCCGAGCTGACCCGGCTCTCCGGCGCGGTCGAGGTCGCGCTACCCGGCCAGTTGAGCGTCACCCAGCTGGTCGCGTTGCGCCGTGACCCGGCGGCGCTGGCCCGTACGCTGCGCCGGCCGGTGCCTGTCGAGCCCAACCCGTACGCCCGCCGGGGCACCGCCTTCCACGCGTGGTTGGAGCAGCGCTTCGGCGCCGACCGACTGTTGGACCTGGACGAGCTGCCAGGCGCGGCCGACGCCGACGCGGCGCCCGACGAGGCGCTGGTCGAGCTTCAGGAGCGGTTCCTGGCCAGCGAGTGGGCCGACCGGGTGCCGGTCGAGGTGGAGGTGCCGTTCGCCACGGTGATCGCGGGAGTGGTGGTGCGGGGGCGGATGGACGCGGTCTTCGCCCGCCCGGGTGGACGCTTCGACGTGGTCGACTGGAAGACCGGAGCGCAGCCCACCGGCGCGGCGGCCGAGGTGGCGGCCGTGCAGTTGGCCGTGTACCGGCTGGCCTGGGCGGAGTTGGCCGGTGTACCCGTGGACCTGGTGGGAGCGGCGTTCCACTACGTCCGGCACGGGGTGACGGTCCGACCAGCCGACCTGCTGGATGTGGCGGGGCTCACCGCCATGATCGCCCAACTGCCCGAGGATTCCGCCCTACATTGACCGCTCCGGGGAGGGCCGTGATAGGTTGACCGGGTTGCAGTTTTGGTTACCAGAGACTCTGTGTGCGCCTGGCGGGATTGTGGCCCCAGGCGCTCTTTGTTGTGTCCGGAGTTCTCCGGGCGGGGCGACCAGAAGCGACAGGCGATTCGCGCATTCCCGCGCGGAGCGCTCCTCTTCGGGCGCGCAACACGTGCGCGTCCGACGTTCCGTCAAGGAGACGAAACACATGGCTATTGGCACCGTGAAGTGGTTCAACGCTGACAAGGGCTTCGGCTTCATCACCCCGGACGGCGGCGGCGCCGACGTCTTCGCCCACTTCTCGGCGATCCAGACCTCCGGCTACCGGAGCCTGGACGAGAACCAGCGGGTCGAGTTCGAGGTGACCCAGGGCCAGAAGGGCCCGCAGGCGGAGAACATCCGCCCGCTCTGATCTTCGGATCGGTCGGCATTACCTGTCGCGCCCTCCGGGTGTGACGGTGACGGGACCGGCCCGCCCCGCCGTCGCCTGCCCCGCGCAGGTGGCGGCCCGGCGGCGGGCCGGCCCGTACTCTCTTCGGTTCGTGCTTGTGAGTCCTGGCGGTCCTGTCCGCCGGTGACAGCGCCGACGTCGGCGCCCTCCCTCGACACGTGCCGCGTCGAGGAAGGCTTCCGCATGACCACAGTTGTTCCCTCCTTCGCCCATACCGGTCTGGCCCCGGCGCTGCTCGCCGCGCTGACCGCCCAGGGCATCACCGAACCGTTCCCGATCCAGTCGGCGACGCTGCCCGACGCGCTGGCCGGGCGGGACGTGCTGGGTCGGGGTCGCACCGGCTCCGGCAAGACCCTCGCCTTCGGGCTTCCGCTGCTGTCCCGTACCGCCGGTCAGAAGGCGCGGCCGGGCCGCCCGCTGGCCCTGGTGCTGGTGCCGACCCGGGAGCTGGCCCAGCAGGTCACCACCGCGCTGGCCCCGTACGCCCGCGCGGTCGGGTTGCGCTGCGCCACAGTCGTCGGCGGGCTGTCGTTGCAGCGGCAGGCGGACGCCCTGCGTGCCGGCGCCGAGGTGGTCGTCGCCACCCCCGGCCGGCTGCACGACCTGATCAACCGTGGCGACGCCCGCCTCGACCAGGTCGAGATCACCGTGCTCGACGAAGCCGACCAGATGGCCGACATGGGTTTCCTGCCGCAGGTCACCAAGCTGCTGGAGCAGGTCGCGCCGCAGGGGCAGCGGATGCTCTTCTCCGCCACCCTGGACGGCGGGGTGGACCGGTTGGTCCGCCGCTTCCTGAGCAGCCCGGTCACCCACTCCGTCGACCCGGGCACCGCCACCGTCACCGCGATGACCCACCACGTGCTGCACGTCGACGCCGTCGACAAGCCCGCGGCGCTGACCCGGATCGCCGCCCGCGAGGGCCGCACCATCCTGTTCATGGGGACCAAGCACCGCGCCGACCGGCTCGCGCGGCAACTGCTGGCCAAGGGGGTACGCGCGGCCGCGCTGCACGGTGGCAAGTCCCAGCCGCAGCGCACCCGCATCCTGGAGCAGTTCCGCACCGGTCAGGTGACCGCCCTGGTCGCCACCGACGTGGCGGCGCGGGGCATCCACGTGGACGGTCTGGACCTGGTGGTCAACGTGGACCCGCCGACCGAGGCGAAGGACTACCTGCACCGCGGTGGTCGTACCGCCCGTGCCGGCGAGCCCGGCACTGTCGTCACCCTGGTCCTGCCGGAGCAGCGCCGTGACGTCTCCCGACTGATGGCCACCGCGGGCATCCGGCCGGAGTCGGTCCAGGTGCGCTCCGATGACGAGGCTCTGGTCCGGGTCACCGGCGCCCGGGAGCCCTCCGGCGTGCCGGTGACGATCGTCGCGCCGCAGCCGCAGACGCCGCGCAGTCGTGCCGCGAGCGGCGCGGCAACCGGGGGTGGCGGCCGGCCGGCGCACCGCGCGTCGGGTCGGTCCCGCCGCCCGCGCCGCCCCCGTACCGCCTGATCGTCAACACCTCCACCGACCCGTTCCGCCTCGGCGGAACGGGTCGGTGGCGTCTACGGGGTCCCACCCGTCGACGGACCGTCGTGCGGCTCATCCGGCCGCGCCGACCGGGCAGGTGTCCGGGCCGTACGGCCCACGGTCCCAGTCGGTAATCAGCTTCACCTTGGTCGGCTGGCCGACTGTGTGCGGGCGGGCCGTGCTCGAAGCTGACCGACGGGGGACGTCGGGCGGGGGGCCCGGCGCGGGAGGGGTGACCATGGCGGGCGGAGCCGGCTCGGGTGCGCTGCGCGAAATGATCCTGGTGCTCGCGGTCGCGCTCGCCGGACTGTTGCTCGCCATGGTCGCGGCCTTCGCGCCCTGGCACGCCTCCCCGCTGGGCAACGCTCCCGCCGGGTTGGTGGAGATGCGCAGCCCCGGCGACACGGGCCCCGGCCCGACGGTCGTACACCAGGGCTGACCGGCGACCGACTGACCGGCGCCGGTTGAGGGGCAGGCCCGGTCAGGGGTCGGTACGCGATGTGGCCGGGTCGGCGGGGCACCGACCCGGCCACATCGCACCACACCGCACCCCTGCCCAGCCCCCCGCCCGTCCCGCGCCTGCCCCGCCCCCGCCCCGCGCTGCGCCCCTGCCCCGCCCCGCCCCGCGCCGTGCCCGCCCCGCCCCGCCCCGCGCCGTGCCCGCCCCGCCCCGCCCCGCGCCGTGCCCGCCCCTCCCTTCCCCGCCGATCTTGCAGTTCCGGTTGTCGATGTGCGGGTTTACGCCCCTTATGTGAGCGCAGAAAGTGCAAGATCGCCGGGGCGGGGCGGGGCGGGGCGGGGCGGGGCGGGACGGGGCGGGCGCGGGGCGGGGCAGGCCTGGGGGCAGGGCCAGGCTCGGGGTCGGGCCAGGCTCGGGGTCGGGTGGGGTCGGAGTTAGGGGTGAGGGGTGGGGGTTGGTGTTTGGGTGAGCAGGTTGGCCAGGGTGGTGTGGTCGACCACCGTGGCGATCGCCCCGTGCACCGCCAGCCAGACGTCGGTCAGGCCGGCGGCCACGCCGTGGTAGCCGGCCCGCTCGGCGGGTAGGCCGCGCACTGTCGTGAGCGAGCCGCCCACCGCGCGCAGCACGTCCCCGACGGTGATCTTGTCGGGCGGGCGGGTCAGGGCGTAGCCGCCGTCTGCGCCGCGATGACTGTGCAGCAGACCCGCTCGGCGCAGGTCGAGCAGGATGCCCTGGAGGAAGCTGAGCGGGATGTCCTGCACCTCGGCCAGGCTGGCCGCCTTCACCAGCTCGCCACCGTTGTCGCCGTCGCCACCGCCGGAGGCGACGGCGGCGGCGACGGCGAGCATCGCCCGGAGCGCGTAGTCGCTGCGCGCGGAGACGAACACGTTACTGACCAGCCTGGTCCAGCACGCCCCAGCGGCGCCGGATCGCCTTGTCCGCCGCGCCGAACGCGGCGTCCACCACCAGTCCGAGCACCAGGATCACGATCATGGTGGAGAGCAGCCAGGGCGCGTCGGACAGCTCGCGGGAGTAGGTGAGCTGGGCGCCGAGCGAGGTCTGCGAGATGCCGACCACGAGCAGCTCACCGGCCATCAGGCTGCGCCAGGAGAACGCCCATCCCTGCTTGAGGCCGGCCACGATCGCCGGTAGGGCGGCCGGGGCGATGACGTACCGGTAGAGGTTGAGCCCCCGGGCTCCCAGGTTGCGGCCGGCGCGCAGCAGCAGCGGCGGCACGTAGTCCACCCCGGAGATCACCCCGTTGGCGATGGACGGCGCCGCGCCGAGCACCACCACGAAGAAGATCGCCTTCTCGCTCAGCTCGAACAGCAGGATCGCCAGCGGGAACCAGGCGATGGACGGCATGGTCTGCAACGCGGTGATCATCGAGCCGATGGCGGCGCGCAGCACCGTGGACCGGGCCACCGCGAGGCCCACCAGCAGACCGACGGCGACCGAGAAGACGTACCCGACGGCGGCCCGGCGGAGCGTCGTGAGCAGGCCGTCCCAGAGCTGCGGGCCCTGGGCCTGTGCCACCAGCTCGCGGCCGACCTCCAGCGGCCCGGGCAGGGAGTACGGCGGCTTCCAGCCGGACAGGACCACGAGCTGCCAGGCGGCGATGGCGATGGCCAGCGCGGCGAGCTTCGGCCAGGTGGCGGCCCAGATCCGGGCGCCCCGGGAGACCTCCTTGTCCCGGCCGGCGATCTCCAGCGCGTCGAGGCCGCTGATCTCCGCGTCGGTACGCGTCGAGCTGGTGAGGGTGTCACTGGCCATGGCGGCCCACCTCCGTACGGAGCCGCTCGGTGACCTCGGCGGCGATGGCGGCGACCTCGGGGGAGTCGATCCGGCGGGGGCGCGGGATGTCCACCTCGGTGGAGTAGATGATCCGGCCGGGTCGGCTGGAGAGCAGGATGATCCGGTCGGCCAGCCGGGCCGCCTCGCGGACGTTGTGCGTCACGAAGAGCACCGACAGCCCGCGTTCGGACCAGATCCGTTCCAGCTCGTCGTGCAGGATGTCCCGGGTCATCGCGTCCAGCGCGCCGAACGGCTCGTCCATCAGCAGCACCGGAGTGTCCAGGGCCAGCGTGCGGGCCAGCGCGACCCGTTGCCGCATCCCGCCGGAGAGTTCGTGCGGGCGCTTGCGGCCGAAGTCGGCCAGGTGCACGGTCCGCAGCAACTCGGCGACCCGCTCGCGCCGCTCGGCGCGGGGCAGCCCGCGCAGCTTGAGGGGCACCTCCACGTTGGCCTCGACGGTCAGCCACGGGAAGAGCGCCGGTTCCTGGAACATCAGGCCCGGGTTGGCGTCGCCGGCCAGCGTGATCTGCCCACCGCTGACCCGGTCCAGCCCGGCCACCAGGTTGAGCAGGGTGCTCTTGCCGCATCCGGACGCGCCGACCAGGCAGACGAACTCGCCGGGCGCGACGTCCAGCGACACACCGTCCAGGGCCAGGACGGCGCTCGTCCCACGTCCGTACACCTTGGTCACCCCGGAGAGCGCGACCGCTGTGGTCGCGCTCCGCGGCGTCGTCGTGGTCGACGTCATGGCTGGACGACCTCGGGCTTGCCGGCGGCCTTGAGGGCATTGTTGAGGTAGGTCAGGTCGTACAGGCCCTTGAGGTCGACCGGCTCGGTCAGGTTGACCTCGACGGCGTGGTCGAGACCGGCCTTGAGCGAGGTCGGGATCGGGTCGTTGGTGAACTCCAACGTCGGCCACGCCTGCTTGATCAGCTTGAGGTCCAGCGGCTTGCCGGTGATCTTGCCGATCGCGTCGGAGATGGCCTGCTGGGCCTCGTCCGGCTTGGTGTTGACGAACTCGTTGGCGGCCACCTGGCCGTCGACCAGCTTCTGCACCACGTCCGGGTGCGCCTTGAGGAACTTCGTGCTGACCAGCAGGTTGGTGATGACGAACTTCCTGTCCGGCCAGAGGTCGCGCTCGTCGACGAGCACCCTGCCGCCGGCGTTGACCAGGCGGGACACGAACGGCTCGGGCACCCAGGCGCCGTCGATCGTGCCGCTGTTGAACGTCTCGATCGTCTGGGCGTTCTCCTGCGGCACGATCTTGACGTCGCCGCCACCCTCCTTGGTGGTGGTCAGACCCTGCTGCTTGAGCCAGTACCGGACCGCCACGTCCTGGGTGTTGCCCAGCTGCGGGGTGGCGACCTTCTTGCCCTTGAGGTCCTGCGGGCCGTTGATGCCCGGCTTGACCACCAGCGCGACGCCGCCGGAGGCCGCGCCGGAGATCACCCGGACGGCTTCGCCCCTGGACTTCGAGAACGCGTTCACCGTCGGGTTCGGGCCGATGTAGGTGGCGTCCAGCGCCCCGGAGAAGACCGCCTCGATGGCGGCCGGGCCGGCGTTGAAGGTCTTCGGGTCCAGCTTGACGTCGCTGCCGAGCTTCTCCGCGAAGATGCCCTTCTCCACGCCGACGACCGCCGGCGCGTGGGTGATGTTGGGAAAGTAGCCGAGGCGCAGCGTCACCCGGCCGGAGTCGCCACCCGCGCTGTCGTCGCCGCAGGCGGCGGTGCCAAGGGTCGCCGCGCCGAGGGCGGCGAGGGTGGCCAGGGTGGTCAGTCGGCGCAGAGGGAGCCGTCTCATCGTCCGTCCAATCCGCAGTATTCCTACTTGATTGGTAGGAAGAGTGGGTCAGCCTGCGGTCAGCGTCAAGCCCCATCCACATGCCAGGATCAGGCGGCTCAGTTATGTCGGTATTTCCTACCAGTTTGCTGGGGTAGGCGGCGATCGGTGAACGGTGACGAGGCCGCGTCGCGATGGACGCGCCCGGCGGCTCCGCGAAGGTCGCGGGTGCCGGCGGTGCCGACGCGCTAGGGTCTTTCCCGTGGCGGCGCGGAGATCCAGAATTCCAGCGACGAAGTATCCGGTCGAGCGGTTCACCCTCGACAACGGCCTGCGGGTGGTGCTGACCCCCGACCGCAGTGCCCCGGTCATCGGGGTGGCGGTGGTCTACGACGTCGGCATCCGTTCGGAGCCGGAGGGGCGCACCGGCTTCGCCCACCTCTTCGAGCACCTGATGTTCCAGGGCTCGGAGAACCTGGAGAAACTCGCCCACTTCCGGCACGTGCAGGGCGCCGGCGGCACCTTCAACGGCTCCACCCACCTGGACTACACCGACTACTTCGAGACGCTGCCGAGCAACGCGCTGGAGCGCGCGCTGTTCCTGGAGGCGGACCGGATGCGCGGCCCCCGGCTGACCGAGGAGAACCTGCGCAACCAGGTCGACGTGGTCAAGGAGGAGATCCGGGTCAACGTCCTGAACCGACCGTACGGCGGCTTTCCCTGGCTGACCCTGCCGCCGGTCATGTTCGACACCTTCCCGAACGCCCACGACGGCTACGGCTCCTTCGACGACCTGGAGTCGGCGACCGTCGCCGACGCCGCGGACTTCTTCCGCCGCTACTACGCCAGCGGCAACGCCGTGCTGGCCGTCAGCGGCGACATCGACGTGGCCGAGGCGACCGAGCTGATCAGCCGTCACTTCGGGGACGTGCCGGCCCGGCCGGCGCCGCAACGGCCCGACTTCACCGAGCCCGACCTGAGCGCCGAGCGGCGCACCTCGTACACCGATGCCCTGGCGCCCCTGCCGGCGGTGGCCGGCGCCTGGCGCGTGCCCGACCCGGTCACCGACTTCGCCGCCTACCTGCCGTACGTGGTGTTGGCCGAGGTGCTCACCGACGGCGACGCGTCGCGGCTCGTCGAACGCCTGGTGCAGCGCGACCGGACGGTGACCAGCCTGGGCGGATACCTCGGGTTCATGGGCGACCCGTTCGACGTCCGGGACCCGACGGCACTGCTGTTGCAGGCCCACCTGCCACCCGGCGGCGACGTGGACAAGGTGCTGCGCACCATCGACGAGGAGGTGGACCGGCTGGCCACCGACGGGCTGACCGACGGCGAGCTGGCCCGCACCCAGGCCCGGATGGCCACGCACCTGCTGCGGGACACCGACGCGGTGCTCGGTCGTGCGCTGCGGATGGCGGTGCTGGAGCAGCAGCGGGGCGAGCCGGGCCTGCTCAACGACCTGCCCCGGTTGGTCGGTGAGGTCACCGAGGAGCAGGTCCGGGCCGCCGCGGCCACAGTTCGCCCGGAGCGCCGGGCCGCGATCGAGGTCATCCCCGGAGGTGCCCGTTGAGCAGCACCACCACCGCCCCCGCCGGGCCGCGTACGCTGCCGCCGCTCGGTCCGACCCGCAAGCTCACGGTGCCCAAGCAGGCGGAGCGCACCCTGGCCAACGGTCTCACCGTGATCGCGGTACGCCGTCCCGCCGTGCCCCTGGTCGAGCTGCGGCTCTGGGTGCCGTTCGGCCGGGTGCACCTGGCCCGTGGCGCGATGCTCTCGCAGACCATGCTCTCCGGCACCGAGTCGATGACGAGTGTGCAGATCGCCGCCGAGTTGCAGAAGGTGGGCGGCGGGCTCTCCGCCGGCGTCGACCCGGACCGGCTGATGCTCTCCGGTGCCGGCCTGGTCACCGGCCTGGACCGGATGTTGGAGCTGCTGGCCGAGGTGCTGACCGGCGCCAGCTACCCCGGCGACGAGGTGGCGACCGAGCGCGACCGGCTGGTCGACCGGATCCAGGTGGCGCAGAGCCAACCCGCGCACCTGGCCCGGGAGGCGCTGCTCAAGCGCATCTACGGCCGGCACCCGTACGCGACGCAGACCCCGGAGCCCGGCCAGATCCGTGCCGTACGCCCGGCGGCGCTGCGTACCCTGCACGCGGAGCGGGTCCATCCGGCCGGTGCGCAGTTGGTGCTCGTCGGTGACGTGCAGCCGGAGCGGGCGCTGGACGCGGCCGAGCGGGCGCTCGGCGGCTGGTCCGGCGCCGGCCGGGTGGCGAAGCTGCCGGCGGCGCCGCCGCTGGAGCCGGGCCCGCTGCTGCTCGTCGACCGGCCGGGCTCGGTGCAGTCGTCGCTGCGGATCGCGTTGCCGGCGGTGTCCCGTACCGACCCGGACCACGCCCCGCTGCAACTGGCGAACCTCGTCTTCGGTGGCTACTTCTCCTCCCGGTGGGTGGAGAACATCCGCGAGGACAAGGGCTACACGTACGGCCCGCACTCGTCGATCGAGCACTCCGTCGCCGGCTCGGTGCTCGTCGCCTCCGCCGACGTGGCCACCGAGGTGACCGGTCCGGCGCTGCTGGAGACGACGTACGAGCTGGGCCGGTTGGCGTCGCTGCCGCCCAAGCCGGACGAGTTGGAACAGGCCCGCCAGTACGCGCTGGGCACTCTCCAGCTCGGCATGTCCACCCAGGCCGGCCTGGCGGCGTTGACCAGCGCGTACGCGGGGAACGGTCTGCGTCTGGACTTCCTCGCGGAGTACGCGGCGCGGTTGGCGAAGGCGAGCGTGGACGACGTGGCAGAGGTCGCGGCGCGTTATCTG
Source organism: Micromonospora sp. WMMD1120 (assembly GCF_029626235.1). NCBI lineage: Bacteria > Bacillati > Actinomycetota > Actinomycetes > Micromonosporales > Micromonosporaceae > Micromonospora > Micromonospora sp. WMMD1120. The sequence goes on along the minus strand of NZ_JARUBO010000005.1, from coordinate 1,001,885 downwards.
GCGCCGGCGCGGGCCGCGATCGTGGTGCTCGGCGACGCGGAGCGGGTCACCCCTGGGTTGGCCGCGTTGACCCCGGTGCAGACCGAGCCGTTGGCGTGAGCGAGCGGAGCGTCGGCGTGAGTGGCGAGGTGGCGCCGCCGTTGGCGCGGTCCACGCTGGATCGGGCGGCGCACCGGCGGGGTGACCGGCAGTGGTTGACCGAGGCGTGGTTGCGGAGCCGGGTGCTGCTGCTGGACTCGACCGACCAGGGTCGGACGCTCGCCCGTACCGACGCGTCGCCGCCAACGCTGGTGCTGTTCGGGCCGGGTGACGTGCCCGCCGGGTCCGAGTCGACGGCGATCTTCCTCGGTGTGGAGCCGGACGGGGTGCCGGTCTTCGCCGTCGACGCGCCGCTGCCGACGGTGCCCGGGACCAGAGCGGTCAACCTGCGCGACGTGGGTCACCTCCTCGGTGACCGGGAGGCGGGCATCTTCACCACGGCGCTGGCGCTCGTCAACTGGCACAGCCGGCACGGCTACTCCACGAGCACCGGCGCGCCGACGACGATGGACGAGGCCGGCTGGTCCCGGGTGGACCGCAACGGGGAACGGATCTGGCCGCGCACCGACCCGGCGATGATCGTGTTGGTGCACGACGGCGTGGACGGCCCGGACGGGCGCTGTCTGCTCGGCAACAACGCCGGTTGGCCGGGCACCCCGGACGGTCGACGCTATTCCTGCCTGGCGGGCTACGTGGAGCCGGGCGAGTCGGCGGAGGCGGCCGTGCTGCGCGAGGTGCGCGAGGAGGTCGGCATCGCTGTCGAGCGCATCGGGTACGTGGGCAGCCAGTCCTGGCCGTTTCCCGGCTCGCTGATGTTGGGCTTCCTGGCCACCGCGGACCCGACCGATCCGGTACGGGTCGACCCGACCGAGATCGCGTACGCGCGATGGTTCTCCCGCCGGGACATCGGGGCGGCGCTGGCCGGGCGGACGGTGGACGTGGGGGACGGGGCCCGGCTGGTGCTGCCGCCTCCGTCGTCGATCGCGCTGTTCCTCATCCACCGCTGGCTGGACGGTTGGGTGGACCCCGGCCGGTGAGCACGGTCCCGACCCGTGGCCGCCGTTGCCGCGACGGTCACGGGCCGGGAACACGGGCCGTCGTGGTCGGCGGGTGCGGTGAACGCGGCGGGGGAGCCGGTCCGACCACGACGGACGTCCGGTGGGGTCAGGGGCCGGTGCGGCCCGGTCGGGGTCGGAGGGCGGGTCGGGGCTCGTTCAGCGGCAGAACCTTGACCCGCTGCTTGCCGGCGCGGACCGCGCCGACGGTGGACAGGGCCCGCGCGAGCAGCAGGGCCGCGTCCCGGTCCTCGGCGTGTACGGTCTGCCGCCTCGCCTCGGGCGTGGTCGTCTCGTCGCGAAGCCGGTGGCCGTCCGCCCAGGCGGCGGCGATGTCCCGGTCGGCGACGGCGCGGATGTCGGTGCGAACGATCAGGAACCGCATGTGGGTCTCCGGATGAACCGCGACGGATGAGCCAGTGTGGAACTTCCACGTACTCGTGGGCCATGTTACGCCCCGTGTTCGTCCCAGCAACTGAAACGCGCCTATTGGTTCCGATGCTCGTCCGATCGGCGGATGCCTGCTCAACGGGGTCGGCGCGCCGCCAACGCGACGGGGCCGCCGGCAGTACGCCGGCGGCCCCGTACCCGATCACGAATCAGCTCAGATCGAACTGGCCCTTCTTCGTGCCGGTGAGGAAGCCGAGCCATCCGGCGCGGTCGAACAGCAGCACGGGGCCGTTGCGGTCCTTGCTGTCGCGCAGGGCGACGGCGGACGGGCCGGTGCTGAGCGGAGCGACCTCGACGCAGTTGGAGGTCTGGCTACGGGTGCTGGTACGCCACGGGGCGTCCGCCAACGACTGGGCGGAGACGGACGGCGTGTTGCGGATGTCGTTCATGGTTCTGCTCCTGATGTGAAACCGATCCGATGGGACGAGTGGTGCCGCACGCCTCGACGGATGGTCCCCCGTGGATCACCGCTCCGTCAGTCGCCCCGAGTCCCGGCGGCGTTGGGTCGGCGCCGTTGCCGGCCCCAACGCCACAGTGGATGAAGGGCTCGCCTCGGTCAGCCGTCCCGTCGCCTCGATCAGCCAGGAGAGGGTGTCCGAGGCGTTTAGTGCCGCCGTGCATAGCCACTCGAACACCACTTTATACCGATTTAGGGTAATTGTGTCGGTCGACATGGCGTCGGTGAAGCCACCTTCGATGGCCAACGTCTCCGGATCGAGGGGATCGGCGAACCGATAGACGGAGAAGGCAGTCGGCGGAAGGTACCAATTTCCGACCTGAGTGTCCCGGAGCAACACGTGCAAGTTCACGTTGGGTAGCAGGGCCAGCTCACAGAGTTGCAGTAGTTGCTCGTGCAGCACCTCGGGCGGCCCGGCCCGACGGCCGAGGGCCGCCTCCTCCAACACGGCGGTGTACCGGGGCGCGAACGGCTCCCGGGTCAGCAGCGACTGGCGGGCCAGCCGCGCCTGCACCTCGGTCTCCGGCTCGTCGCCGGGCTCCGGCTCACCCGCGCCCTCGGCCACCTGTCGGGCGGAGACGATCCGCACCTGGGCGTACCCGGGTGTCTGCAACAGGCCCGGCACCAGCACCGGGTTGTACTCGCAGATCTCCGTGCAGCCCGCCTCAAGTTCGGCCCAGCTGCGTTGCTGCTGCGTCATGACCGGGAAGTTCTTCAACCAGCCGCGCATGTCGCCGGCCTCGTTGGTGATGCCGAGCAACTCCTCGTGCAGCGCCTGGTCGGCGCCGTACAGATCGAGCAGGACGGCGACGTCCTGCGGGTCCGGTCGGCTGCGGCCGTTCTCCAAACGCGACAGTTTGGAGGCGGACGCCCAACCGATACGCTCGATGACCTGGTCGCCGGTGAGGCCCGCGGCTTCCCGGAGGCGACGCAACTCGGTGCCCAACCGACGACGACGCATGATCGGGCTGGGTGCGGCAGGAGGCACGGTGTCCTCTTTCCCGTCGACCGCCGCAGACGCGACGGTAACTGTATGAAATTCGCCCCCCACGGTCAGTATGGACGGCGCGACCGGTGTCGGAGGTTCCGGCGGGGGCGTGTCTTGCGAAAATCGGACCACGGGAATGCCGGACGATGACGGACCCGCGGTCGCGCCCGTCGACCTTGCCCAGGGGGCAGGCCATCCCGCCGGAGGGACCCATGCGCACGATCCTGCGCCGACCCGACTTCCGCCTGCTCTTCGGCGGTCTGCTGGCCAGCATGACCGCCGAGTCGATCCTGCTGCTCGCGCTCGCCATCTGGGTCAAGGATCTGACCGGCTCGGATGGCCTGGCCGGTGCCACGATCTTCGCCGTCATCGCGCCGATGACGCTCGCGCCGCTGGTCGGCTGGTTCGTCGACAGGCATCCCCGCCGTCCGTTCTTCGTGGCCGCGAACGTGGTGACCGCCGCCCTGCTCGCCCCGCTGTTCGCCGTTCGCGACGCGGGCGACGTCTGGATCGTCTACCTGGTGGCCGCGCTGTACGGGCTCTCGTCGATCACGCTCGGCGCGGCGCTCAGCGGCCTCATCCGCGAGTTGGTGCCGATCGAGCTGCTGGCCGAGGCGAACGGCGTGTTGCAGACCGTACGCCAGGGAATCCGACTGGTCGGTCCGCTGGTCGGCGCGGCGCTCTACGCGGCGCTCGGCGGATGGGCGTTGGCCGGGATCGGCATGGTCGGATTTCTGACCGCGGCGGCGGTGGTGACCACGCTGCCCGCCGCCCGACCGGTGCCGTCGGCGGTCCGGCTGCGCTGGCCGGCCGAGCTGGGTGCGGGCCTGCGGCACCTGGCCGGCGAGCCGGCCCTGCGCCGGGCGCTGCTCGGGTACGGCCTCGGGTCCCTGGTGATGGGTTTCAGCGAATCGCTGATCTTCGCCTACGTCGACCGGGGCCTCAACCGGGACGCCGCCTTCGTCGGCGTGCTGGTCACCGTGCAGGGCGTGGGCGGACTGCTCGGCGGGATCTGCTCGGCGACGCTGGTCCGGCGCCTCGGCGAGCTGGGCACCCTCGCCGCCGGGGTCGCCTTCTTCTCCCCGGCCGCGCTCGCGCTCGCGTACCCCGATCTGCGTCTGGGGTTCGCGGCGGTGCTGTTGGCCGGCGTCTCGCTCCCGCTGACGACGGTGGGGCTGCACACGCTGATCCAGCGTCGGACCCCGCCCGCGCTGGTCGGCAGGGTCGCCGCGGCGACCCAGGCGGTGGTCAGCGGGCCGCAGGCGTTCTCCATCGGGGCGGGCGCCCTGCTGGTCGGGTTCCTGGACTACCGGATGCTGTTCGCGCTGGTCGGGGTGGCCACGCTGGTGGCCGGCGGCTACCTCTGGTGGGGGCGGCACCTCAGCGCGCCGGCCGGTCCGCGCGCGCCGACGGCACCGAACCGCCCGCCCGTGCCGGCGCCGCGGCGACCCGCCGAGGACGCCGACCGGCCGGCCCGGCCGACCCGCAACGACCGCCGCCACACCCACCGGAGCCAGAACCGACGAGCGGCCGCCCCGGATGGGGCGACCGCTCGTCGGGACTGAGCCGGGTCAGGCGCTGAGCGCCGCCAGGTGCTGCTTGACCTGGGTGATCGAGGGGTTCGTCAGGGCGCTGCCGTCCGTGAAGCGCAGCGTCGGCACCGTCTGGTTACCGCCGTTGACGCTCATCACGAACTCCGCGGCCTCCGGGTCCTGCTCGATGTCGACCACCTCGTACCCGATGCCCTCCCGGTCGAGCTGCGACTTGAGCCGGTGGCAGTAGCCGCACCAGGGGGTGGAATACATCGTCAGCATCAGCGGATCCTCCAACTCCTCCGGCCGCGACTTGCCGATCAAGCCGAGCCTGTTCGCTGCAACGCCGGGGGGAGCTGAGATGATTCCTGGTTGTGGTGGTTCACTCAGCGTCGGAACAGGTGCTCGCCGGGCTGGACCCGGAGCAGCGCGCCGCGGTGACCGCACCCGCCGGCCCAGTCTGCATCCTGGCCGGCGCCGGCACCGGCAAGACCCGGGCGGTCACCTCCCGAATCGCCCACCGGGCGCTCTCCGGCGAGATCTCCCCGCGGCACGTGCTCGCCGTCACCTTCACCGCCCGCGCCGCCGCCGAGATGCGACACCGTCTCGCCCTGCTCGGGGCGCAGGGTGTCCAGGCGCGGACCTTCCACGCCGCCGCGCTGCGCCAGGTGCGGTACTTCGCGCCCCGGTTGCTGGCCGGTCGCGCCATGCCCGAGCTGCTGGACAGCAAGGTGCGACTGGTCACCCTCGCCGCCGCCCGGGTCGGCCTGCGCGCCGACCGTGCCGTCGCGCGGGACCTGGCCGGCGAGATCGAGTGGGCGAAGTCCTCGCTCGTCGAGCCGGCCGACTACGTGGTGGCGGCGGCGCGGGCGCTGCGCGACACACCGCAGGACCCGGCAAAGGTCGCCGAGGTGTTCACCGCGTACGAGCAGCTCAAGCGCACCAACGGCGTGATCGACTTCGAGGACATGCTGCGGGCCGCGGTGTGGGGCATCGAGGAGCACCCGGATGTCGGCGAGCAGGTCCGGGGCCAGTACCGGCACTTCGTGGTCGACGAGTACCAGGACGTCAACCCGCTCCAGCAGCGGTTGCTGGACGCCTGGTTGGGCGGCCGCGACGACCTGACGGTGGTCGGAGACGCCAGCCAGACGATCTACTCGTTCACCGGGGCCACCTCCGCGTACCTGGTCGACTTCCCGCGCCGGCACCGCCGGGCCACAGTGGTCCGGCTGGTCCGCGACTACCGCTCCACCCCGCAGGTGGTCGGGCTGGCCAACGCGGTGATCTCGCAGGCGCGGGGCACCGAGGCGCGACTGCGGCTGGAGCTGAGCGGCCAGCGTCCGCCCGGCCCCGAGCCGGACCTGCGGATCTTCACCGACGAGCCGGCCGAGGCCAACGCGGTGGCCGCGCGCTGCCGGACGCTCATCGAGGCGGGCACCCCGGCCAAGGAGATCGCCGTCCTGTTCCGCGTCAACGCGCAGTCCGAGGCGTACGAGAAGGCGCTCACCGAGGCCGAGGTGCCGTACGTCGTGCAGGGCGCCGAGCGGTTCTTCGAACGGGCCGAGGTCCGCCAGGCGATGATCGCGCTGCGCGCCGCCACCCGGTCCATCGGCGGGGAGACACCGCTGCCGGCCGCCGTCGTCGAGGCGCTCGGCGCCGTCGGCTGGGCCCCGGACGCGCCCCCGGCCGGTGGGGCCGCGCGCGAGCGGTGGGAGGCACTCTCCGCGCTGGTCCAGCTCGCCGAGGAGTACGCGGCCACCCCCGAGGTGATGCCGATCGGCGAGGCGGCGGCGGTGGAACGTCCGGTCACCCTCTCCGACTTCACCGAGGAACTGGCCCGCCGGGCCGCCCAGCAGCACGTACCGACGGTGGACGGGGTGACGCTCGCCTCGCTGCACTCGGCCAAGGGGCTGGAGTGGGACGCCGTCTTCCTGGTCGGCCTCGCCGAGGGCACCCTGCCCACCAGCTACGCCAAGACCCCGGAGCAGATCGAGGAGGAGCGCCGGCTGCTCTACGTCGGGATCACCCGCGCCCGGGAGTGGCTCTGGCTGTCGTACGCCACGGCGCGCTCGCCGGGCGGACGGGCCCGGCGGCCGTCGCGGTTCCTGCCCCAGCTCGACCGCTCCGGCGGCACCGAACGGGCGGCCGGTGGCGCCGGCCCGAACCGCCGCCCGGAGCGGCGTCGCACCCAGATCGTCTCCTGCCGGATCTGCGGCGCGACCCTGCTCGCCGGGCCGGACCGCAAGCTCGGTCGCTGCCCCACGTGTCCGTCCGACATCGACGACGAGCTGCACGAACGGCTACGCGAGTGGCGGCAGCGGGTGGCCGGCGCGCAGAAGGTCCCGGCGTACGTGGTCTTCACCGACGCGACGCTCGTCGCGCTGGCGGAGCGGCGTCCGGGCCGGCCCGAGGAGCTGATCGCCATCGCCGGTATCGGGCCCCGCAAGGTGGGGCTCTACGGGGAGTCGGTGTTGGCGCTCGTGGCCGGTGCGGGGGTGGACGACGTCTGCCCGGAGAAAACTTTAGAAAACTCGTCGTAATTCGTTTGCCCTCGCCGGGGAGCGAGGAATAGCCTCAGGACACACCACGCGAGCGGCGCCATTCCGGCTGCTCACGGGGGTTGGTCCAGTCGGTTCGAGGAACGTGAGGGAGGTGGCACCCGTGAAGATCTTCACCTATGAGCGTCTGGCGGCGATGCCGTCTGTCCACGCTCCGCTGTCGGCTGTCCGGGTGGCCCTCACGGCTGCACGACCGTCGGTTCCGCAGGTGCACCAGGTTCAGGCCGAGCTGACCCTGGCCGTCGCGCCCACCGGAGTCGAGGGGACCAGTGGCTTCACGGGCAATGGCATCCAGCTCACCAAGAAGCGCATGGATGTCCGCGGCGTTCCACCTCGAGGTAGACCGGTCTGAATCTCAGACACCGGCTCACCTCGAGGCCGCGGAACCCGCTACCGGGATCCGCGGCCTCAGTTTTTTTGCCCCGCCGTCAGTACGTCGGAATGCGATCCATGAGATCGAAGTGAGAGAGAGGTGACCGGGAGATGAGTCTGGCGTTGGCCCCCCTCGACGTGAGCGTCGAGCTGGAGGCGAACCTGCCCTGCCGGAAGTTCGACCCCGACCTGTGGTTCTCCGACTCGCCCACCGAGCTCGAGCTGGCCAAGTCGCTCTGCGGGGACTGCCCGCTGCGCGTCGAGTGCCTGGCTGGTGCCGTTGAGCGAGCGGAGCCGTGGGGCGTGTGGGGCGGCGAGATCTTCGAGCGTGGCGCGGTCGTCCCGCGTAAGCGGCCCCGCGGCCGTCCGCGCAAGGAGGACGTCGCTCGTGACGCCGCGCTCCGCGTCGAGGCCGAGGCGCGCCTGGCAGCCACCGGGCTGTCCGGGGTGCGCGGCGCGGTCCGGCTGGCAGCCTGACATGTTCCCGACCCGTACCAACTACGCCGGTGGCACGCCGGCAGTGAGCGAGACGACGATGTTGAACGTTCCGAGTGGTGCCTTCGAGATGCAACTACTCCACGAAGCGTTGACCCGGGCTCGAATGCGCCGGCCTCAGGCCGGTCGTACCACCACGAGCACTGAGGCAACCCGATCCGCCCGTACCGTCGCCATGAACAGCCGCAGCCAGGCGGCCCGCGACCTGGGCGTTCTCTAGTAACACTCCACGCGGAGGGGCGGGTGCCGACCGGCACCCGCCCCTCGTGACGTTCTTCAGGCGATCGGCGCGAAGCCGGGCAGCCAGCGCTCCAGGATGCTGCGGTACGGGGCTCGGGCCTCCAACTGGCACAGCACCCCGATCGAACCGAGCGTCACCCGATGGATCAGCAGGTACGACGGGGGCAGGTTGAGCTGCCTGCTGAGCTGGTACGTGGGGGACCGGGGGCTGGCCAGCCGGGCTGCCTCGGCCCGCAGCCAGGCCCGGCTGAACCGGAAGCCGTCCGCCGCGATGGGCTCCAGCATCGGACGGAGAAAGTCGAGCACCCCCTCGGCGTCGATCTGCTCGGTCGCGCCGATGAACCCCTCCGACCGCAGCCCCGCCACCACCTCGTCGGCGTCGCCCCGCAGGGCGAGCGCCGCGATCCGACCGATCGGCTCCGGCGTGCCCTCCGGCATCCGGGCCACCGCGCCGAAGTCGATCACCCCGAGCCGACCGTCGGGCAGCAGCCGGAAGTTACCCGGGTGCGGGTCGGCGTGCAGCAGCCCGGCGCGCTGCGGTGCCGAGAGGTGCAGGATGGCCATCAACCGACCGGCCTCGTCGCGTTCCTCCTCGGAGCCGTCGCGGATGATGTCGGCCAGCGGGATGCCGGTCACCCACTCGGTGACCAGGACCCGGGGCGCCGCGTTGACCACCTGCGGGATGTAGATCTCCGGGTCGTCGGCGTACGCGGCCGCGAAGGCGCGCTGCGACTCCGCCTCCAACTCGTAGTCCAGCTCCTCGGTGATCCGCTCGCGCAGCTCGACCAGGAGCGGCTTGACGTCCAGACCGGGCTGGATGGCCCGGAACATCCCGCCCAGCCGGGAGAGCTGCTTGAGGTCGGCGAGCAGCGCGTCGCCCGCCCCCGGATACTGGATCTTGACAGCGACGTCCCGGCCGTTCGGGGTGCCCGACCCGTCGTACCCCGGCTCGCGCCACCGCGCCCGGTGCACCTGGCCGATGCTCGCGGCGGCGGCCGGGGTGTCGTCGAACTCGACGAACAGCTCCCGCCAGTCGGGACCGAGCTGCTCCGCCAGCACCTTGTGCACGCTCGCGGCGGGCAGCGGTGGCGCCGCCTCCTGGAGCTTCGTGAGCGCCTGCCGGTAGGGCGCGGCGACCTCCTCGGGCAACGCCGCCTCGAAGACCGACAGGGCCTGGCCGAACTTCATCGCCCCGCCCTTGAGCTGGCCCAGCACGCTGAACAGCTGCTCGGCGGTGCGCTGCTGGATCTCGGCGGAGATCACGTCGCTGGCGAGCCCGGTGACGCGCTTCCCCATCCCGAGCACGGTCCGGCCAGCGAAGCCGAGCGGCAGGGCGGCGAGCTTGGCGGTGCGGGACACGGCGCGGCGCGGGATGTCGGTCACCCGGTCATTGTTACCGACCGGAGGGCCTCGCTGCTGCTCTGCGGCCGGGCTGGTGCGGACACCCGGCCGGGCGAGCACCCACACGCCGGGTGCGGCGGCCATCCGCGCCGCCGGAAACGACCGGCCGCGGAGATCTCCATGGCGCCGCCCAGCGTCTCCGGCTGACCCCCGTCGAGCTGTGTCAGCGCCTCGGTCAGCGCGTAACCGGTGGCGGCGAGAAGCGTGCCGGTCGCACCGGCGGCCACCGGGTCGGCGGCGGCCAGCTGGGCGGCGAGCCGGGGCCAATCCGGGTCGCGGTCGGCCCGGTGCAACTCGACGCAGTGCAGGCAGGGGCCGGCGGGCGGGCGGACCAGCGGCCCGATGACCGGTACGCCCTCGCGCACCGTGACCAGCAGGTGCGGCTGGCGACGCTGGGCGAGACCGGCCGCGAGCAGCGCGGGCGGGCGGTCCGTGCCGAGCTGGATCACCAGGTCCACCCGGTTGCCCCGAGCCCGGTGGGTGCTGCTGCCGGGTGCGATGCGATCGACAGCGGCGCGTACCGCCGGTGCCAGCGGACGGCCCAGCTCGGTGGCGGGGATGCCCGTGCCGATCAGGTCGGCGGGGCGTACCGGGCCGCTGAGCTGCGGGATCACCTGTCCGACGCCGGACTGGGCGAGCGCCACCGTCAGCGGTCCGCCGAGCGCGCCGGCGCCGGTGAGCAGGACCCGGGCGGCCCGTCGTCGGCGCAGGACCTGTGCGGGGGTGCCGGGCAGTCGGGCGGCGCCCAGGGCCAGGGCGCCGGCCTCCGCCGCGAGCCGGGCCCGGACCGGACCGGTCAGGTCGCGGGGGAGCAGGCTGTGCGCGGGCAGCAACAGGTGGGCCGCCCGCAGGGTGTCGAGCAGGGTGCGCGCGTCGTCGGGCCCGACCCGGATGGTCACCGCCTCGGTCAGGACGGCGCGCTCGCTGCGGGTGCCGTCGAGCAGGTCGAGGAGTCGGGCGGCGCGGGGGTTGGCCAGCTCCAGCAGGACGGCCGGCCCCGGACCGACGCCGAGCTGGAGGGTGTGCCGGTCGCGCCAGAGTCGGCTGAGGCCGGGCAGCAGCGTCGGGCGGGGCAGTGCGGTACGGCTCATGGTCACGAATGGTGACCACATCTTCGCGTTCGGTCGATCGTTGTCCACAGGTCCGCCAGGCCGCTATCCAGCGTTATCCACAGGATTTCAGCGGTTATCCACAGCCCCAGGACGTGGGTGTCAGCCAGCCGACAGATCGCTGACGGCAGCGGGGCGGGGTGGCCGACCGGCCACCCCGCCCCCGCTACCCGGATGGGTCAGACCTTGGCCTTGCCCAGAATGCGGTTCACTGTTGTGCCGCATACCGGGCACTTGCCCTTGGCCATGTTCATACCGGTCTTCGAGACCTCGACGTGCCCCTCGAAGTCCCGCTTCTCCTTGCACTTCACGCAGTAACCGTTGTAGGTCGTCTGGGCCTGGTCGGCCACGGTGCCCTCCTCGTCTCGTCCGCCGGTCGATGCCGTTCCGGCGGGTTGCCCGGCGGCGGGCCACGCGGGGCGCCGGCGCTGGGTCTCACTCCGCGGCCACCTTCGTGACCGCTGGTCCGCGGACCCTACCCAGGTCTGGGCGGTTCCATGTCAGCTGTGCATCGACACTGTGAGCAAGTCGACGTCGAGAGTGTGCATGGCGAAATAGGTCGGATAAGTCAGTTTGGCGGGGACACGCCGACCAAACCTGCACAGCCACCCGTGCGGGTGGCCCCTGCGGGAGCATTCGGAGCGTGATCACCTACGGTGGGGAGGTGGCACGGGCCGCAGCCGTCGGTGTTCACCAAGGGTGACGAGACGGCGCGGCGGCGTCGCGGTCAAGAAATTTTCCGGACGCCGGGCGACCAATCACCATTTTCTGGGCGCGTGTCGTGCGGTTGACTCTTGCGGACCCCTGGTCAGTACGCATTAGCTTTCCTTCGTGACACGTAGCCGAGGCTGCGCGGGCCAGTGATGGCAGGGGCGCGTAAGCCGGTCGTCGAGGTGCGGCGCAGTCAGCGCCGGCGACGTACGGTGTCCGCGTACCGTGACGGTGAGCGAGTCGTCGTCCTCATCCCCGACCAGTTCTCCCGCGACGAGGAGAGCGAGTGGGTTGACCGGATGCTCGCCCGGCTCGCCGCCCGCGAGGGGCGCCTCGCCCGCTCCGACGCCGAACTGCTGGCCCGCGCCAACCGGCTGATCGACCTCTACCTCACCGGGTACGCCACGAAGGCGGTGCCGGCCAGCGTGCGCTGGGTCACCAACCAGAACGGCAGGTGGGGGTCCTGCACACCGGCCGACCGCAGCATCCGCATCTCCCACCGGGTCCAGGAGATGCCGGAGTGGGTGATCGACTACGTGTTGCTGCACGAGCTGGCGCACCTCATCGTGCCCAGCCACAACGCCCGGTTCTGGGCGTTGGTCGGTCGCTACCCCAAGGCGGAACGCGCCCGCGGCTACCTAGAAGGAGTAGCCGCCGCCTCCTGCACCCCCCTCCCCACCTAAAACCCCCACCCCGTGCCCGCCCCCGCCCCGTGCCCACCCCGTGCCCACCCCGTTGATCATGAAGTTATGACCAGGACACGCCGTCAACAGTGGCGATAACTTCATGATCAACTAGTGGGACCGGTTCCGTCGGCGGGGCGTTAGGGTCGGGGGATGGTGCGACGGGTGGTGGTGGCGTTGCTCGGGCCGGTGCACTGGTCGCCGCCCGGGGTGGAGTTGGCCGAGTGGCGCGCGGCACTCGCTGAGGACGTCATCGACCTGCTCGCCACGCTCAACGAGGTGGAGGTAGCGGTCGCGGTGGCACCGGCCGACCGTGCTCTGGCCGACGCCTTGGTGTGGCCCGGCACCGCCGTGCACGAGGTGGACGAGCCCAAACCGAACGCGGTGTTCGCCCTGCTCGAAGGGTACGACGAGGCGGCGGTGCTGGTCGCTGACGTGCCCAATCTGCCCGCGTTGACGGTCGGCAAGCTGCTCCGCCCGCTCACCACCCGTCCGGTCGCGGTGGCGCCGGTCGAGGGTGGCGGTGCGGGCCTGCTCGGGGTGGCGGTGCGACTGCCCGTGCCGGCGTGGCTACCCGTGCTGGACCTGGACACGGCAACCCCGGCTCAGGCGCGATCCGGCGCGCCCCGACCGGGGGATGTGGCGGTTACCGCAGGCTGGCGACGCCAGCGCGGGCCGGCCGACCTGGCCACGCTGGACCCGGCCTTCGAGGGCTGGGAAGCGACCCGCGCGCTCCTGAACAGCGCGGGCCGGGCCTGACCGGCGGAGGCCGGGCCTGATCGGCGTGGACCGGGCCTGACCGGCGTGGACCGGGCCTGACCGGCGGAGGCCGGGCCTGACCGGCGGAGGCCGGGCCTGACCGGCGGAGGCCGGGCCAGCCGGTCGGAGCGCGACGGACCGCCGGCCGGCGCGTACGGCGGCCGAGCGCGGCACCGACTGCCGGACCGGACGGAATGTCGCCACAGGTCAGTCGGTGTGTCCGGACGCCCGCCAGCGGTCCCGCGGGCGCCCGGCCTTGAGCGTCAGGACGACGTCAGGACTTGGTGTCGCCGTCGTCGTCGGTCTCGTCGGGCTGGCCGGGGGCCTTCTCCTGCACCCCGCCGGGGGCGCTGAAGTCGAAGCTGTCCAGCTCGCTGAGGTCCATGTCGTTCATCGCGAAGGCGACCGGGTCGGCGAAGTCGTCGTCGGACGGCAGCAGGTCCGGGTGCCCCCAGACGGCGTCCCGGCCCTCGATGCCGCGGTGCTGGGTGAGCGCGGCCCAGAGCGCCGCGGCCTCCCGCAGTCGACGCGGTCGCAGCTCCAGGCCGACGAGCGCGGCGAAGGTCTGCTCGGCGGGACCTCCGGCGGCGCGACGACGGCGGAACGCCTCGCCCAACCGGACGACGTTGGGCAGCCGGTCGCTGGCGGCGCTGTCCACGACGTGGCACACCCAGCCCTCGACCAGGGCGAGCGCGGTCTCCAGCCGGGCCAGCGAGGCCTTCTGCGCCGGGGTGTCCTCCGGGGTGAAGATGCCCTCCAGGGCGATCGCCTGCATCGACTCCGGGTCGGTGGGGTCGACCCGACCCATCGCCTCCTCGATCGCCTCCCGGTTGACCCGGATGCCGGAGGCGTACGTCTCCACGGCGGTGAGCACGTGCCCACGCAGCCACGGGACGTGCTGGAACAGCCGCTGGTGAGCGGCCTCGCGCAACGCCACGTAGAGGCGGACCTCGTCCTCGGGCAGTTCGAGGCCCTCGCCGTACGCCCGGATGTTGGCCGGGATCAGCGCGGCCGTGCCGGCCGGGCCCAGCGGCAGGCCGATGTCACCGGCGGAGAGCACCTCCGCGGCGAGCGAACCGAGGGCCTGACCCAGTTGGCCGCCGAAGAGCGCGCCACCGAGAGTGGCCACCATCGACTGCATCGGGCCGAGCTGGGCGCGCGCCTCCGGTGGCACCAGGTCGCCCATCGCGCCGACCATGCGGCTGGCCACCGGGTCGCAGAGCTTGCGCCACACGTCCAGCGTCTTGAAGATCCACTCGTTGCGGTTCCAGGCGAGGGAGGACTGGATGCCCGTCGGCCACGCCGTGGCCGGCTCCAACCACAGGTCGGCGAGGCGCAGCGCCTCCTCGACCGCGTGGCGCTCGTACATCGACACCGCCGGGTCGCCGGCGGCCGCGAGCTGGCTGGCGGCTACCTGCCGGGCCAGGTCCCAGTTGACCGGCCCGCTGCCCGGCGCGGAGAGCAGGTGCTGCAACTGCGACATGAACTGCTGCATCTGCGCGGGATCATTGGGGTCTGGTGGTTGCCCACCCGGGAGCGCGAAACCGAACGGAATATCAGGCACGACCTCTACGGTACGCGCGCCGCGCCCCAGCCAGCCGCCGCTGGCGTTGCGCTGAGGGCGAAGTCGCGGACCGTGTCCGCCGGAGGCGTCGCGGACCGGCCCGCCGGAACTCGCGGAGCGCGTCCGACGGGCGGCCCACCCCCGGTCGGTACGCTCTGCGGCATGAGACGTCGTGGCCTGACGGTCCTGCTCGGTGCCCTGTTCACCGCTCTGCTGAGCATCGGGGTGCTCCGGGTGCCGATTCCGTACGTGGTGCTGGGGCCGGGCCCGACGGTCAACACGCTCGGCACCAACGACGGCAAGGAGGTCATCCAGGTCTCCGGTCGGGAAACCTCGACGTCCGCCGGGCAGTTGCGGCTGACCACGGTGGGGGTGCAGCCCACCGTACGGTTGCGCGGGGCGATCGCTGGCTGGTTCTCCGACGACGAGGCGGTGGTGCCGCGTGAGCTGGTCTACCCGCCGGGGGAGTCGACCGAGCAGGTCGAGCAGCGCAACGCCGATGACTTCAAGGCGTCGCAGACCAGCGCGGAGACCGCCGCGCTGCGGAAGCTGGGCTTCCCGGTGCAGGTGGTGGTCAAGACGGTGGCCGGGGACGGGCCGGCCGCCGGGACGCTGAAGGCGGGCGACCTGATCACCTCGGTCGACGGCAAGCCGGTGCCGGTGGCCGCGAAGGTCACCGAGCTGGTCCGGGCGAAGCCGGCCGGTACGCCGTTGACCATCGGCTACACCCGCGACGGTGTGCCGGCCACCGCGACGGTGACCAGTCAGGAGCGGGACGGCCGACCGCGGATCGGCGTCGAGATCGATCAGCAGCAGCCGCACCCGTTCACGCTCGACATCGACCTGGAGGACATCGGCGGGCCGAGCGCGGGCCTGATGTTCGCGCTGGGGATCGTGGACAAGCTGACCCCGGCGGATCTCACCGGCGGCCAGGTCATCGCCGGCACCGGCACCATCGACGACGAGGGCGCCGTCGGCCCGATCGGTGGCATCGCGCAGAAGCTGGTCGGCGCGAAGCGCGCCGGGGCCCGGGTCTTCCTGGTGCCGGCGGACAACTGCGCGGAGGCCGTCCGCAACCCGCAGCCCGATCTGCCACTGCTGCGGGTCGGCTCGTTGGACGAGGCGATGACCGCTCTGGACACGTTGCGCGCGGGCGGTCAGCCGACCCGTTGCTGAGCGGTGTGACCATGCCCCTACCCGCTCAGGAACACCCCGTACTCTGGGTGCCTGGTCGGAGCCGATCACATCGAGCGTGCGGAGCCAACAGTGGTAATGCGTAGCAGCAGCCCCCTACCGAGGATGAGCCGGCGCGGGCGCGTCACCATCGCCGTCCTGGTCGGGGTGTTCGTGCTTTTCACAGTGCTCGGGTGGGGTGTCCAGGCGTGGACCGACTGGCTCTGGTTCGACGAGGTCCGCTACACCGAGATCTTCACCGGCGTCCTGTTGACCCGGCTGCTGCTCTTCCTCGCCATCGGCCTCGGCATGGCGGTGATCGTCGGCGGCAACCTGTGGCTGGCCTACCGGCTGCGCCCCCGGCTGCGTCCGCACTCGGTGGAGCAGGCCACCCTGGAGCGCTACCGGATGGCGCTCACCCCCCGGCTCGGCATCTGGATCTCGCTGACCGCCGCGCTGGTCGGGCTCTTCGCCGGCCTCTCCGCGCAGAACCGGTGGGACCAGTGGCTGCTCTTCCGCAACGGCGGTGACTTCGGGGTCAAGGACCCGGAGTTCGGCGTGGACGTCGGCTTCTACGTCTTCCAGTTGCCGTTCTGGCGCTACCTGCTCGGGGTCGCCTTCACCGCCGTGGTGCTGGCCGTGATCGGCGCGCTGGCGGTGCACTACCTCTTCGGCGGGGTCCGGCTCCAGGGGGTCGGGGACCGGATGAGCAACGCGGCCCGCGCGCACCTGAGCAGCCTGGTGGCCGTCTTCGTGCTGTTGAAGGCCGTCGCGTACGTGCTGGACCGGCGGGCGCTGCTGCTGGAGTACAACGAGGGCGTCAAGCTGTACGGCGCCGGTTACGCCGACGTCAACGCGCTGCTGACCGCGAAGGAGATCCTGGCGTACATCTCGATCGTGGTGGCGATCGCGATCATCGTGTTCTCCAACGCCTGGATGCGGAACCTGGTCTGGCCCGGCATCTCGCTGGCCCTGCTCGGCGTGTCAGCGGTGGCCATCGGCGGCATCTACCCCTGGGCGGTGCAGACCTTCGAGGTCAAGCCGAGCGCCAAGGACAAGGAGGCGCCGTACATCCAGCGCAGCATCGACGCGACCCGGGCGGCGTTCGGGTTGGGGGCGACCGAGACGACCCCGTACGCGGCGAACAACCTCACCCCACCGGCGAGCCTGGCCACCGACACCTCGGTCGTGCCGAACGTACGGTTGCTCGACCCGCAGCTGGTCAGCGAGACGTACACCCAGCTCCAGCAGGTGCGTGGCTTCTACGACTTCGGCCCCAAGCTGGACATCGACAGGTACGGGGTGAACGGCAAGGTCTCCGACTACGTGGTCGGCGTCCGGGAGATCAACTACGGCGAGCTGACCGACCAGCAGAACACCTGGATCAACAGGCACACCGTCTACACCCACGGGTACGGGCTGGTGGCCGCCCCGGCCAACCAGGTGGTCTGCGGCGGGCAGCCGTTCTTCGTCTCCGGCTTCCTGGGGGAGAAGACCCAGGAGGCGTGCTCCTCGCAGACCGAGCAGATCCCGGCCAAGCAGCCGCGCATCTACTACGGCGAGCGGATGGCGGCCGACGACTACGCGATCGTCGGGCAGTCCGACCCGGACAAGAAGGCCGAGTTCGACAGGCCGGTCGGTGAGGGTGGTGGCGAGTCCTACACCTACACCGGCGAGGGTGGCGTGGAGATCGGCTCGTTCGCCCGCCGGCTGCTCTACGCCATCAAGGAGCAGGAGTCGAACTTCCTGCTCTCGGAGGCGGTGAACGAGAACTCGAGGCTGCTCTACGTGCGTAACCCGCGGGACCGGGTGGAGAAGGTCGCGCCGTTCCTCACCCTGGACGGCGACCCGTACCCGGCGGTGGTCGACGGTCGGGTGCAGTGGATCGTCGACGGCTACACCACCGCGGCCACCTACCCGTACGCCGAGCGGGTCAACCTGCAGACCGAGACCACCGACGAGTTGACCAACCGGGGCACCTTCCAGCTCGCCCGGGAGAACGTCAACTACATGCGCAACTCGGTGAAGGCCACCGTCGACGCGTACGACGGCACGGTGACGCTCTACGAGTACGACGACACCGACCCGGTGCTCAAGGCCTGGAACAAGGCGTTCGGCGGTGACCTGATCAAGCCGAAGGCGGACATCCCGGTCGAGTTGAACGAGCACTTCCGCTACCCGGCGGACATGTTCAAGGTGCAGCGCAACCTGCTGACCAAGTTCCACGTCACGAACCCGGGCGACTTCTACTCGGCCCAGGACTTCTGGCAGGTGCCGAACGTGCCGGACGCGCCGGACAGCGGCCAGAAGCAGCCCCCGTACTACCTGTTCACCCAGTTCCCGGGGCAGGACAGCCCCCGGTTCCAGCTCACCTCGGCGGTCACCCCGAACGGCCGGCAGAACCTCGCCGCGCTGATCTCCGGGTCGTACGTCGACGGCAAGCCCCGGCTGGAGGTGCTGGAGCTGCCGGACCAGACCCGGATCTCCGGCCCGGTGCAGGTGCACCAGCAGATGACCAACAACGCCAACATCCGTCAGCAGCTCAACCTGCTCTCCAGCAACCAGGCGCAGGTGCAGTACGGCAACCTGCTCTCGTTGCCCTTCGCCGACGGGATGCTCTACGTCGAGCCGGTCTACGTGAAGAGCAACCAGCAGGACGCGTATCCGCTGTTGCAGAAGGTGCTGCTCTCCTACGGTGACGGTGGCTCGTTCGTCGCGCTCGCCGACAACATCAACGACGGCATCAAGCAGCTCGTCGAGCAGGGTAAGAAGGCCGGGCAGGGCGCCCCGCCACCGCCGCCGCCCACCGGGGGCAACCCGACGTCGCCGACGCCGACCCCCACGCCGGAGACGCCGACGCCGACCCCGAGCGCCGGCACCCCGCCGCCGACCGGTGATCTGGCCGCCGCCGCGGACCGGGTGCGGAACGCGATCACCGAGGTCCGTACCGCGCAGGCGTCCGGCGACTTCGAGCGGTACGGTCGGGCCCTCAAGGCGCTGGACGAGGCGCTCACCGCGTTCCAGCAGGCACAGCAGGCCAGCACCTCCGGGGGCGCGCCCAGTGGTGGGCCGTCGCCGACGCCGAGCGCCGGCGGCTGACCGCACAGTTCCATCCGGAGCCCCCGTCGTCGGACCTCGACAGGTCCGATCGGCGGGGGCTCCGCTGTGTCCTGATCTGTGCGCCTCTGTCGTCTCGGCGACACGCCTGACCAGCCCCGCAACCTGCGACGCCGGCCCGCCGTCTTCCTTGCGACGGGGTGGGAACGAGGGGGGTCGGTCATGCGGGACGCGCAGAGCTTCGACGACTTCTACCGCAGCACCGCGCGGCGGATGATGCGGTACGGCTACGCGGTCGCCGGCGACCACTGCGAGGCGCAGGATCTGGTGCAGGAGGCGTACACCAGGGCCTGGCGGCAGTGGGGCCGGCTGTCGGCGCATCCGGCGCCGGAGGCGTGGTTGCGGCTGGTGGTGGCCCGGCTGGCGACCGATCGATGGCGGCGCCTGCACCGTCGGCGGGTCGCGCTGAGCCGCAACGGGCCGCCCGCTGTCGCACCGCCGCCGAGCGAGGACCTGGTGCTCCTGGTCGGGGCGCTGCGCCGGTTGCCCGCCGTGCACCGGCAGGCGCTGGCCCTGCACTACCTCTTCGACATGTCGGTCGAGGAGATCGCCCGGGAGACCGACGTCCCGGTCGGCACCGTGAAGTCCTGGCTGTCCCGGGGCCGGTCCCGGTTGGCCGCCCTGTTGCCCGACCTCTGCCCAATGGAGTTGGAGGCGAACGATGTCAGGTGAACTCTCCCAGCTGTACCGGTCGCTCGGCGAAGCCGCGGACGGCCACGAGCTGACCCACCCCGAGGCGCTGCGCCGGTTCGCCGACCGGCGGGCACGGCTGCGGGCCACCGGCTCCGCGCTGGCGGTGCTGCTGCTGGTCGGCGGGGTGGCCGTCGGCGGCAGGTTGGCGTACCCGACGGACGACCCCGCGCCGCCGCCGCCCCCCGCCGACCTGCCGGGCCCGCTGCCGACCGGGGCGACCCCCCGGCCGACGCCGTCCCCGGCGTCGCCACCGCCGGCACCGCCGCCACGCACCACCCCCGGTGGTACGTCGTCGCCGACCGCCGGTTCGACGGCGCCCCGACCGCCCACCTCGATTCCGGACCGCGCCTTCTTCGCGCTGGCGTCGGCGAACCGCACCGGGATGGAGTCGACGGCGGACGGTCCCGCGCTGCCGACGCTCTGCGCGGCGCGGCCTCCCGGCGACGCGGCGGTGGTGCAGCGTCGTGGCCGCTACCTGGCCTACAAGCTCGCGCGGACACCGGTGGGCAACGTGCCGGACGGTAGCTACCGGCACACCATCACCATCTACCGGCCGGGCCGCGCCGACGACGCGCTGCGGGAGTTGCGCCAGGCCGTCCGCGACTGCCCCGACCAGAAGCTGCCCGACGACAGCCGGACGTGGCGGCAGCGGTTGCTGACCTCGGGAGCGTACGGCGACGAGTCGGTGCTGTTCGAGATGCGCGCGCCGATCCCGCAGGGGTTGGGCGAGCCGGGTGGCGAGGAGGTCCGGCTGATCCGGGCGGTCCGCGTACGGGACGTGGTGACGGTGCTCTGGGAGCAGGGTTGGGAGCACACCAGCGCCGAGCGGGCCCAGGTCGACGCGGACAGCAGGCGCGCGGTGGCGGCGATCGAGAGCTGGCTGGACCGATAGCGGTATCGGCGTCGTTTTGCGGTGCCCCGGGTCGGTGCGCTACGGTTAGCGGGCCGACGCGGGGTGGAGCAGCTCGGTAGCTCGCTGGGCTCATAACCCAGAGGTCGCAGGTTCAAATCCTGTCCCCGCTACGAGAGAAACACCAGCGAAAGCCCGTCCCGGGAAACCGGGGCGGGCTTTCACCGTTCCGGGCGCGGACGGTCGCGGCGGTCGGTGACCCCCCGCTGATCATCGTCGGAGCGGGATGGGATAGGCTGTAGAAACCGACGCGGGGTGGAGCAGCTCGGTAGCTCGCTGGGCTCATAACCCAGAGGTCGCAGGTTCAAATCCTGTCCCCGCTACCACGTGTGAACAGGTCCGGCCCCCACAAATGTGGGGGCCGGACCTGTTTCGGTCACCAGCGTGCGGCCGGGATGACCTCTGTCCCATGATTCGGCGCGGACCAACGTGCCGGTGTTGCGTCCTTCGGCGAGGATGGGCGCATGTCTTCATTCGGTAGGTGGTGGGGCCGCCTGAGCGCGGTCCTTGGTGCGGTCGTGCTGGCGGTCTTCGTGCCGGTCGCGGCCTGGGCGTCCACGGGCACCGGCGAACTGGTGGTGGAGGCCGCTCGGCGGCGGGGTCGGGGCGGCTTCGGGATCATCCCGCTGCTCTGCTGCCTGGTGGTCGTCGTGATCATCGTCTTCCTGGTGCTGCGTCTGATGCGCAACCGCCGGGGCGGCCCGCCCCGGTGACCCACCCGTCACTCCGCCAGCGTCGCGTTCGCCTCGGCGAGGAAGCGGGTGGCGACCGCCCGGGTGCCGGACCGCCGGACGCGGATGCTCTCCGCCGCGTCGACGAGCAGGCTGCGCACCCGGGCGTGCCCCTTCGGCGGGGGCGCCGGCGCCGGCCCGAGCTGGTCGGCAAGGGTGGCCCCGAACGCGGCGGCGCGCTGCTGGGCCGGGTCGGTGATGCTGCCCTCGGCGTAGCGGCGGACGGCGAGACTGGCGTTCAGGCCGCGTTCGTGGCCGAGGATGGTGCCGGCCTCGCCGTTCGTGGTCAAGAAGTTGAGCACATCGATGACGGCGTCCGGGTGTCGCGTGCCGCGGAACGCCGCCCAGTACATCGACGCCCGCGCCCACTGCACCGCCGCTGGCCCGGGTAGGCCGACCACCCCCAACTCGGCCTTGGTGAGCCGCTGCAACTCGGGCAGTTGGTGTGACCACGCGACGGACGCGGCGGTCAGACCGGTCACCACCAGTTGCTTGGCCGGCTCGCCGCTGTCGGCCGGCTCGACCAGCGCCGCGCCCGGGGTGGCGCGGGCCCGGCGGGCCTCCTGCCAGATCTCGAACCACGCGATGAGCTGTTCCACGCCGAAACCGAGCTGCCTGCCCCGGTACAGGTCGCCGCCCTGGGACCGCAGCCAGAGCCAGAGCGCCCGGTAGTCGCCGGACGGGTCCACGGTGCCGGCCACCCGACCGTCGCTGGCCTCGGTGACCTGCTCGGCCCAGGAGATGTACTCGTCCCAGGTCATGTCGGAGCGTGGTTCCGGCAGCCGCAGGTCCTTGAGCAGGTCCCTGTTGAACACCAGGCTCGCGTGGGTCTGCCCGGCGGCCACCGCCATCGTCCGCCCCTCGACGGTGCCGTAGCGGATCAGCCCCTCCGGCAGGCCCCGCAGATCGAGGCGGTTGTCGGTGACCGGGTCGGTGAGGTCGAGGATGATCTCGCGTCGGGCGTACTCGGTCAGAACGGCGTCGTCGATCTGGATCAGGTCCGGCACGTTGCCGCCGGCCGCCTGGGTGGCCAGCCGGTCGTAGTAACCGTCGGCGCCCTGCCAGGTGACCCGGAAGGTGACCCGGGGGTTGCGCGCCGAGTAGAGCCGCAGCGCCTTCTCGGTGAGTTCGGCCCGCCGGGCCCCGCCCCACCAGAAGACCGACAGCTCCACCGGCCCGTCCGGGGCCGAGGTGGCGGCGCCGTCGCTGCACCCGGCCAGCCCGCCGGAGGCGAGCAGCGGTGCGCCGAGGAGCGCGGTGAGCAGTCGACGCCGGCCCGGCTCGGCGCCGAGGCGAACGGTCGGGGGTCGGACAACGGACACGGGGTCTCCTGGACCTGCGGGGGCGGCGGTCGGACCATTCACGCAGGCGGCGCACTGAGGTGTCAACGTCCGTCCGGTCACCAACGCTCCCGGTGGTCGAATCCGGCCCCGGCGATCTCGCATGGTGTACTAGGGCGCGTGGAACTTCTGCACTCGGGCAAGGTTCGGGACGTCTACGCCGACGGCGACGACCTGATCCTGGTGGCCTCGGACCGCATCTCGATCTACGACGTGGCGTTGCCGACACCGATCCCGGACAAGGGTCGGCTGCTCACGGCGCTCTCGCTCTGGTGGTTCGAGCAGCTCGCCGACCTGGTGCCGAACCACGTCATCTCGGCCACCGACGTGCCGGCCGAGTTCGCCGGGCGGGCGATCCGCTGCCAGCGGCTGGACATGGTCCCGGTCGAGTGCGTCGCCCGTGGTTACCTGACCGGCGGCGGCCTGCGGGAGTACGAGCAGACCGGTGGCGTGTCCGGCGTCCCACTGCCCCGCGGGCTCGGCGAGGCGTCGATCCTGCCCGAGCCGATCTTCACGCCGTCGAGCAAGGCGCCGGCCGGCGAGCACGACGAGCCGATCACGTACGACGACGTGGTGGCCAAGGTGGGTGCGGACACCGCCGAGCGACTGCGGCAGATCACTCTCGACATCTACCGGCGTGGCGCCGAGCTGGCCGCCGACCGGGGCATCCTTATCGCGGACACCAAGATCGAGCTGGGCTGGGCCCCGGACGGCACGCTGGTCCTCGCCGACGAGCTGCTCACCTCCGACTCGTCGCGGTTCTGGCCGGCCGAGTCGTACCAGCCGGGACGGGTCCAGTTCTCCTACGACAAGCAGTACGTGCGGGACTGGGCCACCGACGGCGGCTGGGACAAGCGGCCACCGGCGCCGGACGTACCGGCCGAGGTGGTCGAGGCGACCCGGGCCCGTTACGTCGAGGTCTACGAGAAGCTCACCGGCAATCGCTGGGAGTAGCCGTCGGGGTGGCGGGTCACTCCACCCAGTCGAGGGTGCGCCGCACCGCCTTGCGCCACTGCCCGAGCTCCCGGTCCCGCAGCTCCGGCGACATGCTCGGCTCCCACTGGGCGTCCGCGCGCCAGTGCGCGCGCAGGCTCGCCAGGTCCGGCCAGAAGCCGACCGCCAGCCCGGCCGCGTACGCGGCGCCCAGGCAGGTGGTCTCGGTGATCCGGGGGCGTACCACCGGAACGTCGAGCACGTCGGCCAGGAACTGCATGAGCAGAGCGTTGGCGGTCATCCCGCCGTCCACCCGGAGCCGGCGCAGCGCCACGTCCGAGTCGGCGTTCATCGCGTCGACCACCTCGCGGGTCTGCCACGCCGACGCCTCCAGCACCGCACGCGCCAGGTGTCCCTTGGTGATGTAACCGGTCAGCCCGGCGATCACCCCGCGTGCGTCGCTGCGCCAGTGCGGGGCGAACAACCCGGAGAACGCCGGCACGACGTAGCAGCCGCCGTTGTCGTCGACGGTGCGGGCCAGGTCCTCCACCTCGGCGGCGCTGGAGATCAGACCGAGGTTGTCCCGCAGCCACTGCACCAGCGAGCCGGTGACCGCGATCGCCCCCTCCAGGGCGTACGCCGGAGGTTGGTCCTTGATCTTGTAGGCGACGGTGGTGAGCAGGCCGTGCGTGGACGGGACCGGGCTGGCGCCCGTGTTGAGCAGGAGGAAGCTGCCGGTGCCGTAGGTGCACTTCGCCTCGCCCGGCTGGAAGCAGGTCTGGCCGAACAGGGCGGCCTGCTGGTCGCCGAGGGCGCTGGCCACCGGCACTCCGGCGAGCACGCCGGTGGCCGTGCCGTACACCTCGGCGGAGCAGCGGATCTCCGGCAGCATCGCCGCCGGCACGCCCATCGCGTCCAGCAGGTCCGGTGCCCAGTCCAGGGTGGTGAGGTCCATCAGCATGGTCCGGCTGGCGTTCGTCACGTCGGTGACGTGCGCGCCGGTCAGCTTCCAGATCAGCCAACTGTCCATGGTGCCGAAGAGGACCTCGCCCCGTTCGGCGCGTTCGCGCAGGCCGTCGACGGAGTCGAGCAGCCAGCGCAGCTTCGGTCCGGCGAAGTAGGTGGCCAGCGGCAGGCCGGTGCGTGCCCGGAACCGCTCCTCGCCGTACGCCGAGGCCAGCTCGCGCAGCAGCGGCCCGGTGCGGGTGTCCTGCCAGACGATGGCGTTGGCCACCGGGCGGCCGGTGGCCCGGTCCCAGACCACTGTGGTCTCCCGCTGGTTGGTGATGCCGACGGCGGCCAGGCCGGACGCGTCGGTGCCGGCGGCCCGCAACGCGTCGCCGACCACCTGCTGGACGTTGTCCCAGATCTCCTCGGCGTCGTGCTCCACCCAGCCGGGGCGGGGGAAGATCTGCCGGTGCTCGCGTTGGGCGACGGCGACCAGGTCACCGGCGGAGTCGAAGACGATGCACCGGGAGGACGTGGTGCCCTGGTCGATGGCGGCGACGTACTGGGGGGTCACGGCAGCACCGTACCCGGACCGGCGGCGCGGTGCGACAGGCGTCACAGGGGACATCCGCTTCGCCTACGATGTGCGGACGTGCGCGACATCGCCGTTTTCAGTGGAACCGCCCATCCCGACCTGGCCGCCGAGATCTGTGCCCACCTGGGGGTGCCCCTGCACCCGGTGCGGGTCTCCCGGTTCGCCAACGACTGTCTCGAGGTGCAGTTGCAGGCCAACTGCCGGGAGCGGGACGTCTTCCTGATCCAACCGCTGGTGCCGCCGGTGCAGGAGCACCTGGTCGAACTGCTGTTGATGATCGACGCCGCCCGGGGCGCGTCCGCCGGCCGGATCACCGTCGTGCTGCCGCACTACGCGTACGCCCGGTCCGACAAGAAGGACGCGCCGCGGATCTCGATCGGCGCCCGGCTCGTCGCCGACCTGCTCACCTCGGCGGGCGCCGACCGGGTGCTGGCGTTGACGCTGCACTCGCCGCAGGTGCACGGCTTCTTCAGCGTGCCGGTGGACCACCTGCACGCGCTGCGGGAGCTGGCCAACCACTTCCGGCGCTACGACCTCAGCAACACCGTCGTGGTCTCGCCCGACCTGGGCAACGCCAAGGAGGCCGCCGCCTTCGCCCGGCTGCTCGGCACACCTGTCGCCGCCGGGGCGAAGCAGCGGTTCAGCGACGACCTCGTCAAGATCAGCGCGGTGATCGGTGAGGTGGCCGACCGGGACGTGATCGTGCTCGACGACGAGATCGCCAAGGGCAGCACCGTGATCGAGCTGATGGAACACCTGCGGGGTCTGCACGTGCGGTCGATCCGGCTCGCCTGCACGCACGGTCTCTTCTCCGGGGACGCCCTGAAGCGGCTCAGCGCGCAGGACGGCGTCCTGGAGATCGTCTGCACCAACACGGTGCCCATCCCGCCGGACAAGCGGGTGCCGGCCCTGCAGGTGCTCTCGGTGGCGCCCGCCCTGGCCGAGGCGATGCGCAGAATCCACAACGGCGAATCAGTCTCCGCCCTCTTCGCCTAGACCGCGCCGCGCTGTGCCCGCCCCCCACGCCCGCGCGATCTTGCAGTTTCTGTCTCCGTTTTGGGCGGTTACGACAGTTTTCGTCGTGACAGTTAGTGCAAGATCGCGGGGGGTTGGCCGGGCAGGCTCGTTGTTATCCGGACCGTGGTTCCGGCGGAGCCCGTCACGACCTCCATGGCGTCGGTCAGCTCGCGGGCCAGCCAGAGACCCCAGCCGCCGGCGGTGTGCGCGGCCGGACGGCTGCGGTCGCCCAGGCGTTGCGGGCTGATTCCGCGACCGTGATCGGCGACCTCGCAGACCAGCGCGCCCGACCTGTGCCAGAGCCGGAGCCAGCCGCGCCCGCCGCCGTGCCGGACCGCGTTGGTGATCAGCTCGTTGATCGCGAGCACGAAGTCGTCCAGCCGTTGACCGCTCAGGCCCGAGGCGTACGCGCAGGAGGTGACCGAGTGACGAATCTCGGTCACCTGGGCCTGGTCAAAGGCGTCAGCGATCAGGAGGGCAGGTTCGATGGGCACCACCGTACGCGGTGCGTGCGGATTTGCGTTCGTCATGGGCCCGTCCCGGCGGCGGATCGTGGAGGGATTTCGCGGCTTTTCCACCGTACGTCAGGGTTTCCCGAACCGCACTCGTGCCCGTCGTGCCGCCGACCCGTTGTGGCATCCTGACCGCCATGCCGTCGCCGCCAGGTGGGTTCGAGGTGCCGCTGTGGCGTTCGCTCGCCGTCTTCCGGCTGGCCTCCCTGGCGTACGTCTGCGCGCTCGCGGTGCGCGACGCCGACCGGTACGCCCACCCGTACGCCGTCGCGGTCCTGATCCTGGTGATGATCGCCTGGACCGCGCTGACCGCCGTCGGGTACGCCCGTCCGGCCTGGCGGCGCTGGCCCCTGCTGCTGGCCGACCTCGGGGTCGCGTTGGCGGTGGTGCTGGCCACCCCGTGGGTGGTGGGGCGGTCGGCGCTCGCCGCCGGCGTACCCACAATGGGGGTCGCCTGGATGGCCGGCCCGGTGCTGGCCTGGGCCGTCGCCCACGGACGCCGGGGCGGGACGGTCGCCGCGCTGCTGGTCGCGGGTGCGGACCTGGCCACCCGGGAGCGGATCAGCCAGTCGTCGTTCACCGGGGTGATCCTGATGCTGCTCGCCGGAGTGGTGGTCGGGCACGTGGCCCGGCTCGCGGCGACCGCCGAGGAGCGGCTGCAACGCGCCGTGCAGCTGGAGGCCGCCACCCGGGAGCGGGAGCGGTTGGCCCGGGGCATCCACGACTCGGTGCTCCAGGTGCTGGCTCTGGTACAGCGACGCGGCGCCGACCTGCCCGGCGAGGCCGGCGAGTTGGCCCGGCTGGCCGGCGAGCAGGAGGCGGCGCTGCGGGCGCTGATCGCCGGCGCCGACCCACCCCCGGGCGGCCCGCCGGACGACGCCGGGGCCGCCGCGGTGGATCTACGGGACCTGCTCGGCCGGTACGCCTCGGCGGCGGTGGCGCTCTCCGCGCCGGCCACACCGGTGCCGCTGCCCCGACGGGTGGCCGGCGAGGTGGCCGCCGCGACCGGCGCGGCGCTGGACAACGTGGGGCGGCACGCCGGTGGGCGGGCCTGGGTGCTGATCGAGGACGAGGGGACGACGGTGACCGTGTCGATCCGGGACGAGGGGCCGGGCATTCCGGCGGGCCGGCTGGCCGAGGCCGCCGCGCAGGGCCGGCTCGGGGTGGCGCAGTCGATCCGCGGGCGGGTGGCCGACGTGGGCGGGACGGTCCGGATCGTGTCCGCCCCCGAGACGGGCACCGAGGTCGAGTTGACGGTGCCGAGGTCGGCGCGGTGACCCCGACCCGGGTGATGGTCGTCGACGACCATCCGATGTGGCGCGAGGGCGTGGCCCGGGACCTGACCGAGGCCGGGTTCCAGGTGGTGGCGACCAGCGGCGAGGGGCGGCAGGCCGTGCGGGTGGCCGCCGCCGCCCGTCCCGACGTCGTCGTCCTGGACCTGCAACTGCCGGACATCTCCGGCGTCGAGGTGATCCTGGGGTTGCGCGCGGCGCTGCCGCACGTCCGCGTGCTGATGCTCAGCGCCAGCGGGGAGCACCAGAGTGTGCTGGACGCGGTGAAGGCGGGGGCCACCGGTTACCTGGTGAAGTCCACGGCGCCCGCCGAGTTCCTCGATGCCGTGCGCCGGACGGCGGCCGGTGAGGCGGTCTTCACCCCCGGCCTGGCCGGGCTGGTGCTCGGCGAGTACCGGCGGCTGGCGGCCGGCCCGGCCCGGGGGACCGGCCCGGCCGCCGATGCCGATGCCACCACGCCCCGACTCACCGAACGGGAGACGGAGGTGCTGCGGCTGGTGGCGAAGGGGATGTCGTACAAGCAGATCGCGCAGCGGCTCGGGCTGTCGCACCGCACCGTGCAGAACCACGTGCAGAACACCCTGGGCAAGCTGCAACTGCACAATCGGGTCGAGTTGACCCGGTACGCCATCGAGCGTGGCCTGGACGACTGACAACCGTCAGACCGAGCGCGGCGGCTCCGTCTCGTGGATGGCCAGCTCCTCGGCCGTCGCCCCGCCACCGGCGGACCCGGCGTCGTAGGCCACCGAGTCGGTCTCCTGGTCGGTGTGCGACCCCTCGTCCGGCTCCACCAGTCTGCCCACTGTGGCGTCGGCCACCGTGCCGAGCTGGCCGTGGTCGTAGAGGGAGACCGGCGAGTTCGGGTCCGAGGTGGGGCCCGGGTCCATCACGTCGGCGTCCAGCTGGGCCTCCGCCGCGGCCTCCAGATTGTCCGCCTCGAACGCGATCCGCGGGTCGATCGTCCCGGCCAGCGGGTCGTCCGCCGGGCGCTCGTAGACCTCGCGGCCGAGCTTGTAGTCCAACGACTCACCGTCGAGCTGCTCCTCGGCTGTCGTCCCGAACCGGTCCACCGCCACCGGCGTGCGGTCGCCGGGGAGCTGGGCCGGGTCCGGACCGTCCGCCTCGCGCCCGGTGAGCACGTCGTCGTGGGCGGTCGAGTCGTCATCGGCGGTGTCGGGCAGCCCCTGCGCCTCGGTGTCGGACACGGGGGTCGGGTACTCGTTGTCGCGCATGTCTGAGCACTACCCGCTGGCCTCCCGCCGTAACCGGAGCACCCGCACCCGTGCCGCCGGAAACCGGCAGCGGAGGCGACAGCGCCGCCGGAAACCGGCACCGGGGCCGAAAGCGCCGTCAGCCGAGCGCGGCGACCTCGTCGTCCGGGTGCAGCACGCACCAGACGACCTTGCCGTCCGGTAGGGCGGTGCTGCCCCAGCGGCGCGTCACCGAGTCGATCAGCAGCAGGCCCCGACCGCCGGCCCGGGTCGGCGGGGACATCCCGGCGAACGTCGGCTGCTGCGCGGAGTGGTCGCGCACCGCCAGGTGCAGCGTGCTGTCGCGGGGAGCCAGGCGCACCGTCATCGGGGTCCGGGCGTGCGCCACCACGTTGTTGACCATCTCGGTGACCGCGATCGTCGCCGGGTCGACGAGCGCCGGCATGCCCCAGCGCTCACAACCGGCGCTGACCAGCTCGCGTGCCTGCCGGGCGGCCGTCACGGTGGGGGACAACTCGGCGGTGAGCACCGCCGCCAGCGGGGTCGTCGCGACCGCCGCCAGCGCGTCGTCCACTGTCGGCCAGACCGGCACGCCGGCCACCACAACGGGCGGGGTCGACCCGCCGGTCGACGCGGCGTCCGGGCCCTCGACAGCGACGGCGGTCGGGTCACCGCGCTGAGGGACGACGGCGGTCGGGTCACCCTGCTGCGGGGCGGCGACGGCCCGGTCGCACAGCAGCAGATCCGCGGCGGGCCAGTCGGCGACCTCGCGGCGCACCTCGGCGAAGACGTCCCAGCCCGCGCCGTCGACGACCTGGAGACCGGTCACGTCGGCCACCACCGGACCGGGCCGGTCGCCGAGTCGAGCCAACAGCGCGCCGCGCACCGCCGGGGCCGCGGAGGCGTCGAGCACACCGGTCAATCGGAGCGCCCCCGACGATTCGTCGGTTTCCAGGAGGCAGCGGGCCATGATCGTTCCATTGTGCAAGCCGGTGACGGGGGGCGCATCCGGACGATCGGCTCCGGCCATCAGCGGCCCGGCCGGGATCGGCGGTTGATGGCCGCCACGGTGCCGACCGCGGTGCCGGCGGCGGCCAGACCGAAGGCGGCGGTCATCCGCACCAACTGCCGCCGCCGGCCGTTCCAGCGGCCGTCCGGGCGGGCCGTGGCGTCGGCGTCGAAGACGTTGCCGGTGGTGTCCATCCGTACGCCAGGACCGAACTGGGTGCGGTTGGCGTACCAGCCGAGGGTGCGTTCCACCAGGGCGGGCGCCAGCCGCCACTGGACGCCGAGCAGCCGGGCGGCGCCCCCGGCGTACGCCTCGCGGCGGGGCCGGCGGAGCAGCCGCACGATGGTCTCGGCGACGATGTCCGGCGGGTAGACCGGAGGCGGTGGCACCAGTTCCCGGCCGGTGTGGTTCGCCGTGTGCCGGAAGAACGGGGTGTCGATGGTGGCCGGCAGGAC
Organism: Micromonospora sp. WMMD1120; assembly: GCF_029626235.1. Lineage (NCBI taxonomy): Bacteria > Bacillati > Actinomycetota > Actinomycetes > Micromonosporales > Micromonosporaceae > Micromonospora > Micromonospora sp. WMMD1120. The sequence continues at coordinate 971,536 of NZ_JARUBO010000005.1, read as the reverse complement.
GGTGCAGACCGAGATCCGGCCGCGACCGGTGACCCGCAACTCCTGGCGGACCGTGTCGGCGAGCCCACGGATGCCGTGCTTGCTGGCGTTGTACGCGGACTGGTACGGCATCGCCACCTCGGCGAGCACCGAGGCGTTGTTGACCAGCACTCCGCCGCCGGCCGCGTCGAGATAGGGCAGGGCCGCCTTGATGCCGTGCACGGTGCCGAGCAGGTTGACCTCCAGCACCCGCCGGAACTCGGCGACGGGGATCTCGTCGAACAGGCCGACAGCGCTCACCGCCGCGTTGTTCACCCAGGCGTCGATCCGGCCGAACTCGGCCGCAGCCTGCTCGGCCAGCCGGCGCACCGACTCCAGGTCGGTCACGTCGGTCGGCACCACCAGCGCCCGTCCGCCCAGCTTCTGACAGCGTTGGGCGACCTGCTCCAGGGCCGGCTCGGTGCGCGCGGCCAGCACGACAGCGGCGCCCCGACGGGCCAGCGCGTATGCGGTGGCTATGCCGATCCCGCTGGACGCGCCGGTGATCACCACTGTCGAATCGTCGAGGCTGCGGGTCAGCGGCATTTCTGGGCGGTACCCCGGCTCGGGCCTGGTCATACCACCTGGCGCTTGTCGATCTTCGTCGAACGGCGGGTCGACGGGACCCGTGTGCTTGCCGTGGCGCAAGGGTCGGTGGCACTCGCGGGGACTCTTCCTGATCTGCCAGGTTTCGGCTCCCGCCCGTGGGGTTAATGGGACGCTCTGACCGGGAGGACCACCACCGAGCAAAGATCGCAGGGAGGTGACCCATGCGCGTCGGCCTCGTCTGCGCGCACGCCAGTTCGTACCGCCACGCTGACGGACCACCGGTCGGCACCCGACAGCACATCGCGCGGGTCGCCGCCGAGCTGGCCGAACGAGGCCACGACGTACGGCTCTACGAGCGCCGGGACGATCCGGAGCTGCCGGCCACCGCAACCGTCGACGGTTACCAGGTGCACCGGGTGCCCGCCGGCCCACCCACGGTCCTGCCCACCGCGGAGCTGATCCCGTTCGTGACCGAGGTGGGCCGCTGGCTCGCCGACGAGTGGTCGGGCGCCTGGCGGCCCGAGGTGGTGCACGGGCACTACTGGCTGGGTGGCCTGGCCGCCGCGCACGCCGTACGGGAGACCGACATCCCGGTGGTGCAGACGTTCCACTCGCTCGGCGTCGAGCAACTGCGCCACCTCGGCGGCCACTACGACGGTCCGGGGGCACGGATCACGCTGGAGCGGGCCCTGACCCGGGCGGTGGACATCGCCGTCGCCCAGTCGAACGACGAGGTCGACGAGCTGACCCGGATGGGCCTGCAGCGCAGCTCAGTCGCGCTGGTGCCGGCGGGGGTGGACACCGCGCAGTTCCACCCCGACGGCGAGGCGGCACCCCGCGAGCAACGGTCCCGCATCCTGTCGGTGGGCTCGCTCGCCGCCGGGCACGGGCAGGAGGACCTGATCCGGGCGATGCGACTGGTCGGCGACGCCGAACTGGTGATCGCCGGTGGGCCGCCGACCAGCCAACTCGCCAACCATGCCGAGGCCCGACGGCTGCGCCAGCTCGCCGAGCAGGTGGGCGTCGCCGACCAGGTACGGCTCGTCGGCGCGGTGCCCCACGACCAGATGGCCACCTGGTACCGGTCGGCGGACGTGGTGGCCTGCACACCGCACTACTCCTCGGCGGGGCGGGTCTCGCTGGAGGCCATGGCGTGCGGCGTGCCGGTGATCGGCTACGCGATGGGCGGCCTGGCCGACGCCGTCGTCGACGAGGTCACCGGCCGCCTGGTGCCTCCCGGTGACGTCCGGGCGCTCGGCATCTCGCTGCGCCGGTTGCTCGCCGACAACGCCGGCCGGTTCGCGTACGGGCACGCCGCCGTGGACCGGGTGCGCAGCAGCTACACCTGGGAACGCACCGCAGGCGCGTTGGAGCGTCTCTACGAGCGGGTGGTGAGCCGCCGCAAGCCGGTCGAGGCCTGACGGAGCGGGGCGGGTCCGACTCAGCCGGGTCGGCCCGCACCGACCATCGTGCGGTCCCGACGGTGCGCCACCGCGCGCTGCTGCTGCGGTTCGGCGTACCGGGTAAGCCCGATCACGGCGGCCAGGGTGACCAGGAAACCGGCCGCGGCCAGCCACTCCCGCCCCGGCCAGATCTTGTCGTTGAGCAGAAGCAGACCGACGATCGCGGCGGGCACCGCGCCGGCGGCGTCCATCGCGGCGACCGCGGCCGTCGTCGAGCCGCGTTGCATGGCCAGGCCGAGCAGCAGTTGCCCGACGACCGAATGGGCGATCAGCAGGAAGAACAGTGGGTCGGCGAGGAACGCCTCGGCGGACGGCGCGGACGCCAGTGGTCGCGCGGCGACAGCGGCCGAGCTGAACGCCAGACCGGCCAGCGAGCCGAGGGCCACCGACCCGGGCGCGCCGTGCAGTCGGACGGCGAAGAAGCCGAGCGCCGCGATGCCGCCGAGCGCCACCAGCAGAGCGATCGCGCCGGCGGTGCCGAGCTGCCGGGACGGTGCCGGCCGGGCGGACAGCACCAGCGCGGTGATGCCCGCGAAGAGCAGGCCCAGCAGCACGACCTCCGCCGCCGGGAGTCGCCACTTGAGCACCAGCACGCCGAGGATGGCGGTCACTCCCAGCCCGGCGGCCACGCTCGCCTGCACGAGGAACAGCGGCAGGTCCCGCCGGGCCAGGAACGCGAGCACGAAGCCGCCGATCTGGCAGCCGAGGCCGACCAGGTACGTCCGGTGCCCGGCGAGACGCAGCAGCAGGCCCGGGTCGAAGGTGTGGTGCACAGTGGTGCGGGCGGCGGCCACCGACTGGAGGAGGTTGGCGAAGCCGTACGCGACGATCATCGCCGCGAGGAAGCACCAGCCGGAGGAGACCACCTGGCGAGGATAGAGGTTGCCGAGGGTCAGCGCGCGGCTGGCGAGTTGAGGCGGGCGAGGATGTCGTCGTGCAGGGCACCGTTGGTGGCCACCACGCTGCTGTCGGTACCCGGATCGCCGGTCGGCGCCGGCGCACCGTCCAGATCCGTGACCGTGCCACCCGCCTCGATGATGACGGGCACCAGCGCGGCCACGTCCCAGAGCGACAACTCCGGCTCCACCATCACGTCCAGTGCGCCCTCGGCCAGCAGCATGTAACCGTAGAAGTCGCCGTACGCCCGGCTGCGCCACCCGTCGCGCAGCAGGTTCAGCATCGCGTCGAGCCGCCCGGCGCGTTCCCACCCGGTCAGCGAGGAGTAGCAGACGCTGGCGTCCGCCACCCGGCCTACCGCGGAGACGCCGATCCGCTCGCCGTCGGCGGGGCCCGAACCGGCGTACGCCCCCGCGCCCGCGCTGGCCCACCACCGCCGGCCCAGCGCCGGTGCGGACACCACGCCGACCGCCGGCCGGTCGCCGTCGTAGAGCGCGATCAGGGTGGCCCAGACCGGCACGCCACGGACGAAGTTCTTGGTGCCGTCGATCGGATCGATGATCCACCGCCGGCCGTCCGGGTCGGTCGACGGCCGCGCGCCGTACTCCTCGCCGAGGACCCCGTCCGCCGGCCGGTGCTCGGTCAGCAGGGCGCGGATCTCCCGCTCCACCGCGGTGTCCGCATCGGACACCGGGGTGAGGTCGGGCTTCGCCTCGACGCGCAGGTCGAGCGCGCGGAACCGCGCGTTGGCGATGGCGTCGGCCCGGTCGGCGAGCAGGTGGGCGAGGGCGAGGTCGTCGGCGTACCCGGTCATGCCGGCAACCTAGCCGACGCCGGTCGGCTCACTCGTCGGGCCCGCGCCGGTCACCCTCGCCGGGCCCGCGCTGGTCGCCCTCGCCGCGCGCGTCGCCCTCGCCGGCCCGGGAGGCGAGCAACCGGCGGTACGAGGCCAGCCGGCGCGGATCGGCCTTGCCGGCGGCGACCCAGGCGTCCAGCCCGCACTCCGCCTCGTCGGCGGTGTGCGGACAGTTCGGCGGGCAGTCGACGGTGCCCTCCACCAGGTCGGGGAAGCCGTGCAGCAGGCTGTCGGCCGACACGTGCGCGAGCCCGAAACTGCGGATCCCGGGGGTGTCGATGATCCATCCCGGGTCGGTGTCGACGCCGGGCACCGGGGGCAGGCGCAGCGCCACGGCGCTGGTGGAGGTGTGTCGACCCCGGCCGATCGCGCTGACCACGCCGACCGCGCGGGCCGCGTCCGGAACCAGGCGGTTGACCAGTGTCGACTTACCCACCCCGGAGTGCCCGACCAACACCGAGACCTTGCCGCTCAACAGCGCGCGGAGCGCGTCGAGGTCGGAGTCGGGGCGGTTGAGCACGTACGGCAGCTCCAGCTCGGTGTAGTAGCCCAGCACCTCCTCCGGCCCGGCCAGGTCGGCCTTGGTGAGGCAGAGCAGCGGCTCGACGTCCGCGTCGTACGCGGCCACCAGGCAACGGTCGATGAACCCGGTGCGCGGCGGCGGATCGGCCAGCGCGCTGACGATCACCAACTGGTCGGCGTTGGCCACCACCACCCGCTCCAGCCGACCCTCGGCGGTGGTCTCGTCGTCGTCGGCGGTGCGGCGCAGCACCGAGCGGCGCTCGGCGATCCGGACGATCCGGGCGAGCGCCCCCTCCGCGCCGGACGTGTCGCCGACCAGGCTGACCCGGTCACCGACCACCACCGACTTGCGGCCCAGCTCGCGGGCCCGCATCGCGGTGACGGTGGGCAGCTCGGCGCCGACCACGCCGCGCTCGGCCCCGGACAGCACGCAGGTGTAGCGACCCCGGTCGACGGCGATGACAAACCCGTCCACCGCGTCGGCGTGCCGCGGGCGGGTGCGGGTACGCGGACGCGACGACTTCCCGGGCCGGACCCGTACGTCGTCCTCGTCGTACTCCCGCGGTTTCCTCGCCAGGGCCCCTCCTCGCGTCAGCTCTTTCCGGTCACCATCGCTGACCATAGTGCCGGGAACTCGGGCATCGTCTTGGAGGTACACCCCACGTCGTCCACCTCGATGCCCGGTACGGCGAGCCCGGCCACCGCGGCGGCGTGCGCCATCCGGTGGTCGTGGTAGGTGCGGAAGAGCCCGCCGCGCAGCGGCCGAGGCCGGATCTCCAACCCGTCCGGTGTCTCGGTGATGTCCGCCCCGAGCCCGCCGAACTCGCGGGCGAGGGCGGCGAGCCGGTCGGTCTCGTGGCCACGGATGTGCCCGACGCCGGTGAACACCGAGGGCGAGTCGGCGAGCATGGCCAGCGCGGTCAGCACGAGGGTCAGCTCGCCGACGTCGGACAGGTCGGCGGTCAGACCGTGCACCACGCCGGTGCCCCGGACGGTGAGCCCGTCGGTGGAGAGCGTGACCTCGCCGCCCATCCGCTGGAGCAGCGAGCGGAGCTGCTCGACCGGCTGACCGCTGCTGCGCGGCCAACCCTGCAACGTCACCTCACCGCCGGTGACCAGGGCGGCGGCGAAGAACGGGACGGCGCCGGAGAGGTCCGGCTCGATCTCCCAGCCGCGCCCGGCGAGCGGGCCGGGCTCGACGGTCCAGACGTCGGGGGTGCTGTCGTCGACCGCCGCGCCGGCGGCCCGCAGCATCTGCACCGTCATCCGGAGGTGCGGCGCGGACGGCACCGGCGGGCCGACGTGGCGCACCACGACGCCCCGGTCGAAGCGCGGGGCGGCCAGCAGCAGCCCGGAGACGAGCTGGCTGGAGGCGGACGCGTCGATCACCACCTCGCCCCCGCTGACCCGGCCGGTGCCGAGCACGGTCAGCGGGAGGCTGCCCGTGCCGGTGATGTCGATCCGGACACCCAGTGAGCGCAGCGCCTCGACGAGCGGGCCGAGCGGCCGGGTGCGCGCGTAGGGGTCGCCGTCGAAGGTGACCTGCCCGTCGGCCAGGCCCGCCACCGGCGGCACGAACCGCATCACGGTGCCGGCCAGCCCCACGTCGACGTGCGCGGGCCCGACCAGCGGGTGCGGCCGGATCAGCCAACGCTCGTCGTCACTGATCGACACGTGCGCGCCCATCGCCCGCAGGCCGGCGGCCATCAGCTCGGTGTCGCGGGCGCGCAGTGGCCGGGCCAGCGTCGACGGGCCGGCGGCCAGCGCGCTGAGCACCAGGGCGCGGTTGGTCATCGATTTGGAACCGGGCAGGCGCAGCGTCGCCGCCACCGGGTCGGATGCGGTCGGTGCGGTCCACGGCTGTGGCGGCCGGGTCGCGGTCAGGTTCCCCACGGTTACATTCTGCCGTGCCGGGGGTGGGCGGTGGAGCCCGGCGTTCGTACTCCCGGTTGGCGGGACAGCCGACGGGGCCTCCGACGCGTTAGCGTGTGCCCCATGTGCGGCAGGTACGCGACGACCCGAAGCTCCGGCGAGCTGAGCGCGCTGTTCGAGTCGTCCGACGACACCGACGGCGCGGTCCGGCCGGACCACAACGTCGCGCCGACCGACCCGGTGCCTCTGGTGCGGCTCACCCCGGAGGGGCACCGCAGCCTCGCCGTGGGTCGGTGGGGCCTGCTGCCGCACTGGTCGCGGTCGGCCGCCGGCGCCGCCCGCATGATCAACGCGCGGGCGGAGACCGTGGCCACCAGCCGGGCGTACGCGTCGTCGTTCGCCCACCGCCGCTGCCTGGTGCCGGCCGACGGCTGGTACGAGTGGGTTCGCCGGCCGGACGGGGGTCGGCAGGCGTACTTCATGACCCCGCGCGACGGCTCGGTGCTCGCCCTGGCCGGCATCTGGTCGGTCTGGAAGTCCGGCGTCGACAGCCGACTCACCTTCAGCGTGCTGACCACGGCGGCGCGCGGCGAGCTGAGCGAGGTGCACGACCGGATGCCGGTGCTGCTGCCGGCCGAGGGGTGGTCGTCGTGGTTGGCGCCGACCGACGAGCCGGAACGGCTGCTGACGCCGGCGTCGGCGGAGCAGTTGGCCGGGTTGGAGATCCGCCCGGTGGGTGCCGCGGTGGGCGACGTTCGCAACGACGGGCCGGAGCTGACCGCCCGGGTGGCGGTGGCGCCGCAGGAAGTGACCCTGTTCTGAGGTTCACCCCATCGTCAGGCGCCGATTTGTGAGGGTTCCGCGCGATTCGTCGCCCGACCGTTCGGTCGTGTTCCTGGCAGACCCTTGTCCCGATGTCGTGAAGTGCGATAGAACACAGCGCCGGTAGTGGCTGTCGATTCGCACGGGGCGGACGGCATTCACGGATCTTGCCGGTCCCACGGGGGAGGTGGGTGGATGACACGGGCACGTATGCCGCGCCCGCACGAGGTGGCGGCGGCGCGGCGGGATCCGCGACTGCTGCGGGCCTTGCGGGAACGGCGCCAGGACGACGCGTGGCGCACCAGAGGCACCTGTCAGAGCGTCGATCCGGAGACGTTCTTTCCCGCGCCGAACGAGCCGGCGGACGCCGCCGTCGCGCTGTGCCGCAGTTGTGACGTGCAGGGGTCCTGCCTGGCCTGGGCGCTCGACGTCGGCGACTGTCACGGCGTGTGGGGCGGCACCACGCCGCGCGAACGCCGGGCGATGCTCGTGGCGTGGCGCGGCGAGGTCGATCCGGACCCGGACGCCGTCGACGACGCCGGCCCGCCGGTCCGCGACCGACTGCTCGCCCTGGTTCCGCTGAGCTGACCGGCGGCGGGTCCGCGCCCGGCACCCTTCCGGCGGCGCAGAATGGGTCGGTGCCAGCCGACGAGATCGACACCCCGCGCGGGCCCGCGCGGATCGACACCGACCTGCCGGGCCGCCCGGCCACCGCGCTGCTCGTCCTCGGGCACGGTGCGGGCGGCAGCGTGGACGCCCCCGACCTGCTCGCGGTACGCGACGCCGCGGTCGCGGCCGGTCTGGTGGTGGTCCGGGTGACCCAGCCCTACCGGGTCGCCGGTCGGCGCGCGCCGGCACCGGCGGGTCACCTCGACGAGTCCTGGGCGGCGGTGCTCGCCGTGCTGCGGGCGCGGCACACAGACGTGCCCACGACTGTCGTCGGCGGTCGCTCGAGTGGCGCGCGGGTTGCCTGCCGGACGGCCCGCACGGTGGGCGCGGCCGGGGTGGTGGCGTTGGCCTTCCCGCTGCACCCACCCGGGCGGCCGGAGCGCTCGCGCGCCGCCGAACTGGACACCGGCCTGCCCACGCTCGTGGTCAACGGCGACCGGGACCCGTTCGGCACCCCGGAGCCGGGGCCGACCGTGCGGGTGGTGTCGCGTCCGGGTGAGACGCACGACCTGCGCAGAGATCCGACCGGCACCGGGGCGGCCGTCCGGGAGTGGCTGGCGGCCCAGGGCTGGACGGCCGACTGACCCTCCGGGGCCGGCACGCCCACGCGACCGTTTCCGCTGCCCGGGACGGGTCGTTGCATCCGGTGGTGCCGCCGGCCCGAACGGAGTCGTGGCGCCAGTCCTCCCAGGCCCTTCCTGGTCCCAGCGCCGACCGCCGTCGGGGTCGGGACCAGGAACGGGGGAGGATCGGCCGGAATGCCCCAGCGGTCCTCTCGCGTTACTACCCCCGGACGACTTTTCTGCGAGGGGGGTGACCGGTGCCAACCGAGACACGAAGCCTGCAACGGGACGAACGGGACGCCCGGCAGCTGAAGCGGCTGCTGGACGCTCCGGAATGGCCCGTGACGGCAGGCCCGGGCCGGGTGGGCGCGGTGAGCACTGGCACACCGGCCGAAAGTGAATCTGCGGCCAGGTCCGTGCGCGTATCCTCGGCGGGAAAGCATCCGACGCGAGGGGATGTGCGGTTGACCACCGAGAAGACGGACGAGCGCAGGGCCCGGTTCGAACGGGACGCGATGCCATTCGTCGATCAGCTCTACGCTGCTGGGCTGCGGATGACGCGTAACCCGGCGGATGCCGAGGACCTGGTCCAGGAGACCTACCTGAAGGCCTATGCGGCCTTCCACCAGTTCGAGCAGGGCACGAACCTGAAGGCCTGGCTCTACCGGATCCTGACCAACACCTACATCAACTCCTACCGTAAGCGGCAGCGCCAGCCGATCCAGGCGCCGACCGAGGAGATCACCGACTGGCAGCTCGCCGAGGCCGAGTCGCACACCTCCAGCGGGTTGCGCTCGGCCGAGACCGAGGCACTGGACCGGCTGCCGGACAGCGACGTCAAGGAGGCCCTCCAGCAGTTGCCGGAGGAGTTCCGCCTGGCGGTCTACCTCACCGATGTCGAGGGCTTCTCCTACAAGGAGGTCGCGGACATCATGGGCACGCCGATCGGCACCGTGATGTCGCGCCTGCACCGGGGCCGTCGTAATCTGCGCAAGCTGCTCGAGCAATACGCCGAGGAGCGGGGCTTCAGCGCCGCCCGCTCGTCGAAGGGCTCGACCGCCGCCGCTGCCGGTCGGGAGGTGTGACGTGAGCTGTGGGGAGCCGCACGAGACGGACTGCCGCGAGGTGCTCGCGGAGGTGTATCTCTACCTGGATCTCGAGTGCGCCGACGAGCGTCGCTCGTTGATCCGCGACCACCTCGACGAGTGCGGGCCGTGCCTGCGCGAGTACGGGCTGGAGCAGGAGGTGCGGGCGCTGGTGGCCCGTTGCTGCGGCAACGAGACCGCCCCGGACCAGCTGCGCGAGCGCCTGCGGGTCAAGCTCACCGAGCTGGTGGTCTTCGAGACCAGCGAGTCCCGCGAGTTGGCCGACTGAGCGTCGGCGCGTCTGTCAGAGCACGAACGGTGGCCCGGGTCGGTGTCGACCCGGGCCACCGGTGTCCCCGGCCGCGGCCGGGTCGGGCTGAGCGGTGACGGGCCACGGACCCGCCGACGCGTTCAGGAGTTGGGGCGCTTGCCGTGGTTCGCGGCGCTCTTCTTGCGCGCCTTCTTCTTCCGAGCCTTCTTCGCCATGCTGACCTCCTCGTGATCGGTCGGAGCCGTCCTGCGCACGACCTCGGCGCCGGTGCGCCCACCGGCCGTCCGGCGTCGGGTCCGACCCGCTGATGGTAGTGCCGACGGCACCCGCCGCCGCCCGCAGGGCGGACGTGCCTTCCGGCCCGTGCCGCTGCGCGCCCACCACCGACGGACGCATGATTGGATACGTCGGCAGACACATCGCGAAGAGGGAGGGCCCGGACATGGCCGAGGAGATCCGCGCCGAGATGGTGGCGAACGTCTGGAAGGTCGTGGCCACGGCGGGCGACACGGTGGCCGAGGGCGACACCCTGGTGATCCTCGAGTCGATGAAGATGGAGATCCCGGTCGTCGCCGAGTCCGACGGTGTGCTCCAGCAGTTGGCGGTGCACGAGGGCGACGTCGTGCAGGACGGCGATCTGATCGCGGTGATCGCTTGACCGGACTCCGGGTCCGTCCGGCCGAGCCGGCTGACTTCCCGGCGGTGGCCCGGCTGACAGTGGCCGCCTACGAGGCGGACGGTCAACTCAAGGGCGAGCACGGGTACGGCGAGGTGTTGGCCGACGTGTCGAGCCGTGCCGCCAGTGGCGAGGTGCTCGTCGCCGTCGACGAGGTGACCGGCGCCGTGCTCGGCTCGGTGACGTTCGTGCTGCCCGGCACCCGGTACGCCGAATTGTCCGGGCCGGGCGAGGCCGAGTTCCGGATGCTCGCTGTCGACCCGGGCGCGCAAGGGCGGGGTGTCGGTGTGGCGCTGGTCGAGGCGTGTGTCGACCGGGCGACCAGGTTGGGGTGCACGGCGCTGGTGATCTGCGTCCGGGCCGGGATGGCCGAGTCGGCGCACCGGCTCTACGCCCGGCGTGGCTTCGTCCGGGTGCCGGAGAAGGACTGGTCGCCGGTGGCGGGGGTCAACCTGCTCGGCCTGCGACTGGACCTGACCCACGGTTGAGGGCCGCCCGACGCGCGCCGCCGAGCGTCACCCGACCCGGCGGCGGGCGTGCATCGGCCCGTCGGCGGGCGTGCATCGGCCCGGCGGCGAGCGGCGTCCGGTCAGGCGCCGGGCTCGGTCGCGATGGCGGCCAGCAGTTCGTCGGCCACGTCCAGGGCGAGCTTGCGGCGCTCGTCGTCGCTGACGTGTGGCGCGCGGACCGCGAACCAGCTGGTGTGCACCGCGAAGAGCGACAGCGCGGCACGCAGTTGGGCGGCGGGGGAATCGTCGCCCCGACAGAGCGCGTTGGCCAACTCCATCATCCGCCCACGCATCTTCTGACCGGCCGCGAGGCTCTTGAGCGCGGTCTGGTTCTGCTCGAAGAAGCGCATCACCGACGGCTGGTCGCCGCTGAACATCGTGTCGGCGTACCGGGAGATCAGCTCGCGGCGGGTGGCCAGGGTCGAGGGTTGTGACTCGGCCCAGGCGACGAGCGCGTCCATGCGTTCCAGCCGGTCCTCCACGAAGCTGGCGACGATGTCGTCCTTGCTCTTGAAGTGGTAGTAGAGGGCGGCCTTCGTGACATTGAGGCGCTCGGCGATCTCCCGGAGCGAGGTCTTCTCGTACCCCTGCTCGGTAAAGAGCTCGAGCGCGACGGTCTTGATCCGTTCCCGGGTCCCGCCTGTGCTCTCCCTCACCCGCGCCCCCCAATTGGCTTGACCGTCGTTCGCTATCCAACTTACCGTGCGGCTAGTAAGGTTACTAGCCGGGCGGCAAGTAAGTATGGCAATCCTTAGGGGGGAGCTTACCTATGACTCAGGCAACCCAGGCCGGCACGCGACCCAACAACATCCGGGTCGTGCTGTTCGGGCTGATGATCGCGATGATGCTCGCGATGCTCGACAACATGATCGTCAGCACCGCGCTACCGCGGATCGTCGGCGAGTTCGGCGGCCTCAACCACTTCACCTGGGTGGTCACCGCGTACGTCCTGGGCACCACGGTCTCCACCCCGATCTGGGGCAAGCTCGGTGACCTGTACGGCCGCAAGTCGGTCTTCCTGACCTCGGTCGTCATCTTCATCGTCGGCTCCGCCCTCTGCGGCATGTCCGGCTCGGGTATGTTCGGCGGCCCGGAGGACGGCATGGTCCAGCTCATCGCCTTCCGTGCCGTGCAGGGCCTCGGCGCCGGTGGCCTCATGGTCGGCGTGATGGCGATCATCGGTGACCTGGTGCCGCCCCGCGAGCGTGGGCGCTACCAGGGCATGATGGCGGGCATCATGGCCATCGCCATGGTCGCCGGCCCGCTGGTCGGTGGCTTCATCACCGACCACCTCTCCTGGCGGTGGGCGTTCTACGTCAACCTGCCGCTCGGCGGCGTCGCGCTGCTGGTGCTGATCACCACGATGCACCTGCCGAAGTACCGCACCGAGCACCGGATCGACTGGCTCGGCGCCGGGCTGCTCTCCGCCGGCATCACCGCGATCGTGCTCATCACCACCTGGGGTGGCAACGAGTACGACTGGACGTCGCCGCAGATCCTCGGCCTGATGGTGGTGGCCGCGCTCGCGCTGTTGGCGTTCGGCCTGGTGGAGCGGCGCGTGCCGGAGCCGATCCTGCCGTTGGCGCTGTTCGCGAACCGCAACTTCGCGCTGATCTCGGTGATCGGTTTCATGCTCGGCTTCGCGATGTTCGGCGCGATGAACTTCCTGCCGCTCTACCAGCAGACCGTGCAGGGGGCGTCGGCGACCAACAGCGGTCTGCTGCTGCTGCCCCTGATGTTCGGCATGCTCGTCGTCTCGCTGGCCATCGGCCGGGCGATCACCCGCAACGGCAAGTACCGGGCATACCCGATCGTCGGTGGCGTGGTCATGACGGCCGGCATGGTGCTGCTGTCCATGCTGGACACCAACACCAGCAAGCTGACGTCGTCGCTCTACATGATCGTGCTCGGCGTCGGCATGGGCTTCCTCATGCAGACCTCGATGCTGATCGCCCAGAACAGCGTGGAGCAGAAGGACCTTGGCGCGGCCAGCGGCGCGGCGACCTTCTTCCGGTCGATCGGCGGCTCGTTCGGCATCTCGCTGTTCGGCGCGATCTTCGCCAACCGGTTGGCGGACTCGGCCGCCGGGTCGGCCTTCGGCGGCGGCGGTGAGGCCGGCGCGGGGATGGACCTGGCGAAGCTCAAGCAACTGCCCGCCCAGGCGCGCGAGCTGGTCCTCGGCGGTCTCGCCGACGCGATCTCGCACGTCTTCCTCTGGGCGGCGCTCTTCACCGTCGTGATCCCGGTGCTGGCCTGGTTCATCAAGGAGATCCCGCTCCGCACCGCGAACGACGCGCCGCCCCAGGCCACCCCGGAGGAAGAGGCCGAGACCGCCCTCGGCAAAGCCCCCGTCGCCTAACCCCCACCCCGCCCCGCCCCCACCCCCGCGCTCCGCACCCCACCCCCCACCCGCGCGATCTTGCACTTTCTGCGTCGACAAAAGCTCCCCTTCCCGGCGAATCGACGACAGCGAGTGCAAGATCGCGGGGAAGGGGGCGCGGGGGGGTGGGGGGTGGGGAGGGGGTGGGGTTAGGGGTTGCGGGGGCGGGTTAGGCGTTGCCAGAGGCGGCGCAGTGGGTTGCGGGGGCGGGGGAGTCGCGGGGAGTAGGTGTCGAGCAGTTCGCCGGCCAGGGCCGCGGTGCCCGGGTCCAGCTCCGGCGTGGCGAGCGTCAGGTGGGCCAGCGAGGCGATGATCGGGACCGGTCGGGTCCGTGCCACGGCGGCCGCGTCGGCGAGACGTTCGCCCACCACCCGCGCCACGTCCGGCCGGACCTCGGGGTCGACCCAGGCGGCGGTGACCAGGGCGAACAGCGCTGCCTCGGTGACCCAGTCCTCGACGCCCCAGATCAGGTCGAGCAGCACCCGCCGCCGTGTCGACCCCTCCCACGGCTCGTCGGTGCGGTGGTGCAGCAGCCCCAGGCAGGCCCACACCTGCACGCCACGGACCCAGACCGACGGGTCGTGGGCGGCCAGCAGTCGACCCACCGCGTTGGCCGGCGCGGCCGGTGGGTGCACCAGCAGGCCGAGCAGGTCGGCCACGTCCAGGCCGGCCAGGCCCACCGCCGCGTCGTACGCCGCCGGCGGGTGCGCCCAGGCCGGGTGCGCGATCTGCCCGACCCGTTCGACAGCGGTGGGCGAGGGAGCCGGCAGCGCGGGCGTGGGAATCTGCCCGGCGTAGTGCCACAGCCGCCGGGCCGACGCCCGGCGTGGCTCGCGCGGGTCCGGCTCCGGCACCGCGTCGACAACCATCCGCAGCCCGGGAGCGTTGGCGAGCGCCGTCACGACAGCGCTCGGCGGGGCGGGGGCGGCCAGGCTCACCGTGCCGCCCAGGCCGTTGTCGTCGTCGGCCACCGCCTGCCGCAGCGCGTCGACGAGCGCGCCGCCGGCCGGGGTCAGTTGACCGAGCCAGGGTCGACTCCGGCAGCACTGGGCGAGGTCGCCGTGCTCGTGGCTGTCGTCCGGATGGTCGCGGACGAAGTCGGCGAGGGCGACCAGGTGGGCGAGGTTGCCGTCGCGTAGGTGGCGTACCCGGTGGGCGGTGTGCACCGCGCAGTCGAAGGAGGGGTCGCGCGCCAGGGCCCGCTCGGCCCACTCCAGCGCCTCGTCGAGCCGGCCGATCTCGGCGAGCGTGCCCGCGATGTCCGCGTAGATCGCCAGGTCGTCGGGGTCCAGCTCGACGGCCCGACCGAGGGCCGCCAGGCCGTCGCGGGTCCGGCCCGAGCTGCGGTACGCGTACCCGAGCCACACCTCGCCCATCTTCGAGGGCTGTGCGCGTACCCCTCGGGAGGCCCAGCGGACGGCCAGCTCGACCTCGCCGAGACGCCGGGCCAACGCGGACGCCGCGCCCAGCAGGAGGCCGTGCTCGGGGTGCACGGTGGCCGCGTTGCGGGCGAGCGTGAGGTACGGGATCAGCGCGGCCCGACCGACCCGCGGCACCGGGTCGGGCAGCGCGGCGCAGACCTGCATGAGGACGCGGGCGATGTGTTCCGGGGGGAGTCGTTCGGCGAGTTCGGGCGCGGTGACCCAGGGCACGCCGGCCCACTGGGCGCCGGGTGCGTAGACGGTCGCCACGGCCAGTAGGTCGAGTCCTTCGGCGGGGCGGCCGGCGGTGGCGAGGAGGTGCGCCCGCGCGACGACGGCGCCGACGAAGGTGTGGTGGTTGATCGGGAAGAGGTCGAGGCCGCCGCCGTCCGTCGCGGCCAGCCGGGCCAGCGTCTCGTGGACCTCCGGGAGGGTGGGCGCCCGCGCCAACGCGCCGGCGAGGTGCCCGGCGGCGTGGTGCAGGTCGCCCTCGTCGAGGGCCAGCCGGGCCAGCGCCAGCTCCTCGGTCGCCGAGAGCGCGGAGTCGTCCGTTCCGTCGGGCACGTCGTCCTCTCGTCACGGGTTGGACCGGGTGCGGCCGCGTCCAGCGTAGTTGATATTGAGATCACCAGGTGAGCTACTGCGCACTTCTGCTCGTTCAATTGCTGTACGGGATGGAAAAATGCAAGACTGAGCAAGATTCGCGCGGCAACCGCGCAGAGAGGGGAGTGGCAGTGACACGCGCAGGGGCTGGCATGGCCGCCGACATCGACGAGCAGCCGGCCGGCTACGCGCGCCTGCTCGCCACGGCCAGCGCCACCGAGATCGCCCGGGTGGCGGCGGTCATCGCCGAGCGCCGCCCACGGCACGTGGTCTTCACCGCCCGGGGCACCTCCGACCACGCGGCGCTCTACGGGGCGTACCTGACCGAGATCCGGCTCGGCCTGCCCGCCGGGCTCGCCTCGCCCAGCGTGGTCACCCTCTTCGGGGCCCGCCCCGACCTGTCCGACGCGCTCGTCGTCGGCGTCAGCCAGAGCGGCGGCTCACCCGACCTGACCGAGGTGCTGCGCGCCGCCCGCGCGTCCGGGGCGCTGACCCTCGCGGTGACCAACGCGCCCGACTCGCCGCTCGTCGAGGCGGCCGAGCTGAGCGTCGACATCGCCGCCGGGCACGAGCGGGCGGTGGCCGCGACAAAGACCTACACGGCCGAGCTGCTCGCCCTGTTGATGCTGGTGGAGGGGGTCCGGGCCGGCGACGGCGTGCTCCCGGCCGCCGAGCGGAAGGCTCTCGACGCGCTCCCCGACCTGGCCGCCCGCACCCTGACCGACGGCACCCCTGCGCAGCTCGCGCCGCGCTACCGGTTCGCCCGCCAACTGGTCACCACCGGTCGGGGGTACGCGTACCCGACCGCCCGCGAGGCAGCGCTGAAACTGATGGAGACCTCCTACCTGCCGGCCCTCGCCTTCTCGGGCGCCGACCTGCTGCACGGCCCGCTGGCGATGACCGACCCGGAGGTCCCGGTGCTCGCGGTCGTCGGCTCCGGTCCCGGCGGGCGTTCGATGGGCGAGGTGTTGCCCCGCCTCGGTGAACGTCGCGCCGATGTCGTCGTGGTCGGCTCCGCCGACGTGCCGGGCGCGACCCGGCTGGCCGTGCCCGAGGTCGACGAGCGGTACGCCCCACTGCTGGACATCCTGCCGTTGCAGCGGTTGGCCCTGGCCCTGGCGCTGACCCGGGGTGAGGACCCGGACGCGCCGCGCGGCCTGAAGAAGGTCACCGCGACGATGTGAGGCGCGGCGTGGCACCCTGGTCACCGTGTCCACGCTGCGCGACCTCGCCGAGGAGCACACCCACCTCCGTCCGGCCGACATCGACCACCTGCACCGGATCGCCGGCGACTGGCAGTTGCTCTCCGACCTGTCCTTCGCTGACCTGCTGCTCTGGGTGCCCGTCGACGCCGACGGCACGTTCCTCTGCGTCGCCCAGGTCCGCCCGACCACCGCGCCCACCGCCTACCAGGACGACCAGGTGGGCCGGATCGTCGGCGGGTCGGAGGTGGCCCACCTCGGGGTGGCGTACTCCCAGGGCCGGATCTGGCGGGAGGGCGACCCGGTCTGGTACGGCGACGTGCCGGCCCGGCACGAGGCGATCCCGGTCCGGCTGCGCACCGCCGAGGGGGAGGCCGGTGAGGTGATCGCCGTGGTGGGACGGGACACCAACCTCTCCACCGCCCGTACCCCCAGCCAGCTGGAGTTGAACTACCTGACCACCGCCGACGACCTGGCGCAGATGATCGCGGACGGCACCTTCCCGCCGCCGCGTCATCCGGGCGAGACCACGTCCGCGCCCCGGGTCGGCGACGGCCTGGTGCGGCTCGACGCCGGCGGCAAGGTCACCTACGCCAGCCCGAACGCCCAGTCCGCGTACCGCCGCCTGGGCTACGTCTCGCACCTGGTGGGCGAGGACCTGGCCGGGCTGCACCGCCGGCTGGCCGGTGACCCGTTGGAGGGCACCGAGGCGGCGAACGGCATCCTGGCCGCGTTGCGCGGCGAGGGGCCGCCGCGACGGGAGATCGACGCCCGGGGGGCCACCATGCTCACCCGGGCGCTGCCGCTGATGCCGGCCGGCGTGCCGATCGGCGCGTTGGTGCTGGTGCGGGACATCACCGAGGTCCGTCGCCGGGACCGGGCGCTGATCACCAAGGACGCCACCATCCGGGAGATCCACCACCGGGTGAAGAACAACCTCCAGACGGTCGCCGCGCTGCTGCGGTTGCAGGCCCGCCGGGTGGCGATGCCGGAGGCGCGGGTCGCGTTGGAGGAGTCGGTCCGCCGGGTCGCCTCGATCGCCCTGGTGCACGAGACGCTTTCGATGTCCAGCGACGAGGCTGTCGAGTTCGACGGCATCGTCGACCGGGTGGCCAGCGCGGCGACCGAGGTCGCGGTGACCGAGGTGAGCGTCGGCATGCGCCGCCGGGGCAGCTTCGGTGTGCTGCCGGCGGAGATCGCCACCTCGCTGGTGATGGTCCTGAACGAGTTGCTGCTCAACGCTGTGGAGCACGGCTTCCCGCCGGCCGAGGAGGCCGACGAGGCCCCGGTGCCCGCCGCCTCCGGCATGGTGCCGGCCGCCGTCGCCGAGGTCGACCCGTCGGAGCGGCCCGAGGTGGTGGTCTCGGCCCACCGGTTCCGCAAGATGCTGCACGTCTCGGTCACCGACAACGGGCGCGGCCTACCTCCGGACTTCGACGCCGAACGTGGCAGCCGGCTCGGCCTGCAGATCGTCCGCGCGCTGGTCACCGGGGAGTTGCGCGGCACCATCGAGTTGCGCGCCGGCGCCAACGGCGGCACCGAGGCCGTGCTCGCCGTACCGCTGGCCCGCAACGCCCCCGACGGGCGCGCGCAACCCTGAGGCCCGCCCCCGCCCCCGGCCCGGCTCGCTCCGGCCAGTCGGGACGGCGGGTCAGCGGTCGGAGCGGCGATTCAGCAGGGCCACGGTCAGGCCGGGGCGCTGCCAGACCTGGGTGACGGTGAAGCCCTCGCGCAGCGCGTCGCCCTTCTTTCCCGGCACGGCTGGCAGCGGTTCGCCGTGCCGACCGGAGAGGACGAGCCACACCCGTTCCGCGCCGGTCAGGCACCGCGCCGGGTCGGGGCACTCCGCCGCCCACAGGTCACCCCGACGGTCCTCGTCCTCGGTGACCAGCACGTCCCGCGGTCGGTCCGCCAGGTGGTAGTCGATGCCGAGGTCGAGGAAGAGCCAACTGCGTCGGGGCGAGTAGACGATGCCGTCCCCGGGCCGTTGACCCTCGGCGATCACCCGCGCCGCCCCCGCGTAGTCCACCGGGGCGGTGCGGGGCCACTCGTGGGTCCGGCGCAGCGCGGCCTGGTCGGGCAGGCCGAGCAGCCCGGCCAGGACCACCACGACGAGCGCGGCCCGCGCGGGCACCGCGGCCAGCGCCGCGCCGGCCAGCAGACACGCGAAGGGCACCACGAAGACCAGGTAGCGGGGCACCCACAGCGGCACGACCGCGCCGACCGCGAAGAGCAGCAGCACGGGCAACAGGACCGCGCTCACCGGCAGCAGCGCACGCCGCCCGAGCCGGGCGGCGCCCAGGCCGGCGACCCCGACCAGCAGGCCGCCCACCACGCTGCTCTGCGTCACGCCGCCGGGCAGCGCGCTCAGGTCGTCCAGCCGGGCCAGGTGGACCCAGTTCAACTGCCGGGACCGCTGTGTCCGGGCCTCGATCAGCAGCGGACCCACCAGTACCGCGACCGGCACCACCGCGACCACCCACCGCCACATCCGGCCGTCCCGGGCGGCCCCGGGAGCAGCCGGTGCGGCGACGCCGGCCGCCGCCGGGCCGCGCCACCAGGTCACCACAACCACGAGCGCGTGTACGACGAGCAGGGTGAGCGCGATCAGGTGGATGAGCCCGAGCGCGGTGACGGCGACCGCGTACCCGGTCCAGCGGGCCCAGCTCGGCCGCCGCAGCGCGGCCACCAGGAGCACCGTGGCGAGGACAGCGAGCATCGTGGCCAGGGCGTACGGGCGGGCCTCCTGCCCGTACCGGGAGGTGCCGGGGAGCACCGCGAACAGCAGCCCGGCGAAGAGACCGCAGCGCCGGTCGACGAGCCACCCGCCGAGTACGGCGAGCAGCCCGGCGGCCACCGCCATCGCCAGCACGGCCGGCAGCCGCAGGGCGACTGTGGAGTCCCCGGCGACAGTGGTCCAGCCGTGCATGAGCAGGTAGTACGGCCCGGTGGCGGCATCGATGGTGCCGGCCAGCCTGGCCAGCTCGCCGGGCGACCGGGTGGCCGCGCTCCAGGTCGCCAGCTCGTCCCGCCAGAGCTGCGCCGAGTCCAGGCCGGTCAGCGTCACCGCCAGGGTGAGCAGCGCCGGAGGAAGCCAGACCGGCGGACGCCGAAGCACCCGGGTCGACTTCTCGGACATTCCCCCCACGGCCCGAGCCTGCCACGCCCTCAGCCCTCCCGGGCCCACCCCGCAAACCACCCACCCCCACCCCACCCGAACCCCACCCGAACCCCACCCGCGATCTTGCAGTTTCAGTCGTCGGTATGGGTGCACTGCCCTATATGTCGCGACAAGAAGTGCAAGATCGCGTGGGCCGGGGGCCCTGGGCCGGGGCGGGGGCGGGGGACCAGGATCGGGGATCAGGGCCGGGGGTAGGGGACGTGCGGAGGGCTGGCCCGTGATGTGGGATGCCGCACGCGGACATTGGCCGGTCCCTGTGGGGTGTGGCAGCATGGGCGCATGACCGCCGCAGTCGTCCGCCGCTTCGTGGCTCGACGCCACGTTGATTACGGCCGCGTGCGCAGCGCGATCTGTCCGGCCAACTGACGACGCCCGACCAATCCGTCTCGGGCGCGCTCCGCGCCGGCTGTCCCAGACACCGTTGTCCCGCCCGCTCGCCGCGGGCCGGCCGCCGCGCCCCGCACGCCAGAGGCACCGCAGACAACGGAGGACGCCGCGATGGCGGTCAGCAGCATCCCGGCCCGATCCGACGACCCCGCGGCCCGACCGGCCCGGGCAGCGCGTCGGCCACGGGGCGAGGGTCAGTGGGCGCTCGGCCACCGTGAGCCGCTCAACCCCAACGAGCGGATCAAGAAGGACGACGATCCGCTCAACGTACGGGCCCGCATCGAGAACATCTACGCGCACCGGGGCTTCGCCTCGATCGACCCGCAGGATCTGCGCGGCCGGTTCCGCTGGTGGGGCCTCTACACCCAGCGCAAGGCGGGCATCGACGGTGGGCGTACGGCCGTGTTGGAGCCGCACGAGCTGGAGGACGAGTTCTTCATGCTCCGGGTCCGCATCGACGGTGGCCAGCTCAGCCTGGCCCAGCTACGGGTGATCGCGGACATCTCCCGGGAGTTCGCCCGGGACACCGCCGACATCACCGACCGGCAGAACATCCAGTACCACTGGATCCGGGTCGAGGACATGCCGGAGATCTGGCGCCGGCTGGAGTCGGTCGGTCTGCAGACCACCGAGGCGTGCGGCGACTGCCCGCGCATCGTGCTGGGCAGCCCGGTCGCCGGGGTGGCCCGGGACGAGGTCCTGGACCCGACGCCGGCGATCGACGAGATCGTCTCCCGGTACGTCGGCGACAAGCAGTTCTCCAACCTGCCCCGTAAGTTCAAGACGTCCATCTCCTGGCTGGTGGACACCCCGTACGAGTCGAACGACGTCGCGTTCCTCGGTGTCGACCACCCCGAGCACGGTCCCGGCTTCGACGTCTGGGTCGGCGGTGGCCTCTCCACCAACCCGATGCTCGCCAAGCGTCTCGGTGTCTGGGTGCCGCTGGCCGAGGTGCCGGACGTGTGGGCCGGGGTGGTCGGGATCTTCCGCGACTACGGCTACCGCCGGCTGCGCAACCGGGCCCGGCTGAAGTTCCTGGTGGCCGACTGGGGCATCGAGCGCTTCCGCGAGGTCCTGGAGAAGGAGTACCTCGGCCGGACGCTGCTCGACGGCCCGGCGCCCACCCTGCCGGCGAAGCCGATCGACCACGTGGGCGTGCACGAGCAGGCCGACGGGCGGCACTACGTGGGCGCCGCCCCGGTGGTCGGCCGGGTCTCCGGGGTGCAGCTCAGCCAGCTCGCCGACGTGGTCGAGGCGCACGGCAGCGACCGGGTGCGGCTCACGCCGTACCAGAAGCTGCTGGTGCTCGACGTGCCGTCGGAGCGGACGGAGTCGCTGGTCGACGCGCTGCGTGAAATCGGTCTGGAGGCCCGGCCGTCGGCCTGGCGGCGCGGCACCATGGCGTGCACCGGCATCGAGTACTGCAAGCTCGCCATCGTCGAGACCAAGGCGCGCGGTGAGGAGCTGGTGGCCCGGCTGGAGCAGCGGCTGCGCGACTTCGACGCGGACATCTCGATCCACATCAACGGCTGCCCGAACGCGTGCGCGCGGACCCAGGTGGCCGACATCGGGCTCAAGGGCCAGCTGGTGGTCGGACCGGACGGCCAGCAGGTGGAGGGCTTCCAGGTGCACCTGGGCGGTGGGCTGGGCATGGCCCAGGGGCAGACCGCCGGTTTCGGCCGCAAGCTGCGCGGCCTGAAGACCACCGCCGAGGAGCTTCCGGAGTACGTGGAACGGCTGGCCCTGCGCTACCTGGCCGGCCGGAGCGAGGGCGAGTCGTTCGCCAACTGGGTGATCAGAGTCGACGAGGAGGAACTGCGGTGAGCAGCGAGAACCGAGCGGCACCTCTGTACTGCCCGT
The DNA here is from genome assembly GCF_029626235.1 of Micromonospora sp. WMMD1120. NCBI lineage: Bacteria > Bacillati > Actinomycetota > Actinomycetes > Micromonosporales > Micromonosporaceae > Micromonospora > Micromonospora sp. WMMD1120. Next base: position 949,730 of record NZ_JARUBO010000005.1, on the reverse strand, counting down.
ACTGCGGCGAGGAGGATCTCCGGCCGCACGAGGCGGGCCACGGCGCCTGGGAGTGCCACGCCTGTGCCCGGGTCTTCGCGGTGCGCTTCACCGGGCTGCTGAGTCGGGCGGTGACCCGATGAGCCTCGTCTCGGCCACGAGCCTGCGCCTGGTCGGCCCGGGTGGTCCGGCCCCCGCCGACGCCTCCCGGCGCGGCCCGGACGAGCTGCGCGCGCTGGCCGAGCAGGCCGCCGCCGACCTGGAGGGCGCTCCGGCGCTGGAGATCGCCCGCTGGGCGGCGGAGACGTTCGGTGACCGCTTCTGCGTCACCAGCTCGATGGCCGACGCCGTGCTGGCGCACCTGGTGTCCCGGGTCGCGCCGGGGGTCGACGTGGTCTTCCTCGACACCGGCCTGCACTTCCCGGAGACGCTGCGGGTGCGCGACGAGGTCGCCCGGACGCTGCCGGTGAACGTCCGGTCGATCCGGCCCCGGCTCACCGTCGGCCAGCAGGACGGCCAGTACGGCCCCCGGCTGTTCAACAAGTCCCCGGACGACTGCTGCCAACTGCGCAAGGTGGAGCCGCTGGAGCGGGCGCTCACCGGGTACGACGCCTGGGCTGCCGGCCTGCGCCGGGACGAGTCGCCGACCCGGGCCAACACCCCTGTGGTGACGTTCGACGCCCGGCGCGGCAAGGTCAAGGTCAACCCGATCGCGGCGTGGTCGCAGCGGGACGTGGACGCGTACATCGCCCGCTTCAACGTGCCGGTGAACGAGCTGTTCAAGCAGGGTTACGGCTCGATCGGCTGCTGGCCGTGCACCCGTCGGACGAAGGCCGGCGAGGACGCCCGGGCCGGCCGGTGGGCCATGTTCGAGAAGACCGAGTGCGGGCTGCACGTCTGACCTCCCCGGCCACGTCCCGCACCGGCCCCGCCACGGCCGGCGGGGCGGACCCGGTGGTGCTCGTCGCGCACGGCAGCAGCGATCCACGGGCGGCCGACGCCACCCGGGCGCTGGCCCGGGCCGTGTCGGTGGCGCGGCCGGGCACGCCGGTCCATGCCAGTTGGCTGGACCACACCGAGCCGGGGCCGACCGAGGTGCTGCGCGACCTGGCCATGGCCGGGCACCGGCGGGCGGTGCTGGTGCCGCTGTTGCTGACCGCCGCGTACCACCGTCGGGTGGACATCCCCGCGGCGGTCGCCGCCGCCGCGCAGGGCGGGCCGGCGCTCGACGTACGGGTGACCGACGTGCTCGGCCCGGCGGCGGGGGACGCCGACGCGGGGCTGCTGGCCGGGCTGCGCCGTCGGCTCGACGAGGCGCGGCCGGGCCGCTTCGACGCGCTGGTGCTGGCGGCCGCGGGCACCCGGGACGCGCGGGCGCGCCGCTCGGTGGGCCGGGTGGCCGACGCGCTCGGCGTGCAGCTCGGGGTGCCCTGCCGCGTGTCGTACGCCTCGGCGGCGCCTCCGGCGGCCGGTGTGGCGGTGACCCGGCTGCGGGCGGCCGGCGCGCGCCGGGTCGCGGTGTCCGCGTACTTCCTGGCGCCGGGTCTCTTCCACGACGCGGTGGCCGAGGCGGCCCGGTCGGCGGGCGCGGTGGCGGTGGCCGGGCCGCTGACCGACGCGCCCGAGTTGGTGGACCTGGTGCTGCGTCGGGTGGACGACGCAGCGGGGTGACCCGTGCCGGCGCCGGACAGCGGAACGCCCCGGCGGGCGGACCCACCGGGGCGTTCGGCTGTGTCGTTGGGGATCAGGCGGAGTGAGCGCGCAGCACCCGGAGGCCGCCGCGTCGCTTGACGGCGCGCCGCTCCTCCTCGCTCATTCCGCCCCAGACGCCCGCGTCCTGACCGGACTCGAGTGCCCACTGCAGGCACTGGTCGGTCACGGAGCAGCGCCTGCAGACGGCCTTGGCCTGCTCGACCTGCAGGAGAGCCGGCCCGGACGTCCCGATCGGGAAGAACAGCTCCGGGTCCTCGTCGCGGCAGACAGCATGGTGACGCCAGTCCATGGCGGCAACACTCCTCATTCTGGATGGGTGGCAATTTTGCGTGTCGTGCTTTTCCTATATGCATCCGCAATGCCGATGGTGACGGTTAGCGTCTGTCCATTCGGCAGCGCGTGAGCAGGCGTTCAGCGCCGGGGACCTGCTGGAACAGCTCAACCTGTCGAGCATATCCAGGCGTTGTCCCGGTAACTCAAGTTCGCTTGTGAATACTTTCACGAACTCTCGTGATGTCAAGGGTGACGCTCGGAAAAACTCCGGGCGGTGAGCAAGCCCACAACCCGTTTGTCCGGATTCCAGTGCTTTCCTGGTTACCCGGCGTGCCACAGTCGAGGATCAATATAGTACAGTCCGCGTGACATTGCTGACATTTCCGGCACCTGCCCCTCGGTGTGGCGGTGGCCGTGCCGACCCGTTGTGGCCACCGTGTCGACCTTGGGCAGTACCCGAGACCTAGCAGATTACTCTCAGTGCGGCGGGAACGGAGGTGAATCTGACTTTCTCCCGCTCGCCGAGATAGTCGCCGTCGAGCTGGAACGCCTGCGGACGGTTGGAGACCAGCGTGAACTCCGCTGTGTCATGGAGTCGTAACACCTGACGCCCGCGCGGATTTGGTTGCCGACCCAGGAACTGCGTCACTGTCCGTGTTGTGCTAGCCACCCGGAGCTGACGTAACGCCAGCACGTCCAGCCCGAGATCGAACGACGCGCTCGGGTTCGGGTTGACCTCCCGGTCACCCAGGTACGTCCAGGGCGCCGTGTTCTGGATGATGACGGTGGCCAGCTCGGCTTCCGCCGGCTCGCCCGGCCGCTCCAGAACGATCGCCGGGTGCCGCCGGTCCGAGGCGAAGAAGTACTGGCTCATGATCGAGCGCAGGTAGAGCGACGGCGTCGACACCCGACCCTTGCGCCGGGCCTGCTCCACCCGGTGGATGACCGCGGCGTCCAGGCCGAACCCGGCGCAGAAGGTGAAGTAGCGGTCGTCCGCGCGGCCGAGCCCCACCGTCCGGCTCCGACCCAGCCGCAGCCCCTCCAGGATCATGCTGGTGGCCTCCGGCCACTCCCGGGGCAGTCCCACGGCGCGGGCGAAGACGTTCGTGGAGCCGCCCGGGACGGTCGCCAGCGCGGGCAGCCGGTCCGCCATCGGGGCGTCGTCGGAGCGGGTCGGCAGCTCGGCCGTCATCAGACCGTTCACCACCTCGTTCACCGTGCCGTCGCCACCGAGGGTGACGACAACGTCGACCCCCTCCACGGCGGCCTCCCGGGCCAGGGCGGTGGCGTGCCCGCGTCGGCGGGTGTAGCGCACGCTGAGGTCGACTTCGCTGCGCAGCGCCCGGACGAGCACGTCCCGGCTGCGTTCGCTGGTGGTGGTGGCCTTCGGATTGACCACCAGGACGGCCCGCATGGGCGGCACTGTACCTCTCGCCGGCCCGGGTATCGTGGCGCGCGTGACCATCGACTCGGCTCCGATTCCCGTCACGCTCCGCTGGGCCGTCCGGCTGCTGTGGGCGGAGGCGGCAGCCGTCGGGCTGGTCGCCGTGTGGCTGGTCTGGGCCGACCTCACCGCCACCCGCACCGATCTGCTCGCCGCGCTGCTGGTGACGGTGTTCGCCATCGGGGCGGCGGTGGCGCTCTGGGCGCTGGGCCGGGCGCTGCTGCGCCGTCAGGCGGGCGCGCGGGCCCCCGCGATAGTGCTCCAGCTCATGCTGCTGCCGATCGGGTGGTTCATGATCCAGGCTGGGCTGGGCTGGCTGGGCGTGCCGTTGATGGTGCTCGGCCTGGGCGTGGCCTGGCTGCTGGTCAGTCCGCCGACGACCCGCGCCCTCGGCTTCGAGTGAGGGTGTCGGCGCGCCGCCGACCCGAGGGACACACCCGCCGGCGGGCGCCGGTCAGTGGCCGCCGGCGGGCGCCGGTCAGTGGCCGCCGGCGGGCGCCGGTCAGTAGCCGCCGGAGCGGCGGGTGAGCAGTGCGATCGTGGCCCGACCGTCGGCGGCGGAGGCGGACGCCGAACTCGTCAGCGCGGTGAGCACCTTCCACGCGAAGGACGACTCGGCGGGCAGCATCGCGCCGCGCACCGTCGGCACCGTCACCTCGATGGTCAACGCGTCGTCGGTGACGGCGAATCGGCACTCCAGCTCGGCGTCCCGGGTGGCGATGGCCAGCAGCATCGCGCACGCCTCGTCGACGGCGATGCGCAGATCCTCGATCTCGTCCAGCGCGAACTGCAACCGGGCCGCGAGACCGGCGGTGGCGGTGCGGAGCACGCCGAGGTAACCGCCGTCGGCAGGCACCGTGAGGTGCACCACGTCGTCGTCGGTCACTGGTTGGCCAGTCAGTTGAGTCACGCCTCATCCCCCCGGTCGGGGACTCTACCCGGTCAGTGGTCCGTACGCCTGCCGGCGGTGCTGGCCTGATCGGCCAGCTCCCGCAGCGCGTCGCCGCTGAGCCGGTAGGGGACCCAGTCGGTCATCTGCTCCGCGCCGATCGAGGCGTAGAAGCCGGCGGCGGGGTTCCAGTGGATCATCCACCACTCCAGCCGTCGGTAGCCGCGTCGTACGCAGATGTCGGCCAACGTCGCGAGCAGCAGTCGACCCGCCCCGCTGCCCCGCGCGGCCGGCCGGACGTACAGGTCCTCCAGGTAGATGCCGTGCACACCGGCCCAGGTGGAGAAGTTGAGGAACCACAGCGCGAAGCCGAGGGGTGCGTCGTGCTCGTCCACGGCGACGTGGCCGAAGAGCGCCGGGGCGGTCCCGAAGAGGGCCGAGGTGAGCTGGTCGGTGGTGAGGTGACACTGCTCCGGGGCCCGCTCGTACTCCGCCAGATCGTGCACCATGGCGACGACGGCCGGCACGTCCTCGGGACGTGCCGGCCGGATCGTCGGGGTGACCACGGCGGTCACGCCTGCTTGGTCTCCCAGAAGATCTTGGCGATCTCGTCGATCTTCCCGAGCAGCTTGTCGGCGGTGGCCGGGTCGAGGCTGCCCTTGACGCCACCGGCGCCGGCGAGCTTGGTGGCCTCGTTGAAGAGGGTGTGCAGGTTCGGGTACTTCTCGAAGTGCGGCGGCTTGAAGTAGTCGGTCCAGAGCACCCAGAGGTGGTGCTTGACCAGCTCGGCGCGCTGCTCCTTGATGATGATCGCCCGGGTGCGGAACTCCGGGTCGGTGTTCGCCTGGTACTTCTCGCAGATCATTTTGACCGACTCGGCCTCGATCCGGGCCTGAGCCGGGTCGTAGACGCCGCACGGCAGGTCGCAGTGAGCGCTCGCGGTGACGCGGGGCGCAAGGATGCGCGGAAGTCGCATCGGATTCCTCCATGGGAAGTTTGCGATGATCAAAGGCGACATTACTCCTGAGAGTGCTCCCCGAACGGGGTGGAGGTGAAACCAGTGCCGGCCGATCACCCGGCGGAGGCCCTCCGGCTACGTGGGCCGCTGACCGCCGTCCTGGTGACCGGTCCGTCCATGGCGCCGACGCTGCGGCACGGCGACGCGGTGCTGGTCCGCCCCGGCGGTCGCCCGATCCGGGCCGGCGACGTGGTGGTCGCGGTCTTCCGCAGCCGTCCCGATCTGCTGGTGGTCAAGCGTGCGGTCCGGCCACAGGACGGCGGCTGGTGGCTGCGGGGGGACAACGAGCTGGTCACCGACGACTCCCGGGTGTACGGGGTGGCCGACGTGCGCGCGCGGGTGGTGGCGCGCTACTGGCCCCGCCCCGGACGGGTGCCTCGCCGGCAGTTATGACCCTGCTCACATCCGGGGAGTAGCGCCGACACTATGCTCGGAGGTGCCGGGTGACCCCCCGCGCCGCGTGCCACCGCTCGCCGCCCACCTCGCGGCCGGGCCCGCCGCCTCACATCTGCTCGACAGATCCTGGAGTCACCATCATGTCTTCGTCCACCGTGGACCCCGCTGATCCCGTTTTCGTGCTGCACCAAGGCGGCAAGATGGCCGTCACCTCCACCGTCCCGCTCACCAGTCGGGAGGACCTCTCCCTGGCGTACACCCCGGGGGTGGCCCGGGTGTGCGAGGCGATCGCCGCCGACCCCGCCCTGGTGGACGACTACACCTGGGTGTCGCACACGGTCGCGGTGGTCACCGACGGCTCCGCGGTGCTCGGGCTCGGCAACATCGGCCCGCGCGGCGCGCTGCCGGTGATGGAGGGCAAGGCGGTGCTGTTCAAGCAGTTCGGCGGGGTGGACGCCGTGCCGGTGTGCCTGGACACCCAGGACGTGGACGAGATCGTCGCAGTGGTCCGCGCGCTGGCCCCCTCGTTCGGTGGCATCAACCTGGAGGACATCAGCGCGCCGCGCTGCTTCGAGATCGAGCGCCGGCTCGACGAGGCGCTGGACATCCCGGTCTTCCACGACGACCAGCACGGCACGGCGATCGTGGTGCTCGCCGCGCTGCGCAACGCGGCGACGCTGCTCAACCGCAAGCTCGGCGACCTGCGGGTCGCGGTGAGCGGCGCGGGCGCGGCGGGGGTGGCGGTGACGAAGATGCTCGTCGCCGGGGGTGTCGACAGCGACCGGGTGGTGGTCTGCGACTCCAGGGGGATCATCGGTCGGCACCGCACCGAGCTGACCGGCACCAAGGCCGAGCTGGCGGCGAGCACCAACGCCGACGGCCGGCACGGCGACATCACCGAGGCGCTGCGCGACGCGGACGTGCTGATCGGCGTCTCGGGTGGGCAGATCCCGGAGGCGGCGGTGGCCGGCATGGCACCCGACGGCATCGTGTTCGCGCTGGCCAACCCGACCCCGGAGGTGCACCCCGAGGTGGCCGCCCGGCACGTGGCGGTGGTCGCCACCGGGCGCAGCGACTACCCCAACCAGATCAACAACGTGCTCGCCTTCCCCGGCGTGTTCCGTGGCGCGCTCGACGCCGGCGCCACCCGGATCACCGATGCGATGAAGGTCGCCGCCGCGGACGCCATCGCCGGTGTGGTGGCCGAGTCGCTGACCGCCGACGCGATCGTCCCGTCGCCGCTCGACCCGCGCGTCGCGCCCGCCGTCGCCGAGGCGGTCGCCGAAGCCGCCCGGCGCGACGGCGTGGCCCGCCGGTAGTCACGCCACTTCTTAACGGGCGCTCAGCTTGTTACCGTGCCGATCATGCGTGCTGCCTTCGCCTCCCACTTCGACGACGCCGACCCGCTCGCCGCGCTCACCGTCGGCGAGCGGCCGGAGCCGACCCCGCCGGCCGACGACTGGGTGACCGTCCGGGTGCGGGCCACCTCGCTCAACCACCACGACCTCTGGTCACTGCGCGGGGTGGGTCTCACCGAGGCGCAACTGCCGATGATCCTGGGATGCGACGCGGTCGGCGAGGACCCGGACGGACGCCCCGTGGTGGTGTACCCGGTGGTCGTCACCCCGGGCGACCCGCGCGGCGTCTCCATCCTCTCCGAGCACTTCCCCGGGACGCTCGCCGAGCGGGTCGCCGTACCCCGGTCGAACCTGATCCCACTGCCCGACGGCATGGCGGCGACCGACGCGGCGTGCCTGCCCACGGCCTGGCTGACCGCCTGGCGGATGCTGACCACCAAGGGCCGCGTCGCGGACGCCGACAGCGTGCTGGTGCAGGGCGCGGGCGGCGGCGTGGCGACCGCGGCCGTCGCGCTCGCCGTCGCGATGGGCAAGCGGGTGTACGCGACCAGCCGCGACGCCGCCAAGCGGGACCGGATCTCGGCCCTCGGCGCCACCGCGGTGGAGCCCGGCGCCCGGCTGCCGGAACGGGTCGACGTGGTGATCGAGACGGTCGGCGCGGCGACCTTCGACCACTCGCTGAAGTCGGCCGCGCCGATGGCCCGGATCGTGGTCTCCGGAGCGACAGCCGGTCACCAGCCGGCTGTCAACCTGCGCCGGGTGTTCGCGATGCAGTTGGAGATCCTGGGCACGTCGATGGGGACCCCCGGGGAGCTGTACGAGCTGCTGGAGTTCTGCTCCGACAACGAGGTACGCCCGGTGGTGGACAGCGTGGTCGGCTTCAGCCGGGTCGAGGACGCCTTCGCCCGCCTGCACTCCGGCGACGCCTTCGGCAAGATCGTCATCGACCACGACGCCTGACGCCCGCGCCCCGCCCCGCCCCGCCCCGCCCCGCCCCGCCCCGCCCCGCCCCGCCCCGCGCCGCCCCGCGCGATCTTGCACTTTCTGTTGTCGATTAACGAAGCATGCCCCGCTATGTCACCGCCGAAAGTGCAAGATCGCGCAGACGAGGGGCGGCGGCGGCGTCAGAGGTGGTCGTCGAAGGTGGCGATGTCGCCGCGCGTCGCGTCGGTGGGGATGCGCCTCTTCGCCGCCGCGTCGCCGTAGAGCGACCAGCGCAGGAACTCGACCGAGGTGTCCGAGACGACCCGTAGCGTCGCGCCGTCGCTGAGCAGCGCCCGACCGTGGTCGCCCTTGGGCAGGCTCAACATCGCCTTCGGCCACGGCACCTTGTCGTACGCGGCCTTGCCCGCCGCGTAGTCGATCACCTCGTCCAGCTCGCCGTGCACGAACAGTTGCGGTGCGGCGGCGCCGGCGAACGCGGTGCCCACCCCGAGCGCGGTGCCCGCGAACACCACACCGGCGTCGAGCCGTTCGTCCCGGCTGGCGGTGAAGAGCCCGATGGTGGTCACCGCGCCGGCCGAGTGCCCTGCCGCGGCCACCCGCTCGCCGTCCAACCGGCCGCGCAGCGCGTCGCCGGCCTTCGCGTCCAACGCCAACACCTGGTCCAGCGTGTACGACACGTCGGCCGGCTGGTTGAGCACGTCGAGCACGTTGTTGTCGCCGCCCCGGGAGGTGTGCGGGAACGCCGGGGCGGCCACCACGAAGCCCGCCGCCGCCCAGCGGGTGAGCAGCGTCGCGTAGTCGTCCGGCCGCCCACCCAGCCCGTGGCTGAACATCACCACCGGGAACCGGCCCTCCGCCGCGGTCGCCGACCGCCGGGCCGCGCCGCCGGACTGCCCGACCGCCGGGTACCACAGCGTCGTGGGCAGCGCCCGGCCGTCCCGGTTCAGCTTGAGCTGGCGTACGCCGACCGCGAAGGCACGCTCCGGCGCCTTGCCGGCGGCTACCCGCGGGGTCGGCGTGGCGGCGGGTGCTGGCTCGGCCGGTGGCTGCCAGCTCCCGCTCCTGCGGGCGTCGGCGGAGCAGCCGACCAGGCCGGCCAGCAGCACGGCGGTGGCGAGCAGGGCGGGGGTGACGCGTGGCGACATGAATCCGATTGTGCCCTCCCGGACGCGTCGGCCAGGTGGGCATCGACGCGCTGTGCCCTCCCGCTCACCGGCCGATCGTGTGCACGACCGGTCGGGACCGGGTCACCGGGCCGGGCGGGCCTCGAAGCCGGTCAGCGGGGAGCGGGCGTCGGCGGGGAGACGGTCGCCGGCCGCCCGGTCGCCGTAGAGGGTCCAGCGGAGGAAGTCGGTGGTGGTGGCGAGGACCGGGAAGAACCCCGGGTGACCGGGCGTCAGGTACGCGCCGTGGTCCTGACCGAGCAGGCTGAGGAACACGGCCGGCCCCCGGGTGCGGGCGTACGCGGCCCGGCCGACGGTCACCGGCACCACCGGGTCGGACGTGCCGTGTACGAAGAGCACCGGGGCGGGCGGTCCGGCGAAGCTGCCCGGCAGTCCGCCGCCGGCGATGACGATCCCGGACCGCAGTCGGGTCGGGTGGCCCTCGCTGAACATGCCGGAGGTGGTGAAGCCGCCCGCCGAGTGCCCGGCGGCGGCGACCGAGGTCAGGTCGAGGTGCCCGGCGAGCGGGTCGTCGCCGGCCCGGTCGAGGTCGCCCAGGTGGCGGATCAGCCGCCAGCCGTCGGCCGGCTGGTTGCGGACGTCGGCTCTGGTGAAGTGCGCGGCGCCCTGCCGGGTGTGCGGGTAGGCGGGCGCGGCCACCACGAAGCCGGCCGCCGCCCAGCGGGTGGTCAGCCCGGCGTGCAGGTCGGGCCGGCTACCCAACCCGTGGCTGTAGATCACCACGGGGAATCGTCCGGCCGCCACCCCGTCGGTCGACGCCGGATACCAGATCGTCACCGGTAGCGGACGCGCCGAGCGCGGATCGAGGGTGAGCGTACGCACGCCGACGACGTACGACCCCTCGGGCGCTCGACGCGTCGACACCGCCCCGGCCGCCCCGGCCGTGGCCGGCGCGCAGCCGGCCAGCAGCGCTGTCACCAGTACGGCACACAGCCGTCCCGCCCCCATCGTTCCACGGTAGGTGCCGGGGTGGGCGTACCGGTCCCGCCGTCCGGCTCGGCTGGACCCGCCACCCGGTCGGGTCGCCTCCACCGGGCGGGTCCTACCGCTGGAACGCCGTGGGCCGGGGCCGGTGGCCGGTGACCAGCTTCGCTAGGGTCACCGGCATGCCTGAGAACTACACGGACCCCAGCGGCAACACCGAGGCGTTCCGCGCCTTCACCCAGACGCCGGAGGCCGCGGCGCCGGCCGAGGCCCCCTCCCGTCTGCCGGTCATCATCGTCGGGGCGGTCGTCGTGGTGGTGCTGGTGGCCCTCATCGCCTGGCTGGCGACCGGCTGATCAGGCCGGCCGGCTGGCGACCGGCTGGCCGCCCGCGCCGGTCGACCGGCCGCGCGCGGCGGGTCTGCCGCCCGGCCGGCGGAGGCGTCAGGCCGCGCCGACCACGTCGCGGGTCTGCCGGGCGATCTCCCGCTCCTCGTCGGTGCCGATGACGCAGACGGCCACCTCGGCGCCCTCGGGCGAGATCACCCGGTCGCCGACGCCGTCGTTGCGGGTGTCGTCCACGGTGATGCCGAGCCGGTCCAGGCCGGCCAGCGCGGCGGCCCGCACCGGCGCCGCGTGTTCGCCGACCCCGGCGGTGAAGGTGATCGCGTCGACCCGGCCGAGCAGCGCGTAGTACGCCCCGACGTACTCGGTGATGCGCCGGCAGTACACGTCGAAGGCCAGCGCCGCCGCCGGGTCGCCGGCCGCCCGCCGTTGGAGCACCTCGCGCATGTCGTTGACGCCGGTCAGCCCGAGCAGTCCGCTGCGGTGGTTGAGCAGGTCGTCGATGTCGTCCACCGACAGCCCGCCCTCCCGGCGCAGGTGGAAGATCACGGCCGGGTCCAGGTCGCCGCTGCGGGTGCCCATCACCAGCCCCTCCAGGGGCGACATGCCCATCGAGGTGGCGACGCTGCGTCCGTTCGCCACCGCGCAGGCGCTGGCGCCGTTGCCCAGGTGCAGGGTGATGGTGTGCAGGTCCCCGTACGGGCGGCCCAGCAGTTCGGCGGTGCGGCGGGAGACGTACGCGTGCGAGGTGCCGTGGAAGCCGTACCTCCGGACGTCGTACCGCTCGGCGGTGTCCCGGTCGATCGCGTAGGTGGCGGCGGCCTCGGGCAGGGTGTGGTGGAACGCGGTGTCGAAGACGGCGACCTGCGGGATGTCCGGCAGCGCCGCGCGGGCGACCTCGATGCCGGCGAGGTTGGCCGGGTTGTGCAGCGGGGCGAGCGGCACCAGGTCGCGGATCGCGGCGAGCACCTGGTCGTCGACGAGCACGGGGGCGCTGAAGGTACGGCCACCGTGCACCACGCGGTGCCCGACCGCCGTCAGCCCGGTCAGGTCCAGCCCGTCCAGGATCTGCCGGACCGCGTCGGTGTGGTTCGCCGGGCCGCCGCCGGGTTCGCCGACCCGCTCGACGGTGCCGTGGTCGAGCGCCCGGTCCCCGTCGTAGGTGCGCCACTTCACCGACGACGACCCGCAGTTGAGCACCAGCACCCGGCTCATGACGCCTCCTCGGTGGCCGCCTGGATGGCGGTGATCGCCACCGTGTTGACGATGTCCGGCACCACCGCGCCCCGGGACAGGTCGTTCACCGGTCGGCGGAGGCCCTGCATGACCGGGCCGACGGCGACCGCCCCGGCGGAGCGCTGCACCGCCTTGTACGTGTTGTTGCCGGTGTTCAGGTCCGGGAAGATGAAGACTGTCGCGTGGCCGGCGACCGGGCTGCCCGGCAACTTGGTGGCCGCCACCGCCGGGTCGATCGCCGCGTCGTACTGGATGGGTCCCTCGACCAGCAGGTCGGGCCGGCGCTCCCGGACCAGCGCGGTGGCCGCGGCGACCTTCTCCACGTCCGCGCCGGCGCCGGAGCTGCCGGTGGAGTACGACAGCATCGCCACCCGGGGTTCGATGCCGAACCGGGCGGCGGTGTCGGCCGACGAGATCGCGATGTCGGCGAGCTGGGCGGCGTCCGGGTCGCGGTTGACCGCGCAGTCGCCGTAGACCAGCACCCGGTCGGCGAGCAGCATGAAGAAGACGCTGGAGGCGACCGAGACGTCCGGGAGCGTACGGATGATCTCGAAGGCCGGCCGGATGGTGGCGGCGGTGGTGTGCGTCGCGCCGGACACCATGCCGTCGGCGCGTCCGGTGGCCACCATCAGTGTGCCGAAGTAGTTGGGCTGGGCCACGATGTCGTGCGCCAACTCGGCGGTGACGCCCCGGTGGGCGCGCAGCCGGGCGTACTCGGCGGCGAAGTCGTCCCGCCACCCACTGGTGACCGGGTCCACCAGATGCGCGTCGCCGAGGTCGATGCCCAGCTCACGGGTCCGCCGGGCGATGTCGTCCGGCCGCCCGAGCAGCGTCAGCTCGGCCACCCCGCGGCGCAGCAGGATCTCCGCCGCCCGCAGGATCCGCTCGTCGGTGCCCTCCGGCAGGACCAGGTGCCGGGGCTTCGAGCGGGCCCTGTCGATCAGCTCGTTCTCGAACATCAGCGGGGTGACCCGGGTCGACCGGCTGACCCGCAGCCGCCGGGCCAGGTCGTCCGTGTCCACGCAACGTTCGAACGCGCCGAGCGCGGCTTCCACCTTGCGCGGATTGGCCGCGCTGGGACGGCCCTCGATGCGGCTGGACGCCGCCACCGTGTCGTAGCTGTCGCTGGGCACCGAGAGCACCGCCAGCCCGGTGTTCAGCCCCTCCACCAGCCGCATGACCCGGGGGTCGGGCTGCTCGCCGAGGGTGAGCACCAGACCGGCCACCGACACCTGCCCGGCCACGTGCGCGGCGCTGGCCGCGACGAGCAGGTCGGCCCGGTCCCCGGGGGTGATCACCAAGGCGCCGTCGGTGAGGTGGTCGAGGAGTGTCGGCACGTGTGCCGCGCCGACCACGAAGTCCAGCACGTCCCGGCCCAGCGCGGCGTCGTCCCCGGCCAGCAGGGTGGCGCCGAGCGCCGCCGCCACCTCGGCCACCGTCGGCGCCGACACGCTCGGCACCTCCGGGATGGTGTACGCGGGCACCGGCAGATCCGGCAACGTCATCGGCTCGGTCACCCGGTTGGCGATCACCGCGAGCACCGTGGCGCCCAGATCGGCAAGATCGTGGTACGCCCCCCGCGCCGCCGCCGCGACCGCCGCCGGGTCCTGCTCGAAGCCGTCCACCACCGGCACCACCACACTGCCGAACTCGGTGGCCAGCCGGGCGTTGAAAGCCAGCTCCCGGGGATGGGCCGGGTCACCGGGGTCGTCGAAGTCGCTGCCCACCACGACCACCGCCGGGCACTGCCGCTCCACCGCCCGGTACCGCTCGACGATGCCGGAGATCAACTGCTCTCGCCGACCGTCCGCGACCATGGCCGCCGCCTCGGCGTACGTGGCCCCGGCCAGGTCGGCCAACGGCACCTCGACCCGGTAACGCTCACTGAGCAGGGCGAGAATCGGGTCCGGCCCGCCGGACGCCACCAGCGGACGGAACACGCCGATCCGCCCCACCTGGCGGGACAGCAACTCCGCCAACCCGAGCGCGACCGCCGACTTCCCCCCGCCAGCCCCCACGCTGGTCAGATAAACGCTCCGAGCCACAACCCCACCCTAGAAGATCCCCAACCCCCACACCCGCCCCCCGCCGCCCTACCCCCGCCGCCCCGCCCCCTCCTCCGCCCCCCGCCGCCCCCCTCCGCCCCCCCGCCGCCCCCTCCTCCGCCCCGTTGATCATGAAGTTATGGCGCGACACGCTGACGACACGCCCGACCAACTTCATGATCAACGGGGCGGAGGGCAACGGGGCGAGGGCGGGGACTGGGGGGGAGGGTTGGGAGGGGGTTAGGCGTCGGCGTCGTCGGGGTCGTCTAGGCGGGCCAGGTAGGTGGCCAGGCGTTCGACGGGGGTTTCGAAGTCGGGGTTGAGGTCGACGAAGTCGCGCAGGCGTTCGCCCAGCCACTCCAGGGTCACCTGCTCGTCGCCCCGGCGCTCGATCAGCTCCTCGATGCCACGGTCGGTGAAGTACACGGCGTACGTCCTCGTGCTCGGCCCGGCGCGGGCCGGGCGGGTCGGTGGTGGGTGGGACCGACGCGAGCCGGGGCAGGACCGTGGTCGACGGCCCTGCCCCGGCTCGCGGCGCGGTCAGGTCACGGGCGGGGGAGAGCCGCCTCGATCAGCGCGGTCTGCTCGACGTCGTGCGTCTTTGCCGAGCCGACCGCCGGGGCGGCGGCGGCCGGGCGGGAGATCCGCCGCAGCCGGACGTCGCTGAGGTGCTCCAGCAGGTTGAGCGCGACGAACGACCAGGCACCCTGGTTGGCCGGCTCCTCCTGCACCCAGGCGAAGTCCTCGGCGTTCGGGTACTGCGCCAGGGCGGCGCGGATCTCCTCCACCGGGAGCGGGTAGAGCTGCTCGATCCGGATGATCGCGGTGTCGGTGACGCCGCGCTCCTGCCGGGCCTGGAACAGGTCGTAGTAGACCTTGCCGGAGCAGAGCAGCACCCGCTTCACCGCCTCCGGCGCCGGGGCGGCCGTGTCGCGCAGCACCGGCTGGAAGGTGCCGGTGGTGAAGTCCTCCACCGAGGAGACGCAGAGCTTGTGCCGCAGCAGCGACTTCGGCGTGAACACCACCAGCGGCTTGCGCTTGGGCGACAGGGCCTGACGGCGCAGCAGGTGGAAGTAGTTCGCCGGGGTGGTCGGGATGGCCACCCGCATGTTGTCCTCGGCGCACATCTGGAGGAACCGCTCCGGCCGACCGGAGGTGTGGTCCGGGCCCTGGCCCTCGTGGCCGTGCGGCAGCAGCAGGGTGACGGCGGACCGCTGGCCCCACTTCACCTCGCCGGACGAGATGAACTCGTCGATCACCGACTGGGCGCCGTTGACGAAGTCGCCGAACTGGGCCTCCCAGGCGACCAGGGCGTTGATGTTCTCCACCGAGTAGCCGTACTCGAAGCCCATCGCCGCGTACTCGCTGAGCAGCGAGTCGTGCACGAAGAACCGGGAGCGCTCGCCGTCGCCGGTGAGCGACTTCAGCGGCAGGTAGTCGTCGCCGGTGCGGGAGTCGACCACCGAGGCGTGCCGCTGGACGAACGTGCCGCGGCGCGAGTCCTGACCGGCCAGCCGGACGGTCACCCCGTCGTGCAGCAGCGCCCCGAACGCGATGATCTCGCCGTAGCCCCAGTCGATGTTGCCCTCGGTGGACATCTTGGCCCGCCGGTCGAGCAGCTGTTGGATCCGCTTGTGCGGGGTGAAGCCCTCGGGCAGGTTGACGTGTGCCTCGCCGATGGCCTTGATCACCGACGCGTCGGTGGCGGTGTCGACCTGCGGCTCCGGCTCCTCCTCGCGGCGCTGCCGGTTGAGCTGCCGTGGCGCCGAGGCGGCGTCCCGGGTGGCCTTGAAGACCTTCTCCAGCTGCGCCTGGTAGTCGCGCAGCAGCTCCTCCGCGTCCTCCACGGTGATGTCGCCGCGGCCGATCAGCTCCTCGGTGTAGAGCTTGCGGACCGAGCGCTTCGAGTCAATGATCTTGTACATCTGCGGGTTGGACATCGACGGGTCGTCGCCCTCGTTGTGCCCGCGCCGGCGGTAGCAGACCATGTCGATCACGACGTCCTTGTTGAACGTCTGCCGGTATTCGAAGGCCAGCCGGGCCACCCGGACCACGGCCTCCGGGTCGTCACCGTTGACGTGGAAGATCGGCGCCTGGATCATCCGGGCCACGTCGGTGCTGTACAGGCTGGACCGGCTGTATTCCGGGGCGGTGGTGAAGCCGACCTGGTTGTTGACCACCACGTGCACGGTGCCGCCGGTGCGGTAGCCGCGCAACTGCGACAGGTTGAGAGTCTCGGCGACCACGCCCTGCCCGGCGAACGCGGCGTCACCGTGCACCGCCAGCGGCAGCACGGTGTAGCCCTCCAGCTTGAGGTCGATCCGGTCCTGCTTGGCCCGGACGATGCCCTCCAGCACGGGGTCGACGGCCTCCAGGTGCGACGGGTTGGCCACCACCGACACCTTGACCGCGTGCTCGCCGTCCGGAGTGGTGAACTTGCCGTTCTGGCCCAGGTGGTATTTCACGTCGCCGGAGCCCTGCGTCGAGCGCGGGTCCAGGTGCCCCTCGAACTCCGAGAAGATCTTTTCGTACGGCTTGCCGACGATGTTGGCGAGCACGTTGAGCCGACCCCGGTGGGCCATGCCGATGACGACCTCGTCGAGCCCGTTCTCGGCTGCGGACTCCAGCACCTCGCCGAGCAGCGGGATCAGCGACTCGCCGCCCTCCAGCGAGAAGCGCTTCTGGCCGACGTACTTCGTCTGGAGGAAGGTCTCGAACGCCTCGGCCGCGTTGAGCCGGTTGAGCACGTGCTTCTGCTCGTCGGCGGACGGCTTCTCGTACTTGCGCTCGATCCGTTCCTGGACCCAGCGCCGCTCCTCCGGGTCCTGGATGTGCATGTACTCGATGCCGACCCGGCGGCAGTACGAGTCGCGCAGCACGCCCAGGATCTCGCGCAGCTTCATCCGCTGCCGGCCGGCGAAGCCGTTGACCGGGAACTCGCGGTCCAGGTCCCACAGGGTGAGGCCGTGCTGGAGGACGTCCAGGTCGGGGTGCTTGCGGATCTTGAATTCCAGCGGGTCGGTGTCGGCCATCAGGTGACCGCGCACCCGGTACGCGTGGATCAGCTCGTGCACCCGGGCGGTCTTGTTGATCTGCCCCTCGGAGTTGACCGCCACGTCGCGCATCCAGCGCACCGGCTCGTACGGGATGCGCAGCGCGGTGAAGATCTGGTCGTAGAAGCCGTGCTCGCCCAGGATCAGCTCGTGCATGGCCTTGAGGAACTCGCCGGACTGCGCGCCCTGGATGATCCGGTGGTCGTACGTGCTGGTCAGCGTGATGATCTTGCTGACCGCCAGCTCGGCGAGAGTGGCCTCGGACATCCCCTGGTAGGGGGCCGGGTACTCCATGGCGCCGACGCCGATGATCGCGCTCTGCCCCTGCATCAGGCGGGGCATCGAGTGCACGGTGCCGATGCCGCCCGGGTTGGTCAGCGAGATCGTGGTGCCGGAGTAGTCCTCCATGGTCAGCTCGTTGCGCCGCGCCCGCCGGACCACGTCCTCGTACGCCTGCCAGAACTGCCGGAAGTCCATCTGCTCGCAGCCCTTGATGGAGGGGACCACCAGGTTGCGGCTGCCGTCCGGCTTGGCCAGGTCGATGGCGATGCCGAGGTTGACGTGCGGCGGGCGGACAACGGCGGGCTTGCCGTTGGCCTCGGCGAAGGAGTTGTTCATCTCCGGGTGCTGGACCAGCGCCCGGACCATCGCGTAGCCGACCAGGTGGGTGAAGCTAACCTTGCCACCGCGCCCCCGGGCGAGGTGGTTGTTGATCACGATGCGGTTGTCGACGAGCAGCTTGGCCGGGACGGCGCGCACGCTCGTCGCGGTGGGCACGCTCAGCGAGGCGTCCATGTTCTGGACGATCTTCGCGGCGACGCCCCGCAACGGCGTGGTCTGCGGACCGTCGGCGGTCGGCGCGGTGGCCTTGGCCGCCGGCTTGGCCGGTGCGGCCTTCTCCGGGGTGGCGGTGGCCTTCTCGGCGGTGGCGGCGGGCTTGGCCGTGGTGGCGGCGGGCTTGCCGGGGGCGGCCTGCGCGGTGGCCGGCTTGGCCGGGGCGCTCGGCTGCTTCACCTGGGCGGCGGGCTCGGGCTGGCCGTCCGGCTCGGGAGCGGCGGCCGGCTTGCCGGACGACTCGGCGCCGCGCGGGGTGGCCGCTCCGGGGGCCGGCCGGTAGTCGGCAAAGAAGTCGTGCCAGGCCGAATCGACGCTCGACGGGTCGGCGAGGTAGCGCTGGTACATCTCCTCCACGACCCACTCGTTCGGGCCGAAACCCGCTAGTGGGTTATCCTGCGAAGTCTGCTGGGTCGACACGGCCGGTAATCGCCTCTTTCACGCGGGTTTGTGTGGCACGCGGTGCGTCCGCTGAGCTTCCGTCAGGAGCACAGACGGGACGGTTCCAGGCTACGCCGTACCGATCCCGCAGGCATTTCCGCCTGCTTCCCGTGGCCGGTTTCACAGAAGACGCCAGAAGTTCGTCAACGCCTGCGCACGCGCCGTGGTGGTGCTACACGCGCCGACCCCGGGACGGCCGGCCGTTCGCCGCCGTCCCGGGGTCGCAAGCGCTGTCAGGCGATGTCGCGACGCCGCGTGATGAGGACGCCGACGACGCCGCTGACCAGTGCGTAGCCGAACAGCACCAGGGCGCCGACCCACCAGGCCGGGACGAACTCCGACTGGCCCTCGGTGATCATGACCTGGGACGCCACAGCGGGCCAGATCACCTGCCACTTGAGCACCGCCTCGCTGTCGAGCACGTTCGACAGGAGCAGGAACAGCAGACCAATCACCTGGGTGCCGACCAGGTAGAGCACCGCGGCCGTGATCACCGCGCCGAGCTGGTTGGTGATCAGCGTGCCGATGCCCACGCCGAGGATCGTCCAGATGGCGTACGCGAGCAGGTTGAACAGCAGCGCCCGCTGCACCGGCCACTCACCGAGCTGGGCGCCGTAGTCGTTGAGGGACAGGAAGATCGAGCCGGCGGCCAGGTCGACGACGGTGGTCGCCAGCCAGAAGAAGAACCCGAGCAGGCTCGCGGCGATGAGCTTGCCGACGATCACCGAGGTCCGCCGCGGGGTGGTGAGGAACGTCGTGGTCGCCGTCTGGTGGAAGAACTCGTTGGTGACCATCAGGATGCCGATGAGCATCACGAACATCAGCCCGAGGTACTGACCTGAGGTGTAGAGGTTCGCCGCCTGCGCGGCCGGCGTGGACTGCTCCGGGCTGGCGCCCAGGTCCCCGCCGTCGCCGCCGAGGACGGTGACGGCGTACCAGGCGTTGAACGCGAAGGCCAGGGCGATCGACAGCAACGCGCCGAGGGCCAGCCACCACCACGTGCTGGTGGTGCGGATCTTGAGGAGTTCGGCTCGGACCAGGTTCATCGGATGCCCGCCTTTCCGGCCGTCAGCTCCAGGAAGACCCGTTCCAGGTCGGGCCGTTCGGTGGTCAGTTCGTGCAGCTCGACGCCGGCGGCCAGGGCGGACCGGCCGATCGTCGGGGCGTCCACCCCGGCGACCAGCAGGGTGCCGTGCTCGTCGGTCTCGACGGTCGCCGACTGCGCCTTCAGGGCGGCGGTCAGCGCCTCGGCCTGCGGGGTGCGGACCCGGACCCGGGCGCTCTGCGCCATCGAGCCGAGGACCTGGTCGACCGGCCCCTGCCGGACCAGCTGCCCGGCCGCGATGATCACCACGTCGTCCGCGAGCAGCTGCATCTCCGACAGCAGGTGACTGGAGACCAGCACGGTGCGGCCCTGCTGGGCGAGACCCTTGAGGAAGCCCCGCATCCACCGGATGCCCTCCGGGTCGAGCCCGTTGGCCGGCTCGTCGAGGATCAGCACGCGCGGGTCGCCGAGCATCGCCGCGGCGATCCCGAGCCGCTGCTTCATGCCCAACGAGTAGCCCTTGAACTTGCGCTTGGCCGCCGGGGTCAGCCCGACCATCGCCAGCGCCTCGTCGGCCCGCTGCTTCGGCAGCCCCGCCGCCGCGCAGATGACCCGGAGGTGGTTGATGCCGGTGCGGCCCTTGTGCGCGCTGGATGCCTCCAGCACCGCGCCGACGTGCCGCAGCGGGTCGGTGAGGTCGGCGTACCGGTGGCCGCTGATGGTGGCCGTGCCGGCGGTCGGCGTGACCAGGTTCAGCAGCATGCGCAGCGTGGTGGTCTTACCGGCGCCGTTCGGGCCGAGGAAGCCGGTGACCCGCCCCGGTGCCACGGTGAAGGACAGATCGTTCACCGCCCGCACGTTTTTGTACTGCTTCGTCAGACCGGACACCACGATCTGACCGTCGCTGGTGGGGCTTCGCTGCCCGTCAGTCATCATTCTCCTCCCGTGTGGCGTAGAGGAACGCCGTGGCACAGCGTGACGGCCCGTGGCAGCAAGGTCAATCAGGCGCGGTCAGTATGTTCGCCTCCGTCGCGGGGTGGAGGCGGGTCCTCCCTGCGAACGACCAGCCGGCCTCAGCGGGCTATCCAGGTCGCCCGCGCCGCGCCGAGCAGCGCGCCGTCCGGCCCGTACAGGCTGGTGTGCACGAACGCCTTGCGCCCGTCGACGCCGAGCAGCGCGCCGGTCACCACGCACTCGTCGCCCGGCTCCGGCAGCGCGGAGACGACGGCGCCGATCCGCCCCAGCAGGTACGGGCGCCCCGGCGCGAGCACCGTCCAGCCGCCGGGGCAGTCCAGCGCCGCCCAGACCGTGGCCGTGCTCACCCCCTCGGGCGCGCGGAACGGGGCGGCCGTCCGCCCGTCCGCCAGCCGGCCGGGGAAGATCCGCAGCCCGTCGGCCCGCTGCGGCCCGCAGACGTAACAGCCGGGAAACGGATGTTCGACCAGGCCGGGGTAGCGGGTGGCGGCGGCCGCCGCGGTCACCAGATCCACCGGGGGTACGACGGCATCGATCGCCCCGGCCGGACGGACCTCGGCGACCAGTTCGCCGGCCGGGTCACGGACCTCGCCGTCGGCGTAGGTCAGCTCGGTGTCCAGGGGCGGCGGCCGGCGCAGCGTCACCTCGACCGGCCCGGTGTCGCCGGCGGCGGTGGCGAAGACGCCGGCGCTCCAGCCGCCGTTGCCGGAGCCGGGCGGGCCGTTGTGGCGGGACTCGATGCGCATTGTCGACCTCCGGTGCGGCGAACCGGCGCCGATGCCAATTCGTCAGGCGAGCCTCGCACGACCGGCGCGCGGCGCATCCGCCGGCCGGCGTTCACCCTGCCGACACCAGTGGTGCCCGTGGATGGCAACCCGAGGCCCTTACACAGATGCCATGGCCGTTCTGCATGCCGCTGGCGCACCCCTGACGACCAGCGGATACACCCTGCTGATCGCCGACGACCCCACCCAGGTCGCGGCCGCGCAACGCCTGCGCCACGAGGTGTTCGCCACCGAGCTCGGCGCCACCCTCCTGCCCGGTGAGAGCGGGTTGGACGTGGATCCCTTCGACGCGTACTGCGACCACCTGATCGTCCGGGAGGACAGCACCGGCGAGGTGGTCGGCACGTACCGGCTGCTGCCGCCGGGACGGACCGACCGGCGGTACGCCGAAGGCGAGTTCGACCTGCGGGCGCTCGACCCGCTCCGCGACGACCTGGTCGAGACGGGCCGGTCCTGTGTGCACCCGGCGCACCGGTCCGGCGCGGTGATCAACCTGATGTGGGCGGGCCTCACCCGCTACCTGCACCTGCGCGGCTCCCGCTGGCTCGGTGGCTGCGCCTCGGTGCCGGTGGCCGACGGTGGGCGGACGGTCGCCGAGGTGTGGACCCAGGCGCAGAGTCGGCACCTGTCGCCGCCGCCGCTGCGGGTGCGCCCGCTGCGGCCCTGGTTCGGCGAGCAGGCCACTCCCCGCGCGCGAACCGGCAACCCGTCCGGTGTCGTCGAGTCGGGCGGGCGGGTCGCGGTGCCACCGTTGCTGCGCGGTTACCTCCGGCTCGGCGCGTGGATCTGCGGCGAGCCGTCGTACGACAGCGACTTCGACTGCGCGGACTTCTACGTGCTGTTCTCGCTCGACCGGATGAACCCGCGCTACCTGCGGCACTTCCTCGGCGAGGCGGCATGAACAGCGCGGCGTACGACCTGTGGCGGCCCACCTCGGGCTGCGACGACGACTGCCTGCCGGCGGCCGGCGCGGTGCCCACGGCGTCGGTGTCCCGCCGGGTGCTCCGGTCGGTCGCCGCCCTCGGCATGCTGCTGGCCGGTGTCGGCCTGGTGGTGCTGCTGCCGGTGCTGCCGACCCAGGAACGGCAGGCGGCGGTGCGCGGTTGGGCGCGGGCGACCATCCGGGCCTTCGGCGTCCGCCTGGTGCTCCGGGGTCGGCTGCCCCGGCGGCGGGCGCTGCTGGTCGCCAACCACGTCTCCTGGTTGGACATCCTCGCGGTGCTCGCCGTCGCGCCGACCCGGATGGTCGCGAAGCGGGAGATCCGCTCCTGGCCGGTGGTCGGCTTGCTGGCCGCGGCGGCGGGCACCGTGTTCGTGGACCGTGCCCGGCCGCGGGAGCTGCCGGGCACGGTGCGCCGGCTCGCCGACGCGCTGCGCGCCGGGCGGTCGGTGACTGTCTTTCCGGAGGGCACCACGTGGTGCGCCGATACGGACGCCGATGACTGCCGCCCGGGCAGGGGCTTCCGCCCGGCGATGTTCCAGGCCGCCATCGACGCGGGCAGCCCGGTGGTGCCGCTGCGGATCTCCTACCGCTGCCGGGCCACCGGAACGACCACCACGGTGGCGGCCTTCCTCGGTGCGGACACCCTGCTGCGGTCGGTGGTCCGGGTGATGGCGGCGCGAGAACTTGTGGTCTCGGTGACGATCGCCAGCGCGCTGCACCCGGCCCGGGACGCCGACCGGCGGTTGCTGGCCCGGGCCGCCGAGTCCGCCGTACACCTCGTGTCGGCGGCGGCTGGCCCGCCACGAGCCCGGCTGCGGCCGGTGCCCACGGCGCCCCCCGTGGTGCCGGTCCCGACCGCCGCCGATCGTGAGTTGGACCTGGCGGCCTGAGCGAGCCGCTGCCACGAGCCACACGGCGTGCGCCCTGCGGCGTGCCAAGATCGCGCTCGTTCCGGGAAGTGGTGGCCCTGGTCGGCGTGGGATGCCACTACAACCAGGATCGAGCGCGATCGTGGCGCGCGGTGGCACTGCCACCCTCGCGACTGTCTTGTGCTATCGCGATGTATCGCGTTACTGTCTCCCCGGGGAAGCGCGCGCTCTGCCGCGTCGCCGAGAGGGGAGCAGCCATGGCCGGATGGACGGTCGAGAGTCCGCAGCGGCTCACCATGGACGGTCCGGTGTTCCGGCTGGACGTCCAGCTCATCAGTGGACGCCTCAACGTGGTCGCCACCGACGGCCCGGCCCGCATCGACGTCACCCAGGTCGGCCGCCGCCCGATCCTGATCGACCACGCCGACGGCCGGCTCCGCATCCGCCAGGAGCGCGGTCGCGGCTGGTCGGGCGTGCTGGGCTGGTTCCGGTCCGTGCACCGCTTCCCGCGGGTGGACGTGTCCGTGGCCGTGCCCGCCGACGTCCTCGCCGACCTGGGTCTGGTGGCGGGGTCGCTCGTCGCGTCCGGCCTGCGCCGGCGGACCAGGGTCAACGTCGTCTCCGGTCAGATCACCCTGATGGGTCTGCGGGGCGAGACCGCGGCGACGATCACCTCCGGGCCGGTGGAGGCGCTCGGCGTCCGTGGCGACCTCAGCCTGGAGACGGTCTCCGGTGAGGTGATCCTCGCCGACAGCGCCGCCGAGCGGGTGCGCGCCCAGACCGTGTCCGGCGCCATCACCTGCGACCTGGACAATCCCCGGCGCAGCGACATCACGCTGACCACCATCTCGGGCGGCATCACCGTCCGGGTCCGGGAGGACAGCGACCTCGCCGTCCGGCTGAACACCGCCTCCGGCCGGATCACCAGCGGCTTCCCGCAACTGCACACCTCGACGTTCCCGCTGCCCAGCAGTGAGGGGGTGCTCGGCGCCGGCGAGGGTAAGCTCTGGGCTTCCGCGACCTCGGGGAGCATCGCCCTGCTCGCCCGAGCGGTCGACGACGACGGGGAGGGGCTGCCGTGACCGCCGTGTTCAGCCACGGGCGGCTCCGGCTCTACCTGCTCAAGCTCCTCGACGACGGCCCGAAGCACGGCTACGAGCTGATTCGCCTGCTGGAGGACCGGTTCCTCGGGCTGTACGCGCCCAGCGCCGGCACCATCTACCCACGGCTGCAACGGCTGGAGGCCGAGGGCCTGGTCAGCCACACCGCGGCCGGGGGCCGCAAGACGTACGACATCACCGATGCGGGCCGTGCCGAGCTGCGCCAGCGCGCCGACGAGCTGACCGCGCTGGAGGCGGACATCGCCGCCTCGGTGGCCGACCTCTCCAGCCTGGCCGGCGAGATCCGCAGCGAGGTGCGCGGCTCGGTACGCGACCTCAAGCGGGAGCTGAGCGAGGCCACCCGGCAGACCCGGCGGGCCCGGTGGGAGCCGCCGGCCCCGCCACCCCGGCCGGGGCCGTCCGCCGGGCCGCAGGCCGACCTGCTCGACGACCTCGACAAGCGCCTCGCCGCCTTCACCACCGAGGTCGGTCGGCTGGTCCGCGGCCGGCAGTTCAGCGACACCCAGCTACGCACCGCCGTCCGGCTGCTCGACGGCGCCCTGGACGGGCTGCGCCGCCTGCTGCGCTGACCACCCCACCGCGCCGCACACCGACCACGCGGGCCGCAAGGGGTGGCCGGCGACTCACAGGGTTTTTGCAGGAAGCGTCCAGCGCTGACGCAGTGACGTCACCGATGATGGGCGCATGCCCGCTACCCAGACCGAGGCGCGTCTGCTCGTCGTCGAGGACGACCCCAACATCCTCGAACTGCTCTCCGCGAGCCTACGGTTCGCGGGCTTCGACGTGGCCACCGCGACCAGCGGGAGCGCGGCGCTGCACGCGGCCAAGGACCACCGGCCCGACCTGGTGGTGCTCGACGTGATGCTCCCCGACCTGGACGGCTTCGAGGTCATCCGGATGCTCCGCGAGGGCGGGACGCGTACCCCCGTGGTGTTCCTGACCGCCCGGGACGCCACCGACGACAAGATCCGTGGGCTCACCCTGGGCGGCGACGACTACGTCACCAAGCCGTTCAGCCTGGAGGAGCTGACCGCGCGCATCCGCGCCGTGCTGCGCCGCACCACGACCGGCGAGCAGGCGCCGTCCCGGCTCACCTTCGCCGACCTGGAGTTGGACGAGGAGACCCACGAGGTGCACCGGGCCGGGCAGCGGGTGCAGCTCTCGCCCACCGAGTTCAAGCTGCTGCGCTATCTGATGCTCAACGCCAACCGGGTGCTGTCCAAGGCGCAGATCCTCGACCACGTCTGGAACTACGACTTCCGTGGTGACGACAACATCGTCGAGTCCTACATCTCCTACCTGCGCCGCAAGGTGGACACCACCCAGCCTCGGCTGATCCACACCCTCCGCGGCGTCGGATACGTGCTGCGCAAGCCGGCGGCGTGAACCCGGTCCAGCAGGCGAAGGGACGGGTCCGGGGCGTACCGCTGCGGATCAAGCTGGTCACCTCGGTGCTGGCCCTGGTCGCCGTCGCGCTGCTGGTGATCAGCGTGTCGACCGCGTACTTCCTGCACAACTACCTGGTCGACCAGATCGACTGGGAGCTGCGCAGCTCCGCCAAGGGGATCCAGTCCATCACGCCGTCGACGGACTCCGTCTCGCTGCCCAGCGACTACGTGGTCGTGCTGACCACCCCGGCGACCGGCCAGGTGCAGAGACCGGTGTACGACAAGACCCGCTTCCGGGTGGACGACCTGCCACCGTGGCCGAACGACGCCAGCGGGTTCGAGACGCAGGAGGCGGCCCAGGGCGGCGTGCCGCGCACCGTCCGCGCCCGGGACAGCTCGGTGCGTTGGCGGATGCTCTACACGGAGCTGCCCAACGGTCAGGTGGCCGCGATCGGCCAGCACCTGACCGACGTCGATCTCGCCGTGAAGCGGCTGGCCTGGATCGACCTGCTGGTCGGCGGAGCGGTGCTGATCATGCTGGCGTCGGTCGGCGCGGCGATCGTGCGGACCAGCCTCAAACCCCTCGTCGAGATCGAACGCACCGCCGCCGCCATCGCCGGCGGTGACCTGACCCGCCGGGTGCCCGACCCGGAGGAGGGTGAGGAGCATCCGACCTCCGAGCTGGGCCGGCTCTCCCGTGCCCTGAACGCGATGCTCACCCAGATCGAGGCGGCGTTCACCGCCCGGGCCGCGTCGGAGACCTCGGCGCGCTGGGCGGAGAGCGCCGCCCGGGACGCCGCTGTCGCCGCCCAGGCGTCCGAGGCGCGCGCCATCCGCTCCGAGGAACGGATGCGCCAGTTCGTCGCCGACGCCTCGCACGAGCTGCGGACGCCGCTGACCACCATCCGGGGCTTCGCTGAGCTGTACCGGCAGGGCGCGGCCCGCGAGCCGGAGCAGACCGCCGGCCTGCTGCGCCGGATCGAGGACGAGGCGGCCCGGATGGGACTCCTGGTGGAGGACCTGCTGCTGCTCGCCCGGTTGGACCGGGAGCGACCGCTCGCGCTGACCCCCGTGGAGCTGCCGGTGCTCGCCTCCGACGCGGTGCAGGCGGCGCGGGTGGTGGCCCCGGACCGGCGGATCGAGCTGGAGATCGAGTCCGATTCGGGCCCGCTCGTCGTCTCCGCCGACGACGCGCGGCTGCGTCAGGTCATCGGCAACCTGGTCACCAACGCCTTGACGCACACCCCGCCGGAGGCCGAGATCCGGGTGCGCCTGCGCGCCGAACCGGGTGGCTTCGCCGTCGTGGAGGTGGCCGACACCGGACCCGGCCTGACGGCGGAGCAGGCGGAGCGGGTCTTCGAACGGTTCTACCGGGCCGACGCGGCGCGGACCCGGCGGGCCGACGGCAACACCGGCACCGGCCTCGGCCTGGCCATCGTCGCCGCGCTCGTCGCCGCCCACCACGGCTCGGTCGAGGTGGCCGAGACGCCCGGTGGCGGGGCCACCTTCCGGGTCCGGCTGCCACTGCTGCACCAGGGCGACGGGCCGGCCGAGTGACTTTCAGCCAACTTCCAGGACGGTTCCAGCTTGAACGCAGAGCGGGGGGAGAAGGTAGTGCCATGACCGAGTTCGAGTCCGACCCGCAGCGCCGGCCGGCCCCCACCGACGCCGAGCCGTCGCACCCCACCGCCGAGCTGCCGCGCGACGAGCGCGCGCAGTCCGACTCACCGACCACTCCGGTGCCGGTCGTCCCGACCACCGGCGACCCGGAGACCACCACCGCCGGCCCCTCGGGGTACGCCGGCCAGCCGGGCGGGGTTGCCCCGGCCACCGCCCAGCCGACCGGGTACGAGCCGCCGGCCGCCACCCCCTCCGCGCCGCCGTACCCGGTCTCCGGCCACCCGACGTCCGGCCAGCCCGGCTACCCGCAGCCGGCCGCCGGCCACTACCCCGGCGCCCAGTGGTACCAGGGCCAGCAGTCCGGCTGGGCCGGCGCGGGCCAGCCGGGTGTGGCGTACCAGCAACACCACCAGCACCACCCCGGGCAGCACCAGCAGCACCCGGGCCAGCCGGTCCCGCCGTGGGGCCCGCAGGTCGCGCCGCCCGGCAGCGGTCCCCGGCCGGGCCGGATCGCCAAGTTCGCCGGCGCCGGCGTCGCGGTGTTCGCGCTCATGCTCGGCTCCGGCGTGGCCGGCGGGGCGCTCGCGCTCGCCCTCGACGGCGACAGCGGCGGCGTCACCCGCACCTACTCGGCGGCACCCGTGATCAACGGCGCCGACCTGCCCAAGATCGCCGCATCGGTGCAGGACAGCGTCGTCTCGATCACCACCGACAGCGGTGAGGGCTCCGGGGTGGTGCTCAGCGCCGACGGTTACGTGCTGACCAACAACCACGTGGTCGCCTCCGCCGCCGGGGACGCCGTACGGGTGGTCTTCGCCGACGGAAAGACCGCCGACGCGAAGATCATCGGCACCGACCCGAAGACCGACCTGGCCGTGGTCAAGGCCAACGGGGTGAGCGACCTCAAGGCGGCGACGTTCGGCGACAGCGACGCCATGCAGGTCGGCGACCAGGTCCTCGCCCTGGGCAGCCCGCTCGGCCTCCAGGGGTCGGTGACCTCGGGCATCCTCAGCGCCCGGGACCGCACCATCCGGGCCGGCGAGGGCCAGCCGCAGGACCCCACCCGGCAGGGCCAGCCGGTCAGCTCGATCTCCGGCCTGCTCCAGACCGACGCCCCGATCAACCCCGGCAACTCCGGTGGCGCGCTGGTCAACACCCGGGGCGAGGTGATCGGCGTGAACACCGCCATCGCGACCTCCGGGCAGAGCACCGGCAACATCGGCGTCGGCTTCGCCATCCCCAGCAACAAGGCCAAGGACGTCGCGGGCAAGCTCCAGCGCGGCGAGAAGGTGAGCCACCCGTCGCTCGGCGTCGGCGTCAACCCGGCCGAGGGCGGCGGCGCGCTCGTCGCGTCGGTCACCCCGGGCAGCCCGGCCGAGAAGGCCGGTCTCCAGCGTGGCGACGTGGTCACCAGGTTCGGCGACAAGCCGGTGAACGACTCCGACGACCTGGTCGGCGCGGTGCAGGCCGGCAAGGTCGGCGACCGGGTCGAGGTGCAGTTCAAGCGCAACGGTGTCGAGAAGACCGTGTCCGTGACGCTCGCCGAGACGTCCTGACCGACATCTGAAACCTGCTTCCTCCCTCCGGCGGCGGGTGGCGGGGCCGAGGGGGTCGGCTCCGTCACCCGCCGCTTCTTCCGCCCGGACGGCGGTTCACCCGGATCGGGTGAACCGCCGTCACCCGTGTGCCGGGCAGGTTCGGGTGCGACCGGAAACCGGGGGTGGATGCGATGACAGCGCACGTCCGCGACGACCGACTGATCCAACGGGACGTCCTGGCGGAGCTGGCCTGGGACGCCCGGTCGCAGCCGAACGAGATCGGCGTGACCGTCGACCGGGGCGTGGTCACCCTGACCGGCTTCGTGGCCGGCGCCGCCCGCCGGTGGGCCGCGACCCGCTGCGCGCAACGGGTCCGTGGCGTCCGCGCGGTGGCCGACGAGATCGAGGTACGGCTGCCGGGCACACCGGGGCGTACCGACGCGGAGATCGCCACCGCCGCCACGCGGGCGTTGGAGTGGGACAGCTTCGTACCGGCCGAACGGCTGGACGTGACGGTTGCCAACGGCTGGCTGATGCTGCGCGGTGAGGTCGAGTTCGGCTGGCAGCGGCGTGCCGCCGAGGACGCGGTCCGGCGGCTCGACGGGGTACGCGGCAACACCAACCTGATCGAGGTACGTCCGGCGGCGCCGCCGCAGGCGGAACGGCTGCGGCGGGACGTCCAGCGGGCGCTGCTCCGCACGCTCGGCGGCGAGCGGGTGACGGTCGAGGTGGACGGCGACACGCTGGTCCTCGCCGGGGTGGTCCGTTCGTGGTGGGAACGCGACCAGGTCGAGCGGGTGGCCTGGTCCGCGCCCGGGGTGCGGGTGGTGCACGACCAGCTCCTGGTCGGCGGGTGATCGTCCGCGTCGTCCCGTTTACCGGCGACCACACGGGGAAACCGCCGCCGACCATCGCGACCGGAGGCGCCACCGTGCCGGACAGCAACGGGGAGGACGCGTGGCCGTGAACCACCTGACTGCGGGTCGCCCGGCTGAGCGGTCCCTGCGTGTCGCGATGGTGGTCCCGCCCTGGTTGTCGGTGCCGCCGCCCGGTTACGGCGGTCTGGAGCAGGTGGTGGCCGCCCTGGTGGACGGGCTCACCGGGCAGGGGCACTCGGTGACCCTGTTCGGCGCGGGCGACGACCACGGCACGGCTGCCGACGGCTTCGTCTCCACCGTGTCCGAGGTCCAGTACGACCGGCTCGGCGAGTCGCTGCCCGAGCTGGCCCATCTGGCCCGGGTGAACCGGCTGATCACCGCCGACGACTTCGACGTGATCCACGACCACACCACCATCGGCCCGCTGGTCGCCGGTCGCCGTGCCGTACCGACCGTCGCGACGGTGCACGGCAACCCGGTGGGGGAGTACGGCGACGTGCTCGGCGACGTCGACGCGGGCATCGCCCTGGTGGCGATCTCGCACGCCCAGCGGCAGCTCAACCCCGGCCTGCCCTGGGCCGGCACCGTGCACAACGCGCTGGACACCAGGGGGCTGCCGCGCAAGACCGCACCCGGTCGGGGGCCGGTGCTGTGGCTGGCGCGGTTCAGCCCGGACAAGGGCCCGGACGTCGCCATCCGGGCGTGCCGGGCCGCCGGGCTGCCGCTGCTACTGGCCGGCAAGTGCAACGAGCCGGCCGAACGCCGCTACTACGAGCAGGTCGTCGCGCCGCTCGTCGACCAGGACGTGACGGTCGTGTTGAACGCGGATCGCGCGGCGACGCTACGGATGCTCGTCGACGCCCGCTGTCTGATCATGCCGATCCAGTGGGACGAGCCCTTCGGCATGGTGATGCTGGAGGCGATGGCGACCGGTACGCCGGTGGTCGCCCTCAACCGGGGCGCGGTGCCGGAGCTGGTCCGGCCGGGGCGGACCGGGCTGGTCGTGGAGCGGCCGGAGGAGTTGCCCGGGGCGTTGCGGGCGGCGGAACGCCTCGACCCGGAGGACTGCGTGGCACACGTGGCGCAGGGCTTCTCGGTCGAGCGGATGGCGTACGGCTACGCGGAGGTCTACCGACGCTTCGCGCTGGACCGGCGCGAGAACCGCGAAACGGCACGGGTGCCGACCCGCTGACCGGGGCGTGGTGTGGTCACACCTGCACCGCGCCGAGCTGGGCGATGGCGGCGTCGAGCCGGGCCGCGTACGCCGGACTGATGCCCTGCTCACCGACCCGGACGGTGACCTTCTCGCGCAGCCGGGCCACCGGGGGCGCCAGCTCCTCGCGGCCGGAGCTGACCGCCGCTGTCAGGTTGCGCAGCTCGTTGCGCAGGTCGAGGGCCACGTCGTCACGGATCTCGCCGGCGCTCTGCCCCGCGTCGATCAGCCCGTGGATGCGGTTGGCGGCCTCGGTCAGGGTGCCCGGGTCCGTGGTCGGCGAACCGGTGCCCGACGGTGTGGCCGGGGCCGCCGTCGGCGCGGTTGTCGACGGCGTGGGTGGGTCGCTCGACGGGCTCGCGGTCGGGCCGGCCGAGGGCGGCGTGCGACGTGTCGGGCCGTCGGGTAGGAGAGCCACCACGGCCAGCGTCACCCCGACGGCCAGCGCCAGGAGCAACGCGAGCCGCCGGGCCGGCCACCTCGACGCGGTGACCGGGTCGCCCGGCGGGTCCGTCGTCGCCACCGGAGCCGGTGTGCCGGCGGCCGGCGGCGGGGGTTCGGCGGGCACCCGGACGGTGGCGGTCGGCGGTTCGGTGGGCAGCAGGTGGTCGCGGAGCGCGGTGGCGACCTGCCGGGCGGTCGGCCGCTCGGCCGGGTTCCGGGCGAGGCTGCGCAGGCAGATCTCGGCGATCGGGGCGGGCAGTTCCGGCAGTTCGGCGAGCGTCGGTGGCGGGTCGTTGGCCAGCGCGGCGCTGAGCTGGTCCCAGGTGTCCGCCGGGTACGGCACCCGGCCGGTGAGCGCCTCGTAGAGCAGGACGCCGAGCGAGTAGACGTCGGTGGAGGGCTGCGCGGGCGCGCCGTCGAGGCGTTCCGGTGCGACGTACGCCGGGGTGCCGAACGTGTCGCCGTCCTCGTCCTCGTCCGGAGCGCCGATCCGGGTGGCGATGCCGAAGTCGAGTACCTTCACCCCCGTACCGGTCATCATCACGTTGCCCGGGGTGATGTCCCGGTGCACGATGCCGAGCCGGTGCGCGGCGGCCAACGCGTCGGCGACCTGCGCGCCCACCTCGACCGCCTCGGTCCACGGCAACGGCCCCTCGGTGAGGCGCAGCTTCAGCTCCTCGCCGTTGAGCAGCTCCATCACCACGAACGAGGTGATCGAGCCGTCCGGGTCGACGGTCTCGCCGTAGTCGTGCACCGAGGTCAGGTGCGGGTGCACCAACTGGGCGGCGGCCCGCGCCTCCTCACGCACCATCCCCCGGAACCGCGCGTCGGCGGCGAGCGACGGGGCGAGCACCTTGAGCGCGACGACCCGGTCCAGCACCTCGTCCCGGGCACGCCAGATGACCGACATGCCGCCAGCGCCGATCTGGTCCAAGAGTCGGTATCTGCGAGCCAACAATCGGCCCGGATGCAGCGCTGCCTTCACGGATCGCACCTGCCTCAGGGGTGGGAGCCGTATCAGGTTGCGTGACCGGGTCCTGCCTGTCAACGCTGTCGGCGCCCGCCGTCGGCGGGCGGTGCCTGCGGTGCGCCGACCGTCGGAGGACAGCGGCCCACCGGTCGGCGGCGGGCCCGTGCCAGGATGAGAGGCATGGTGGGGGGACCGGTGGCGTTCGTGCTCGGCGGCGGGGGAGTGCTCGGCGCGGTCGAGGTGGGCATGCTGCGGGCGCTGTTCCGCGCCGGCATCCAGCCCGACATGGTGCTCGGCACCTCCATCGGCGCGGTGAACGGCGCGCTGGTCGCCGCCGACCCGTCCGAGGCGGTGACCGACCGGCTGGTCCGGCTCTGGGCGTCGCCGGAGGCGAGCGAGGTGTACGGCGACTCGGTCGCCCGGCAACTGCGCCGCTTCGCCGCCCGCACCCACCTGCACTCACCCCGGCCGTTGCGTCGTCTGCTGGAGACGACGCTCGGGGCGGACACCACCTTCGCCGACCTGCGGGTGCCGTTCCGCTGCTGCGCCGCCCACATCGAGCGCGCCGCCGAGTACTGGTTCGACAGCGGGCCGGTGGTGCCGGCGGTGCTGGCGTCGGCCTCGGTGCCGGGTCTGCTTCCGCCCATGGAGATCAACGGCGCGCACTACGTGGACGGTGGCATCGTCAACTCGATCCCGATCGGCGAGGCGGTGGCCATCGGAGCGCGCCGCATCTACGTCCTCCAGGTGGGCCGGATCGAACGCGAGCTGACGCCGCCCCGGCGGCCGTGGGAGATCGCGCAGGTCGCGTTCGAGATCTCCCGTCGGCACCGCTTCTTCCGGGAGATGGCGGCGCTGCCCGAGGGGGTGGAGGTGCACGTCCTGCCGACCGGTGGTCTCAACCCGCGCGACGACACCCCGTGGGCGTACCGGGACATGGCGGCCGTGGGCCGGCGGATCAGCCGGGCCTACACCGCCTCCCGGCGCTACCTCGCCACCCACCTGGAGCAGTGATGCCGCTGCCTCCCCGGTGGCTTCGTCGGTTGCTGATCGCCCCCGCCGTCGTCCTGCTCGCCTTCCTCGTGGTCACCACGTTGCCGGTCTGGGCGTTGCTCGCCGCCGCCGCGTCCCCGCTGGTCCCGGGCCGGTTACGCCCTCTGCGGCTGCTCTGGATCGGCTGCTTCTACCTGGTCTGGGACGCCGCCGCGCTGGTCGCGCTCTTCGTGCTGTGGGTAGCCTCCGGCTTCGGCTGGCGCACCCGGTCGCCGGCCTTCCAGCGGGCGCACTACGTGCTGGCCGGCTGGTTCCTGCGGCTGCTGTTCTGGCAGGCCCGGTGGACGCTGCGGTTGACGATCGACGTGGTGGGCACCGACCCGGACGTCGCGCTGCCCGGCCGGCCCGAGCTGGTGCTCTGCCGGCACGCCGGGCCCGGGGACTCGTTCATCCTGATCCACGGCCTGGTCAACTGGTTCCACCGGGAGCCGCGGATCGTGCTCAAGGACAGCCTCCAGTGGGACCCGGCTATCGACGTGCTGCTCAACAGGTTGCCCAACCGGTTCATCGCGCCGACGCCGGAGCGCGGCGAGGAGACGGTCCGCCAGGTCGGGCACCTGGCCGCCGGCCTGGACGACAACGACGCCTTCGTGATCTTCCCGGAGGGCGGCAACTTCACCCCCAGACGGCGACTGCGGGCCATCGCCCGGCTGCGCTCCCTCGGTCTGGAACGGATGGCGCTGCGCGCCGAACGGATGCGCCACGTGCTCGCCCCGCAGCCCGGTGGGATGCTCGCCGCGCTGGACGCCGCACCGGACTCCGGGGTCATCTTCGTCGCGCACACCGGTCTGGACCGGATGCTGACCGTCGCCGACGTGTGGCGGGAGTTGCCGATGGACAAGCGGATCGTGATGCGGTTCTGGTCGGTGCCGCCGGAGGAGGTGCCGACCGGGCGGCAGCAGCGCATCGACTGGCTCTTCGAGTGGTGGGCGCAAATCGACGCCTGGGTCGCCGACAACCGCTGATCGGGACCCGCGAACCCGGTTGCGATCGACGCAGCGTAGCGGAGCCCTCACTGTCGCGAGCCGAAGGCCGCCCGGCGGGGCAATGCCGGCTAGGGTTCGGGTCGTGGACGAGATCTGCGTGGTGACGACGGTGGTGGACGCGCGTTCGGTCGCCGACGTGCTGGCGGCCGCGGCCGTCGCCGGCAGGCTCGCCGCCTGCGCCCAGGTCGGTGGTCAGGTGGACAGCACCTACTGGTGGCGCTCCGGTGTGGAGACCAGCACCGAGTGGTCGGTGCAGTTCAAGACCGCGCCGGACCGTCTCCTCGCGTTGCTGGACCAGATCCGGGTCAGCCACCCGTACGAGGTGCCGGAGATCCTGGTGTCCAGGGTGGAGAGCGGTAATCCCGCGTACACGACCTGGGTGTTCGAGCACACCCGGCCCTGAGTACGCGCACTCTGGGCCGTACCCCGCCCGGCTTCCGATGATGGCCGGGTGGATGACAGCCGCTATCCCTGCCCGGCCTGCGCTGCGCCGGCCGACCTGACCGCCGGTTGCACCGGTTGTGGACGTCCGCCGGACCCGGTAGCCGCCGAGGTGGTCCGGTTGGGGCGGGAGGCCGCCGATCTCGAGCCGGAGGTCGAGCGGGCCCGCCGTACGTACACCGAGCTGGCCGCGCGCCTGTCGGCGGTGTCGCGTCGGCGGGCCGAGCTGGCGGCGGTCGTCCGCGCCGGGGTGGCCGCCTCGGCGGTGCCGCGACCGGTGTCCCCGGTCGGGGCGATGTCGCAGGTGGGGCCGGCGGGCGCGGCGGAGACCTCTACCCGGACGGTCCAGGGTCTGCTCTTCGTCCTCGGTGGACTGCTGCTGGGCAACGCGGCGGTGGTGTTCACGGCGGTGGCCTGGGCGTCGGTGGGCGTCGGCGGGCGTGCCTCGATCCTGGCGGCGTTCACCGCGCTCGCGCTGGGCGTACCGCTGGTGGCGGCACGCCGGGGGTTGCGGGGCACGGCGGAGACGTTCGCCGCTGTGGGGTTGCTGCTGGTGGTGCTCAACGGTTACGCGGCCTGGTCGGTGAACCTGGCCGGGGTGGCCGGTTGGCCGGGCAGCCGGTACGCCGCGCTGGTCGGGGGGGCCAGCGCGGCGGTCGCCGTGGGGTACGGCCGGTGGACCGGGTTGACCGGTCCCTGGTTCGCCGGCCTGGTGGCGGCTCAGCCGGTGCTGCCGCTGCTGGCCGTGGGGGCGGAGCCGGGCGCGGCCGGGTGGGCGCTGGTCCTGACCGGGGTGGCCGCGCTGAACCTGGCCGTGCTGGTGGCGCTGCGTGGCCGGGCCGGGGCGGCGGCGCTGGCCGGTCGGGTGCTGGCCGGGGTCGGTCACGTCGCCGCGCTGGTCGGTGGCGCGGGGTGCGCGGTGGTGCCCCTGGTCAGCGGGCGGGCGGGGGGCTCGCCGCTGCTGGCCGGGGCGCCGCTGCTGCTGGTGGCGTCGACCGGGTTCGCGGCGGCGTGGCTGGTCGGGGGGAGGGTGGCGCGGTCGGCGACCGCCGGGCTTCTGGTCCCGGTGGTCGCCGCCGCGCTGCTGCGTCCGGTGGCCGAGCTGCGGCCGGCGTGGCTGCTGCTCGCGGCGGGGACGGTGGCGCTCGGCCTGACCGCCGCCGTGCGGCTGCTGCCGGCCGGGGGCGGCGCGGCGGCGGCCGGTGCGGTCGGCCGGTGGACCGGTCCCCGCGCCGGTGCGCTGGCGGTCGCGGCGGGTACGGCACAGGTGGCCGTGTTGATCACCGTCGGGCTGGCGGTCGCCGCCGTCGGCAGGTCGCTGCCACCGTGGCAGGGGGCCGCTGCGGGGCCGGAGCTGAACTGGGGCTGGCAACTCGCGCCGGCCGTGGCGTTGGCGATCGGCGCGGCGGCGCTGCTGCTGCCCCGCGCCACCTGGGTGGTGCTCGCCCCGGCCGGCGCGGTGGCGGTGCTGCTGGCAGTGCCCGCCGGCTGGGTGGCCGGCTGGCCGCAGGTGCTGGCCGTCGACCTGGTCGGCGGCGTGGCGCTGCTGCTCACCGTGCTGGCCCGGCCGGGCGCCGCGCACACCAGGGCGCTGGGTGGCGGCGTACTCCTCGGGCACGGACTGCTCGTCGGCCTCGCCGCGCCGGCCGGCGCCCTGCTGGCCCTCGGCGTCATCGCGCTGGTCGGGCTGGCGTTGGCCGTCCGCCGGGGGAGCGGGTCGTATCGTCCGGTGGCCGGCGGGGGTCTGCTGGCCGCGCAGCTCGCGCTGCCCGGCAGCGCGGCGGTGGCGCTCTTCGCCGGGGGAGCGCCGCCCTGGTGGCAGGCCCGCCTCGCGCTGGCCGCCGCCGGGCTTGCGCTGGTCGTGGTGCTCGCGGTGGGTCGCCACCGGGTGGACCTCATCGGGTACGCGGTGACCGGCGCGACCGTCGCGGTGGCGGCGTCCGGCCTCGCGCCGCTGGTGGCGGCGGGTGACGAACCGCTCGTCCTGTACGCCGCGCTGGCGGTGCTGGGTGTCGCGCTC
Source organism: Micromonospora sp. WMMD1120 (assembly GCF_029626235.1). NCBI lineage: Bacteria > Bacillati > Actinomycetota > Actinomycetes > Micromonosporales > Micromonosporaceae > Micromonospora > Micromonospora sp. WMMD1120. The sequence goes on along the minus strand of NZ_JARUBO010000005.1, from coordinate 913,365 downwards.
GTCGCCGTCGCCGACCGGTCGGGCGTCGACGACACGGGGTCGGCCCGTTCGGGGGTGGTTCTGGCGGCGGGCGGCACGCTGGCGGCGGTCGCTGTCCTGGCGGCGGCGCCGACGGTGCTGACCGCCCTCGTGCCGCCGTATGAAAATGGGCAGTGGGTGTGGTCGGGGCCGCCCACAGTCGTCGCCGACCCGGCTGCGCTCCCGGTCGGGGTGGCGCTGGTGGTGCTCGCGGGCGCCGCCGCCCTTGTCGCCCGGCTGCGGGGCCGGTCGGTCTGGCCGGCGTTGCCGTTCGGCGCGGCGGCGGTGCCGGTGCTGCTCGTCGCGGTCGGTGCGCCCTGGCCGGTGCTACCCGCCGGTGTGCTGCTCGTCGGGACGGCCGCGCTGCTGCGCGCCGCGCTGGGCGGGCCGCGTCCGCTGCTCGCTCCGGTCGCCGTGCCGGTGGGGGTCGTGCTGGTGGCCTCCGGCGTGCTGGGTCTGCTGGCCACCCGGGCCGGCACTATCGCCGCCGAGGCGGTGCTGCTGGTGGCAGCGGTCGCCGTCGCCGTCGGCGGGCGTCAGGTGCAGGTGCGCGTCGCTGGTTGCCTCACCGCGGTGGGGGCGGCGTCCGCGCTGGCGGTGACCGCCCCGCTCGCCGGCGGGCTGCCGCTGCGCGCCGCCGCGTACCCCCTGCTGGCGGTGGCGGCGCTGGTGCTGGCCGCCGCGGCCGTGACCACGCCGGCCCCGGCTCCGGTCGAGTCGCGGCCGGCCCCGGCTCCGGTCGAGTCGCGGCCGGTCACGGCCCGCGCCCGGTCGGGGCGGGTGCTGGACGCCGCCGCGCAGGCCGTCGCGCTGGTGGCGGCGGTCCTCGCCGTCGAGGTCGCGCGGCACCTGGCCACCGTCCTCGTGCTCTGGGGCGTCGCTGTCGCGTTGCGGCTGCTGCGCCGGGGGGAGCCGGTCGCGCGCCGGTGGGCGTTCGCCGGCATCGCCGCCGGCAGCGAGCTGCTCGGAGCGTGGGTGCTGCTGGCCGCCGGTGGGGTGACGGTGCTGGAGGCGTACACGGTGCCGGCCGCCGCGCTCGCCCTCGGCGCGGGGCTGCTGGCGCTGCGTACCCGGCCGGGTCTGACCAGTTGGCCGGCCCTCGGCCCGGGGCTTGTCGCGGGCCTGTTGCCGAGCCTCGTGTCGGTGCTCGCCGGCCCGGACCCGCAGCCGTGGCGGCGGCTGCTGCTCGGCGCCGTGGCGCTGGGCGCGGTGCTGGCCGGCGCGAACCGCCGCTGGCAGGCCCCGGTGCTGCTCGGCGGGGGCGTGCTCGTGCTGCTGGCGTTGTACGAGGTGGCCCGGGGCTGGGACCTGCTGCCCCGATGGATCTACCTGGGCCTCGGTGGGTTGGCGTTGGTCGGGCTCGCCGCCACCTACGAGCGGCGGCGGCGTGACCTGGCCCGGCTGCGCGCGGCGGTGGGCCGGCTGGGCTGAGCCGGGACGTCGGGGGTAGGGCCCGCCCTACCCCCGATTCGGGGGTTGCCAGGGTTACTCGGAGCTACCGCAGCCGGGAGGCTTGGAGTAGACCCGAACCACTCCGGTACGGGCCCATACGGGGACGGGAGCAGCAATGGCGCTCGGTGCGGTGGCGGAACCGCCGGTACGACGGCGAGGTAGTGATTACGCACAGTTGTCCCGGCGGGTCAGTCAGGCGGGCCTGTTGGAGCGGCGTCCCGGTGGCTACCTGACCCGCATCGTGCTCACCCTCGGCGCCTTCGTGGCCGGATGGGTGGCGGTGTTCCTGCTCGGCGACTCCTGGTGGCAACTGGCGCTCGCGGCAGTGCTGGCGGTGGCCACCACCCAGGTCGCGTTCCTCGGGCACGACGCCGGGCACCGCCAGATGTTCCGGCGGCGCGGCCCCAGCGAGGTGGTCGGTCTGGTCGCCGGCAACGCGGCGGTCGGACTCAGCTACGGGTGGTGGGTCGACAAGCACAACCGGCACCACGCCAACCCCAACCACGAGGACGAGGACCCGGACGTCGGCGCCGGGGCCCTGGTCTGGACGTACGAGCAGGCGCTGGAGACCCGGGGGTTCAGCCGGTGGCTGGCGCGCCGGCAGGCGTACCTGTTCTTCCCGATGCTCCTGCTGGAGGGCCTGAACCTGCACGTGTCGAGCATCCGGGCGGTCGTCGGCCGGGGGCCGGACGGAGGGTACGCCGTGCCGATGCGGCACCGGGCTGTCGAGGCGGCGCTGCTCCTCGCGCACACCGTCGGCTACCTGGCGCTGCTGCTGGCGGTCATGTCGCCGGTCAAGGCGCTGCTCTTCGCCGTGGTGCACCAGGCGCTGTGGGGTCTCTACATGGGCTGCGCGTTCGCGCCGAACCACAAGGGCATGCCGATGCCGACCGCCGGGGACGAGCTGGACTTCCTGCGCAAGCAGGTGTTGACCTCCCGCAACGTGCGGGGCAGCCGACTTGTGGACACCGCGTTGGGCGGGCTCAACTACCAGATCGAGCACCACCTGTTCCCGAACATGCCCCGCGCCAACCTGCGCCGGGCCCAGCCGATCGTCCGGGCCTACTGCGCCGAGCAGGGCATCCCGTACGCCCAGACCGGGCTGATCGAGTCGTACCGGCAGGCGCTCGGCCACCTGCACGAGGTGGGACGGCCGCTGCGAAGCTGAACCACACCCCGGGGGGCGGTGGGGGCGGCGCCGGGCCGGTGCCGCCCCCACCGGCGTGTGCCGGTGCCGTCGCGACGGGCGTGTGCCGGCTCGGTCTGTCGGCGTGTGCCGGCTCGGTCTGTCGGTGGGTGCCGGCTCGGTCTGTCGGTGTGTGCCGGCCCGGTCGACACCCCGCCACCGCTGGTCGATCGTGCTCGCCGCCCCCGGTAGGGTCGGCGCATGGCAGACCTGCTCACCGCGGCGGCCGCGGCATGAGATTCGAGATCAGCAAGGTGTTGGACGCCATCGAGGGGCGGGTCTGCACGGACCCGTCGCTGGCCCGGGCCGTCGTCGACCTGGCCGAGATCATCCGATACCAGGACATCGACGGTGGCCGACCGGCCAGCCTGCTGCGCCTCGGCATGGTCATCGACGCGCTCTCCCGCGAACTGGAAGAGGACAGCGTCCAGGTCTACGCGGTGGTGCACCGGGCGTTGCTCTCCGACGCCGACCTCACCTCGAACGAGCGGATGGTCGTCCGCCGCTGGGCCGACGACGGGCTCGTGGAGGTGCTCGACAACCCGGGCGACCGCATGCTGGAGGTCGCCGACCTGCTTGGGCTGCCGGTGCTCAGCCGGGTCCGCTTCGACGGGCTGCGCGGTCGGTTCCCGTGGCTCGTCGAGCAGCCGGGTCGGGTGGTCGCCCCGGTGCCCGGAGCGGGTGGGCCGGTGTTCATCGCGCACGTCGGTGGCGGTCACGAGCCGGTGGCCGGCACGCGGTCACCGACCGGCGTCAAGCTGCTGGCCCGGCACTGGCGCTGCCCGGAGTCGGGCTGCGCGCTGTTCGGCGGCGGTGGTGGTGGCGGCGCGTTCGCCGACCTGGCCGGAGGTGCCGACCGCAGCCCCGCCGCGCAGGCGCCGCCCGCGCTGCGCAACGGTGTGCCGACCTGCCCCCGGCACGGCGTACGGCTGCGTGACGTCGGCCCGCGCCCGCGTACCGAGGTGCTCGCCGTTCGGGTCGGCGGCCTGGTCCGGCGGCGGTTCGTGCTGAGCGAGGAGCAGCCGGTGGTGGCGGGCCGCGCTCCCGAGCAGGACGGCGGCATCATGCTCGGGCAGTGGCTCAACGACGAGGCCCGGCGGTGGATCAGCCGGGGTCACGTCCGCTTCGAGCTGCGGGTCGGCGAGGTCATCGTGACCGACATCAGCACGAACGGCTCCGGCATCCGCCCGGCCGGCTCGATGGCGGAGGCGGACCGCATCCCCCTGGCCCCGCAGCAGTCCCGCGTCCTCGGCGAGAACGACATGGTCGAGCTGTACCCGGGGGTGCAGATCGGCCGGGCCGAGGAACTGCCGACCGGCGCCCCGTTCACACCCACCTCGGTGATGGCCGAGGCCCCCACAATGGCCATGCGTCTACCCCGCCCCTGATCCAGCTACCCCCGGCCCCCGGCCCGGTATGACTTCTTGCCCCTGTCGTTCGGATGAGGCGGGGGGTGTTGTCGCCGGGTCGGGTGGCGACGGTGGGCCCGCTGGCAGGGGCACGGCCGCCCGGGACGCCCACGTCATCGCTGACGCCGCCCGTGGCCTGCCCCGCACGCTGCGGCGGGTCGACGTCGGTGCCTGGCCCCGGCCGAGATGGAAGTCCTCGTCGGCTGCGATGACGACCCCGCGGGCAGCGCCACCCGGCCGGACTGCGCTAGACCGCCCGCCGCACCCTAGTCTCGTTCGCTGAGGCGCACGTGCCTCGCATGGGTGAACGTCTCGTCGCGCAGATCATGACCGCCCTCGACGAGCAGACCATCACCGTCCCCGGCGCTGCTGCGGCGGAGACGATCCCGTCTCGTCTCGCCTCGTCTCGCCTCGCCTCGCCTCGCCTCGCGCCGCGCCGCGCCGCGCTTCGCCTCTGCGACGTCCTGCGACAACGTGACCAGGTCGCGGCGCCCTCGCCGAGGACACCCCTCGACCTGCACGCCGTTGACGTCAGCGGACTGTCCGTGGACGAGACACACCAGGCGGTGCTCGCTGGCGTCGCAGACCTTGATCCGGCCGCCCCCGGCCCGCCGGCGAGCCGGCGACTAGGCAAGCCGCGTCCTGCCCCTCGGTGCACAGCCCTCGCACTACCGTCGATCCATGGAGTCCGATCCATTCCGACGAGCTGGAGCCCGTACCCCATGACCGTGCCGCTCATCGACGTTCCCCCCACGACCCTGCTTGCCGAGCTCCGCCGCGTCCGCGCCAGCGCCGAGGACCGCGACGCCGCGCTGTCAGCACTGGGTCTGCGCCCCCTCAGCGGCGGCATGCAGAACGACATCTACCTGTGGACGTCACCCCAGGAGGGCGAGGTGATCATCAAGCTGTACGTCAAGACCGACCGGCAACGCGCCGAGCGGGAATGGGCAGCCCTCACCCTGCTCGCTCCCCACCACCTCCACACCGTGCCCGCTCCGTTGTGGCACGACGCCGCGCCGGTCGAGCCCGCGATCGGCATGACTCGCCTGCACGGGCAGCCGCTGACCGGGGCCGCAGACCCGCTGGCCGCCCTGCGCGCCCTCGCAGACACCACCAGACGACTTCAGGCCGTGCCCTTGACCGGTCCGCTCGCCGAACTGCCACGAGTCGACTGCGGCGAGCACTACCTGGCCCGACTGACTCAGACGTGGCCGGACCTGCTCGCCAGCCAGCCCAACGACCCGTTGACTCCCACCATGCAGCGCTTGCTGGAGACCTGGCGGCTCAGCGGCGACGCTGACATGGTCACCGCTCAGGCGGCAGGGGTGCTGTCCCGCGGCGACGCGAACTTGCTCAACTGGATGCTGACCGACAGCGGCGCCGCATGCGTCGACTTCGAGTACGCCGGCTACAGCAACGTCGAATTCGACGCCGCAGACCTCGTCGAGCACATCAGCGGCCGCGCCGTACCGGACAGCATTTGGGTGCAGCTCCTGCCTGACCTTGGGATCACCGACGCGACCCGCCGCCGCTTCGCCGCGAACCAGCGAACGTGCGCTCTGCGATGGCTCGCGGTTCTGTGGACGCAGCGCGACCGCCGCCGTGAGGAGTTCACCGTTCAGCACCAGCGGGTCGAAATGCTCTACAGCACCGGCAACCCCTACACCTAACCATTCGGTCCCGGGCTGGCCCCGGTCCGGGCTGGCCCCGGTCCGGGCTGGCCCCGGTCCGGGCTGGTCCCGGTCCGGGCTGGTCCCGGTCTGGGTTGGCCCCGGTCCGGGCTGGTCCCGGTCTGGGTTGGCCCCGGTCTGGGTTGGCCCCGGTCTGGGTTGGCCCCGGTCTGGGTTGGCCCCGGTCCGGGTTGGCCCCGGTCCGGGTTGGCCCCGGTCTGGGTTGGCCCCGGTCCGGGTTGGCCCCGGTCCGGGTTGGCCCCGGTCCGGGTTGGCCCCGGTCTGGGTTGGCCCCGGTTGATCATGAAGTTATTGCCAGGACACGCCGGGTGGTTTCTAGGCTTCAGTGCAACTGATCTTGGTTGGGCTGGGGGTGCTGGTGGCGAGGCCGGGTGTGGTGACGTTTGGGCATCGGCAGGTGTTGGAGCATCTGTGGGGGGCAGGGCGGACGATTTCGCAGATCGCGGGTGTGCTCGGGGTGTCGGTGAGCACGGTCTCGCGGGAGGTGGGCCGGTATCACAGTGCCCGGCATGGGACGAAGAACCCGTTGGGGCGGTCGTTGCCGTCGGGGCGGGCTCGGGCGCCGTATCGGTGGGGGTATCAGGCGCAGTGGGCGCAGCGGCGTGCTGACGCGGCGCGGCGTCGGCCGAAGGCGACGAAGTTGGGGGCCGGGACGCGGCTGCGGCAGGTGGTGCGGGGCAGACTGGCGCGTAGGTGGTCTCCGACGCAGATCGCCGCGTGGCTGCGGGCCATGTTCGCTGACCGGCCGGAGTTGCAGGTGTCTCACGAGACGATCTACCAGGCGATCTACGTTCAGTCGCGGGGCAGCCTGCGGGAGGAGTTGACTCGGCAGGTCGCTCTGCGCTCGGGACGCGCCGACCGGCGTGCCCAGTCGCGGCTGGCGGCAGCGGATCGGGGCCGCCGCCCCTGGATCGGGGACCTGCACATCAGTAACCGGCCCGCCGAGGCCACCGACCGGGCCGTGCCGGGTCACTGGGAAGGTGATCTGGTCATCGGCAAGGGCGGCCGCTCGGCGATCGTGACACTGGTCGAACGCGCCACCCGCTACGTGATGCTCGGCGCGCTGCCGCACGGGCGTGACACCGAAGCCGTCATCGGCGTGCTCACCGACCTCACCGCCCGACTACCGACGCACCTACGCCGCTCACTGACCTGGGACCAAGGCAGCGAGATGGCCGCCCACGCGGTCTTCACCGTCGCCACCGGCTGCCCGGTCTACTTCTGCGACCCCCACAGCCCCTGGCAACGCGGCAGCAACGAGAACACCAACGGCCTGCTACGCCAGTACTTCCCCAAAGGCAGCTACGACTTCCGCAGCATCAACCAGAGCGGCCTCGACGAGATCGCCCACGAACTGAACACCCGCCCCCGCCAAACACTCGACTGGGCAACCCCAGCCGAACGCCTAGACCACCTCATCGCCGCCTAACGATTGCACTCACCCCTTGACCCCAAGCCGGGGTGGACGGCAATAACTTCATGATCAACGCCGGGCGGGGGTGGGCGGGGCGCCGGTGGGGGTGGGGTGGGTGGGTGGGGTGGGTGGGGGTTAGGCGGACAGCACCTCGGTCAGCGCGTTGACCGCCAGGTCGATCTCCTCTTCGGTGATGACCAGCGGCGGGGCGAGCCGGATGGTGGAGCCGTGGGTGTCCTTGGCCAGCACGCCGCGCTCCGCCAGCCGCTCACACGCCTCCCGGCCGCTCATCAGCGCCGGGTCGATGTCCAGACCGGCCCACAGGCCGCGTACGCGTACCCCGACCAGGCCTCTGTCAACCAGAGCCTCCAGGCCGGTACGGAGTCGCTCGCCCAGCTCGGCGGAGCGGCGCTGGAACTCGCCGGTGGCCAGCAGTCGGACCACCTCGACGGCCACCGCGCAGGCCAGCGGGTTGCCGCCGAAGGTGGAGCCGTGCTGGCCGGGCTTGAGCACGCCGAGCACGTCGGCGTTCGCGGCCACCGCGGACACCGGCACGATGCCGCCGCCGAGGGCCTTGCCGAGGAGGTACATGTCGGGTACGACGCCCTCGTGGTCGCAGGCGAACGTCGCCCCGGTACGCCCCAGCCCGGACTGGATCTCGTCGGCGATGAAGAGCACGTTCCGGTCGGTGCAGACCTGGCGTACGCCGGGCAGGTAGCCCTCCGGTGGCAGCACCACGCCCTGCTCGCCCTGGATCGGCTCGAGCAGTACGGCGACGGTGTTCTCGTCGATCGCGGCGGTCAGCGCGTCCAGGTCGCCGTACGGAACGATGGTGAACCCCGGGGTGTACGGCCCGAAGTCGGCGCGGGCGTCCTCGTCGGTGGAGAAGCTGACGATGGTGGTGGTCCGGCCGTGGAAGTTGCCCTCGGCGACCACGATGTTGGCCTGACCGGCGGGCACGCCCTTGACCTGGTAGCCCCACTTCCGGGCCACCTTGATCCCGGTCTCCACCGCCTCGGCGCCGGTGTTCATCGGCAGCACCAGGTCCTTGCCGCACAGCTCGGCCAGCTCGCGGCAGAAGTCGGCGAACTGGTCGTGGATGAACGCCCGACTGGTCAGCGTGAGCCGGTCGAGCTGGGCGTGCGCGGCGGCGATCAGCTGCGGATGCCGGTGGCCGAAGTTCAGCGCGGAGTAGCCGGCCAGGCAGTCGAGGTAGCGCCGGCCGTCCACGTCGGTGAGCCAGGCTCCCTCGGCGGACGAGATCACCACCGGCAGCGGGTGGTAGTTGTGCGCCGTCCAGCGCTCGGCGTCCCGGACCGCTCCCGGCGTCCGCAGGATGTTGTCGATCACTTGCTTGCCTTTCCCTGACGGAGTCGTAGCGTGCAGCACTTCGGTCCGCCGCCGGCCTTACGCAGCTCGGACAGGTCGACACCGATGGTTTCGTAGCCCCGGTCGCGCAGCTTGGCGGCCAGGTCGGTGGCCTGCGCGGGCAGCACCACGTGCCGCCCGTCGCTGACCGCGTTCAGCCCCAGCACCTCGGCGTCGGCCATGGTGGCGTGCACCGCGTCCGGGAAGAGCCGGCGCAGCACCGCCTGGCTGCCGGGGGAGAACGCCTCCGGCAGGTACGCCACGGTCCGCTCGTCGAGCACCGTCAGCGCCGTGTCCAGGTGGTAGAAGCGCGGGTCGACGAGCTGCATGGTGATCACCGGGTAGCCGAAGACCTCCTGCAACTGGGCGTGCGAGGCGTGCGCGGTGCGGAAGCCGGTGCCGGCCAGCAGGTGGTCCCCGGCCAGCAGGACGTCGCCCTCACCCTCGTTGACGTGCTTCGGGTCGTACACCTCGAAGCCGGCGGCCTCGAACCAGGCCCGGTACGCCGGCGCCTCGTCGGCGCGCTGCGGGTCGCGGAACTGCACTGCCATCGCCTTGCCGTCGATCACCGTGCCGCCGTTGGCGGCGAAGACCATGTCGGGCAGGCCGGGCACCGGAGTGATCTCCTCGACGGTGTGGCCCAGGTCGAGGTACGTCTGGCGGAGCTGCTCCCACTGCTGAACGGCCAGCGCGACGTCCACCGGCGCGCTCGGGTCCATCCAGGGGTTGATCGCGTAGTCGACGGCGAAGTACGTCGGCCGGCACATCAACAGGCGCTGGCTGGTGGCGTCCATCGTCATTGTCCTGCTCCCAGGGGTCGGGCGCGCCCGGCCACCGTGGCCCACGGGCTGGCGCCGTTGCTCAACGTTATGCGGGGTCAGCGGCAGGATCTACCGTCGAGAGTTGCGCACAGCGCAGATTCGTTGCGTGTGAGGGGTGCCGGACTGCGATTCGTTGCGTCGACAGCCCGACCGGGCTCGGTTCGTGTTCTAGGCCACGCGCCCCACTCCGGCGTCGATCTTGCGCTTCCTGTCGCCGCATACGGGGACCAGAGCGACAAAACGGCAACCGAAAGTGCAAGATCGTCGGGGCGCATCCCGGGGCCGCATCCCGGGGCCGCACTCCGGGGCGCATCCCGGGGCCGCACTCCCGGGGCCGCACTCCGGGGCCGCACTCCGGGGGCGCACCCCGGGGACGCATCCCCGGGACGCATCCCGGTGACACGCCGCCGGGGCCAGCCTCCGGGAGGCGCTCGGCGCGCGCCCGGCGCCCCGGCCCCGGACGCACTTCAGGGGCGGCGAACCGCCGCCCCTGAAAGGTGTGTCGCCCGGCCGGTGAACCACCGGGAAGTTCGGGCTGCCGGCGAACCGCCGGCGCTGCCGGTGCACCACCGGCGAGCGGAACAGTGCCCGCTAGAAACGGTCGACAAACTGTGAGTCAAGCCACTCCCGGAAGCGCGGCACCCAGTCGCCGTCGGTGGTCGGCCAGTCGAACTGACCGGTCATCGCCAGCACACCGATCACCACTGCGGCCAGCCCGATCAGGATGCCGAACAGCGCGTCGGTCTTGCCGGCGACGTGCCGGCGGCGGGTGGCCATCAGGCCGAGCACCGAGAGGACCGCGCCGACCGCGCCGAGCCCGATGCCGTACCCGGCAAGCGTCCCGGTCAGGACGAACAGCGCGCCGGCGACCGCGACGATCAGGCCGAGGGTGGCCAGCAGGCTGGCGCGGGGCTTCGGGCCACGCGTCACCGGCGGCTCGGGGGCGGTCCGGTCCGGGGTCGTGTCGACCGGGCGGTCGGTGGTGTCGGGTCGCCGGGTGGTGCCGTCCGGGTGGGAGTCCCGCCCGGTGGTGCGCGTCCCGGGCCGGGCCTCGGTGTTCGTCCCGGCCACGGCGGCGGGCCGGGCCTCGGTGTCCGTCCCGGCCACGGCGGCGGGCCGGGCCTCGGTGTCCGTCTCGGCCACGGCGGCGGGCCGGGCATCGGTGGTCACCGCCCGGGTGTCGGTGTCCGCCGGGCGCGCGACGCTCGGGCGGGTGTCGGTGTCGACGGGCCGCGCGGCGGCGGACCGGGTGTCGGCGCCGACGGACCGGCCGGTCGAGCGGGTGTCGGTGTCGACCGGGCGCGCGGTGGCGGCGCGGGCCACCGCCGCGCGCTCGCTGGCCCGCCGCTCGGCCTCACTGCCCTGGCCGTTGCCGCTGGTGTACGGCGTCTGCTCGGCGTCCCGGTCGGTGACCTGGTTATCGCGGCCGTCCACGCGACCGTCGAGGTTCTCGTCCCGCGCCGGCTCGGACCGGCGGGACAGCGAAGGAATCCTGACCACTACACACCTCCTGATGGGTACGGCCATGAAGTACCCCGCTGCGCGTTTTCTGACACCAATACCGGGTACAGATGCCACGCCCGGTCTGACCTCGATCAACACGACGTCCGGAAAACCGGTCTTTCCGCGCTCCCGGACGGGCCCGGCTTGCTTGAACCCGGCGCTGGGCGCAGCACCCGCAGCCCGGCGTGGAGCACGAACACCTCCCGCTTGTCCACGGCGACGTCCCTGCCGTTCAGGGCGTAGCCGGTCAGCCAGACCCAACCCTGGTATGTCGGGCGCGGGTCGACACTCACCAGTCGCAGGCGCAGCGCCCGGTCGCCGGCGAACTGCACCGAGCACGCCTCGCCGATCAACAGCAGGTCGCCGGGCTTGAGGTCGCCGGGCTTCCGGCCGGGCTGCGCAGCGGTCACGTCGGCCAGTGCCCACGGTTGATCGGGATGCGGTGGCGGGCTCGGCAGGGCAGCTCCGCGCCGCACCGGCACACGGTGCGCCAGCGGGACCAGCTCCAGACCGGCCGGTGTCGGCGGGCGAGGGTCAGCGCGGTGACCAGGAGGTATTCGTTGTACGACACGCGCATCGTGCGTCCCTCCGATAAATAGCGCAAACACGCTATTGTCGACGCCATTTACGACGCCTTTCCGGAATGCTGTGGCGCGTGACAGCATGTTCCACCCTGGCCACCTTGTGCAATCTTTCGCCCCGCCCTACTGTCAAGTCGAAATGACGCACGAGGAATGAACCAGAAATGCGTACGTGGTGAAACATTCCGTGTTGCACGAGGAGAGCGGTGATGTTGCATGACGGATGAAACAAGCGGATCGACCGTCCCCCGGCGGCAACTCGGGCGGCTGCTCACGCAGCTCCGCGAGGACGCCTCCGTGACGCTGGACGCCGTCGCCGAGGCCCTGGACTGCTCGCGGCAGAAGGTGTGGCGGATCGAGAAGGGCCTGGTGCCGGTGCGGGTGGTGGACGCGCGGGCGATGTGCGTCCTCTATCGGGTGCCGGACGCGATGGGGGAGATCGTCGCCGGCCTCGCGAAGGAGACCCGCGCCAGGGGGTGGTGGCACTCGTACGGTGATGTGGTCCCGTCGTGGTTCTCGTTGTACGTCGGCCTGGAATCGTCGGCCGCCAGTTTGCGTCAATACGACGCGGAGTTGATTCCCGGGCTTCTGCAAACCCGGGAGTACGCCGCCGAGCTGTTCCGCCGCAAGAACCCGACGATGACCGCCGACGAGCGGGAAAAGCTGGTCGAGGTGCGGTTGCAACGGCAGGGCATCCTCGTCCGCCGACTGCCCCCCGCACCCACCCTTCGGGTCGTGTTGAGCGAGGCGGTGCTGCGGCGCACGATCCCCGACCACCGGGCGATGACCCAGCAGTTGCGCCACCTGCTCGACGTGGCCGCGCTGCCGAACGTGAGTCTGCGGGTGCTGCCGCTCGCCGCCGGTCCGCCGCTGGCCAGCGAGACGGGCACCTTCGTGCTGTTGGACTTTCCGCAGGCGTTCGGCCGGGCGTCGACCGAGCCGACCACCGTCTACCTGGAGAACATCACCGGAGCGCTCTACCTGGACAAGCCGGCCGAGGTGGCGGCCTTCGAACATGTCTGGTCGGACCTGGAAGCGCTCGCGTCCGGTGAGGCAGAATCAGAGAAAATGATCACTTCGATCATCGAGGAGCATCATGACTGACCTTGCCGGTGCGACCTGGCGCAAGAGCACCCGCAGCGGCGGGAGCGGCGGCAACTGCGTCGAGGTGGCCGACAACCTGCCCGGCGTCGTGGGTGTGCGCGACAGCAAGGACCCGACCGGGCCCACGCTGACCTTCGCCCCCGCCTCCTGGGCCACGTTCGTTCGCGGCGCCACCCAGCTCCACCGAGGCTGACCCGCGCGGCTGGCTATCCTTGGCAGCCGTGCCAGAGGGACACACGATTCACCGCCTCGCGATCCGGCACGCCGAGCTGTTCGCCGGGGACAAGCTGCACGCCGCCAGCCCGCAGGGCCGCTTCGCCGAGGGCGCCGCCCGGCTCTCCGGGACCGTGCTGGACACCACCGAGGCGTACGGCAAGCACCTGCTGCACCACTACGCGGGTGAGCTGACTCTGCACGTACACCTGGGGTTGTATGGCAAGTTCGCCGACGGGCCGGGAGCGCCGCCGGAACCGGTCGGTCAGGTGCGGCTGCGACTGGCCAGCGACCGGCACTGGCTGGACCTGCGCGGCCCTACCGCCTGCGAGCTGCTGACCCCGCCCGAGGTGGCCGCGCTCCGCGACCGTCTCGGGCCGGACCCGCTGCGCGCCGATGCCGACCCGGAGCGGGCGTACGCCCGGATCTCGCGCAGCCCCACCCCGCTCGCCGCGCTGCTGCTGGACCAGTCGGTGGTGGCCGGGACCGGCCTGATCTTCGTGACCGAGGCGCTGTTCCGGGCCGGCCTGCCACCGACGATGCCCGGTCGGAAGCTCGGCCGTGCCGGCTGGGACGCGCTCTGGCGCGACCTGGTCGACCTGATGCGGCTCGCGGTGCGGCAGGGCCGGATCGACACCGTCCGGGACGTGCACCTGCCCGAGGCGATGGGCCGGCCGGCCCGGGTGGACCGGCACGGTGGCGAGGTGTACGTCTACCGCCGCCCCGGCGCGCCCTGCCACGTCTGCGGCACCGAGATCCTGCGCGGCGAGCTGGCCGGCCGCAACCTCTACTGGTGCCCCACCTGCCAGGTCGGCTGACCGCCCACCGCCCACCGCCGCCCGCCCGCCCTGTCCGCCCCGCTCGGTCGCGCAGTCCCCGCGCCTTGATCGCGCTGTATCCAGGTTGTAGTGGCCTCCCGAGCGCGGCAGGCCACTACTTCCTGGTTCGAGTGCGATCATGTCCGAGCCGCGCTTTGCGTTCGAGCGCGATCATGTCCGAGCCGCGCGTTGGGTTCGGTCAGCGGCTGGCGAGGAGCCAGCGGACCACCTCGATCTTCTCCGGCGTGACCTGGTCGTCGGCGATGCTCCAGGCCAGCGTCTGGCCGATCGTCCAGGCCCGCACCCGTTCCCGGTCGAGCCGCAACTCGGCGCTGAGCCGGGCCAGCCGACGCCGGACGGCGGACGGCGAGTGGCCCAGCTCCGGGCCGCGCACCATCGGCACGACCGAGAACTCCCGCTCCCCGATCAGCGGCTTCGGGTCGATGGCCAGCCACGGCTCGCGGTCGGCGGCGAGCACGTTGCCGGCGTGCAGATCCTGGTTGACCAGCACCTGTTCACCCTGGCTCGACGCCAGGTCACCGAGCAGCGCGAGCGCCGCGTCGAGGAGCCGTCGCTCGTACGGTCGGCCCGCGCGTTCCCACGTGTGCGGCATCCGGTCGATCCAGCCGGCGGCCTCCTCGGCCAGCGGGGTGAACGGTGTGTCGGCCGGTTGCCAGAGTCGGGGCAGCAGCGCGATCACGGCGTCCAGTGCGCTGTCCATCGGCAGGTCGTGCAGCGGGGTGCCGGGTTGGCAGCGCTCCACCAGCAGGGCACGCCGCTGCCCGTCGTGGGCGAGCAGACGGACAGCCCCGTCCCCGTTCCAGTGCGCCAGCGCGGCGGCCTCGTGCCGGCTGTCCTCGTCGGGATACTGCACCTTCAGCACGGCCGCCGTGCCGTCCGGCAGGTGGGCGGGGAGCGCCAGCGAGGCGTACGCCTGGGGGAAGGGCGGCCCGAGTCGCAACGACCACTGCTCGGCGCACTCTCGCAGCCGGTCGGGGATCGTGGCCAGCCAGTCCCGGCCGGCCGGCGTCCGGCGTACCCAATGGAGGGCCTCGGGCACGATCATGGCCGGATCGGCGCGGGGGCGCGGCGGTCCTCGGCCGGGAGTGGGCACGGCGGTCGGGTCAGCGCGAAGTACGACGCGGCGGCCAGGAGCAGCCCGACCCCCCACAGCGTGTAACCGCCCATCTCGAGCAGCAACGGCAGGAAGGGGCCGCGGACGTCGCCGCGGAGCCAGGCGGTCATGCCGGCGATGCCGAAGTACGCGGTCAGGCTCGCGCCGATGAACAGGCCCGTGCCGAGAACCAGCCAGCGCGGCACCGCCCGGCCGCGCAGCGGCGTCACCCAGGTCGGCCAGAGGCGGCCCCAGCGGTGCGCCAACGCGAGGGGGAGCAGCGTGCCGGCCAGGCTCATCAGCAGCATGAAGACGATCATCGCCGTCCAGGACAGGCCGTTCGCCCGGCTGGCCGCGGAGGGCCACCGCCCGGCGATGGTGTCGACCAGCCACACGCTCATCCGGGCCAGGTAGCCGGCGACGGCGAGGTAGGCGCCGGCGTAGGCCCAGCGGGGGGTGGCGTCCGCCCGGCTCTCCGGTGACCGGCCGTGGACGCGCCCGCAGGCGTCGCACGAGCGGGTGGCCCGCCGCCGCTCAGCGGCGGCGATGAGCAGGCACAGGATTCCGCCGAGCGCCCCGCTGCCGGTCGCCAGCAGGCTGGTGACGATGCCCTCACTGGGCCCCTCGAAGAGCAACGAGACCAGGACCACCGGGAACAGGAACGAGTACACGCACAGCGCGACGCCGGCGACCGCGTTGAGCCCGGCGAGCAGGCGATGGCCGGTGTCGTCCCGTTCGCGGTGACTGATCGCGGCGGCCAGGCAGGCGACCGCCGCCAGCGTGCCCAGGACCACCGGTAGCCAGCCGCCCGGGAAGTAGGACTCCCGACCCTTCAGGAAGGCCGGCGCGCCGTCGATCGCCCACCACACGTGGACCGCGACGTATCCGATCTGCCAGGCCGCCGCGGCGAACCTGATCCGTCCATCGAATGTCATACCCACAGTGTCGACCCCCGGGATGAGACGACGCTGAGGGACCTGAGTCTCTGGTCAGGTCCGTGGTGTCGACGGCACGGTGGCCCGAGGCGACGGTAGGAGCGGGTGGGCCGGTGTGACGTGACCGGAATTGACAGTCGGCCGGCCGCCGGAGCAGGGTTGAGGAGTGACAACGATGTCAACGGACATTTAGTGCTGGACGGGCCTGCCCTGGTGCGCTTTTCCGTCGACAATGTCCCGGCGCGGATTCGCTCCGTCGCCGAACCCTGGCTGCATGTTCCTTTCCTAACCGACGGGCTGAGATGACCGACGTGCCCCAACCTCACACCGAGGGGACCCCCGCTCCTACCGGGTCACCCGACCTGCCCCACCTGGACGACCTCCTCGTCGACCAGGCCCGGACACTGCTCGACACGGCCCGCCGCTCGGTACGGCCCGAGGGCGGTTTCTGGTGGCTGACCGACGACCGCACCCCGGACCGCGGGGAGCCTGTCTTCACCTGGATCACCTGCCGGATGACCCACGTGGCCGCGCTCGCCCACCGCAACGGCGACCCGACCGCCGCCGCCCTCGTCGACCACGGGGTCGCCGCGCTCGACACGCTGCTGCGCGACGACCGGTACGGCGGTTGGTTCAGCGCCGTGGACCAGCAGGGCACCCCCGTCGACGATCGCAAGGCCGGCTACGACCACGCGTTCGTGCTGCTCGCGGCGTCCAGCGCCGCGCGTGCGGGGCGACCCGGCGCGGATCGGCTGCTCGCCGACGTGCTGACCGTCGTACGCGAGCGGTTCTGGGACGACGACGCCGGGGCCGTTCGTGAGTCGTGGAACCGGGACTGGACGGTCACCGAGGACTACCGCGGCGCCAACAGCAGCATGCACATGGTCGAGGCGTTCCTCGGCGCCACCGCCGCCACCGGCGACCCGAGCTGGGCCGACCGGGCGCTGCGGATCGCCACCCACCTGGTGCACGGCGAGGCCGCCCGGCACGACTGGCGGCTCCCCGAACACTTCACCACCGACTGGACGCCGCTGCCCGACTACAACAAGGACCAGCCCGCCGACCCGTTCCGGCCGTACGGGTCCACGATCGGACACTGGCTGGAGTGGGCCCGGCTGCTCCTGGAGTTGGAGGCGGTCCTGCCCCAGCCGCCGCACTGGCTGCTCACCGACGCCCGCGCCCTCTTCGCCGCCGCCGTGCGCCGGGGCTGGGCCGTCGACGGCGCCGACGGTTTCGTCTACACGATCGACTGGGACGACACCCCGGTGGTGCGCTCCCGGATGCACTGGGTGCTCGCCGAGGCCATCGGCGCGGCGGTCACCCTCGGCCGCCGCACCGGGGACGCCGTCTACGCCGACTGGTACCGGGTCTTCTGGGCGTACGCCCAGCGCACGCTCATCGACCAGACCGGGTGGCGGCACGAGCTGGACCCGCGCAACAGGCCCGCCGACACGGTCTGGCACGGTCGGCCGGACGTCTACCACGCGTACCAGGCGGTGCTGCTGTCCCGCTCGGCCAACGGGCTCGGTGGTCCCGGCCCGCTCGCCCCCGGGGAGGTGGCCGCGTGATCGTCGTCGCCGGTGAGGCGCTCATCGACCTGGTGGTCACCGCCGACGGAGAACGGGCCGTGCCCGGTGGCTCGCCGGCCAACGTCGCGGTCACCCTGGCGCGGCTCGACCAGCCGGTACGGCTGCTGGCCCGGCTCGGCGCCGACGAGTACGGGCGGCAGGTCGCCGAGCACCTGGACAGCAACGGGGTGGACCTGGACTGGGCGGTACGCGCCGAGGAGCCCACCTCGGTGGCGGTGGCCACCCTGAACGCCGCGGGACAGGCGAGCTACGAGTTCCGGCTGGCCGGGGCGGCAGACTGGCAGTGGACCCCGCAGGAGCTTCCCGAACTGGCCGGTTCACCGGCGGTCGCGCTGCACAGCGGGTCGCTGGCGCTCGCGCTGGCTCCCGGCGCCGAGGTGCTGGAGGGGCTGCTCGCCCGGGAACGTGACCGGGGTGGGCTCACCATCTCCGTCGACCTCAACCTGCGGCCGAGCATCGTCACCGACCGGGCGGCGGAGCAGGAGCGCGTACGCCGGCAGGTGCCCCTCGCGCACCTGGTCAAGGCCAGTGACGAGGACCTGGCCTGGCTCTACCCGGACCGACCGGTGGCCGAGGTGATGACCGAGTGGCAGGCGGCCGGGGTGTCCTGCGCGGTGGTGACCCGGGGCGGTGACGGCGCCTGGCTGCTCGCGCCCGACGGCTCGCTGCACGAGCAGCCCGCCGTCCGCACCGTCGTGGTCGACACCGTCGGCGCCGGCGACTCGTTCACCGGCGGCCTGCTGGCCGCGTTGGCTGACCTCGGCGCGCTCGGCGACCGGCCAGCCGAACGGCTCGCCGCGGTGACCGGGCCGCAGTGGGCAGCGGTACTCCGGCAAGCGGCCACTGTTGCCGCGCTGACCTGTGGCCGCCGAGGCGCAGACCCACCCCGCCGCCCCGAGGTAGAAGCCCTACTAACCAGCTAACCCCCCTCGCGCCCGTTTCCGCCCGCGCCCCGTCCCCGCCCCGTCCCCGCCCCGTTCCCGCCCCGTTCCCGCCCCGTTCCCGCCCCGTCCCCGCGATCTTGCACTTGCTGTCGACGATCTGCGCGTTTCGTGCCTTGTGTCGGGACAGTAAGTGCAAGATCGTCGGGGTTGGCGGCGGGGGTGACCCGATCCTCACGCTGTCGCGCCCTGGCGCCCCTGGTCGTCGCTGCCCGCGCTGATCTCGCTGCCCCGGCTGCCCTTCGCTTGCTCCGCTGATCTTCCTGTCCCTGCCGCCCTCGTCGATCTTGCACTTGCTGTCGTCGACTTGCGTGATTCACGCCTTTTGTCGGGACAGAAACTGCAAGATCGCGGGGAACGGGGGCGGGGAGCGGGGGAGCGGGAGCGGGAGCGCGGGGGCGGGGAGCGCGGGGAGCGCGAGGGCGGGAGCGAAGAGCGCGGGGGCGGGGTGGTTTAGGGGAGGCCGCGGGGGAGGAGTTTGGTGGGTAGGACCGTCGTGGTGGGGGTGGTGTCGTCACCGGCTATGCGGTTGAACAGGCGTTCGGTGGCGACGCGGGCCAGCTCCCGGGTGTCGTACGCGACGACGGTCAGCGGTCGGGGCATCAGGTGGGCCAGCTCGAAGTCGTCGAAGCCGACCAGCGCCGCCGCGCTGCCGCGCCGGTGCAGCTCCTGGAGCGCGCCGACGGTGAGCCGGTTGTTGGCGCAGAAGAAGGCGGTGGGCGGGTCCGGAAGGTCGAGCAGCGCGGCGACCGCCCGGCCGGCGTCCTCGGGGGAGATGAGCCGTTCGCGCAGCAGTGTCTCGTCCGGCGCGACGCCGGCGGCGGCCAGCGCGTCCCGTGCGCCGACCAGTCGTTCGCGCATGGTGGGCACGCTCGGCGCGCCGAGCAGCAGGCCCACCCGCCGGTGTCCCTCGTCGAGCAGCGCGGCGACCCCGGATCGGCTGCCGCCCCTGTTGTCCAGCAGCACGGCGTCGGCTTGGAGCCCCTGCGGCGGTCGGTCCAGGAACACCACCGGCATGCCCAGCTCGACCTCCCGGCGCAGGAACGAGTGGTCGAGACCGGCCGGCACCACCAGCAGGCCGTCGACCCGGCGTTGGGTGAAGTCCTGGAGCAGGGCGCGTTCCCGTTCCGGGTCCTCCTCCGAGGAGGCGGTGATCAGCATGGTGCCGTGCGCGGCGGCGATCTCGGCGGCCACGCTGGCGATCGTCGCGTAGAACGGGTTGGCGATCTCCTCGATGAGCAGCCCGACGGTGGCGTTGAGCTGCCGGGAGCGCAGGTTGCGGGCGATGTCGTTGCGCCGGAAGCCCAGCTCGGCGATGGCTGCCAGCACCCGGCTGACCAGCTCCTGCCCCACCGGCTCGTCGTTGACCACGCGCGAGACGGTTTTCAGGCTGACGTCGGCGCGTCGGGCCACATCCACCATCGTCGGGCGTCGCCGCGCGGTCGGTCGGGTCGGGGTCTGGGTCACGGGGTGGTCCTCCACGGCGGGCGCGGGTCAGCGGGCGAGCGCGGCGAGCGCGTCCACCGCTTTTCGGGCGGCGATGAGCACCGGATCCCACACCGGCGCGTACGGCGGAGCGTAGCCCAGGTCCAGTGCGGTCATATCGTCCACCGTCATGCCGTTCCACAGGGCCACGGCCAGCGTGTCGATCCGTTTGGCCGCCTCGGACCAACCGACGATCTGCGCGCCGAGCAACCGGCCGCTGGGCCGCTCGGCGATCAACTTGACGGTCATCGGCCGGGCACCCGGATAGTAGCCGGCCCGGTTCGTCGACTCGGCTATCACTGAAACGAATTCGAAGCCGGCGGCGGTGGCCTCCCGCTCGCGCAGGCCGGTGCGCCCCACCTCCAGGTCGCAGACCTTCGTCACCGCCGTGCCGATCACGCCCGCGAAGGTGGCGTACCCGCCGCCGATGTTGATTCCGGCCACCCGCCCCTGTTTGTTGGCGTGCGTGCCCAGCGGCACGTGCACCGGCAAGCCGCTGACGCGGTGCAGCGTCTCCACACAGTCACCGGCCGCCCAGACGCCGCGGTGGCCGGGCACCCGCATCTGGCGGTCCACCCGGATCGCCCCGGTCGGCCCGATCGGCAACCCGGCGGCCTCGGCGAGCGCGGCGTTGGGGCGTACCCCGAGGCCCAGGACCACGACGTCGGCCGGAATCGGCCCCTCGGCGGTGACCACGGCGGACACCCTGCCGTCCTTCTCCTCCAGGCCGCTCACCGGCAGGCCGGTCCGGACGGTGACGCCCAGGCCGCGCATGGCGTCGGTGACCAACTCGGCCATGTCGGGGTCGACTGTCGCCATGGGCTGCGCCCCCGCCTCGACGAGGGTGACCGAGAGGCCGCGCTGGATCAGGGCCTCGGCGATCTCGACGCCGATGTACCCGCCGCCGACGACCACGGCCCGGCGCGGTCGCGGCTCGGCGTCCAGCCAGTCGCGCAGGGCGGCGCCGTCGTCGAGGGTCTGCATGCCGAACACGCCCTGCGCGTCGGTGACCGCCCACGGCGGCTGCACCGGTACGGCGCCGGTGGCGTACATCAGGTCGTCGAAGCGCTCGCGGACCTCGCCACCGCCGTCCAGGTCCCGGGCCACCACCTCGCGGCGGTCCAGGTCGATGGCGGTGACCTCGTGCCGCATCCGGACGTCCATCACGTACTCGGTGCGGAACGTCTGCGGGTCGCGGGCGATCAACGCCTCCGGGCCGGGCACCAGACCGCTGATCCAGTACGGGATGCCGCACGCGGAGTAGGAGGTGAAGTGGCCCCGCTCGAAGACCACGATCTCCAGGTCGCCGGCATTGCGCCGACGTCGGGCCTGGGATGCCGCCGACATGCCGGCGGCATCCCCACCGATGACGATCAACCGTTGCGCCACGGGTTCATCCTGTCACGCGGTGATCAGCCGCGGGTCTGCCGCGCGACGTCCTGCACCACGTCGGTGAGTCGGCCGGTGCGTTCGAAGACCGCGCGCTGCCGTGCTGCGCCGCTGCCGTGCCGGCGCAACCCGCCCAGCAGGTCGGTCACCTCGGCCCAGTCGCCGTGCTGCTCCAGCGCCGGCCGCAGCCGGTCCACGAACCGTTCCAGCAGCTCCCAGGCCGGGCGCACCTCACCGGTGGTGACGTCGACGCCGTCGCCCTCCAGCCCGTCGTGGGCGGCCCGCCAGTGCGCGCCGACCAGCAGGTGGTGGTCGGTCCGCAGCGCCGGTCGGTCGGCCTCGATGTCCGCCAGGGCGGTGGCCACCAGCGCCCGGACCAGCGCGGCGACGAGCACCGCGTCGTCCACCGTCGGGCAGACGTCGCCGATCCGCAGCTCCACCGTCGGGTACTTGGCGGACAGCCGGGCGTACCAGTAGAGCATCCCCTCGTCGAGCATCACCCCACTGGAGATCAACTGGCGGATCAGCCGCTGGTAGTGCTCGTGCGACTCCAGCCACGGCGTCGGGGCCACCGACGGCCACCGTTCCCACTCGACCGAGCGCCAACTCGCGTAACCGGTGTCCTCGCCACCGGCGAACGGCGAGTTGACGGTGACCGCGTGCAGCATCGGCAGCCACGGCCGTACGTGGTTGAGCACCTGTACGCCGGTGTCCGGGTCGGGTACGCCGACGTGCACGTGCATGCCGTTGTTGCCGGGGCCGGGAACCAGCAGCCGGAACCGTTGGATCATCCGGTCGAAGCGGGGCTTGTCCACCACCGGCGGCACCGGGCCGTCCACCGGGCCGGTGCCGATGGCGAGCAGGCGTACGCCGGCCCGCTCGGCGGCGTCGGCGAGCGCCCGGCGCAGCACGCCGAGGGAGTGCCGGATCGACGACAGCTCCAGGCCGGGCGGGCTGCCGATCTCGATCTGACTGGTCTGGAACTCCCGCTCCACCTGCCCGCGCAACTCGGCCGGCACCTGCTCCATGACCAGGTCGACGGCCGGGACCGCGGCCCCGGTGTGCGGATCGACGAGCAGGAACTCCTCCTCGACGCCAACGGTGAGCAACCCGGTCGCCGCGGCCATCTCGCCGGGCGCCTCCGCCACCTGACCGGTCATCGACACCACCGTCCCGTTCTGCCGTACGCGGTCCGTCCGCGTCGGTCCGCCGCTTGGTTACCCAACGTGGCGATGCCGGGAAACGTGGCGGCGACAGGTCGTGCCGGCCGGCTGTCGAATCGGAAGAGATCGACGTTGACAAATGTGCGGACGGAACGTACAACTGCGAGAGAGCGCTCTCTCGACCCCCGTCCCCGCAGAGAGGCACGTCCATGTCACAGTCCTCGGCGGCCTCCGCCGTCCCGCACGTCCGACGCCGGCTGCGGCTGGCCTCCGTCCTGCTCGTCGCCACCACCACGGTCCTGGCCGGCGTCACCGTCACCGCGCGGGCGGCCGTGCCGCCACCCCCGAGCGGCTGGAGCATCGTCTGGAGCGACGACTTCACCGGCGCCGCCGGCACCCTGCCGTCATCCGCCAACTGGATCATCGACACCGGCCACAGCTATCCCGGTGGTCCGGCCAACTGGGGCACCGGCGAGATCCAGAGCTACACCGCCAGCACCGCCAACGTCAGTCACGACGGTGGTGGCAACCTGCGGATCACCCCGCTGCGCGACGGTGGCGGTGGCTGGACCTCCGCGCGGATCGAGACCGTCCGTAGCGACTTCAAGGCCCCGTCCGGCGGTGTGCTGGCCATCGAGGGTCGGATCCAGATGCCGAACGTCACCGGTGCCGCTGCCGCCGGCTACTGGCCGGCGTTCTGGGCGCTCGGCGCGCCCTACCGGGGCAACTACCAGAACTGGCCGGGCATCGGCGAGTTCGACGTGATGGAGAACGTCAACGGCATCAACTCCGTCTGGGGCGTGCTGCACTGCGGCGTCGCGCCGGGCGGGCCCTGCAACGAGTCCAACGGCCTCGGCGCGTCCCGGGCCTGTCCGGGCTCGACCTGCCAGTCCGCGTTCCACACGTACCGGTTCGAGTGGGACGCCTCGATCAGCCCGCAGCAACTGCGCTGGTACGTCGACGGCCAGCTTTACCACACCGTCACGTCCAGCCAGGTCGGCGCGACCGCCTGGTCGCAGATGACCTCGCACCAGGGCTACTTCCTGCTGCTCAACGTCGCGATGGGCGGCGCCTTCCCGAACGGCGTCGCCGGCAGCGGCACGCCGACGGCGGCCACCGTCCCGGGCCGACCGATGCTCGTCGACTACGTGGCGGTGTACCGGCGTGGCGGTGGCACCACCCCGCCGCCCACCACGCCACCACCCTCCGGCACCCGGGACGCGTACGCGCAGATCCAGGCCGAGTCGTTCAACGGGCAGAACGGCGTGCTCGTCGAGGCGTGCGCGGAGGGCGGGCAGAACATCGCCGCGCTGCGCAACGGTGACTGGGCGCGCTACGACAATGTCGAGTTCGGCTCCAGCACGCCCCGGGACTTCGTGGCCCGGGTCGCCTCCGGCGCGGGCGGCGGTGTGAGCGGCCTCGTCGAGGTGCGGCTGGACAGCCCGACCGCGACGCCGATCGGCAGCTTCGCGATCGGCAACACCGGCGGCTGGCAGAGCTGGCGCTCGGTGCCCGGCAACGTGGGCGCGGTGACCGGCCGGCACTCCGTGTACCTGACCTTCACCAGCGGCCAGCCGAACGACTTCGTCAACGTCAACTGGTTCACCTTCCGCCGCTGAACCGACCCGCTCGGGCCGCCGGTCGCACCCGCTCGGGCCGCCCGTCGCGCGATCCCGCGACGGGCGGCCCGGTTCGCGCGCGCCGACCCCTGGACAGAAACAGTTAACTGTCTTAATAATTGGCGGCAACGTCGATGTCCATGAATGCCCGTCCGGGCGCGGAGGGTCCCATGAAACGCTCCAGATCCCTTGCCCTGTCCCTCGTCGCCACCCTCGCCGCGACCCTCGGGGCGGCCTGGGTGGCGCTGCCCGCGTACGCCGCCGGGCCCACCGCCAGCTTCGTCAAGACCGCCGACTGGGGCTCCGGCTGGGAGGGGAAGTACACCATCACCAACGGCGGCAGCACGACGATCAACGGCTGGAGCCTCGCCTTCGACCTGCCGTCCGGCACCACCCTCGGCAGCTACTGGGACGCGCTGCTCAGCTCCGCCGGCCAGCGGCACACCTTCACCAACCGGTCCTGGAACGGCACCATCGCGCCGGGCGGGTCGGTCTCCTTCGGCTTCCTCGCCACCGGCTCCGGCTCACCCAGCGGCTGCCAGCTCAACGGCGCTCCCTGCGGCGGCGGCGCCCCGCCCACCACGCCGCCACCCACCACCACACCACCGCCGACGACCCCACCGCCGACCACTCCGCCCACCGGTGACCTGCCCAAGCACCTGCTCACCGGCTACTGGCACAACTTCGACAACCCGGCTGTCGAGCTGCGGCTGCGCGACGTCCCCGCCGAGTACGACCTGATCGCGGTCGCCTTCGCCGAGGCCACCTCGACCCCCGGCGCGCTCACCTTCGGCATCGACCCGGGGCTGTCCGCCGCGCTCGGCGGCTACACCGACGCGGACTTCACCGGCGACGTCCGCACCCTGCACAGCCGGGGCAAGCGGGTGATCCTCTCCGTCGGCGGGGAGACCGGCCGGGTCACGGTGAACGACGCCGCCTCCGCCGCCGCGTTCGCCGACACGGCCGCCGCGCTGATCGCCCGGTACGGCTTCGACGGTGTCGACATCGACCTGGAGAACGGGCTCAACCCGACGTACATGGCGCAGGCGCTGCGCGCGCTGCGGGCCCGGGTCGGGTCGAGCCTGATCATCACGATGGCGCCGCAGACCATCGACATGCAGAACCCGGCCAGCAGCTACTTCAAGCTGGCGCTCGACATCAGGGACATCCTGACCGTCGTCAACACCCAGTACTACAACTCCGGGGCGATGCTCGGCTGCGACCAGAACGCCGCCTACTCCCAGGGGACGGTGAACTTCATCGTCGCGCTGGCGTGTCTCCCGCTGGAGGCCGGGCTCCGCCCCGACCAGGTCGGCCTCGGCCTGCCCGCCGGTGCCGGGGCGGCCGGTGGCGGCATCGTCGCGCCGAGCGTGGTCAAAGCCGCCCTGGACTGCCTGGCCCGGGGCACCAACTGCGGCAGCTTCCGCCCGCCGCGCACCTACCCCGGCATCCGTGGCGCGATGACCTGGTCGGTGAACTGGGACGTGAGCAACGGCAACGCCTTCGCCCGTACGGTCGCCCCGCACCTGGACACCCTGCCCTGACCATCCCGCTTGCACCCGGCGACGCCAGCGGCACCGCGGCTCAGCGACCGGCGGTCACCGACCGCCGGTCGTCGCGGCCCCGACGACGCCGGAGTTTACGGAGCACCCAGCTGACCACCATGACGACGAAGACCGCGACGATCGCGTAGTTGAACCAGTCGCTGTAGCGCTCGACGTCCCGCCACCGGCTGCCGAGCGCGTAACCCGCCCCCACGATGAGACCGTTCCACACCCCGCTGCCGATGGTGGTGAGGAGGATGAACTCGCCCAGCGGCATCCGGTTCGCCCCGGCCGGCACGGAGACCAGGCTGCGGACCACCGGCACCACCCGGCCGATCAGCACCGCCCACCGGCCGTGCCGCTCGAACCACCTGTCGGCCTTCTCCAGGTCGTCGCGATCCACCAGCGGAATGTGGTCCAACCAGCGCTTGAGTCGTTCCTCGCCGAGCGCCGCGCCGAGCCAGTAGAGCACCAACGCGCCGATCAGCGAGCCGGCCGTCGCGGCGAGCACCACCACGACGACGTTGAACTTCCCCTCGTGGGCCAGGAAGCCGGCCATCGCCAGCACGACCTCGCTGGGGATCGGCGGGACGATGCTCTCCAGCGCCACCAGCAGCGCCACGCCGACCGGGCCCAGCACCTCGATCACCGAGGCCACCCATCCGGTCAACCCGGTGAACTCGGACGGGTCGCCAGCCTGGGCGTACGCCATTGTCGTCCTTCCGGTCGGTGGTCGGAGATCGTACGGTGATACCCGCCGGGGCGGTCGTTACACCTCGGGGTGCAGCGCGGTGTCCGCCGGCCCCTGCCTCCAGCCAGTGAACACCACTGTCAGCCCGGCGCGGGACGGTGCGCAGCAGAACGGCCCGGCCACCGCCTCGGCCGACGGGTCCAGCGGGGCGAGTCGGACCAGTCGCCACGGTTCGTCGTCGACCCGGGCGCGGACGGTCAGCGCGTCGCCCGCCCGGCTGACCCGGACCGTCACCTCCCGACCCGGCCACCCGGGCACCGGGGCCACCGACCAGTCCGAGAACTCCCGGGTGACCACCGCGCCGAGCTGCGACTCGCCGTCGCTCACCTCGACGCCGGCCTTCGTCCAGGTCCGCTCGTCGACCCGGACCAGCGCGCCGGCCTGGTCGAACTGTTCGGTGAAGTCGAGCCGGAAGCTCACCTCCATGGCGGTGCCGACCGGGAGCGGCGCGAGCAGGGCCGGCCCGTTGTCGTGGACGAAGCCGTAACTCGTCCGTCGCCAGAAGTCGCTCTCCGCGGCCGGCTCGACGACCAGCTCACCGGCCGGGCCCTGCTCGGCGCGCACCGGTGGGTGCAGCCACCGGCCCCGGGACCAGTCCAACGGTTCGCTCGGCGGTACGAGGTTGTCTCCCATGACCGGGACGATAACCAAGGGTTTGCCGCGCTGATCGTTCGGAGATGTTCCCCCGGCATGGGTGACCGTTGGTATTCCGAAGCTGTCGTCTACTGCCTCGACATCGACACGTACGCCGACTCCGACGGCGACGGGGTCGGCGACATCCGTGGGTTGATCGGGAGGTTGGACTACCTGGCCCGGCTCGGTGTGACCTGCCTGTGGCTGCACCCGATCCATCCGTCGCCCAACCGCGACGACGGCTACGACGTCACCGACTTCTACAACGTGGACCCGCGCTTCGGCACCCTCGGCGACTTCGCCGAGCTGCTGCACCAGGCGCAGAACCGGGGCATCCGCGTGATCATCGATCTGGTGGTCAACCACACCTCCGACGAGCACCCGTGGTTCCAGTCCGCCCGCTCGTCGCCGGACTCGCCGTACCGGGACTGGTACGTCTGGTCGGACACCGAGCCGGACGACCGGCACCAGGGCATGGTCTTCCCCGGCGAGCAGAGCGAGACGTGGAGCTACGACCGGACCGCGAAGGCGTGGTTCTACCACCGCTTCTACAAATTCCAGCCGGATCTCAACTTCGCCAACCCGCAGGTACGGGCCGAGGTCAAGAAGATCATGTCGTTCTGGCTCCAGCTCGGCGTCTCCGGCTTCCGGATGGACGCGGTGCCGTTCATCATCGAGCTGACCGAGCCGGGGAACCCGAACTCGCCGAAGGACTTCGAGTTCCTCACCGAGTTGCGCCAACACGTGCAGTGGCGGCGGGGCGACGCCGTCCTGCTGGCCGAGGCGAACGTCGAGCCGGACCAACTGCCGACGTTCTTCGGTGACGCCAGCGGCTCCGGCAACCGCATCCACATGCTCTTCGACTTCATGCTGAACGGGCGACTCATGCTGGCCCTGGCCCGACAGGACCCGGAGTCGCTGATCGACGCGCTGCGCGACACCCCGAAGCTGCCGGTCGGCGGGCAGTGGGCGACCTTCCTGCGCAACCACGACGAGATCGACCTGTCCCGGCTGACCACCGAACAGCGCAACCAGGTGTACGAGCAGTTCGGACCCGACGAGAACATGCGCATCTACGACCGGGGCATCCGTCGCCGGTTCGCCCCGATGCTCGGCAACGACCGGCGACGCATCGAGCTGGCGTACGCCCTCCAGTTCTCGATGCGCGGCACGCCGGTGCTGCGCTACGGCGAGGAGATCGGGATGGGCGAGGACCTGTCGCTGCCCGGTCGGGAGGCGATCCGCACCCCGATGCAGTGGTCGTACCAGCCGAACGCCGGCTTCTCCACGGCCGACCCGGAGAAGCTGGTCCGCCCGGTGATCGACAAGGGTGAGTTCGGCTACCAGACGGTCAACGTCACCGCCCAGCGGGGCGACCCGAAGTCGCTGCTCGCCTGGTTCGAGCGCATGATCCGTACGCTGCGGGAGGCCCCGGAGATCGGCTCCGGCTCGACCACCCACATCGACGTGGCGATGCCGCCGGGGGTGCTCGCGCACCGGGCGGACGGGCCGACCGGAACGATGGTGTTCGTGCACAACCTGGGCACCGACGACGTCGAGGTGGACCTGAGCAGCCTCGAACCGGAGGCCGACCTGCCGATCGACGTGCTCACCGACCGTGGCTACGGCGAACTGGGCAAGCTCGGCGCGGTGAAGGTGTCCGGCCACGGTTACCGCTGGATCAGGCTCTGCCGGGGCTCGACCTTCTGAGGACGCTCATCCCGTACCCCGGGACGCCCGGCCGGATCGGCGCCGGCCGGGCGTCCCGCGACGCGTCGCACGCGGATGCTCTGGTACGCCGGTGGCCGTCGCCCAGGCCCGCGGCGCGGGGTTAAGCTCCTTCGATCGACCCCAAGTTACCGGGAGGTAATCATGTCGGAGGAGCCCCGCGTCGCCATCGTCACCGGAGCCGCACGCGGAATCGGCGCTGCCACCGCCCGGCGACTGGCCGCCGACGGACTGGCCGTCGCCGTGGTCGACATCGACGAGGCGGCCACCAAGGAGACGGTGGACGCCATCGCGGCGGCCGGCGGTCGTGCGCTCGGCGTGGGGGCCGACGTGTCCGACCGGGACCAGGTCGAGGCCGCCGTCGAGCGGGTCGCCACCGACCTGGGCGCGCCCACCGTGCTCGTCAACAACGCCGGCGTGCTGCGCGACAACCTGCTGTTCAAGATGACCACCGCCGACTGGGACACCGTCATGGGTGTGCACCTGCGCGGCGCGTTCCTGTTCAGCCAGGCCGCCCAGAAGCACATGGTGGACAGCAGGTGGGGGCGGATCGTCAACCTCTCCAGCACCTCGGCGCTGGGCAACCGGGGCCAGGCCAACTACTCCGCCGCCAAGGCCGGCCTCCAGGGCTTCACCAAGACGCTCGCCATCGAGCTGGGGCCGTTCGGGGTGACGGTGAACGCGGTGGCGCCCGGCTTCATCGTCACCGACATGACAGCGGCCACCGCCGCCCGCATGAAGGTCGACTTCGAGGACCTGCAGAAGCACGCCGCCGCCGAGATCCCGGTACGCCGTCCGGGGCGGCCGGAGGACGTCGCGCACACCATCTCGTTCCTGGCCAGCGAGGGCGCCGGCTTCGTCTCCGGGCAGGTCATCTACGTGGCCGGTGGCCCCCGGGACTGACCGGCTGTCGCCTCGACGAGAGCGCGCCCACGCCGGTGCGCTCTTGTCGTAGGTCAGGCGGGTGCGCTCTGGTCGCCGGTCAGACGGGTGCGCTCCTGTCGTAGGTCAGGCGGGTGCGCGGCGGGTGCGCCAGAGCCAGATCAGGCCGAGCACCGGCAGCACCAGCGGGATGTAGCCGTACCCGCTGCCGAACTGCGACCAGACCGTCTCGTCCGGGAACAGCTCCTTGTCGACCAGGCTCAGGACGCCGACCGCCACCACCCCGACCAACTCCACCGAGCAGCAAACCAGCGCGAGCCGACGACCGGCGTGCCCGGCCCGGGCCAGCCCGACCGCCGCCACGATGTAGATGAGCGCGGCCAGAGCGGAGAGCAGGTACGCCACCGGGGCCTCGTCGAACCTGGTCACGATCTGGAGACCGGCCCGGCTGGTCGCCGCGATGGCGAAGAGCAGGTAGACAGCGATCAACAGCCGCCCCGGGCCCGCGTTCGTGGCGCGCCCGGCCGGTCGTGTCTCAACCACCGAGCACCTCCCAGGTCTGCTGCAACCGGACCACCACCACCGGGGCCACCAGGCAGACCGCGCACACGATGGCGGAGCCCCAGCGGGTCGGCTCCATCCGGGCCAGCACCCAGGCCAACGGCGGCAGGCAGACCAGCGTGACCAGGTAGCCGAAGAAGGCGCCCGGCTCACCCGGCCGTTCGCCGCCGCCGATCGCGACGAGAGCCAGAACGCCCAGGACGAGCAGCGCCACCTCGAGGGCTGCCAGGCCGACGAACTGCACCCGGTCCGGCGGTCGTTGCCGTACCGCCGCCACCAGCGCCCAGACCGCGACGAGCAGCGACAGCACTATCGACACCGTCGCGACGATGCCCTCCACCGGCGAGTCGACGTTCACGCTGTTCACCGGCGCCACCTGGTCGTTGCCTCGGTCACCGGCACAGCCTACTAACCGCCGTAGTACTCGACGGACCCCGGCCTCACCGCCGGCCGTTCGGGTCGTCTCAGTCGTCCTCCGGCAACCAGTAGACCGAGATGGCAAGCAGTTGCTCCGGGCCCTCGTTGCGAACCTGATGCGGAACCCGGCTGTCGAAAGCCGCCACGTCGCCGGCCCGCAGGACCTCCGTCTGGTCGGCGACGGTCAGGGTTCCGGTACCCGACACGATGATCCACACCTCACGGGACCGATGGACGTCGAGGTCGTTCGACGTGTTCGGAGCGACCGACCAGCGAGCGACCTCGAACGGGGCGGGCGCGCTCGACGGGAAGGGTAGGAGCGCGCGGTGGACCGGGCCGCCCTCGGCGAAGTCGTACCAGTGTTCGAAGGTCGCAAGACCGCTCGTCGTCGAATCCGTGCTCTGCATGGCCCCGACACTGCCGGGCCACGACGTGTGTGTCTGGCGGCAATCGGACCTGGCGCTGCCACGATTGGCCGAACCCGCCGCCGGTCCCACCGGCCGGGCGACTAGCGTGGATCACGGCCGTGGCGTCGCCGCGGCCTGGGAAAAGATGGAGGTACACGTGCTGCGGTTCGGGTTGTTCGGCACCGGTCACTGGGCGATCGAGACGCACGGGAAGGCGCTGCACGCGCACCCCGACGCGGAGTTGGTCGGGGTGTGGGGCCGTAACCCGGAGCGCGCCTCGGCGCTGGCCGAGCGCTATGGGGTACCGGCCTTCGGCGACGTCGACGCGCTGATCGAGCAGTGCGAGGCCGTCGCCGTCGCGCTGCCGCCGGATGTCCAGGCCGACATCGCCGTCCGGGCGGCCCGCGCGGGTCGGCACCTGCTGCTGGACAAGCCGCTGGCGCTCAGCCTGGCCGACGCCGACCGGGTCGTGGCCGCCGCCGACGAGTCCGGCGTCGCATCGGTGGTCTTCTTCACCCAGCGCTTCCAGCCGAACGTGACCGCCTTCCTCGCCGCGACCGCCGCCGCCGGTGGTTGGCAGCACGGTCGGACCACGGCGTTCGCCTCGATCTTCCAGGACGGCAGCCCGTACGGCGGCTCGCTGTGGCGGCGGGAGCACGGGGCGCTCTGGGACATCGCCCCGCACGCGCTCTCCATCCTCCTGCCGGTGCTGGGCCGGGTGACCCAGGTGGCGGCGATGGACGGACCGAGCGGGATGGTGCACCTGCTGCTCACCCACGAAGGTGGCGCCACCAGCAGCGCCTCGCTCTCCCTGGACGCGCCGACCGAGTCGATGACCCGGGAGTTCGTGTTCTACGGCGAGAACGGCATCGAGAACGTCCCGTTCGGCGAGAACGACGCCGCCACCGCGTTCGGTGTCGCCATCGACCAGCTCGTCGAGCAGGTGCGGGCCGGCACCCGTGACCACCGCTGCGACGTCCGCTTCGGACGTGAGGTCGTCGCCGTCATCGCCGCCGCCGAGACCGCCCGCACCGAGTCCCGCACCGTCCCCCTCCCCGCCTGACCCCCACCCCGACCCCCACCCCGACCCCCACCCCCGTCGGCCCCTGTCCCCGCCCGGTCGATCATGAAGTTAACGGCGCGACACGCCGTGGCGGATGGCAATAACTTCATGATCAACGGGGCGGGAGTGGGCGGGAGGGGCGGGAGGGGCGGGAGGGGCGGGAGTGGGCGGGGGTGGGCGGGGGTGGGGCTGGGTGGGGTGGGGTTAGGTGGGGGTGGTTAGGGCGGCTTTTAGTTCGTCGGGGGACGTGAACTGGTCGGCGGGTAGGGCTTGCAGCATCTGCAACATCGACGTGCTGGCCCCAATCTCCTGGGCCCAGCGGATCAGGTCCTCCCGGGAGACCGGGTAGTCGAGCCCGGCCAGGTACTCCTGCAACTGCACCCCGGTGTCGGTCATGTCGTGCGGCTACCCGCTCGCGGTGGTCGTACACCGGCTTCGTCGGAACGCACGACGGCCCGGCGGCCGGCGTGTCGGGCCGCGACGCGCCCACGGTTTGCCGCAGCGGCGGCCGGGTAGCCGCTCGCATGCTGGTTCAGCGGCTCGGCGCGCCGAGCGATTTCGACCCGTTGCTGGAGCGCGTCCGGGACGCCCGGGTGGTGATGATCGGCGAGTCGACCCACGGCACCTACGACTACTACCGGTTGCGGGAGCAACTGACCCGCCGGTTGATCGCGGAGTGCGGTTTCTCCTTCGTGGCGGTGGAGGGCGACTGGCCGGACTGCGACCGGGTGCACCGTTCGGTGACCGGCGCCCCGGACGGTGCCGCCGAACCGCAGCTCGCGCTGGCGCAGTTCGAGCGGTGGCCGACCTGGATGTGGGCCAACGCCGAGGTGGCCCGGTTCGCCGGTTGGCTGCGGGCCTGGAACGTCGAGCGGCCGGAGGGGCGGCGGGCCGGTTTCCACGGGCTCGACGTGTACAGCCTCTGGGAGTCGATGCAGGCGATCTTCGACTACCTGGGGGAGGAGGACCCGAAGTCGCTGGAGGCCGCGCAGGACGCATACCGCTGCTTCGAGCCGTACGGCAAGCGGGTCGAGGAGTACGGCGCGGCCAGCCGGTTCGTCTCCGCCCGCTGTGAGGAGGAGGTCGTCCGGCTGTTGGCGCGGACCCGTGAGCACGCCCTCTCCGACGGGCCGGACCGCTTCTCGGCCTGGCAGAACGCGGAGGTGGTGGCCGGGGCCGAGCGGTACTACCGGGCGATGGTGGCCGGCGGGCCGGACTCGTGGAACATCCGGGACACCCACATGCAGGACACCCTGGACCGGCTGCTGGACCGGTACGGGCCGGAGTCGCGGGGCATCGTCTGGGCGCACAACACGCACGTCGGGGACGCGCGGGCCACCGACATGGCCGCGGACGGGATGGTCAACATCGGGCAGTTGGCCCGGGAGCGGCACGGCGACGACGCGGTGGCCCTGATCGGTTTCGGCAGCTACCGGGGTACGGCGATCGCGGCTCCCCGGTGGGGTTCGCCGCCCGAGGCGATGGTGGTGCCACCGGCCCGGGAGGGTTCGATCGAGCGGCGGTTGCACGAGTTGCTGCCCGAGCGGGCGGTGTTGATCTTCGGCGGGGCCGACCAGCCGGGCTGGGTCACCGACGCCGTCGACCATCGGGCGATCGGTGTCGTCTACGACCCGTCCTTCGAGTCCTGGGGAAACTACGTGCCGACCCGCCTCGGCGCGCGCTACGACGCCTTCATCTGGTGCGACGACACCACCGCCCTGCACCCGCTGCCGGTGCCGGCCGCCCCCGGCGAGATGGAGACGTACCCGGCCGGGGTCTGACCCGTTCGCGAGACGCGACGGAGGTGCGGCACCCAGCGGGCGCCGCACCTCCGTGGTGCGGTGGTCAGACGTGCGTCGGGGTCCGCTCGTCCAGGCGGGCGCGCAGGCCCTCGCCCTCGATGTCGACGTTCGGCAGGGCGCGGTCGAGCCAGCGCGGCAGCCACCAGGCGCGGTTACCGAGGAGCGACATCACCGCCGGAACGATGGTCATCCGGACCACGAAGGCGTCGATGGCGACACCGATGGCGAGCGCGAAGCCCATCGACTTGATCACCGGGTCCTCCAGGAAGACGAAGCCCCCGAAGACCGAGATCATGATCAGCGCGGCGGCGGTGACCACCCGCGCGCCGTGGCCCATGCCGCTGATGGTCGCCTGCCGCGCGGTCTCGCCGTGAACGAAGTCCTCCCGCATCCGGGACACCAGGAACACCTCGTAGTCCATGGCGAGCCCGAACAGGATCCCGATGAGCAGGATCGGCAGGAAGCTGATCAGCGGCCCCGGCGTGTCCAGGCCGACGAGGTCGGCGAGGTGCCCCTGCTGGAAGACCGCCACCGTGATGCCGAACGTGGCGGCGACGGTGAGCAGGAAGCCCAGCGCGGCCTTGAGGGGCACCAGCAGCGAACGGAACACCAGCATCAGCAGCAGCACCGAGAGCCCGACCACCAGCAGCAGGTAGACCGGGAGCGCGTCGGAGAGCTTCTCGGAGACGTCGATGCCGATCGCGGTGACGCCGGTGAGCAGCACGTCGGCGCCGCGGATCCCGCCCACCGCTGCCCGGATGTCGTGCACCAGGGTCTCGGTGGCCTCGTCGGTCGGGCCGGTCTTCGGCACCACGCCGAGCAGCGCGGTGCGGCCGTCCGGGCTGAGCTGCGGCGGGGCCACGGCGAGGACGTTCTCGGTCCGTTGGAGCAGGGCCGTGACCTGCGGCACGGCCGCCGCCGTCGCCTGCGCGTCGTCGCCGGCGACGACCACCGCGAGCCGGCCGGTGAAGCCCGGACCGAAGCCCTCGACGGTCAGGTCGTTCGCCACCCGGGCGGGGGAGCCGACCGCCGCCGTCGCGGCCCCCGGGAGGGCCAGCCGCATGTCCGGCGTGGGCAGCGCGAGCAGGCCCAGGCCGAGCAGACCGACCAGGATGACGGGTACGCGGAAACGGGTCACCAGGCGCGCCCAGCGGAAGCCGAACGCGGACCGGTCCTCGGTCGGGGCGGGCCGGTCGACGCCGTCCACGTCGGTGGCGGACGTGCCGTCCGTGCCCGGCGTCGGGTCGGCGGCCGGCGTCGCGTCGGCGGCGAGCGCGCGCAGGCGGCGGGGCAGCACCCGACGCCCGGCGAAGCCGAGCAGGGCCGGCTGGAGGGTGATCGCGACGAGGACGGCCACGGTGACGGTGCCGGCGGCGGCGAGACCCATCACGGTGAGGAACGGGATGTCCACCACCGCGAGCCCGGCCAGCGCGATGACCACCGTCGCGCCGGCGAAGACCACCGCCGAGCCGGCGGTGCCCACGGCCCGGCCGACCGCCTCCTCCGGCGACAGGCCGTCGAGCAGGTTCTGCCGGTGCCGGGAGGTGATGAACAGCGAGTAGTCGATGCCGACCGCGAGGCCGAGCATCAGCGCCAGGATCGGCGCGGTGCTGGTGAGCTGGATGGTGCCGCTGAGCGCGAACAGCCCGGCCATGCCGACGCCGACGCCGATCAGCGCGTTGAGCATCGTCATCCCGGCGGCGACCAGGGACCCGAACGTGACGATCAGGACGATGGCGGCGACCAGGACGCCGAGCGCCTCGGTGGAGCCGATCTCCGGCTCACCGCCGAGCACCTCGCCGCCCGGGGCGACCTGCCAACCCTGCGCCTTCGCCGCCGCGCCCACCTGCTCGTACGCGGTCCGCTGCGCGTCGGTCACGTCGTCCCCGCCGCTGGCGAACTGGACCTGGATCAGCGCGTACCGGCCGTTGGGGGTGACCGCGCCGACCTGGAGCGGGTTGACCGCGCCGACCACGCCGGGCAGCGTCGAGGCCTGCTGGACCAGCTCCTGCACCACCGCCTGGCCCTGCGGGGTGGCCAGTTGCCCGTCGGCCGGCGCCTTGACCGTGATGGTGCCGGTGGCGCCGCTGGCCGCGGGGAACTGCTCGGCCAGCAGGTCGAGCGCCCGCTGACTCTCGGTGCCGGGCATGGTGAAGTTGCTCGCCGTCGGGCCGCGCAGGGTCGCCGCGGCCAGTCCGGCGGCGACGAGTACGACGAGCCAGAGCGCGACAACGAGCCGTCGCCGGCGCAACGCGCCCCGGCCGAGCCGGTAGAGCAGGGTGGCCATCAGGAGTCCTTGTCCTCTGTCGTGGGTGGATGGGGCACTGGTGCTTCGACGGGCTCGACGGCCCGTCGGACGAGGGCGAGCAGGGCGGCGCGCAGGTCGTCGTCGGTGATGTCGGCGAACTCGGCGCACGCCTCGGAGATGCCGGCGAGCAGCACCAGCGCGGCGACCCGGGCGCCCGGCCGGTCGGAGTTGCCGGCCAGCGCGTCGCGCAGCCGGTCGGAGATCTGTTGGATGTGCGCGAAGGCCGGCTGGCAGAGCAGTTCGGGAAACTCGCCGCGCAGCACCGCGATCTCCCGCCGGAACCGGACGGCGAGGTCGACGAAGCCCTCCGCGGCGGCCGCCTGGGCGGCCGCGCCGGTCAGGCCGGTGAGCTGGTCGTCGAGGTCGCGCAGCACGCCGATCGCGGGTGCCATCAGCTCGGCGAGCAGGGCTTCCTTGTTGGCGAAGTGGTAGAGCACGGTGGCCTTGGAGCAGCCCACCTCTCCGGCGATGTCCTGGAGCGAGGTGCCCCGGTAGCCGGTCACCGCGAACCGCCGCGCCGCCGCGGCGAGGATCTCGCCGTGCGTCTCCGACACCGCTCTGGCCATGACCGGTCCACCTCCCGCGAACCAGCATGCCTGACCGATCGGTCAGACCCTGACCGATCGGTCAGAGAACGGTGGTGGCGTTCACCACACCCCGGGGTCGTTTAGCCGCCGTGCTCGGCGTCGTACCTGGTCCGCGCCTCGGCGATGGCCCGTCGGTGCCGCTCGGCCCAGTTGGTCAGGGCCACCAGCGACTCGTACAGCTCCAGCGCCATCGGGGTCGCCGTGTATTCGACCTTGGGTGGCACGGTCGGGTAGACGGTCCGGTGCAGCAGGCCGTCGCGCTCCAGTTGCCGCAGCGTCAGGGTGAGCATCCGCCGGCTGATCCCCTCCACGTGCCGCTCCAACTCGGTGAAGCGCACCGGCCCGTGCGAGGCGGCCACCAGGATGCCGATGCTCCACTTGCCGCCGACCCGGTCCAGCACCTCGCGGACGGTGCAGGCCCGTGCCTGCCCAGGAGTGAACGGCACGTTCTCGGCCGCACAGGTCACCTCGGCCCTGACCTGCGCGGACACATCGCTGTTCCTCTGGGACATCACAGTGCCTCCTTCCGCTCCGGCTCATGGTCACAGACGATGACCTCGGTAACAAACAATGCACTTAGGAGGGATTTCGTGGAGCAGATCGTCCCATCCCGCTGGCCCGCGCTGCTGGTGCTCTGTGCCGGCAGCCTGATGGTCATTCTCGATGGCACAGTCGTCGCGGTGGCGCTGCCGGCCGTACAGCGGGACCTGGGTTTCACCGCGGCGGGCCTGGCCTGGGTGGTCAATGCCTACCTTGTCGCGTTCGGTGGGCTCCTGCTGCTCGCCGGCCGGCTCGGCGACCTGCTGGGCCGCCGGGGCGTCTTCCTGTCCGGCGTCGCGCTATTCACGCTGGCGTCGCTGGCCTGCGCGGCCGCCACCGGGCCGGCCCTGCTGGTGGCCGCGCGGTTCGCCCAGGGGGTCGGTGGCGCGCTGGCCATGGCGGTCAGCCTCGGCATGATCGTCCGGCTCTATCCCGAGCCGGCCGAACGCGCCCGCGCCATCGCCGTCTTCAGCTTCACCGGTGCGGCCGGCGCGTCGATCGGCACCCTCGCCGGCGGGGTGCTCACGGAGGTGGCCGGGTGGCGGGCGATCTTCCTGGTCAACCTGCCGATCGGGGCGATCATCCTGATCGCCGCCCTCCGCCGGCTCCCCGCCGAGCGCGGTGTCGGCCCGCGGTCCGGCCTGGACCTGCCCGGCGCGCTGCTCGCCACCGCCGGCCTGATGGCCGCCGTCCTGGCCATCGTGGGTACGGGTGAGCACGGCTGGACCAGCCCACGGACCCTCGGCGCGGCGGCAGTCGCGGCGCTGCTGCTCGGCGGGTTCGCGGCGCGTCAGCGGGTCGCGGCGGCCCCGCTGGTCCCGGCCCGGGTGCTGCGTGTCCCGGGCCTGGTGGCCGCGAACGCTGTGCAGTTCCTCATGGTCTGCGCGTACTTCGGTTTCCAGTTCCTGCTCGCCGTGGAGCTGCAACTGGTGCTCGGGCTGGACGCGGCGGCGACCGGCTGGGCCTTCCTGCCCACTCCGGTCGTGATCGCCGTGGTGTCGCTCGGTCTGGCCGGTCGGCTGATCGCCCGGTGGAGCGCCCGGACCGTGCTGCTGGCCGGGCTCGTCCTGGCGACCGTCGGCTTCCTCCTGCTGGCCCGGCTGCCCGCCGACGGCGGCTACGTCGCGGACGTCCTCCCCGCGATGCTGGTCTTCGGCGTGGCCGGCGGCCTCACCCTGCCGGCGGTCACCACGCTGGCCATGGCCGGCGCGACCGACGCCGACGCCGGGCTCGCCTCCGGCCTGGTCAACACCACCCAGCAGGTCGGCGGCGCGGTCGGTCTGGCCGCGCTGGCCACCCTGGCCGCCGCCCGCAGCGACGGTCTGCGGGCCGCCGGCTGGGCTGAGACGGACGCGCTCGCCGGCGGTTACCGGACCGCCTTCGCCGTGGCCGCCGGTCTGGTTCTCGCCGCCCTGCTGGTCGCGCTCACGACGCTGCCCCGACGCCCGGCCGGCCCTGCGCCGGCTGACGCGTCGTCCGGCAGCGAACCGGTACGCCCCGTGCCGGCGGACGAGCCGGCCGGCCCTCCGCCGGGCGACGAACCGGGCGCGTCGTCGGTGGTGGGTGCCGGGACCGATTCGTACCGGAGCGGCGCTTCCGGTTGACCAACTGCGGCGGGGCCGGGAGGGTGGTCGGGGTGAGCGAGGCCGACGAGACGCGGGACGGCGTGGCCCTGACCAACCTGGACCAGCCGCTCTCCGACGGTGACGACGCGACGAAGCGGGACCTGGTCGACTACCTCGACGCGGTCCACGACCGGATCATCCCGCACCTACGGGGCCGCCCTCTGTCGGTGATCAGGGTCCGGCCCGGCCAGCCGCCGTTCATGCAGAAGAATCTGCCCCGCTACACCCCGGACTGGGTCCGCCGGGCCCCGGTCTGGGCGGAGGCGTCGCACCGGGAGATCTCGTACGCCCTCTGCGACGACCGACGCACCCTGCTCTGGTTCGCCAACCAGCGCGCCGTCGAGTACCACCCGACGCTGGCCACCACGGCCGACCTGCACCGACCGACCCACCTGGTGCTGGACCTCGACCCGCCGGAGGGCGACGGGTTCCGCGCGGCGGTCGCCGCGGCCCTGCTGGTCCGCCAGGCGCTCGCCGACGCCGGCCTCGCCGGGGCGGTCAAGACCAGTGGGGCGAAGGGTGTGCACGTCTTCGTTCCGGTTACCGACGAGCACACGGCCGAGGATCTGGCCGCCGCGACCCGGGCGCTCGCCGTCCGCGCCGAGCGGCTGGACCCGGCGCTGGCCACCACCGCGTACATCAAGGAGGACCGTGGTGGCCGGGTCTTCGTGGACGCCACCCGCGCGGGCGGGGCGACGGTGGCGTCCGCGTACAGCCCGCGGCTGCGTCCGGGGATGCCGGTCTCGTTCCCGGTGGACTGGGCCGACCTGACCGAGGTGACCCCCGCCGACTTCACCATCCGGACCGCGCCGACGCTGCTCGCCGGCGGTGACCCGTGGACCGCGCTGCTGCCGGCCCCGCAGTCGCTCCCGGCCGACCTGATCGCCGAGGGCCGGACCATCCCGGTGGCCCGGGTGCAGGCCATGCACGAGGGCAAGCGCCGGGCCCGCGCCCGGCGCGCGGCCGGCTGACCAGGCGCGTCGGCGTGCGCCCGCGCCCGGCGGGGGCTGTCTGTCGGTGGGTTGTGGCACGATTTCCCAGGTGAGCAGCAGACCCGAGGCGACGCGGCGGCTCGACGACCTTGCCCGGCTGCGCCGGGTCCGCGACCGGATCGACAGGGAATACGCGCAGCCGCTTGATGTCGAGGCGCTCGCCCGGGGCGCGCACATGTCGGCCGGGCACCTCAGCCGGGAGTTCCGGCTCGCCTACGGCGAGTCGCCCTACAGCTATCTGATGACCCGCCGCATCGAGCGGGCGATGGCCCTGCTGCGCCGTGGCGACCTCACCGTCACCGAGGTCTGTTTCGCCGTCGGCTGTTCGTCGCTCGGCACCTTCAGCACCCGCTTCACCGAGCTGGTCGGGATGCCGCCCAGCGTCTACCGGCGACAGGCGGCGCGGGCGGTGGTGGACCTGCCGCCCTGCGTGACCAAGCAGGTCACCAGGCCGGTCAGGAATCGAGAAGCACGGGCCACCGTGCCGCAACTAGCGTGACCGGCATGGACGTCACCATTCACTCGAGCTTCCTCCCGCACACCGACCCGGACGCCTCGCTGGTCTTCTACCGCGACGTGCTCGGCTTCGAGGTCCGCCTCGACGTCGGCTACGAGGGCATGCGCTGGATCACCGTCGGGCCGCCCGGCCAGCCCAGCACGGCCATCGTCCTGCACCCACCGGCCGCCAACCCGGGCCTCACCGACGACGAGCGGCAGACCATCCTCGAGCTGATGGCCAAGGGCAGCTACTTCGGCGTCAACCTGGCCACCACCGACCTCGACGCGACCTTCGCGAAGCTGGAGGCCAGCGACGCCGAGGTCGTCCAGGAGCCCACCGACCAGCCGTACGGCGTCCGCGACTGCGCCTTCCGCGACCCGGCCGGCAACATGATCCGCATCCAGCAAGTGCGCTGACCCGTCCGCGCCCGACAGATGGAGACCCGATGAGCACGGCCCGCCAGCAGTCCGCGCCGCACGTGGCCGACAGTCACGACCTGATCCGCGTGCAGGGCGCCCGGGTGAACAACCTCAAGGACGTCAGCGTCGAGATCCCGAAGCGTCGACTGACCGTGTTCACCGGTGTCTCCGGCTCCGGCAAGAGCTCGTTGGTCTTCGGCACCATCGCGGCCGAGTCGCAGCGGATGATCAACGAGACCTACAGCGCCTTCGTGCAGGGGTTCATGCCGACGCTGGCGCGGCCCGAGGTCGACCTGCTGGACGGCCTGACCACGGCGATCATCGTGGACCAGGAGCGGATGGGCGCCAACTCCCGCTCCACCGTCGGCACCGCCACCGACGCCAACGCCATGCTGCGCATCCTGTTCAGCCGGCTCGGGCAGCCGCACATCGGCTCGCCGAACGCGTACTCGTTCAACGTCCCCTCGGTGAAGGCGACCGGCGCGATCACCGTCGACCGTGGCGCCGGTAAGACGAAGACCGAGAAGGCTTCCTTCACCCGACTCGGCGGCATGTGTCCGCGTTGCGAGGGCATGGGCGCTGTCACCGACATCGACCTCACCGCGCTCTACGACGACAGCCGCTCGCTCAACGAGGGTGCGATCACCATCCCCGGCTACAGCATGGAGGGCTGGTACGGCCGGATCTTCCGGGGCTGCGGATACTTCGACCCGGACAAGCCGATCGGCAAGTTCGGCAAGCGGGAGCTGCACGACCTGCTCCACCGGGAACCCACCAAGATCAAAATCGACGGCATCAACCTGACGTACGCGGGCCTGATCCCCTCGATCCAGAAGTCCTTCCTCGCCAAGGACATCGACGCGTTGCAGCCGCACATCCGGGCCTTCGTGGAGCGCGCGGTCACCTTCACGACCTGCCCCGAGTGCGCCGGCACCCGGCTGAGCGAGGAGGCCCGCTCGTCGAAGATCAGAGGTAAGAACATCGCGGACGTCTGCGCGATGCAGATCAGCGACCTGGCCGCCTGGGTCCGCGAGCTGGAGGAACCGTCGGTCACACCACTGCTGACCGGGCTCCAGCACCTGCTCGACTCGTTCGAGAAGATCGGGCTGGGCTACCTGTCGCTCGACCGGCCCTCGGGCACCCTCTCCGGTGGCGAGGCGCAGCGCACCAAGATGATCCGCCATCTCGGCTCGTCGCTCACCGACGTCACCTACGTCTTCGACGAGCCGACGATCGGGCTGCACCCGCACGACATCCAGCGGATGAACGAGCTGCTGCTCCAGCTCCGGGACAAGGGCAACACGGTCCTGGTCGTCGAGCACAAGCCGGAGGCCATCGCCATCGCCGACCACGTCGTCGACCTCGGACCCGGGGCCGGCACCGAGGGCGGGGCGGTCTGCTACCAGGGCACCGTGGAGGGTCTTCGGGCCAGCGGCACCAGCACCGGCCGTCACCTCGACGACCGGGCCGCGCTCAAGGAGACGGTCCGCACCCCCACCGGCAAGCTGGAGATCCGCGGCGCGACGGCCAACAACCTGCGCGACGTCGACGTCGACGTACCCCTCGGGGTGCTCGTGGTGGTGACCGGCGTCGCGGGTTCCGGCAAGAGCTCGCTGGTGCACGGCTCGATCCCCGCCGGGGCCGGGGTGGTGTCGATCGACCAGGGCGCGATCCGCGGTTCGCGGCGGAGCAACCCGGCCACGTACACCGGGCTGCTCGACCCGATCCGCAAGGCGTTCGCGAAGGCCAACGGAGTGAAGCCGGCGTTGTTCAGCGCCAACTCCGAGGGCGCCTGCCCGAGCTGCAACGGGGCCGGGGTCATCTACACCGACCTGGGAATGATGGCCGGTGTCGCCGCCCCCTGCGAGGACTGCGAGGGCAAGCGGTTCCAGGCGTCGGTTCTGGAATACCGCTTCGGCGGCCGGGACATCAGCGAGGTGCTCGCGATGTCGGTGACCGAGGCGGAGGCGTTCTTCGGCGCGGGCGAGGCCCGTACGCCGGCCGCGCACGCCATCCTCAACCGGCTCGCCGACGTCGGGCTCGGCTACCTCAGCCTGGGGCAGCCGCTCACCACCCTGTCCGGCGGCGAGCGGCAGCGGCTCAAGCTGGCCACCCACATGGCCGAGGAGGGCGGCGTCTACGTCCTCGACGAGCCGACCACCGGCCTGCACCTGGCCGACGTCGAGCAACTGCTCAGCCTTCTCGACCGCCTCGTCGACGCCGGCAAGTCGGTGATCGTCATCGAGCACCACCAGGCGGTCATGGCGCACGCCGACTGGATCATCGACCTGGGCCCCGGCGCGGGCCACGACGGCGGCCGGATCGTCTTCGAGGGCACTCCCGCGGACCTGGTGGCGGCCCGCTCCACCCTCACCGGCGAACACCTGGCGGCGTACGTCGACGCCTGACCATCCACCCCCCGGGCGGTCCTCGCCCTGCGGGCGGTCCTCGCCCTGCGGGCGGTCCTCGCCCTGCGGGCGGTCCTCGCCCTGCGGGCGGCTCCCGTTGATCATGAAGTTATCGCGCCGACACGCCGAGGTTGGTGGCGATAACTTCATGATCAACGGTGGGGAGTGTGAGACGACGAAAGCCCCAGGGCCGCCGAACGGCGGATCTGGGGCTTTCTTGGCAAGTGTGCCCCCGGCAGGATTCGAACCTGCGCCCCCGCCTCCGGAGGGCGGTGCTCTATCCCCTGAGCTACGGGGGCTCAGCGACTGGAGAAGACTAGCAAACGTCGTCCGCGTACGCCGAATCGGTATCGGGTGAGCCGATCGTGTCGACGGTCGGCCCCCCCGGCGCTCAGGCGGCGACGATGGCCCGCCCGCAACTGGGCAGCGGGTGCAGGACGATCCGTCGCGGCAGCCGGCGCGGCCACTCGTTGCGCGGCCAGGAGCCGTCCACGATCAGGTGTACGGTGCGTTCCTCCTCGCCGCTGAGCCGCAACACGAAGTCGCGTGGGAGCGGCGGGTCCACGGTCGGCGTGGTGATCATGAAGCGCACCCGGCCACGGGACGAGACCGCCGAGATCACGTCCGCCGCCGGCATGGTGCCGCGCAGCCGGACCCGACCGATCCAGTAGACCTCCGCGAGATGCTCCTGGGCGGCCCTGGTGATCGCCGGGTACTCGCTGCGGACCCAGCGTTCGACGGCGCCGACGCAGAGCCCGCAGGCCCGCTCCCGAGGCTCCCGCGGACCCAACCCCCAGGCCCGCAGGTACGCCCCGACGGCGCCGGTGTCCAGCGGCAGGTCGAACCGCCGTTGGATGAGCGCGGTCAGGCTCTGCCGTGTCCACAACTCCTCGTCCAGACCGAACTCCTCGGGGTGGACGCCCCGCAGCGTGTCGATCAGTTCGAGTTCCTGTTCGCGGCTGAGCATCCCCGGCTCGCCCTGCCGCTGTCCGCGACGGACGGCTGCCACCGCCCCGTCACCGCCGATGGTGTGGCGCCGGCACCAGCTGGTGACCGAACGCCGCGCGTCTCTGAGTGCAACCCCCACGTCTTGGGCAACGAGCCCGAATCGCAACTGGTCACGATATGTGGGTAGAAAACTCTTTAAGCAACGTAATCGCCTGTGCCGCCCATAACGGCCTCACGAGGCATAAGTATACGAATCGGGCGTATCGTGGCACCCTCACCCGATGATCGACTCGGGTTTCTGGACGTCGGGGCTTCCTGTTGCGTCGGTAAGCCCGGTTTCTTTGAAGTCGAGGTGATCAGGCACTCGCGGGCCGGTGCGAGCCCGACGGTGGGCGCGCCCGTGAGGGCGCCCCGTGGGCCCTGTGTGCCTGACGCGACCTGCCGCCGCCGAGTTTCTCGGCATCGCGGGTCGTCGTCCTGTCGCCGTTGATCGACTCGGCTTTCTGAAAGTCGGGGCTTCCTGTTGCGTCGGATGGCACGGTTTGCTGAAAGCCGAGTCGATCACGCCCAAGCCCGCGCGGGGATGGGGGACGGGCCCGCGCCCGCAGCGCAGCCCGGGGGGACAGGGGAGGGGCCTGTGCCCGCAGCCTGGCGGGACAGGGAACGGGCCCGCGTCCTGCCGGGTGGGGCGGTGGCGCGGTCCGGTCGGGTCAGCCGTTGGCCTGGGCCTGCAGCGGTGGTCCGGTCGGGTCAGCCCTTGGCCTGGGCCTGGAGTTGCCGGAGGTTGTTCAGCTC
Organism: Micromonospora sp. WMMD1120; assembly: GCF_029626235.1. Taxonomy (NCBI): domain Bacteria; kingdom Bacillati; phylum Actinomycetota; class Actinomycetes; order Micromonosporales; family Micromonosporaceae; genus Micromonospora; species Micromonospora sp. WMMD1120. Next base: position 868,643 of record NZ_JARUBO010000005.1, on the reverse strand, counting down.
AGTCTGCTGAGTGTTCTTCATGGTCTGGGCCACCCGCACCACCTCGGCGTTGTCGGTCTCGTCGAGGGCTGCGTCGATCATGTGGATGCCGCCCAGGTGGTGGTCGTACATCAGCTTGAGGAACTGGCGGTCGACCTCGATGCCCTGCGCGTCGCGCAGGGCGGTCATCTGCGCGGGTGTGGCCATGCCCGGCATCAGCCCGTCCTTGACGGTGGCCCCGTCGGACATCCACGCCATCGGCGGGTTGGACCCGGTGGGGCTCAGGCCCCACTCGCGGAGCCAGGTCTGCATCGCACCGATCTCGCCCTGCTGCCCGGTGGCGATGTCCACGGCGATCTGCCGCACCTCGGGGAGGGTGGCCGACCGGTACGCGATCAGGCTCATCTCCACCGCCTGCGCGTGGTGGGTCGTCATGTCCCGGGCGAAGCCCGCCTCGACCGACGCGTCACCGGGTCGGGTGAGGCGGGGGGTGAGCAGGCCCCCCGCATACCCGAGGAGCAGCCCCACCACCAGCATGATGGCGAGCGCCAGCACGCCGTAGCGCGACGCCGGGGCCCGGCCGCCCTCGTCGGGGACGGCCGGGGTGTCGCCGTGGTCGCTGTCGGTGGTCGCCGGAGCGGTCATCGCGGTCCTTACTGGGTCGGCGGCTGCTGCTGTTGCGGCAGCTCGCGCGGGGTGGTGCCGGTGGCGGTGATGCCGGTGTTGCAGAGCGCCGTGGGGCCCTCGACGGAGGCGTTCACCCGCAGGTCCTTGATGAACTCGTCGATCCGCGAGTCGTCGGCGTTGTCGACCTTGAGCTGGTAGCCCCACGCCTGGAGCGAGATCGGCTTGTCCAGGCCCTCGTACGGGCTCATGAAGGTCTTCTCGACGCCGCGCACCTTGCCGGCGAGCTTTTCGACCTGGTCCGCGGGCAGGTCCGGGCGGTAGGTGATCCAGACCGCGCCGTGCTCCAGGCTGTGCACCGCGTGCTCGTTGGCGATCGGGGCGTCGTAGACGTCGCCCATGCAGTTCTGCCAGGCGGCGTTGTGCACCCCACCCACCGGCGGCGAGTACTTCCAGGTCAGCGGGCCCGACTTGTGCGACTCGTACTTCAGGCTGTCCGGGTCGGACTTGCGGACGTTGACGATGCCGTCGATGGCGTTGGCCCGCTTGTCCCACGGCTTGGAGCCCTGGAAGGTCGCCCAGGCGCCGTACCCGACGATCGCCACGAAGAGCACACCCACGGCGACGAAGAGCGCGATCGGGCCCCAGGCCCGACCCTGGGTCACCTTGACCGGGGTGACCGGCTTGCGCGGGCCCTTGCCCCCGCCCCGGGGGGAGCCCGCCGGCCTGCCGGAACCGGCCGGCTTGCCGGAACCGGCCTTGGCGCCGGACGCCGGCCGGCCCGCTGCCGGCTTCTTGCCGGTGCTGACCACTGTCGGGCGGCGCTCCGGGCCACCCGGGGTGCTGATGCTCATCGTGCCTCGTCAGGTCGGTCGGTCAGGGGAGTGGCGGGCCGGATGACGCGCAGGGGAGCCGCCGAGTGCCCGAGTCTACCCCCGATAACATGGTTGGGTGACTCCTGCAGAACTAGCCTCGGTCGTCCTCGCCGCCGCCCACACCGTCTTCGAGCAGCGTGGGCTCGATCGCGCCGCGCTGCCGGCGAGCACCGTGGTGGAGCGACCGCGCAACCCCGAGCACGGCGACTACGCGTCGACGCTGGCTCTGCAGTTGAGCAAGAAGGTGGGTGTGCCGCCCCGGGAGCTGGCCGCTGCCCTGAGCGAGGAGCTGGGTCGGGCGGCTGGCGTCAAGTCGGTGGAGATCGCCGGGCCGGGCTTCCTGAACATCCGGCTCGACGCGGCCGCCGCCGGTCAGCTCGCCCGGGTGATCGTCGAGGCCGGCCCGGAGTACGGCCGCAGCGACCGGCTCGCCGGCGAGAAGATCAACCTGGAGTTCGTCTCGGCCAACCCGACCGGGCCGGTGCACATCGGCGGGGTCCGCTGGGCGGCCGTCGGCGACGCGCTGAGCCGGCTGCTGCGGGCCACCGGCGCCGACGTGGGCACGGAATACTACTTCAACGACGCCGGTTCGCAGATCGACAGGTTCGCCCGGTCGCTGCTCGCCGCCGCCAAGGGCGAGCCGACGCCGGAGGACGGCTACGGCGGGGCGTACATCGCGGAGATCGCCGCCGAGGTGCGGGCCCGCCGGCCGGAGGTGCTGACCCTCGACGACGCCGCCGCCCAGGAGGCCTTCCGGGTCGAGGGCGTCGCGCTGATGTTCGACGAGATCCGCACCTCGCTGCGCGACTTCGGGGTGGAGTTCGACACCTACTTCAACGAGAAGGACCTGCACGACCGGGGCGAGCTGGATCTGGCGTTGAACCGGCTGCGCCAGCAGGGGCACCTCTACGAGTCCGAGGGCGCCACCTGGCTGCGCACCACCGACTTCGGCGACGACAAGGACCGGGTGCTGCGCAAGTCCAACGGTGAGTGGACGTACTTCGCCGCGGACTGCGCCTACTACCTGGACAAGCGGGAGCGCGGCTTCGAGCGTGTCGTGATCATGCTGGGCGCCGACCACCACGGCTACCTCGGCCGGATGAGGGCGATGGCCGCCTGCTTCGGCGACGACCCGGACCGCAACCTGGAGATCCTCATCGGGCAGCTGGTCAACCTGCTGCGCGACGGCGCCCCGGTGCGGATGAGCAAGCGGTTCGGCACCGTGGTGAGCCTGGAGGACTTCGTCGAGGCGATCGGCGTGGACGCCGCCCGGTACGCGCTGGCCCGCTACTCCAGCGACTCCCCGATCGACATCGACATCGAGCTGTGGACCCGGGCGACCCGCGACAACCCGGTCTACTACGTGCAGTACGTGGCCGCCCGGACGGCGGGCGTGGCCCGCAACGCCGCCGAGGTGGGGCTGGTCCCGGGTGACGCCGACGCCTTCCGGCCGGAGCTGCTCGACCACGAGAAGGAGAACGAGCTGCTCAAGGCGCTCGCCGAGTTCCCCGCGGTGGTGGCGACCGCCGCCGAGCTGCGGGAACCGCACCGGGTGGCCCGCTACCTGGAGGAGAGCGTCGCCGCCTCCTACCACCGGTTCTACGACAACTGCCGGGTGCTGCCGCTGGGCGACGAGAAGGTCACCGACCTGCACCGGGCCCGGCTCTGGCTGAACAACGCCACCCGCACGGTGATCGCCAACGGTCTGCACCTGCTCGGGGTCTCCGCGCCCGAGAGGATGTGACCGCGTGCGAGCGCGAGGAGTGAGCTTGCGAGCCCCGCAGTCGCGAAGCGGAGACAGATAATGCGCGCTCACGAGGCCGGTGCGCTGCACGCGGACATCAGCAGTCGGGGGCCGGCGTGGCTGCGTACCCCGGACGACGTCAACGCCCTCGTGCCGGCGCTGTGGCCGCGCAGCGTGACGCGCGCGGCCGACGGCGCGCTCGCCGTCGCGGGCCTGGGTGTCCGCGACATCGCGGCCGAGTTCGGCACAGCGGTGTACGTCCTCGACGAGGCCGACCTGCGGTCGCGCTGCCGCGACTTCCGGGCGGCCTTCGGGACCGAGGACGTCTACTACGCGGGTAAGGCGTTCCTGTGCCGGGCGGTGGTCCGGATGATCGCCGAGGAGGGCCTGCACCTGGACGTCTGCACCGGTGGTGAGCTGGCCACCGCGCTGTCGGCCGGGATGCCGCCGGAACGGATCGGCTTCCACGGCAACAACAAGTCGGTCGCCGAGCTGACCCGGGCGCTGGACGCCGGGGTGGGGCGGATCATCGTCGACTCGGTCACCGAGATCGACAGGCTCACCGCGCTGGCCCGGGAGCGCGGGGTGCGCCCCCGGGTGCTGGTCCGGGTCACCGTCGGGGTCGAGGCGCACACCCACGAGTTCATCGCCACCGCGCACGAGGACCAGAAGTTCGGGTTCTCGCTGGCCGGCGGGGCCGCTGCCGCCGCCGCGTTCAAGATCCTCGACGAGGGCGTGCTGGAGCTGCGCGGCCTGCACTCGCACATCGGCTCGCAGATCTTCGACGCCAGCGGCTTCGAGGTGTCGGCCCGTCGGGTGCTCGCCCTGCAGGCGCAGATCCGCGACGCGCGCGGGGTGGAGCTTCCCGAGCTGGACCTGGGCGGCGGCTTCGGCATCGCGTACACCACCCAGGACACCCCGGCCACCCCGCAGGAGCTGGCCACGCGGCTGCGCCGGATCGTCGACGCGGAGTGCGCGGCGGAGAACCTGGCCGTGCCGCGCCTGTCCATCGAGCCGGGGCGGGCCATCGTCGGCCCGGCGGTGTTCACCCTCTACGAGGTCGGCACGGTCAAGGACCTCGACGGCCTCCGCACGTACGTCAGCGTCGACGGTGGGATGAGCGACAACATCCGCACCGCCCTGTACGACGCGTCCTACTCGGCGACGGTGGCGTCCCGGGCCTCGACCGCGCAGCCGGTGCTCGCCCGCGTGGTGGGAAAGCACTGTGAGTCCGGGGACATCGTGGTGAAGGATGAATTCCTGCCCGGCGACGTGCAGCCCGGAGATCTTGTCGCGGTGCCCGGCACCGGTGCGTACTGCCGCAGCATGGCCAGCAACTACAACCATGTGCCGCGGCCACCGGTGGTGGCGGTGCGGGACGGCCGGGCACGCCTGATCGTCCGGCGGGAGACCGAAGAGGACCTGCTGGCTTTGGATGTGGGATGACGTCACCTGTGCGCTTGGCGCTGCTCGGCTGCGGAACTGTCGGCCAGGAGGTGGTCCGGCTGCTGCACGAGCAGTCGGCCGACCTGACCGCGCGGATCGGCGCTCCCCTGGAGATCGCCGGCATCGCCGTCCGCCGGCTGGGTCGCGATCGCGGTGACCTGCCGGTCGGCGACGAGCTGTTCACCACCGACGCGCTCGGTCTGATCAAGCGGGACGACGTCGACGTCGTCGTCGAGGTGGTCGGCGGCATCGAGCCGGCCCGGGGTTGGCTGGTCGAGGCGCTGCGCGCCGGCAAGAGCGTGGTCACCGCCAACAAGGCGCTGCTCGCCGAGGACGGCGTGGCCCTGCACGAGGCGGCGGCCGAGGGCGGCGGCGACCTCTACTACGAGGCGTCGGTGGCCGGCGCCATCCCGCTGCTGCGCCCGCTGCGCGAGTCGCTGCACGGGGACCGGATCAACCGGGTCACCGGCATCGTCAACGGCACCACCAACTTCATCCTCTCCGCGATGGACGCCACCGGCGCCGGCTTCGCCGAGGCCCTGGAGGAGGCCACCGCGCTGGGGTACGCGGAGGCCGACCCGACCGCCGACGTGGAGGGCTTCGACGCGGCGGCGAAGGCGGCCATCCTCGCCTCGCTGGCGTTCCACACCCGGGTCGGCGCGGCCGACGTGCACCGCGAGGGCATCACCGAGGTGACCGCGGCGGACATGGCCAGCGCCCAGGCGATGGGCTGCACGATCAAACTGCTCTGCATCGCGGCCCGGGGCGTCGACTCCACCGGCCGGGAGACGGTGAGCGTCCGGGTGCACCCGGCGATGATCCCGCGCAGTCACCCGCTGGCCAGCGTCGGCGACGCGTTCAACGCGGTCTTCGTCGAGGCGGACGCCGCCGGGCAGTTGATGTTCTACGGTCGCGGGGCCGGGGGCGCGCCGACCGCCAGCGCCGTGCTCGGCGACGTGGTGGCGGTGTCCCGTAACCGGCTCGCCGGGGTGCGCGCGGCCAGCGAGAGTTCGTACGCCGGCCTGTCCGTCCGGCCGATGGGCGAGGCGTTGACCCGCTACCACGTCAGCCTCGACGTGGCGGACCGTCCGGGTGTGCTGGCCTCGGTGGCCGGGGTGTTCGCCCGGCACGACGTGTCGATCGCGACGGTGCGGCAGGGCTCGGCCGGCGGGTCGCCGGGCCGCGACGGCGCCGAGTTGGTCATCGTCACGCACGTGGCGCCGGACGCCGCGCTCGCCGCGACGGTCACCGAGCTGCGCGGTCTGGAGATCGTCCGGTCGGTGACGAGTGTGCTGCGGGTCGAGGGCGACGCCTGACTCGTTGCACCATGCGGGGACGGCTCGCGCGTCCCGTCAGGTGGGTAAGCAGGGGCGCGCCATCGGCCGCTTCGGCAGGCTGGTCCAAGGTGGTCCTGATGCTCGGGTCGAGGCGGCGGTAGAGGCGAGGAGAGCGACATGTGGCGTGGTCTGATCGAGGCGTACCGGGATCGGCTGCCGGTCACCGCTGCCACGCCGGTCGTCACGCTGCACGAGGGGAACACCCCGCTGTTGCCGGCGCCGGTGCTCTCCACCCGCCTGGGCTGTGACGTCTACCTGAAGGTGGAGGGGGCCAACCCGACCGGCTCCTTCAAGGACCGCGGCATGACCGTCGCGGTGTCCAAGGCGGTCGAGGCGGGCAACAAGGCCATCATCTGCGCCTCCACCGGCAACACCAGCGCGTCCGCCGCCGCGTACGCGGCGCGGGCCGGGATGACCTGCGCGGTGCTGGTGCCGCAGGGCAAGATCGCGTTGGGCAAGCTGGCCCAGGCGTTGGTGCACGGCGCGAAGCTGCTCCAGGTGAGCGGCAACTTCGACGACTGCCTGTCGCTCGCCGCGAAGCTGGCCCAGGACCACCCGGTCGCGCTGGTCAACTCGGTCAACCCCGACCGGCTGCACGGTCAGAAGACCGCCGCTTTCGAGATCGTCGAGGCGCTCGGCGACGCGCCCGACATCCACTGCCTGCCGGTCGGCAACGCCGGCAACATCTCCGCGTACTGGATGGGCTACGCGGAGGAGGCGTCGGCCGGGGCCACCACCCGCAAACCGCGGATGTACGGGTTCCAGGCCGCCGGCGCGGCGCCGATCGTGACCGGCCAGGTCGTGCCGGAGCCGTCGACGATCGCGACAGCTATCCGGATCGGCAACCCGGCGAGCTGGACCAAGGCGCTCGACGCCCGGGACGCCTCCGGCGGCCTGATCACGTCGGTGACCGACCGGGAGATCCTGTCGGCGTACCGGCTGCTCGCCCGCGAGGTGGGTGTCTTCGTCGAGTTGGGCAGCGCGGCCAGCGTGGCCGGCCTGCTCCAGCAGGCCGCGGCGGGCGCGGTGCCGGCGGGTTCGACTGTCGTCTGCACGGTGACCGGCCACGGGTTGAAGGACCCGGAGTGGGCGATCTCCACGGCCCCGGCGCCGCTGACCATCGCGAACGATCCGCTGGCCGCGGCGCGGGCGCTCGACCTGGCCTGAGCGCCACCGCCCGCACTCGGCGGGACGGCGTGGGGGCGGCGGGGGTCACAGGAGGCGAGTCCGGCACACTTTCGGGTGTCCCCGCCCGCATTCTCGTTCAGGAGTGAGCCAGGCCGATGTCGCTGCTCGCCAGATTCAGCCTCGCCAACCGAGGGCTGATCGCCCTCATCGCGGTGGTGACCACGGTGTTCGGAGCGTTCGCCGTGCCGTCGCTGAAGCAGCAACTGCTGCCGTCGCTCGAGTTCCCGGCCGCGTTCATCGTGGCTCCCTACCCCGGCGCCGGCCCCGAGATCGTCGAGTCCCAGGTGACCGAGCCGATCGAGAACGCCCTCCAGGGCATCGCGGGGCTGGACCAGATCACCTCCACCTCGCGCGAGGGTGCGGCCACCGTCCAGGTGACCTACGAGTTCGGCACCGACCTCGACGACGTCGTCAACAAGATGCAGACCGCGCTGAGCCGGATCGACGCGCAGCTTCCGGAGAGCGTCGACCCGCAGGTCATCGCCGGGAGCACCGACGACCTTCCGGCGGTGGTGCTGGCCGCTGCCGGCGGCGACGACCAGCGGGCGCTCGCCGAGAAGCTGCGCGCGACGGTGGTGCCGGAGCTGGAGGGCATCGAGGGCGTCCGCACCGTGGAGGTGACCGGCAACCGCGACGACGTCGTGGTGGTCACCCCGGACCCGGCGAAGCTGGCCGCCGCGAAGATCCAGCCCACGGCGATCGGCGCGGCGCTGAAGACCAACGGCGTGGCGGTCCCGGCCGGCGCGGTGACGGACGGCGCGCTGGCCCTGCCGGTGCAGGTCGGCACGCCGATCGCCACCGTCGAGGAGCTGCGCGGCATCGTGCTCTCCCCGGGGGCGACGCCGGTCCGCCTCGCCGACGTGGCGACCGTCGAGCAGCAGCTCGCGCCGGCCACGGCGATCACCCGGACCAACGGCAGGGACAGCCTCGGCATCGCCGTCACCGCCGCGCCGGACGGCAACGCCGTGGAGATCTCCCACGAGATCCGCGACCGGCTCGCCGACCTCAGGGACGCGTCCGGCGCGGAGTTGACTGTGGTCTTCGACCAGGCGCCGTTCGTCGAGAAGTCGATCGAGTCGCTGACCACCGAGGGTCTGCTCGGTCTGGTGATGGCGGTCATCGTCATCCTGGTCTTCCTGCTGTCGGTGCGCTCCACTGTGGTCACCGCGGTCTCCATCCCGCTCTCCGTGCTGGTGGCGCTCATCGCCCTGTGGATCGGTGACTACTCGCTCAACCTGCTCACCCTCGGCGCGCTGACCATCGCCGTCGGCCGGGTGGTGGACGACTCGATCGTGGTGTTGGAGAACATCAAACGACACCTGGAGTACGGCGAGGAGAAGCGGCACGCCATCGTCACCGGCGTCCGCGAGGTGGCCGGCGCGGTGACCGCGTCCACCCTGACCACGGTGGCGGTGTTCGCACCGATCGCGCTGGTCGGCGGGTTCGTCGGGCAGCTCTTCGCACCGTTCGCGATCACGGTGACGGTGGCCCTGCTCGCGTCGCTGCTGGTGTCGCTGACCGTCATCCCGGTGCTCGCGTACTGGTTCCTCAAGCCGCGCGGCGGCACCGCCGACGACGAGGCGGTACGGCGGGACGCGGAGGAGAAGGAGCTGCGCAGCCCTCTCCAGCGGGCGTACCTGCCGGTGATCGGGTTCGCCACCGGCAAGCGGTCGCACCGATGGATCACCGTCGGGTTGGGTCTGCTGCTGCTGTTCGGCACCTTCGGCCTGGCGCAGAAGCTGGAGACGAACTTCCTGGACGACTCCGGCCAGGACACCCTCAACATGAGTCAGGAACTGCCGGCCGGCAGTGGGCTGGCGGCCACCGACGCGGCGGCCAAGCAGGTCGAGTCGGTGCTGTCCCGTACCGAGGGCGTCGGTACGTACCAGGTGACCGCCGGCAGTGGGGACAACCCGTGGGCGGGCGGCGGCGGCAACAACGTCGCCAGCTGGTCGCTGACGCTCGACGGTGACCGGGACGCCAAGCAGATGCGCGAGGTGCTGCGCAAGGAGTTCGCGCAGCTCGGCGACGGGGTGGGCGAGATCAGCTTCGGTGGCGGGCAGGAGGCGTCGACCAGCCAGCTGGAGGTAATCGTCCAGGCCGGTGACCCGGAGACGCTCACCCAGGCCGCCGAGCAGGCGCGGGCGGCGATGGCCGGCGTACCGGACGTCGAGGACGTCTCCACCAGCCTGGCCGAGCGGGTGCCCCGGGTCGACGTGACCGTCGACCGGGTCGCCGCCGGTCGGGTCGGGCTCACCGAGGCCGCTGTCGGGCAGCTCGTGTCGCAGGCGTTCCGGGGAGCCCCGCTGGGGCAGGTGGCGCTCGACGGCCAGCAGCAGAACGTGGTGCTGCGGTTGGGCACGCGGCCGCCGATGACGGTGGAGGAGCTGCGGGCCCTGCCGGTGGGTCCGGTGAAGCTGGACGACATCGCGGACATCACGCAGGGCGAGGGGCCGCAGCAGGTCACCCGGATCGACGGCGAGCGCAGCGTCTCGGTGACCGGCGCGGCGACCGGGTCGAACCTGGGCGCCACCAGCCAGGAGTTGCAGAAGCGTCTGGACGCCATCGACGTGCCGGGCGCGACCTTCACCATCGGTGGGGTCAGCGCGGACCAGGCGGACGCCTTCGCGGATCTGGGCCTGGCGGTGCTCGCCGCCATCGCGATCGTCTTCCTGATCATGGTGGCCACGTTCCGTAGCCTCACCCAGGCGCTGATCCTGCTGATCTCCATCCCGTTCGCGGCGACCGGCGCCATCGGCCTGCTGTTGGTCACCGGGACGCCGCTCGGTGTGCCGGCGTTGATCGGTGTGCTGATGCTCGTCGGCATCGTGGTGACGAACGCGATCGTGCTGCTCGACCTGATCAACCAGTACCGGGCGCGGGGCATGGGGGTCCGGGAGGCGGTGGTCGAGGGTGGCCGGCGTCGTCTGCGCCCCATCCTGATGACGGCGGTGGCGACGATCTTCGCGCTGCTGCCGATGGCGCTCGGGTTGACCGGCGAGGGTGGCTTCATCTCCCAGCCGCTGGCAGTCGTGGTGATCGGCGGTCTGCTCAGCTCGACGCTGCTCACGTTGATCCTGGTGCCGACGCTCTACACGATGGTGGAGCACACCAAGGAGTCGTTGCGGGCGCGGCGTGCCCGGCGGCGCTCCGGCGACCCGGAGACGACGGCGCCGGAGACCGAGGAGGTGGCGACCCCCAACCAGGTCGCGGTGCCGAGCGGCGCGCCCGCCCCGGCGGCTGCCGACGGTACGCAGTCGGCGCCGTCGGCGGCCCTGGTGGAGGGCACCGACCAGTTCGAGGTGCTGCGGCTGCCCCGCAGCCGTACCTCCCCGCTGCCCCCGGCGGAGCCGACCGAATAGGTCGAACCACCGCACGGAACGCCCCCGGCACCGGTCTGCCGGGGGTGTTCCCCTTCCCGTCGTCGCGGTCTCGATGCTGCTGGGAGCGGGTGTGGGCGCAACACCGACCGGGTAGGGTCCCGCTGCGTGACGTCCACCCTCTCGGTCCTGACCGGCAATCGGAGCTTCCGCAACCTCTTCCTCGCCGAACTGGTGGTCTTCGGCGCGGACTGGTTCGTCATGGTGCCCCTGCTGGTGCTGCTGCCCCAGTTGACCGGCAGCGGGGTGTGGGGCGCCCTGGTGCTGGCGGTGGACACCGGCGTGGTGGCGTTGCTGCTGCCGTACACCGGCACCATCGCCGACCGGTTCGACCGCCGGAAGGTGATGATCGCGGCGAACGTCGCCGCGCTGGTGGGTGTGTTGCTGCTGCTCGGGGTGCGGGACGCCGGCACGGCGTGGCTGGCGCTGGCCGCCATCGCCGTGGTGGCGGTCGCGAAGGCCTTCTACTCGCCCGCCGCCCAGGCCGCGCTGCCGAACGTGTTGGAGCCGCACGAGTTGGCCGCCGGCAACGCCGTCGCCGGCTCGGCCTGGGGGACGATGACAGTGGTCGGCGCCTCGCTCGGCGGCGTCCTCAGCACCGCCGCCGGCCCGTACGCCTGCTTCTGGGTGGCGGCGGCGGGCCTGGCGCTGGCGGCGGGCCTCGCCACGCGGATCCGCCGGCCCCTCCAGGCGCCGAGGGACACCGATCGACCGGCCCAGCGGACCTGGGCGGCCGTCGGGGAGGCGCTCGGCTACATCGGTCACCGTCCCCGGGTGCTCGCCCTGGTCACCGTCAAGTCGGCGGTGGGCCTGGGCAACGGCGTGCTGACCGTGTTCCCGCTGCTGGCCGGTGTGTACGGGGTGGGTCCGCTCGGCGCAGGTCTGCTCTTCGCGGTGCGCGGCGCGGGGGCGCTGGTGGGCCCGATCCTGATGCGTCGGGTGTTGACCAACCGGGCCTGGCTGCTGCCCGGGCTCGCGCTGTCCATGTCGCTCTACGGACTGTCCTATCTGGGCACGTCGGTGGTGCGCTGGTTCCCGCTGGTGCTGCTGCTGGTCTTCGTGGCGCACTTCGCCGGTGGCAGCAACTGGGTGATGTCGAACTTCGCCCTCCAGGGCGAGGTGCCGGACCGGTTGCGCGGGCGGGTCTTCGCCACCGACATGATGCTCGCGACGCTGGCCATCTCGGTGAGCCAACTGGCTGTCGCCCTGGTGGTGGACGTCGTGGACGAACGGGTGGTGCTCGCCGGCTGCGGCCTGATCACCCTGGTGTACGCGGTCGGCTGGCGGATCGCGACCCGCCGGCTCTCGCTCACCGACCCGGTCGGCGAGCCGGTGCCCGACCCGGCCGGCTGAGCCGGACGGTCCCAGCCAGCGGGGCGCGGCACCTGGGCGTCGCCGCCGAGCCCTAGCATGAGCGCGTGCCGACGAACTTCACCGCCGGGCCGGTCCGGGTCCGGACTCCCGCGACCAGCGCCAACCTCGGTCCGGGTTTCGACGCGCTGGGTCTCGCCCTCGGGCTCTACGACGACGTGGCGGCCGAGGTGGCGCCCGCCGGTGTGCAGGTGACGGTGACCGGTCAGGGCGCCGGCGAGTTGCCCGACGACGACCGCCACCTGGTGGTGCACGCCATGCGCGCCGCGTTCGACAGGCTGGGTGGTCACCCCGGCGGGCTGCGGGTGGAGTGCGTCAACCGGATCCCGCAGGCGCGCGGGCTGGGGTCCTCGTCCGCCGCGATCGTCGCCGGGGTGCTGCTGGCCCGTGCCCTGGTCACCGACGGAGAGCAGCGGCTGACCGACGCCGACGCGCTCCGGCTGGCCGCCGAGATCGAGGGGCACCCCGACAACGTGGCCCCGTGTCTGCTCGGCGGCTTCACGGTGGCCTGGTCGGAGCTGGCCGGCGCGCGGGCGGTGTCGCTGCCGGTCGCCGACGGGGTGCGACCCACTGTCTTCGTCCCGGCGGAACGCGGATTGACGGCGACCGCGCGGGCCGCGTTGCCGGCCACGGTGCCGCACGGCGACGCCGCGTTGACCGCCGGGCGGGCGGCGCTGCTGGTGCACGCGCTCACGGCCGACCCGACGCTGCTGCTGCCGGCCACCGTCGACCGGCTGCACCAGGATTACCGCGCGGCCGGCATGCCGGGCACATCGTCCCTGGTCAGCGAGTTGCGAGCGGCTGGTGTGGCGGCCGTGGTCAGTGGGGCGGGGCCGACTGTGCTGGCGCTCAGCGAGCCTCCCGAGGGCTTCCCGGTGGGAACAGACTGGCAGATCTGGAAGTTACCGATAGACGTCAGCGGTGCCCGGGTCGCCCGGGGTAGACTGGGACACGCCGAGCGGGACCCTGTTGCCGCAGGTCGGAAGAGTTGATTACGCTCTAGACCTAGCACAGCCGCGAAGCACGCGATCTCCTGCGGGGCGGCGCACCCCCGAAGCTCTCGGCGGTCAGCCCGTCCACCCCTGCCAAAGGCCCACGCCGCACCGCAGTTTTCACAGGTCGCCGCAGACGGCGAGACCTGCTCACCGACGTTGGTGAGTCGGGATACCGACCGGCTGCTGTGTCACAGACTCCCGCGACGCGTCCTTGCGAGGCGGGTGCACCGAGGCCGCCCGGCCACCTGAGCTCCGACTCCGGGCAGTCCCGGCCTATCGAGGGAAGGAATCCATTGAGCGACACCACCGACGTGACGTCGGATGTTTCCAACGTCGCTGGCGATGCCACCGCCGCCGCTCCCGCCCGTCGTCGGCGTAGCGGCACCGGTCTGTCGGCGATGCTGCTGCCAGAGCTGCAGAGCCTGGCTGCGTCGCTCGGCATCTCCGGCACGGCTCGCATGCGCAAGGGCGAGCTGATCGCCGCGATCTCCGAGCGGCAGGGCGGCAACGCCGCCGGGACCCCTCGACCGCGGGCCGAGGTCGCGGCCGCTGCCGCCCCCGCCCGTGAGGGGGTACGCGCCGAGGTGCGGGAGACCGCCGACCGGCCGGCAGCCGAAGGGCGCAGCGCCGAGCAGGCGCCAGCCGAGCCGGCCGCCGAGACCGAGACCCGTGGTCGCACCCGGCGCAGCCGGAGCGCGGCGGCGGAGGCCCGTACCACCGAGACGCGTGCAGCGGAGGCCCGTCCGACCGAGTCGCGTGCCGACGAGGCGGAGGCCGGCGAGCGCGCCGACCGGGGCGAGATCCGCCGGGAGCGTCCGGAGCGTGCCGAGCGTCCGGAGCGTGCCGAGCGCAACGAGCGGGGCGAGCGTGCCGATCGGGGCGAGCGCAACGACCGGGGCGAGCGTGCCGATCGGGGCGAGCGTGCCGAGCGCAACGACCGGGGCGAGCGTGCCGATCGGGGCGAGCGTGCCGAGCGCAACGACCGGAGCGAGCGTGCCGACCGGGGCGAGCGTGCCGAGCGTAACGACCGCAACGACCGCGGTGACCGTAACGACCGTGGTCAGCGTGCCGAGCGGGACAGCGACGACGAGGACGGCGAGGGCGGCGGCCGGCGCGGACGGCGCAGCCGCTTCCGGGACCGTCGCCGGGGCCGTGGCGAGCGTGCCGAGGGCGGTGGCGACAGCGGCGGTCGTGAGCCGCAGGTCGGCGAGGACGACGTTCTCGTTCCGGTAGCCGGCATCATCGACGTGCTCGACAACTACGCCTTCGTGCGGACGACCGGATACCTGGCCGGCCCGAACGACGTGTACGTCTCGATGTCCCAGATCAAGAAGTACGGCCTGCGCCGCGGTGACGCGATCACCGGCGCGGTGCGGGCGGCCCGCGAGGGCGGCAACAGCGGCGACCAGCGGCGCGACAAGTACAACCCGCTGATGCGGCTGGACACGATCAACGGGATGGAGCCGGAGGAGGCCCGGCGTCGTCCCGAGTTCTACAAGCTCACCCCGCTCTACCCGCAGGAGCGCCTGCGGCTGGAGACCGAGCCGCACATCCTGACCACCCGGGTCATCGACCTGGTCATGCCGATCGGCAAGGGTCAGCGGGCACTCATCCAGTCGCCGCCGAAGGCGGGTAAGACGATGGTGTTGCAGGCGATCGCGAACGCGATCACCCGTAACAACCCGGAGTGCCACCTGATGGTGGTGCTGGTGGACGAGCGACCCGAAGAGGTCACCGACATGCAGCGGTCGATCAAGGGCGAGGTCATCGCGGCCACGTTCGACCGTCCGCCGCAGGACCACACCACGGTGGCGGAGCTGGCCATCGAGCGCGCCAAGCGGCTGGTCGAGCTGGGCCACGACGTGGTCGTGCTGCTCGACTCGGTGACCCGGCTCGGTCGGTCGTACAACCTGGCGGCGCCGGCCAGCGGCCGGATCATGTCGGGTGGTATCGACTCCACGGCCCTCTACCCGCCGAAGCGCTTCCTCGGCGCGGCCCGCAACATCGAGAACGGCGGGTCGCTGACCATCATCGCCACCGCGCTGGTGGAGACCGGGTCGATGGCCGACACGGTCATCTTCGAGGAGTTCAAGGGCACCGGTAACGCCGAGTTGAAGCTGGACCGGAAGATCGCCGACAAGCGGACGTTCCCGGCCATCGACATCAACCCGTCCGGCACCCGGAAGGAAGAGGTCCTGCTCGCGCCGGAGGAGCTGGCCATCATCCACAAGCTCCGCAAGGTGCTGCACTCGCTGGACTCGCAGGCCGCGATGGATCTCCTGCTGGACCGCCTCAAGCAGTCCCGGACCAACATCGAGTTCCTGATGCAGATCGCGAAGTCGACGCCGGGGGAGTAACCAACCCCTGGTGACCGACGACGAAGGGGCACGGCCGCGTCGGCCGTGCCCCTTCGTCGCGTCCGTTCATGGAATTTTCCTTCGCTTCGGTCAACAGGCCTTGAAACTTCTATTCACGGCCGGGTTGACTGTCGTCCATGCGTACCCGCAGACGATCCGCCCACCGCACCGTCGCCCTACTGCTGACGCCGCTGCTCGCCCTGGCCGCCGCGCCGGCGCCGGCCACCGCCGCACCCGCGCCCCGGGCCGTCGTCGCCCCGGCCACGGTCGGCTCGCCCAGCCCCGCCGCCGGCGGTCTGGAACCGGCCGGCGGCCTGGAGACCGCGAGGACCACCCGGCCGGTCGCGCCGGGCGTGCAACTCACCTCCTTCGACAGGTACGACGCCGAGGGCTGGCTGCGTGCCGACGCGCTCACCACCGACCTCGCCGGCGGATCCACCGTCGACTACGTCAACTCCGGGGCGGTCAGCCGGGCCGAACCACTGCGGACGGCGGTGGACGGCTCGCGCGCGGTCGCCGCGGTGAACGGCGACTTCTTCGACATCAACAACTCGGGCGCTGCCCAGGGCGTCGGTGTTCGCGACGGCGAGCTGATCCAGTCCGCGGTCAGCGGCCACCGCAACGCGGTGGCGATCACGGCGAACGGGCTCGGCCGGGTGATCGAGGTGAACTTCGACGGCACCGCCACCCTGCCCACCGGACCGGTCCCGCTGACCCAGTTCAACAACCTGGTACAGGCCGACGGCATAGGCGCGTTCACCGAGCTGTGGGGGACGTACTCCCGGCAGCGTGCCGTCGAGGGCGCGGCCCGGGTGGTCGAGGTCACCGTGACCGGCGGGCGGGTGGCCGCAGTGACGGACGCCGCCGGCAGTGGCCCGATCGTCGCCGGTGGCACCGTGCTGCTCGGCCGTGACGCCGGCGCGGACGCCCTCGCCGGGCTCCGTCCCGGTGACCCGGTGATGGTGGCCTGGCGGCCGAAGCCGTCCGACGGCAGCGAGCTGCGGGCGGCGGTCGGCGGCGGGAACGTCCTGGTCCGCGACGGCGTCGTGCAGACCATCGCCGATCCCACGCTGGCCCCGCGCACCTCGGTCGGCTTCAGCGCCGACGGTCGGAAAATGATCATGTTGACGGTGGACGGTCGTCAGGTGGACAGCCGTGGCGTCACCCAGACCGAGATGGGCCGGATGATGGCCGAGCTGGGCGCCGCCCACGCGCTCAACCTGGACGGTGGCGGCTCGTCCACGCTGCTGGCCCGCGAGCCGGGCGGGTCCGCCGTGCGGGTGGAGAACGGCCCGTCCGACGGCAGCGAACGGGCAGTGCCCAACGGCCTGGCGATCTACGCGCCGAAGGGCAGCGGCCGGCTCACCGGCTACTGGGTCGAGACGGCGAGTGATCCCACCGCCGCCCCGGGCGTCTCGCCGGTGCGCGGTGGCCGGCCCGACCGGGTCTTCCCCGGACTGACCCGCACCCTCACCGCCGCCGGCTACGACGAGACGTACGGCCCGGCGGCCGGCGCGCCCGACTGGCGGGTCACCCCGGCGGTACGCGGCCGGGTCGACCGCGACGGTGTCTTCCGTGCCGGCGCGCCGGGGGCCGGGACGGTCACCGCCGCGCGGGGCCGGGCCACCGGCTCGCTGAACCTCACAGTGCTCGGCCCGCTGGCCCGGGTCGGCACCACGGTGCCGCGGGTCGGCCTCACCGGCCGCGACGGCACCGCGGTCCTCGGCGTGGTCGGGTACGACGCCGAGGGCGACACCGCGCCGATCGAGCCGGGCGACGTGACAGTCGACTACGACCGGGACCTGCTGCGGATCACTCCCACCGACGACGGCAACCTGACCGTCACCGCGCTCCGGGACGCCGGCTCGGCACTGGTGACCGTCCACGTCGGAGGGCAGCGCACCGTTCTGCCGGTCACCGTCGGACTGACCGACGTGCCGGTCGCCGGCTTCGACGACGCCGCGTCCTGGCGGTTCAGCCAGGCCCGGGCCAGCGGGTCGGTCGCGCCGGCCGCCGGGCACACCGGCACCGGCCTGCTGATGTCGTACGACTTCAGCCAGTCCACCGGCACCCGGGCCGCGTACGCCGACCCACCCGCCTGGATCGAGGTGCCCGGCCAGCCGCAGGCGTTCGGCATGTGGATACACGGCAACGGCACCGGCGAGTGGCCCAGCCTGCACCTGCACGACGCCCAGGACACCCAGCACGTACTGCGCGGCCCGCTGATCACCTGGACCGGCTGGCGGTACGTGGAGTTCGCGGTGCCCGCCGGGGTGCAGTACCCGGTGCGGGTGCGTCGCTTCTACGTGGCCGAGACGAACGCCGCCGCCCAGTACACCAGCGAGGTGATCATCGACGACCTGGTGGCGAGGGTGCCGTCCACCGTCGAGGTGCCGGCGGTGGCCCCGCGTACCGACCGGGTGGTGGTCCGCGACGGCACCGTGGACGGCGCACCCTGGCGGTTCGCCGTGCTCTCCGACGCGCAGTTCGTCGCCGCCGACCCGGACAGCGACCTGGTCGCCCAGGCCCGGCGGACGTTGCGCGAGGTGAAGGCCGCCCGACCGGACTTCCTGGTGATCAACGGGGACTTCGTGGACACCGCCTACCCGGCCGACTTCGCACTGGCCAAGCGGATCCTCGACGAGGAGTTGGGCGACGCGTTGCCCTGGTACTACGTGCCCGGCAACCACGAGATCATGGGTGCCCCGATCAGCAACTTCGCTGCGGCGTTCGGTGCCACCTCCCGGGTGTTCGACCACAACGGCACCCGCTTCGTCACGCTGAACTCGTCCACCGGGACGCTGCGCGGCGGCGGGTTCGACCAGGTGCGGATGCTGCGCGAGGCGCTGGACGCGGCGGCCACCGACCGGCGGGTGGGATCGGTCGTCGTCCTGCACCACCATCCGGCGCGGGACCCCAGCCCGGCGCAGGCCAGTCAGCTCACCGACCGCAAGGAGGCGGCGCTGCTGGAGCAGTGGCTGGCCGACTTCCAGCACCGCACCGGCAAGGGCGCGCTGTTCGTCGGAGGGCACGTCGGCACGTTCCACGCCGACCGGGTGGACGGCGTGCCATACGTGATCAACGGCAACGCGGGCAAGACCCCGTCCACCCCGGCCGAGCAGGGCGGCTTCACCGGCTGGACGGAGTTCGGCGTGGACCCGGTCACCCCGGCCGAGGCCGACCGGGCCCGCCGCGACCCGCTCGGCGAGGGGCCCCGGTGGGTGGACGCGGAGTTCCACGCCCACACCGACCGGCTCGCGCTGAACGCCCCGGCCAGCGTGGCGGTCGGCACCCCGGCGAGGGTCACCGCCACGCTCACCCAGCCCGGCGGGCGTACCGTCCCGGTGGCCGCACCGGTGAGCGCCGACTGGTCCGCCTCGCCCGGGGTGCACGTCGGCGCGGCGGCCGGGCTGCGGCAGTGGCACACGGCCCACTTCGACCCGGCCACCGGCACCCTGACCGCACTGCGGCCCAGCGCCCCGGTGCGCCTCACCGTCGCCGTCAACGGCGTCCTCGCCGAGGTCGGCATCACCGTCACCCGGTGAACCGTCCGGACGGGCCCCCGCGCGCTCGGGGGTCCGTCCGGACGTACCTCAGAAGTCCCCCTCGGCCACCTGGAACACGGTGAGACCGAGATCCCGCCACATCCGCACCACCTGGACGCGGTCGTCGAACACACCGACCACCCGGTAGCGGTGCCGGATCTCCCGGTCGTAGATCTCCCGCTTGACGACCGAGTCCTTCCGGGAGTCGCCGACGGCCCGTAGGTGCAGGCCCAGGTAGGGAACCCGGACGTGGCGGGCCAACCAGGCCTCGGTGGCGGCGCGGGCCGAGGCGTCCCGCCCCGAGCAGAAGACGACCCCGTAGCCGGCGGCGTGCATCGCCCGGACCGCCGCGATCACCGCCGGGTTCGGCTGGTCGTCAGCCACCCGGGTCATGTCGTACGGGCTGCGGGACACGGCCAGCGCGACCGTGCCGTCGATGTCCACCAGGACGATCTCCGGCGGTTCCGTCGACGGCGGGTGCACGGTGGCCGGCCGGCCGGTGCGGGCCTGCGGCACCGGCAACGGCAGCGTCCGCCCGGCCAGGTACCGCTCGTGCAGCCGGCGGATGGCGTCCGCGCCGACCCGCTCGGCGGCCGGCCGGGCGGCGTCCCGGCGCAGGCACTCGTCCAGCGGCACGTCGGTGAAGTCGTGCACCTCGAAGTCCGCGCCGTGCCGGGCGGCCAGGTCGGCCCAGCCCCGCAGCGTCCGTGCCCGCAGGTTGGTGTCGTCCACGCAGACGTCCGCCCGGGCCCGCAGCAACGCCTCGACCTGCGCGCGTTGCGCGGTGGTCACCTGCGCCTCGGCCCACTGGGTGAAGAGCCGTTCCCCGTGCAGCATCCGGCGCAGGTCGTCCCGGTTGACCCGGGCGACGGACGGCTGGAGGGTCCGGGCGAACGTCGTCTTGCCCGAGGCGGGCAGCCCTCGGGTGGCGATCAGGCGGGTCATCGACGCACCTCCGGCTTCACGGACGTACCCCGGACGGGGCACCTGGCGGGCGGGCCGCCCGCCGGGGGAGTGCCCCGCCGGTGGGCGGGAATGCGGACGGGTGGACCCGTGTTGACGATCCCGGACGAGGTGTGCGGCCCGCTTACCGGGTCGGCTCCGGCCCATGGCACACTGGTCAATCGGCCACCGGTTCCGGTTCACGCCCGAGCCCGTCGCGTACGGCGCGACGAGCGGTGACGGCGACCCGGCGACCACCAACGAGAGGACCGAGGCGAGATGAAGGCAAACATCCACCCGGAGTACGTGACCACCGAGGTCAGCTGCTCCTGTGGCAACACGTTCACGACCCGCAGCACCGCCAAGGGCGGGGCGATCCACGTCGAGACCTGCAGCGCCTGCCACCCGTTCTACACCGGTAAGCAGCGCGTTCTCGACACCGCCGGCCGGGTCGCGAAGTTCCAGCAGAAGTACGCCAAGGTTCAGGCCAAGAAGGCCAAGTAACTCCCTGTTCGGCGCCCGCGTCCGGTTTCGTGCCGGAGGCGGGCGCCGTCCGCGTTTATCCCAGTTCCGCACGGCCCCGGGCCCCCGGTCCGGCCCCGGGCCGTCGCGCACCGTCGAAGGAGCATCCGCAGCATGAGCAGCGAGCGTCTGGCCGGCCTTCTCGACGAGTACGCGGAGCTGGAGAAGCGGCTGGCCGACCCGGCGATCCACGCCGACCAGGCCACCGCCCGCCGGGTCGGCCGTCGGTACGCGGAGCTGGTCCCGTTGCACAAGGCGGCCGGCGAGCTGGAGCAGGCCCGCGCCGATCTGGCCGCGGCGCGCGAACTGGCCGCCGAGGACCCGTCCTTCGCCGCCGAGGCGGAGTCCATCGCCGAGTCCCTGCCGGTGCTGGAGGAGCGCCTCGCCGAACTGCTGATCCCGCGCGACCCGCACGACGCCAAGGACGTGATCGTCGAGATCAAGGCCGGTGAGGGTGGTGAGGAGTCGGCGTTGTTCGCCGGCGACCTGCTGCGGATGTACACCCGGTACGCCGAGCGGCACGGCTGGGTCACCGAGGTGATCGACGCGCAGGACTCCGACCTCGGCGGGGTCAAGGACGTCTCTCTTTCGATCAAGACCAAGGGCGTTCCGGACGGCGGCAACGGCGTCTGGTCGCGGCTCAAGTGGGAGGGCGGCGTGCACCGGGTCCAGCGCGTCCCGGTCACCGAGTCCCAGGGCCGCATCCACACCAGCGCC
The DNA here is from genome assembly GCF_029626235.1 of Micromonospora sp. WMMD1120. Lineage (NCBI taxonomy): Bacteria > Bacillati > Actinomycetota > Actinomycetes > Micromonosporales > Micromonosporaceae > Micromonospora > Micromonospora sp. WMMD1120. The sequence goes on along the minus strand of NZ_JARUBO010000005.1, from coordinate 847,621 downwards.
GCCGGGGTGCTGGTGCTGCCGGAGGCCGAGGACGTCGACGTCACGATCGACCAGAACGACCTCCGCATCGACGTGTTCCGCTCGTCCGGCCCGGGAGGCCAGTCGGTGAACACCACCGACTCGGCGGTACGGATCACGCACGTGCCGACCGGCATCGTCGTCTCCTGCCAGAACGAGAAGTCCCAGTTGCAGAACCGGGAGCAGGCGATGCGGATCCTGCGGGCGCGGCTGCTCGCCGCCGCGCAGGAGCAGGCCGACGCCGCCGCCTCGGACGCCCGCAAGGCGCAGGTGCGCACCGTGGACCGCTCGGAGCGGATCCGGACCTACAACTTCCCGCAGAACCGGATCACCGACCACCGGATCGGCTACACCGCGTACAACCTGGACCTGGCGCTCGGCGGCGAGTTGGACGGGGTGCTGGACGCCCTCAACGAGGCCGACCGCGCCGCCCGGCTGGCCGGCGACACCGAACTGACCCGGCGCTGACCGCGACCCGGCCGGCCCGGCGCTGACCGCGCGGTCGGTCAGCTCGCGCGGGGTCGGGTCTTGGCGCGGAGCATCTCCCTGTCGGCCTGCTCGAAGGCGACGCTGAGCGCGTCGCGCAGCCCGCTGCCGCCGGAGACCTCGGCGAAACCGATGCTCACCCCGACCGGCGTCCCCGGCACCAGGGACTCCCAGTCCTCCAGCCGGACCGCGGCCTCGATCCGGCGGGCCACCTCGGCGGCCTCCGCCATGCCGGTGTCCGGCAGCACCACGACGAACTCGTCACCGCCGTAGCGGGCCACGAAGTCGCCGCGGCGCATCACCCGGTTGATCACCCCGGCGATGCGTTGCAGCACCAGGTCGCCGGAGTGGTGCCCGTGCCGGGTGTTGACCGCCTTGAAGCCGTCCAGGTCGCAGACACCGATCACCACCCGGTCGCCCCGGGTGACCACGGCGGTGATGTACCGCTCCAGCCGGCGGCGGTTGGGCAGCCCGGTGAGCGGGTCGGTCAACGCCTCACCCTCGAAGCGGGCCGCCTCGCGGCGCATCTCCTCGTGGTCGATCCGGGCGGCGATCCCGTCGATGTAGACGTCCCGCAGCCGGTCGTTGCGCTGGGCCGCGAGCCGGAACGCCAGCCGGTCGGCCCGGTGCGCCGCCACGTGGTCCCCGGCACGGGTCAGCGCGATGCTGCGCAGCCGGGCCGGCTCGGCAGCCCCGAGCGTCTCGTTGGACACCTGGACGGTGTCCAGCCGGGTGACCGCCTCGATCGGTCGCCCGTCGGCGACGGCGAGGCAGACCTGCCCGAGTTGGCGCAGGTCGCGGACGCGGGCGCTGTCGCCTCCGTGGGTGAGCAACCGGCTCGGCTCGGCGCCGTCGACCACCACCCGGTCGCCGAGCGCCGCCTGCCGGGCGGCCGCGTAGCCGTACGCGGCGAGGCTGCTCGGGCGTAGCTGCCCGGCCCGCCCGGCGTGCAGGAAACGGGCCAGGTCGGCGGCCACGTCGCGGAGCACCCGCAGGCACCCGTCGCTGTCGCCGTTGTGGTCCAGGGCCACCGCGTTGCGCAGCCGGATGCCCGGCGCGGCGAAGGTCTCCTCCGGGATGCCGGCGGTCATGCCGAGCTGCCGGGCGCGCTCGATGGCGCCGAGGGCGTACCCGTGGAAGCTGAGGTAGCTGTAGGCCATGGCCAGGTCGTGCCAGCCCCAGGCGGTGTCCCGATCCGGGTCGGTCACCGCGCTCAACGCCCGAGCGGCCCGGACGAGATGCATGACACAGCGGTCCAGTGCGCCCTGGTGGTGCGCGGCGAGCGCGGCCAGGGCGTTCAGGTGACCGTGCAGGTAGGGCTCGGCGAGGTCGCGGACCGCCGCCGACGCCTCCTCGATGGCCCTGGTGAACTCCGCCGTGCGACCGAGATTGATCAGCGCGGAGAGACGCTGCACCAGCGCGTCCGCTCGCGCCGTGGGGTCGGTCGTGGTGCGGATCACACGTTCCAACAGGACGTACGCCTCCGCGGAACGACTGGCCTCCTGCAACGCCCGCGCGTGCGTGAGTGCGTCAACCTGGTCATCGACCCGGTCGAGCCAGCCCACCCGCCAACCTCCTGTCGTGCGCGCCGGCGCGCACCCGTTCGTCACGTCGCCCGTGACGCACCATGATTATGTCGTGAGTACTTTGCCGCAACACCCCCCCGAAGGGACAGGCCCCATCCGGCCGTCCGCAGCGGTGGCCCGTGCGGCCCGCGTGCTCGCTTCCGCCGGGGTCGGCTCGGCCCGGGTGGAGGCCGAGCTGCTGGCGGCGTACGTGCTGGGGGTGCCCCGGGGGCGGCTGGCGCTCGCCGACGACCTCGGCCCCGAGCAGCTGGCGGGGCTGGACGAGCTGACCCGGCGGCGCGCCGCGCGGGAGCCGTTGCAGCACCTGACCGGTCGGGCCGGGTTCCGGCACCTGGAGCTGTCGGTCGGTCCGGGTGTCTTCGTGCCCCGGCCCGAGACGGAGCTGCTGGCCGGCTGGGGAGTCGCGCAGGCCCGGAGCCGTTCCGCCCCGGTGGTGGTGGACCTGTGCAGCGGCTCGGGCGCGATCGCGCTCGCGGTGGCCCAGGAGGTGCCGGACGCGCGGGTGCTCGCCGTGGAACGGTCTCCGGCGGCGCTGGCGTGGCTGCGCCGCAACGCCGCCGAACGGGTCGCGGCCGGGGACCGGCCGATCGAGGTGGTGGAGGCCGACGTGACAGCGCCGGACCTGCTGGCGGACCTGGTGGGTCGGGTGGACGTGCTGCTCTGCAACCCGCCGTACGTGCCGGACGACGTGGTGGTCCCGCCGGAGGTGGCGGGGCACGACCCCGCGGAGGCGGTCTTCGGCGGCGCGGACGGCCTGGCGGTGATCCGGCCGGTCGTCGGACGGGCGGCCGTGCTGCTGCGCCCGGATGGCGTCTTCGGGGTCGAGCACGACGACACGCACGGCGCGGCGGTGCCCGGTCTGCTCGCCGCCGACGGCCGGTTCACCGCCGTCACCGACCATCGCGATCTCGCCGGACGACCCCGCTTCGCCACCGCCACCCGACCGGCCGACGACCGCGGTGTCCCGACGGGCGGACGGCCAGCACACTCCGATCGGGGCGGCGTGGCAGACTGACTCCTCGTGATGCTCTACGACTGCCGCTCGCCCGCCGACCGGGACCGCGGCATCGCCGCGGCGATCGAGGCGGTCAAGAACGGCGAGCTGGTCGTCCTGCCGACCGACACGGTGTACGGGATCGGCGCGGACGCCTTCACGCCGTACGCGGTGAAGGCGCTGCTGGACGCCAAGGGCCGGGGGCGGCAGATGCCCCCGCCGGTGCTGATCGGCTCGCGGCACACCCTGGACGGGCTGGTCTTCTCGCTCCCCACCGCCGCCCGCGACCTGGTGGAGGCGTTCTGGCCGGGTGCGCTGACGATCGTGGTCGAGCACTCGCCGAGCCTCCAGTGGGACCTGGGCGACAAGACGGGCACCGTGGCGGTGCGCATGCCGCTGCACCCGGTGGCCCTCGAGGTGCTGCGGGAGACCGGCCCGATGGCGGTCTCGTCGGCCAACAAGACCGGCCAGCCCGCCGCGGTCACCGCCGAGGAGGCTCGCGACCAGCTCAGTTACTCGGTCCGGGCGTACCTGGAGGCCGGCCCCTGCCCGGACCCGGTGCCCAGCACGATCGTGGACCTGACCGGCGAGGTGCCGCAGTTGCTCCGGGCCGGGGCCATCCCCCTGGAGAAACTGCGCGACGTGGTTCCGGATCTCATCGACGACCGGGCGGTCTGAGTGCCCCCGTTCACGGTCCTGCACGTCTGCATGGGCAACATCTGCCGCTCACCGATGGCGGAGCGGCTGCTCGCCCTCGCGGTGCGGGAGCGGCTGACGCGGCGCGCGCAGAACCCGGCCGGGGCCGAGGAGTTGGTGCACAGCCACAGCGCCGGCACCGGCGGCTGGCACGCGGGCGAGGAGATGAACCCGCCGGCGGCCCGGCAGGTCACCAGTCGCGGCGGGGACGTCGAGGGCTTCGCGGCGCGCAAGCTCCGCTCGGACCACATCGACGCCGCCGACCTGATCCTGACCGCCACGTCCGACCAGCAGGAGTACGTGGTGGCGCTCCGCCCGGACGCGGCGGCGCGCACGTTCGTACTCGGGGAGTTCGGCCGACTGCTGGCGGCGGTGGACGCCGCCGCGTTGCCGGCGGACGACGCGACCCCGGCGGCGGTGTACGCCCGGGGCGTGGCCCTGGTGGAGGCGGCCCACGACGCGCGGTTGGGCGCGTCCGCGCTGCCCACCGACGATCTGGACGACCCGTGGGGTCGCGGTGACCAGTGCTTCAGCAGGGTCGCCGACGAGATCGAGGAGACGGTCCACCCGCTGGCCGCGGCCCTGCTGCCCTGACCGTGGTGCGAGTTTCCTCCGGGTTTGGGGAAAACCAGGGGCCAAAGGGGCGTTCCGGGTCATTCTGAACGGGTCCTAGCGTGACCGGCTCCTGCGGGGAGAGCTGATGATCCGGGCCCGACTCGACAAACTGCTGACCGTGGTGATCGCCGGAGTGCTGGCCGGCCTGGTGTTGGCCGCCGCCGCGCTACCGGCGGCCCTGGTCTTCGGGATCGGCTTCAGCGCCCTCTCGACGCCCTACTCGGAGCTGCCGAACACGCTCCGGACGCCGCCCACCGCCCAGCGCTCCAACCTCTACGCCAACGACGGCACCACCCTGATCACCTCCTTCTACCAGGAGGACCGGGTGGACGTGCCGCTGCGCGAGGTGGCCCCGGTGATGCGCCAGGCGATCATCGCGGCCGAGGACGCCCGGTTCTACCAGCACAGCGGTGTCGACCTGCGGGGCGTGGTGCGCGCGTTCACCGTCAACAAGCGCGACGGCCGGACCCGGCAGGGCGCCTCGACGCTGACCATGCAGTACGTCCGCAACGTGCTGAGCAACGACCCCCGGCTGACCGAGACGCAGCGCGCCGCGGCCACCGAACTCACCACCGTGCGCAAGCTCCAGGAGATGCGGTACGCCCTCGCGTTGGAGCGGGAACTCGACAAGGACGAGATCCTGACCCGCTATCTCAACATCGCCTACTTCGGGGCCGGGGCGTACGGGATCGCGGCTGCCAGCAAACGCTACTTCTCCCGGTCCCCGGCCGAGTTGACGCTGGCCCAGGCGGCGCTGCTGGCCGGCCTGGTGCGTTCGCCGGACAGCGACGACCCGATCAACGGTGACGCGGACAGCGCGCTGACCCGGCGGGCGTACGTGTTGGAGCGGCTGGCCGAGACCGGGCAGGTGCCGGCGGACACGGCGGCGGCGGCGCGCGCCGAGCCTCTGCGGTTGCAGCCCAGCGAGACCCCGAACGACTGCACCGGGGTGCCCGAGACACACAACGACTGGGGCTTCTTCTGCGACTGGTTCACCCGCTGGTGGAGCGACCAGTCCGCGTTCGGGGCCACCGCCGACGAGCGGCAGCGCGCGTTGCGCCGGGGCGGGTTCTCCATCGTGTCCTCGCTCGACCCGGCGGTGCAGCGGGCCACCACCGAGCAGGTGCTGAGGATCTATCCGGTGACGAGGGCGGACGCGGCGCCGACCGCCGTGGTGCAACCCGGCACCGGGCGGGTGCTGGCGATGTCCGTCAACCGTGTCTACAGCGTGGCGGACAACCCGGTCGGGCAGAAGAACCACCCGAACACCGTCAACCAGCTCGTCGCCGGTGGCGGCGCCATCGACGGGTACCAGGGCGGCTCCACGTTCAAGCTCTTCACCATGCTGGCCGCGCTGGAGTCCGGCCTGCCGCTGTCCACCGACTTCGTCGCGCCCACCCAACTGCTCACCCGCTTCCCGGTCAGCGGTACGGCGAGCTGCGACGGCAGGTGGTGTCCGTCGAACGCCAGCCCGTCGTCGATGGACGGCCCGCGCACCATGTGGACCGCGTTCGGCCGCTCGGTGAACACGTACTTCGCCTGGCTCACCGAGCGGGTCGGCGCCGACCGGGTCGTGGAGATGGCCGAACGGCTCGGCATCGTGCTGCGGGCCGACGCGGACGCCAGGCTGGCCCGCTACGGCGCGAAGGACTGGGGACCGTTCACCCTTGGCGTGGCCGCGACGACGCCGCTGGACCTGGCCACCGCGTACGCCACGGTGGCGGCCGAGGGCACCTGGTGCGCGCCGCTGCCGGTGGTCTCGATCACCGACGCGGCCGGCCGGCCGGTCGACGCCGCCAAGCCGGACTGCCGGCAGGTGCTCGACACGGACGTGGCGCGGGCCGCCGCCGACGCGGCCCGCTGCCCGGTCGGCGACCAGTCGATGTACGGGCGGTGCGACGGGGCCACCGCGCCCGGCCTGCGGGCCGGTCTCGGTCGGCCGGTGGCGGGTAAGACCGGCAGCTCGGAGCGGTACGAGACGGAGACGGTGGTGGCGTTCACGCCGCAGCTCGTGGTGGCCTCCATGGCGGCGAACCCGGACGACCCCCGGGACGCGGTCGGCCAGGCGGTGCAGGCCCAGATGGTGCGCGCGGTCGGCGAGGTCCTCGCCGTCGCCCTCCGCGACCAACCGGTACGCGACTTCGTCCCCCCGAGCGAACGCAGCGCCTTCCAAACCACACCCCCCCGCACCGGAAACTGACCCCCCTCGTCCCCGCGCCCTCTATCCCCGCGATCTTGCAGTTTCTGTCCCGGCAAAAGGTGCATAAGCTGCCTAAACAACAGCACAAAGCGCAAGATCGCGGGTGCGGGTGCGGGTGCGGGTGCGGGTGCGGGTGCGGGGTGCGGGTGCGGGTGCGGGTGCGGGGTGCGGGTGCGGGTGCGGGGTGTGGGGTGTGGGGTGCGGGGTGCGGGGTGCGGGGTGCGGGGTGCGGGGTGCGGGGTGCGGGGTGTGGGGTGTGGGGTGCGGGGTGCGGGTTAGCGGGGTTGTTCGGCGTTGCGGGCGATGTTGCGGGCCATCCCGCCGAAGACCACCGCGTGGAACGGGGCCACCGAGCCCCAGTAGGCGTGGCCGCTGAGCCCGCGTGGCAGGAAGACGGCCCGTTGCTGGTAGCGGCTGCCGCCGTCGTCGGCCGGTAGCACCCGCATCTCCAGCCAGGCTCGGCCGGGCAGCCGCATCTCGGCCCGCAGGCGCAGCAACTCACCCGGGACGATCTCCTCGACCCGCCAGAAGTCCAGCGCCTCACCGACCTGCAGCCGATGCGGGTCGCGCCGGCCCCGCCGCAGCCCGACCCCACCGACCAGCCGGTCCAGCCAGCCGCGGACCGACCAGGCGAGCGGGAACGAGTACCAGCCGTGTTCGCCGCCGACGCCCTCGATGACCCGCCACAGCGCGGCGGGAGTCGCGGCCACCGCCCGCTCCCGCACGTCGGTGTAGACGGTGCCGCCGGACCAGTCCGGGTCGCTGGGCAGTGGCTCGGCGGGCGCGTCCGGGCCGCTGGCGGTGGACCAGCGGGTCTCCACCTGGGCGTCGCGCACCTTGGCCAACGCCAGCGCCACCGCCTCGTCGAAGCCGGTCAGCCCGTCCGGCGGGTCCGGTACGTACCGGGCGATGTCGTGTTCGTGCGCCACCGCCTCGTGGATCAGGCTCTCCACCAGGGGGCGGGCGATCGCGTTCGGCACCGGCGTGATCAGACCGACCCAGTGCGAGGAGAGCGACGGGGTGAGCGGCCGGACCGGCACGATGATCCGCCGGCGCAGCCCGGCCACCCGGGCGTAGCGCTGCATCATGTCCTGGAAGGTCAGCACGTCCGGTCCGGCGATGTCGAAGCCCCGGTTGACCTCGGTCGGCAGCTCGGCGCAGCCGGCCAGGTAGCGCAGCACGTCGCGGACCGCGATCGGTTGGATGCGGTTGCGGACCCAGCGCGGTGTGATCATCGCGGGCAGCCGCTCGGTCAGGTAGCGCAACATCTCGAACGACGCCGAGCCGGAGCCGATGATCACCGCGGCGCGGAGCGCCGCCGTGGGCACCCCGCTGGCCAGCAGGATCCGGCCGACCTCGGCGCGGGAGCGCAGGTGCGGGGAGGGGACCTCGTCGTCGGACGTCGGCTCCGGCCCTCCGAGGTAGACGATCCGGCGGACTCCGGCCGCGCGCGCCGCCGCCGCGAAGTTGGTCGCCGCCGCCCGGTCGGCCGCCTCGAAGTCCGGCCGGCCGAGCGAGTGCACCAGGAAGTACGCGACGTCCACGTCGGCGAACGCGGCGGGCAGCGTGTCCGGCCGGCTCAGGTCCCCCTCGACGATCTCCGCCGCGGCGGCCCAGGGGACGTCCCGCAGCCGTACGGCCTTGCGGGCCAGGCAGCGCACCGTGTGCCCGTCGGCGAGCAGCAGGGGCGTGAGCCGCCCGCCGATGTAGCCGGTGGCTCCGGTGACGAGGCATCGCACGGCTACCAGTGTGCCGCCCCCCAGGGCCTGTCGCACGAGAACTGGCCGCCCTGCGGCGGGCCCGGACGACGCCCGGCGGCGTTGCGGTCAGGTCCGGATACAACACCGGTATCCGGACCTGACCGCGCCTTGCCGGATCGCCGCCCGGACTCCGCCTCGGCTCGGCCGCCCTCGTGCGACAGGCCCTAGACTCGTTCGCTGTGGAGACCGAGACGAGCACCTTCTGGGGGCCGGATTTCGCGCAGCTCAGGGCCACCGATCCGGAGATCGCCGGGGTGGTCCTCGGTGAGCTGGACCGGTTGCGGGGCGGCCTGCAACTGATCGCGAGCGAGAATTTGACCTCGCCGGCGGTGCTGGCAGCGCTCGGCTCGACGCTGACCAACAAGTACGCCGAGGGTTACCCGGGCCGGCGCTACTACGGCGGCTGCGCCGAGGTGGACCGGGCCGAGGAGATCGGTATCGCCCGGGCCAAGGAGCTGTTCGGGGCCGAGCACGCCAACCTCCAGCCGCACTCCGGGGCGAGCGCCAACCTGGCCGCGTACGCCGCGCTGGTGCAGCCGGGCGACACGGTGCTGGCGATGGACCTGCCGCACGGCGGGCACCTCACCCACGGCAGCCGGGTGAACTTCTCCGGCAAGTGGTTCCACCCGGTGGGCTACCCGGTGCGGCCGGACACCGAGCAGATCGACTACGACGAGGTACGCGACCTGGCGCGGGCGCACCGGCCCAAGCTGATCATCTGCGGCGCGACCGCGTACCCCCGGCTGATCGACTTCGCCCGGTTCCGGGAGATCGCCGACGAGGTCGGTGCGTACCTGATGGTGGACGCCGCGCACTTCATCGGCCTGGTCGCCGGCCGGGCGATACCGTCCCCGGTGCCGTACGCCGACGTCGTCTGCGCCACCACGCACAAGGTGCTGCGCGGCCCACGCGGCGGCATGATCCTCTGCCGCGAGTCGCTGGCCCAGCGGATCGACAAGGCGGTCTTCCCGTTCACCCAGGGCGGCCCGCTGATGCACGCCGTCGCGGCCAAGGCGGTCGCGTTGCGCGAGGCCGCCCAGCCCGAGTTCCAGACGTACGCCCGGCAGGTGGTCAGCAACGCGCAGGCGCTCGCGGCCGGGCTGGCCGACGAGGGGATGCGCCCGGTCTCCGGTGGCACCGACACCCACCTCGCCCTCATCGACCTGCGCGAGCTGGGGGTGACCGGCACCGAGGCCGAGCGGCGCTGCGACGCCGCGGCGATCACCCTGAACAAGAACGCCATCCCGTACGACCCGCAGCCGCCGATGGTGGCCTCCGGCATCCGGGTGGGCACGCCGAGCGTCACCACCCAGGGGATGCGGGAGGGGGAGCTGCGGCAGGTGGCCACCCTGATCGCCCGCGCGGTGCGCACCGATCCCGGCGCGCCGGGCGGCGGCGACGAGCTGAACCGGATCGCCGCCGAGGTGGGCGAACTGGTCACGGCGTTTCCGGCGTACCCCCGTGGCTGAGCCCGGGGTGGTCGAGCCCGGCACCGACCGGCGGTGGCGGTTGCGGCACCTGCCGGTGCTGCTGGGCGCGTCGGTGGCGTTGGCGGTGGTCGCCGCCGTGGTTGGTGGGGTGACCGGCGGCGCGAACGCGGCGTTCGGCGCGGCGGCCGGCGTGGGCGTCACGGTGGTCAGCTACACCCTGACGACGGTCGTGCTGGCCTGGGCCGACCAGATCAACCCGCAGTTGCTGCTGCCCCTGGGTCTGGGCCTCTACGCGCTGAAGTTCACCCTGTTGGGGGTGGTGATGGTGGCGGTGGCGTCGACCGGCTGGTCGGGGTTGGTCCCGCTCTGCCTCGGCATCGTCGCCGGGGTGGCAGTGTGGACCGCGGTGCACATCTGGTGGCTGACCACGGTGCACGCGCGGCGGTCGGACAGCTGACCCGACGATCGGCCGTTCGTCCCACGTGTTGGACACGCGGCAATGTGTCGGCCACCGGTCATTTTCCGACGGGCGGAAGGGGAGTAGCGTGCCCACAGACGACGGCGCCCACGAGAAGCCCACACAACGACGGTTGTGCGGGGGGTGAGGCACAGCCTCGTCTTCCCGGCTGATATCGTTCGCCCCGTCATGGCTGGTGACCAAACCCCCCGTCCCGCCGGCGAACCGGACGACATGCCGTCCGGTGCCGGTCAGGGTTGGACCGCGCTCAGCTACCTCGTCGGAGGCATGCTCGTGTGGGGTTTCATCGGCTGGCTGGTTGACCAGTGGCTCGACACCGGCGGCGTGGCCACCGGGATCGGCGTCGTGCTCGGTATGGCCGGGGGGATCATCCTGGTCGTCCGCCGACTCGGCACGCCTACTTAGGAAGGGACGCGGTGTTCGGACAGGCGAACGTTCTGGCGGCGGGCCAGGCGGGATTCCCACCCAGCGTGGAAGACTTCTACCTGCCCAGCATCCTGCCCTGGGGTGCGCACGACTCCTACTGGTTCACCAAGATCACGGCGATGGTCTGGATCGCGGTCGGCGTCCTGATCATCTTCTTCCTGGCGACCTACCGAAACCCGCAGCTGGTGCCGACGAAGAAGCAGTGGTTCGCCGAGTCGATCTACGGCTTCGTGCGCAACAACATCGCCGTCGACATGATCGGCCACGCGGGTGTGCGCTTCGCCCCCTACTTCACGACGCTGTTCTGCTTCGTGCTGCTGACGAACGCGTTCGCGATCATCCCGCTCTTCCAGATCTCGCCGAACTCGCACATCGCCTTCCCGGCGATCCTCGCGATCATCAGCTACGTGCTGTTCAACTACATCGGCATCAAGAAGCACGGCTTCGTCAAGTACTTCAAGAACTCCCTGGTTCCGCCGGCACCGTGGTACATCCTGCCGCTGCTGATCCCGATCGAGCTCTTCTCGACCTTCATCGTCCGGCCGTTCTCGCTCGCGGTTCGTCTCTTCGCGAACATGTTCGCCGGTCACATGCTCCTGCTGGTCTTCACGCTCGGCGGTTTCGCGATGCTGAGCGCCAACGCCTGGCTGGCCCCGGTCTCGGTGCTCTCCTGGGTGATGACCATCGCGCTCACCTTCCTCGAGTTCCTGGTGATCTGCCTGCAGGCATACGTCTTCACCGTCCTCACCGCCAGCTACGTACAGGGCGCGCTCGCCGACGAGCACTGATCCACCGCACCAACCGTTGTCGTCCCGCGTGAGAGTCACGCGTGATAACCAGGAGGAACCACACCAATGGACGCTAGCGTTCTCGCCGAGGTCACCGGTAGCACCGCTGCCATCGGCTACGGCCTCGCCGCCATCGGCCCCGGTATCGGCGTCGGCCTGGTCTTCGCCGCCTACATCCAGTCGACCGCCCGCCAGCCGGAGTCGTCCCGGATGACCCTGCCGTACGTCTGGATCGGCTTCGCCGTCATCGAGGCGCTGGCGCTGCTCGGCATCGCCTTCGGCTTCATCTGGGCCGGCAACGCCGCCTGATCCAGCCCCTTTGACCGGGAGGTCTTCCATGTACTTCCTCGCCGCCGAGGGTGGTGAGACGACCCACAACCCGATCATCCCGCTCTGGCAGGAGATCGTGGTCGGTACGGTCGCCTTCGCCGTGCTCTGCTTCGTGCTGATGAAGTTCGTCTTCCCGCGCATGGAGCAGACGTTCCAGGCTCGGGTCGACGCGATCGAGGGCGGCATCAAGCGCGCCGAGGCCGCCCAGGCCGAGGCGAACCAGCTGCTCGAGCAGTACCGTGCCCAGCTCGCCGAGGCCCGGACCGACGCCGCCAAGATCCGTGACGACGCGCGGGCCGACGCCGAGGGCATCCGGCAGGACATCCTCGCCAAGGCGCGGGAGGAGTCCGACCGGGTCATCCAGGCGGGCAAGGACCAGCTCGCGGCCGAGCGGGCCACCATCGTGCGCGAGCTGCGCGCCGAGGTGGGCGCGATCGCTGTCGACCTGGCCAGCAAGATCGTTGGCGAGTCGCTCGCCGACGAGGCACGGCGTAAGGGCACCGTCGACCGGTTCCTGAGCGGTCTCGAGAGCACGGGGGCCCGCTGATGCAGGCCGCCAGCCGGGAGTCGTACAAGGTCGCGGCCGAGCGCCTCGACGCGTACGTCCGCGGCGCGGAGCCGTCGGCGGTGCTCGCCACCGCCGACGCCATCCTCTCCGTGGCGGCCCTGCTGCGGCGTGAGCCGCGGCTGCGTCGGGCCCTGTCGGAGCCGGCCCGTTCCGGTGACGACCGGGCCGCGCTGCTCGGCGACATGCTGGGTGGGCGGATCGGCGCCGACGCGCTCGACCTGCTCGTCTCGCTCGTCGCCGGCCGCTGGTCGGCACCGTCGGAACTGCTCGACGGCGCCGAGCGGCTGGGCGTGGAGGCGCTGCTGGCCAGCGCCGACAAGGCCGGCGAGTTGGGTGAGGTCGAGGACGAACTGTTCCGCTTCGGTCAGGTCGTGGCCGGTCAGGCGGCGCTGAGCAACGCGCTCGCCGACCCGGTCGCCCCGGTCGAGCAGCGGGCCGCCCTGGCCCGCGAGTTGCTCGCCGACAAGGCCCGCCCGGCCACCGTCCGTCTCGTCGAGGTCGCGCTCGCCGGGTTCGGGGGGCGCTCCTTCACCGGCGCGCTCACCCGGCTGGTGGAGCTCGCCGCCGAGCGACGTGACCAGCAGGTGGCGTACGTGACCGTCGCGGCCCCGTTGAGTGACGAGGACGAGCGCCGACTGGGTGCGAGCCTCGGCGCGATATACGGTCGAGAGGTCTCCGTCAAGCAGACGGTGGACCCCAACGTCCTGGGTGGGGTGAGCGTGCGGGTCGGCTCCGACCTGTACGACGGCACCATCCTGCGCCGCCTCAACGAGACCCGCAACGCGCTCGCGAAGCGCTGAGCGGCTCCGCCGCCCAGCAACGCGGTGGCTTCGCCGCCCCGCGGCTGAGCGGTCCCGCCGCCCAGCATCGGGGTGGCTGGACCGCGCAGCGCCCGGAAGACAGACGCCATTCGGACCGGTCGGTACTAGGTATCCCGGGCCCCTGAATTTTAAGGAAGCAGAGGATGGCCGAGCTGACCATCTCGACGGAGGAGATCCGCGGCGCCCTGGAGCGCTACGTCTCCTCCTACTCGTCCGACGTCTCCCGCGAGGAGGTCGGCACCGTCGCCGACACCGGTGACGGTATCGCCCACGTCGAGGGCCTGCCCTCGACCAAGACCAACGAGCTCCTGGAGTTCGAGGACGGCACGCTCGGCGTGGCGCTGAACCTCGACGTCCGGGAGATCGGCGTCGTCGTCCTCGGTGACTCCGCCAACCTGGAGGAGGGGCAGCGCGTCAAGCGCACCGACCGGGTGCTCTCCGTTCCGGTCGGCGACGCCTTCCTCGGCCGCGTGGTCAACGCGCTCGGCCAGCCGATCGACGGCCTCGGCGACATCGCCGAGGAGGGTTACCGCGAGCTGGAGCTGCAGGCTCCGAACGTGATGGCCCGGCAGTCGGTGTTCGAGCCGCTGCAGACCGGCATCAAGGCCATCGACGCGATGACCCCGATCGGTCGGGGCCAGCGGCAGCTGATCATCGGTGACCGCAAGACCGGCAAGACCACCGTCGCCCTGGACGCGATCCTCAACCAGCGGGACAACTGGCGCACCGGCGACCCGAAGAAGCAGGTCCGCTGCATCTACGTCGCCATCGGCCAGAAGGCCTCCACCATCGCCTCGATCAAGGGGCAGCTGGAGGAGGCGGGCGCGATGGAGTACACGACCATCGTCGCGTCCCCGGCGTCCGACCCGGCTGGCTTCAAGTACCTGGCCCCGTACACCGGCTCGTCCATCGGGCAGCACTGGATGTACGGCGGCAAGCACGTCCTGATCGTCTTCGACGACCTGAGCAAGCAGGCCGAGGCGTACCGGGCCGTGTCGCTGCTGCTGCGTCGCCCGCCAGGCCGTGAGGCGTACCCGGGTGACGTCTTCTACCTGCACTCCCGCCTGCTGGAGCGCTGCGCGAAGCTCTCCGACGAGCTGGGTGGCGGCTCGATGACCGGTCTGCCGATCATCGAGACGAAGGCCAACGACATCTCGGCCTTCATCCCGACCAACGTCATCTCGATCACCGACGGCCAGATCTTCCTGGAGACCGACCTGTTCAACCAGGGCGTCCGTCCGGCGATCAACGTCGGCACCTCGGTCTCCCGGGTGGGTGGCGCCGCGCAGGTGAAGCCGATGAAGAAGGTCTCCGGTTCGCTGCGGCTCAACCTGGCCCAGTACCGGGAGCTGGAGGCGTTCGCCGCCTTCGCCTCCGACCTGGACAAGGCCTCGCAGAACCAGCTCAACCGTGGTGTCCGGCTCGTCGAGTTGCTCAAGCAGCCGAACTACTCGCCGTACCCGGTGCAGGAGGAGGTCGTCTCGGTCTGGGCCGGCACCGAGGGCAAGCTGGACGACGTCCCGGTGGGTGAGGTCCGGCGCTTCGAGGCGGAGTTCCTCCAGTACCTGCGGCACAAGCACGAGGCTGTCCTCGCGTCGATCGCCGACAACCAGTGGAACGACGACATCACCAACGCGCTCGACTCGGCGGTGACCGAGTTCAAGCAGGTCTTCCTCGGCAAGGAGGACGAGCGCACGGTGAACGACGCGCCCGCCGCTCCGCTGGAGGGCGACGAGAACCGCGAGACGGTGACCCGCTTCCGCGACGGCGCGACCGACCGCCCGGCCGAGAGCTGATCTGATGGCGGCCCAGGTTCGCGTTCTTCGTCAACGGATCCGCTCGGCGAAGTCGATGAAGAAGATCACCAAGGCGATGGAGCTCGTGGCGACGAGCCGGATCGCCAAGGCCCAGGCCCGGGTGGAGGCGTCCCTGCCGTACGCCCAGGCCATCACCGGCGTGCTCACGGCGCTGGCGTCCAACGCGCGGATCGACCACCCGCTGCTCACCCCGCGCGAGCGGGTGCGGCGGGCGGGCGTCCTGTTGGTCACCAGCGACCGTGGCCTGGCCGGCGGCTACAGCTCCAACGCGATCAGGATGGCGGAGTCGCTGATCGCGCGGCTCAAGGCGGACGGCAAGGAGCCGGTGCTCTACGTCATCGGGCGTAAGGGCGTCGGGTTCTACCGGTTCCGGAACCGGCCGATCGAGGCGAACTGGACGGGCTTCAGCGAGCAGCCGTCGTTCGAGGACGCCCGCGCGGTGGGTGAGACGCTGATCAAGGCGTTCACCGCCGGCGCGGACGACGTCGACGGTGGTCCCGGCGGGGACGGGGTGCTCGGCGTCGACGAGCTGCACATCGTCTACACCGAGTTCCACTCGCTGATGACGCAGACGCCGGTCACCAAGATCGTCGGGCCGATGCAGGTGGAGGACCGGCCGCGCTCCGAAGGGCTACTGCCGGCGTACGAGTTCGAGCCGGAGGCGGAGGCGCTGCTCGACGCGCTCCTGCCGAGGTACATCAACACGCGGATCTACGCGGCGTTGATCGAGTCGGCGGCGAGTGAGTCGGCGGCGCGGCGGCGGGCGATGAAGAGTGCCACCGACAACGCCGAAGAGATGATCGAAAAGTACACGCGTGAGATGAACTCGGCCCGCCAGGCCGGGATCACCCAGGAGATCAGCGAGATCGTCGGCGGCGCGAACGCGCTGGCCGCGTCGGGAAGTGAAGTGTGATGACTGCCCCAGTAGAGACCAAGACGGCCACGGGTCGCGTGGTCCGGGTCATCGGCCCGGTCGTCGACGCCGAGTTCCCGCGCGACGCCATGCCGGCCCTGTTCAACGCCCTGAACGTCACCGTGAGCCTGTCCGGCGGTGACAAGACGCTGACCCTGGAGGTCGCCCAGCACCTGGGTGACAACCTGGTCCGCGCCATCTCGATGCAGCCAACCGACGGCCTGGTCCGCGGCGCGGAGGTTCGTGACTCCGGCGGGCCGATCTCCGTTCCGGTGGGCGACGCGGTCAAGGGCCACGTGTTCAACGCGATCGGCGAGTGCCTCAACCTCACCGAGGGTGAGACCATCGACGCCGACGACCGGTGGGGCATCCACCGCAAGGCGCCGGCCTTCGCCGACCTGGAGCCGAAGACCGAGATGCTGGAGACCGGCATCAAGGTGATCGACCTGCTCGCCCCGTACGTCAAGGGCGGCAAGATCGGCCTGTTCGGCGGCGCGGGCGTGGGCAAGACGGTGCTCATCCAGGAGATGATCACCCGGGTTGCCCGCAACTTCGGTGGTACCTCGGTCTTCGCCGGCGTGGGTGAGCGCACCCGTGAGGGCAACGACCTCATCGCCGAGATGACCGAGTCCGGCGTCATCGACAAGACCGCGCTGGTCTACGGCCAGATGGACGAGCCGCCGGGCACCCGGCTGCGGGTCGCGCTCTCCGCGCTCACCATGGCGGAGTACTTCCGCGACGTGAAGAAGCAGGAGGTGCTGCTCTTCATCGACAACATCTTCCGCTTCACCCAGGCCGGTTCCGAGGTCTCCACCCTGCTCGGCCGGATGCCGAGCGCCGTGGGTTACCAGCCGACCCTGGCCGACGAGATGGGCGAGCTCCAGGAGCGGATCACCTCCGTCCGGGGCCAGGCCATCACCTCGATGCAGGCGATCTACGTGCCGGCGGACGACTACACCGACCCCGCCCCGGCCACCACGTTCGCCCACCTGGACGCGACCACCAACCTGGAGCGGTCGATCTCCGACAAGGGCATCTACCCGGCGGTGGACCCGCTGGCGTCCTCGTCCCGGATCCTCGCCCCGGAGTTCGTCGGCCAGGAGCACTTCCAGGTCGCCACCGAGGTGAAGCGGATCCTGCAGCGCTACAAGGACCTGCAGGACATCATCGCCATCCTCGGCATCGAGGAGCTCTCCGAGGAAGACAAGATCACCGTGGCCCGGGCCCGGCGGATCGAGCGCTTCCTGTCGCAGAACACCTACGCGGCGGAGCAGTTCACCGGCGTGCCGGGCTCGACGGTTCCGATCAAGGAGACCATCGAGGCGTTCCGCAAGATCAGCGAGGGTGAGTACGATCACTTCCCCGAGCAGGCGTTCTTCATGTGCGGCGGTCTCGAGGACCTGGAGAAGAAGGCTGAGGAGCTGATGAAGGGCTGACCCAGCCCCGTCGAATCCGCAACAAAAAGACTGCCCCGGCAACGCCGGGGCAGTCTTTTGTTCATGTTCGCGTCCTACTATCGTCGCGGTCCGTTACTCGTGGTCGCCGTTGCCCGGCAGTCGAGATACGGTTCGTTCCGCGCGTTCACCCGAACGAGCGTTGATGTTTGCAACCTTTCGACGACGTGCGCCCGTCATTCTCCACGTGGGCGTGACGAACGGAGATGCTCGTGGCTAAGGCCGGCAAGAGTGGCCGCAGGTCGTCCATCTGGCGGGGTGTGCCGCGCTGGGCCAGGATCTGCACGGTGTTCGGGACCGTGCTGACCGTGCTCAGCGGGGCGGTGTTGGTCGGCACCGAGGTCCTGATGGCCCGTTACGAGGGGGCCGTCGGCAAGGCCGACCTCTTCGGTGACCAGGCGGCCGGGGCGCAGGCCAAGAAGAGCGAGATCAAGGGCCCGCTGAACATCCTGCTGGTCGGCATCGACCCGCGTACGCCGACCGCGGCGCCGCTGGCCGACTCGATCATGGTGCTGCACGTGCCGGCCTCGATGGACCGGGCCTACCTGTTCTCCCTGCCACGGGACCTCTACGTGCAGATTCCGCCCTTCAAGAAGGCCGATTTCCCGGGCGAGACCACGAAGATCAACGCTGCCATGTCGTTCGGCAGCAAGGTGCCGGGTAAGAACCCGGACGCGGCGCGCGGCTTCGAGCTGCTGGCGACCACTGTGCAGAAGGTGACAGGCATCAAGCGCTTCGACGCTGGCGCGATCATCAACTTCACCGGCTTCCAGAAGATCGTCGACGCCATGGGTGGCGTGACGATGTACATCGAGCGGGAGGTCAGGTCCGAGCACAAGCAGCCGGACGGCACGGCGCGCCCGGGCAACACGCGCGGCGAGGGCTACGTCGGCCCGCAGGCGGTTTACAAGAAGGGCAACCAGCACCTCAAGGGCTGGCAGGCCCTGGACTACGTCCGGCAGCGCTACCCGAAGAACGGTGTTCCGGATTCCGACTACGGCCGGCAGCGCCACCAGCAGCAGTTCGTCAAGGCAATGGTCGGCCAGGCGTTCAGCGCCGACGTGGTGGCCAACCCGATCAAGCTGGACAAGGTGCTCCGCGCCGCCGGTCAGTCGCTGATCTTCAACGGCCGGGGCAACAGCGTTGTCGACTTCGGTCTCGCGCTCAAGGACATCCGCCCGAACACGATCGAGATGATCAAGCTACCGGGTGGTGGGGTGTTCGACGGCAAGAAGTACCTGGGTGAGCAGTTCCAGCCCGGCGTCGCGGACTTCTTCACCGCGCTGCACAACGAACAACTCGACCCGTTCCTGCTGGAGCACCCGGAGTTCGTGAACAAGTCCAAGTAGGGGCCGCACCCGTGTCGGGCGCGCCCCGGCGTCAGGCTAGAATTTCGGCAATCCGTAGCCGCAGCAAGGAGACAGCGTGGCACAGCAGCTTCATGTCGAGCTCGTCGCCGTCGAGGAGAAGGTCTGGTCCGGTGACGCCGAGATGCTCGTCGCCCGGACGACCGAGGGCGAGCTCGGTGTCCTGCCGGGGCACGCACCGCTGCTCGGTCAGCTCGCCGAGCCTGGCCAGGTGCGCATCAAGCTGGCCGGTGGCGAGCAGGTCGCGTACGACGTGGCCGGCGGCTTCCTCTCGGTGAGCGCGGACGGCGTCACGGTGCTGGCCGAGAGCGCGACCCCGGTCTCCGCGCAGAGTCGCTGAGTCAAACCGGGGATGGAGATCGTCGAGGGAATCGGGATCGGCGTAGTCGTCATCCTCGCCGCGCTTCTGGTCCTCTTCGTCCGGCGAGCTCTGGTCACCCGCAGCGGTGGCATCATCCGGCTCAGCGTCCGGGTCACCACTGTTCTCGACGGCCGCGGCTGGTCGCCCGGCTTCGGTCGCTTCGCCGGCGACGAGCTGCGGTGGTACCGGATGTTCAGCTTCGCGATCCGGCCCAAGCGGGTGCTCTCGCGCAAAGGGCTGGCGGTGGAGCGCCGACGGTTGCCCGAAGGTCAGGAACGGCTCTCCATGCCGGCCGACTGGGTGATCCTCCGCTGTACCAGTCACCACGCACCGGTGGAGATCGCCATGGCGCGGTCCACCGTCACCGGTTTCCTCTCCTGGCTCGAGGCCGCCCCTCCGGGGGCGGTCTCGCCGCGTATGGCCTCCCAGGACTGGCCGGCCGCCTGAGCTGTCGCCCGCCCGCGGGTGGTTGAGTCGCCGCTGGCTTGCCCGGGTCGGCTCTGGCGTGCCCGGGTCGCATCTGGCGTGCCTGGGTCGCATGGTTTGCGCGGGTCACTGTTGGGGTTTCCGGGGCAGCCCGCCCGGCTCCGGGCGGTCAGGCTTGATCCCTCCGCCGGGCGGGCTGCCCCGGAAACCCGTCGGCGTCACCGTTGCGTCGATCCGGCAGGGTGATCCCCCTGGAGCGCGACGTGGCTGGCCGACCCGGGGCGGCGCGATCGGGGCCGGCCGAGCCCGCGCAGGGGTGATCGACTCGTCTTCCGTGAAACGGGGCCTACCCAGACCGGCGGATGCCCCGATTTCATGAAACCCGAGTTGGTCATCCGGGGCCTGCGCTGAGGTTGGGCCTATGTGGGGGCCTGGATGCCCCGGATTCGAGGAAGCCGAGTCGATCGCCTGCGGTCTGGCGATATCGGGCTTACCGAGGGCCTGAATGCGCCGACTTCCAGGAAGCCGAGTCGGTCGCCGAGAGCCGGGCCGGAGGAGGACGCGGCCCCGGCGACGCGTGGCAGCGGTCAGATGGGGAATCCCCGTGTCGACGTGGGGTGTCGCGCCCACTGTCAGCGCTTGCCGCCCGGCACCCATAGCACATCTCCTGCCGGATTTGCCGTTCTTGACAGGATAAAGAGCAGATCGGAGAGCCGGTTGAGATACTTTGCCGGGAGCGTGCTGGTCCGATCCGGATCGTGGCTGACCAGCGACCACGCTGCCCGCTCCGCACGCCGGGCAATGGTCCGCGCCACGTGCAGCAGCGCCGCGCCCGGGGTGCCGCCGGGGAGGATGAAGGAGTCGAGCTTGCTCAGGCGCGCGTTGTACTCGTCGCACCAGCCCTCCAGGCGCTCGACGTACTCCTCGGTCACCCGCAGCGGCGGATACTTCGGCTCCGGCTCGACCGGGGTGGCCAGGTCGGCGCCGACGTCGAACAGGTCGTTCTGCACCGACGCCAGCACGCCGCGCAGCTCCTCGTCGAGCTGGCCCAGCGCGATCGCGACACCGATCGCCGCGTTGCACTCGTCGACGTCCGCGTACGCGGCGATCCGTGGATCGGTCTTCGGTACCTGCTCGTTGTTGCTCAGCCTGGTCATGCCGGCGTCGCCGGCCCTGGTGTAGATGCGCGTGAGGTGGACGGCCATGACGCACAGCCTACGGATTCCCGATCTGACGACCCCGGTGCGGCCGGACAGCGCCGCCGGTTGGCCGGTGGTGGTGGGCCCCGGCGACGCCGGTGATCCGGCGGTCAGCGACGTCGACGTCATCCGGGTGCGCGGTGACGCGCGGCTGGCCGGCACCGTACACGTGGTGGGCGCCAAGAACTCGGCGCTGAAGTTGATGGCGGCCGCGCTGCTGGCGCCGGGCCGCAGCGTGATCACCAACGTGCCACGGATCACGGACATCGCGATCATGGGGGAGGTGCTGCGCAGGCTGGGGTGTGACGTCCAGTTCGACGCGGACGACCCGGTCGACCCGATGGTCGCCGGCGGTGGCGTGGCCCGTTCCCGTTCGGTGACCATCGACGTCCCGGAGCAGCCGGGCGCGGACGCCGACTACGACCTGGTCCGGCGGCTGCGCGCGTCGATCTGCGTGCTCGGCCCGCTGCTGGCCCGCCGGGGGTACGTGCGGGTGGCGCATCCCGGCGGCGACGCGATCGGGTCGCGCGGGCTGGACATGCACATCTCCGGGCTGACCCGGATGGGTGCGGAGATTTCCGGTGAACACGGGTTCGTGATCGCCAGCGCGCCGCACGGGCTGCGGGGCGCGGACATCGTGTTGGACTTCCCCAGCGTCGGCGCGACCGAGAACCTGGTGATGGCGGCGGTGCTGGCCCAGGGCACCACGGTGATCGACAACGCGGCGCGGGAGCCGGAGATCGTCGACATCTGCACGATGCTCAACCAGATGGGCGCGCGGATCGCCGGCGCCGGCACCTCCACACTGCGGATCACCGGGGTTCCCGGGCTGCGCCCGGTGCGGCACGCGACGGTGGGGGACCGGATCGTCGCCGGCACCTGGGCGTTCGGCGCGGCGATGACCAGGGGCGACGTGACGGTGACCGGGCTGGACCCGGCCTTCCTGGAGATCGCGCTGGACAAGGTGGTGGCCGCCGGCGCGCTCGTGGAGACCCGGGGGGACGGCTTCCGCGTCCGGATGGACGAGCGGCCCCGGGCCGTGGACGTGGTCACCCTGCCGTACCCCGGGTTCGCCACCGACCTGCTGCCGATGGCGATCGGGCTGGCCGCGGTCAGCGACGGCGCATCGCTGATCACCGAGAACATCTTCGACGGGCGGTTCATGTTCGCCAACGAGATGATGCGGCTCGGCGCGGACATCAAGACCGACGGGCACCACGCTGTGGTTCGCGGCCGGGAGCGGCTCTCCGGCGCCCCGGTGCGGGCCACCGACATCCGGGCCGGCGCCGGCCTGATCATCGCCGGGCTCTGCGCGGACGGGGTCACCGAGGTCTCCCACGTGCACCACGTCGACCGGGGCTACCCGGACTTCGTGGCCGACCTGCGCGCGCTCGGCGTGGCCGTGGAGCGGGGCACCGCGCCGGAGGAGCCGTCGCTGGAGATCTGACCCCCGGGCCGGCAGCGAGGCCCGCAGCGACTCCGGCGGCACAGCCGCCGCGACTCCGGCGGCACGGCCGCAGTGACTCCGGCGGCACAGCCGCCGCCACTTAGCCATCGTTCAGCTCGCGGACTAGGGTGCAGGCAGGCACTCAATCGCAGCGAGGGAGAAGTAGATGGCGGGTCGACTCGCGGTCGTCGGGGCCGGGCTGATGGGCTCCGGCATCGCCCAGGTGGCGGCGCAGGCGGGCTGGCAGGTGACGCTGCGCGACCTGGACGACGCGGCCACCACACGGGGTCTGGACGGCATCCGGAAGTCACTGACGAAGTTCGCCGAGAAGGGCAGGATCGAGGCGTCCGAGGTCGAGGCGACGCTGGCCCGGATCACCCCGACCACCGACCTGGAGGCGGCGGCGGACGCGGACATCGTGGTCGAGGCTGTCTTCGAGCGGCTGGAGATCAAGCACGAGGTGTTCCGCGCCCTGGACAAGATCTGCAGGGCGGACGCGGTCCTCGCCACCAACACCTCGGCCATTCCGGTCACCCAGATCGCCGCGGTGACCGAGCGGCCCGAGGCGGTCGTCGGCACCCACTTCTTCTCCCCGGTGCCGATGATGCAGCTCTGCGAGCTGGTGCGCGGCTACAAGACCAGCGACGCCACGCTGGACACCGCGCGGGCCTTCGCCGAGGAGATCGGCAAGACGGTGGTGGTGGTCAACCGGGACATCGCCGGTTTCGTCACGACCCGGCTGATCTCGGCCCTGGTGATGGAGGCGGTCAAGCTCGTCGAGTCGGGCGTGGTGTCCGCGGAGGACCTGGACACCGCCTGCCGGCTCGGCTTCGGGCACGCCATGGGTCCGCTGGCCACCATCGACCTGACCGGGGTGGACGTGTTGCTGAACGCGACGCGGAACATCTACACCGACACCGGCGACGAGAAGTTCTTCCCGCCGGAGCTGCTCCAGCGGATGGCCACCGCCGGCGACCTGGGCCGCAAGACCGGCAAGGGCTTCTACACGTACTGAGTCGCCTCGACCGGGGCGGGGGTCACTCCGCCCCGGTCGTCCGTGCTCAGCCGTCGCGCTTGGTGGTCCAGCGGAAGGTGGTCAGGCAGAGCACCAGGCCGATCACGCACCACAGGGCGAGCACCAGCGCCACCCGGCCCAGCTCGAACGAGCCGCCCGGCTCCTGCGCGCCGAAGCTCTCCGGCAGGAAGACCGACCGCAGTCCCTGGCACATCCACTTGAGCGGGAACAGCGCCGCCACCTGCTGCATCCAGGTGGGCAGGTCGGTGAAGACGAAGAACACCCCGGAGATGAACTGGAGGATCAGGGAGACCGGGGTGACCACCGCCGAGCCGCTGCGGGCGGTACGGGCCAGCGATGAGATGGCGATGCCGCACAGGGTGCACGCTGTCACCCCGAGCACGGCGACCCAGCCGAAGGTGAGCCACTTCCCGGCGGTGCCGGGCAGGTCGAGGTCGAACAGCGCCACCGCGAAGGCCAGCAGCAGCGCGGTCTCGGCGATGCCGATCGCCACCACCATGATCACCTTGCCGGCGAACCAGACCCACTTCGGCATCGGCGTGCCCCGGTAGCGCTTGAGCACGCCGCGGTCCCGCTCGATCGGGATCCAGATGCCGAGGTTCTGGAAGCTCACCGTCATCAGGCCGGTCGCGATCATCCCGGTGATGAAGTACTGGGTGAACCTGACCCCGCCGCCGATCGTGCCGTCGAAGATCGACGCGAAGATCAGGATCATGATGATGGGGAAGCCCATGGTGAAGACCACCGACTCCCGGCTGCGCAGGAACTGGGTGATCTCCAGCCGGCCCTGGCGTACCGCGAGCGTGCCGGCGCCCAGCCGACGACCCGGGGCGGTGGCCACCGGCGTCGCCGGCTTCGTCGTGGTCGTCATCGCGCGTGTCCGATCATCGTGAGGTAGACGTCCTCCAGGGTCGGCCGGGTCACGGTGATCCCCGGGATCTCGCCGCCGAAGCGCGCGGCCAGGTCGGCCACCACCGCCGTCGGCGTCGCGCTCTGCGTGCTCTCCACCGTCCCGTCCGGGGTACGCCAGGAGACCGTCGCCAGCGCCTCCTGCCGGTTGCCCAGCCGGCTCGGGGCGGCCACCTCGACCAGTCTGCCGCCGGCGATCACGCCGACCCGGTCGGCGAGCGCCTCCGCCTCGTCCAGGTAGTGGGTGGTCAGCACGATTGTGGTGCCGGCCGCCGCCAGGTCGCGGATCAGCTCCCAGAACTCGCGGCGAGCCTCCGGGTCGAAGCCGGTGGTCGGTTCGTCGAGGAAGAGCAGCTCGGGGCGGCCGATGATGCCCAGCGCCACGTCGAGGCGGCGCTTCTGCCCGCCGGAGAGGGTGTGCGTCCGGGCTCTGGCCTTGCCGGCCAGGCCGACCCGCTCGATCACCTTGTCCGGGTCGTCGGCATCCGGGTAGAAGCCGGAGAAGTGCCTGATCACCTCGGCGACGGTCAGCTCGTCGAACTCACCGGTGCCCTGGAGCACGATGCCGACCCGGGAGCGCCAGCCGGCATCCGGCTGCGCCGGGTCGGTGCCGAGCACCCGCACCTCGCCGGCGTCGCGGTGGCGGTAGCCCTCCAGGATCTCGACCGTTGTGGTCTTGCCGGCCCCGTTCGGGCCGAGCAGCGCGAACACCTCACCGCGGTGGACGTCGAGATCCACGCCCGCCACCGCCACGTTGTCGCCGTACGCCTTGCGCAGCCCTCGGACGGAGATGGCCAGCTCGTCATCCATGCCGTCAAGTGTGCGTCCTGGCGGTGACGGGTGGGTGGCCGGGGTGTGGCGGTGCACGACAGGGTGGGCGCTTGCCACCCGGACGTCCCCGACATGGAGCTGTGTGGTTTTGCACAGCCACTTCTACTGAACGGTAACTTAGACTCCGGTCATGGATGAGACGGCATACCCTGGGCGTTTGCCCGAACGGGACCGCCCGTGGGTGATGCGCACCTACGCCGGCCACTCGTCGGCCGCCGCGACCAATGCCCTCTTCCGCCGCAACCTGGCGAAGGGGCAGACCGGCCTCTCGGTCGCCTTCGACCTGCCGACCCAGACCGGGTACGACCCGGACCACGAACTCGCCGCCGGTGAGGTGGGGCGGGTCGGCGTGCCGGTGGCCCACCTCGGTGACATGCGGGCGCTCTTCGACGGTCTGCCGCTCGCCGAGATGAACACCTCGATGACCATCAACGCCCCGGCGATGTGGCTGCTCGCCCTGTACGGCACCGTCGCGCTGGAGCAGGGCGGCGACCTGGCCCGCTGCGCCGGAACCACCCAGAACGACATCGTCAAGGAGTACCTGTCCCGGGGCACGTACATCTTCCCGCCGGCGGCGTCGCTGCGGCTGACCGCCGACATGGTCGCGTACACGCTGCGGGAGATGCCCCGGTGGAACCCGGTCAACATCTGCTCGTACCACCTCCAGGAGGCCGGCGCCACGCCCGTGCAGGAGGTCGGCTTCGCGCTGGCCACCGCTGTCGCCGTGCTCGACGCGGTCCGCGACGCCGGCCAGGTGCCGCCGGAACGGATGGGCGACGTGGTGCAGCGCATCTCGTTCTTCGTCAACGCCGGGGTGCGCTTCGTCGAGGAGATCGCCAAGATGCGCGCGTTCGGGGTGCTCTGGGACGAGATCACCAGGGACCGGTACGGCGTCGGTCAGGCCGAGCAGCGCCGCTTCCGCTACGGCGTGCAGGTCAACTCCCTCGGCCTCACCGAGGCGCAGCCGGAGAACAACGTCCAGCGCATCGTGCTGGAGATGCTCGGCGTGACGATGTCCCGGGACGCCCGGGCCCGCGCTGTGCAACTGCCCGCCTGGAACGAGGCGCTGGGTCTGCCCCGCCCCTGGGACCAGCAGTGGTCGCTGCGCATGCAGCAGGTCCTGGCGTTCGAGTCGGACCTGCTCGAATATCCCGACCTCTTCGCCGGCTCGCACGTGATGGCCGCGCTGGTCGACGAGATCGTCAGCGGGGCCCGCGCGCAGCTCAATGAGGTGCTGGAGCTGGGTGGCGTGGTCGCCGCCGTGGAGAGCGGCCATCTCAAGAGCGCGCTCGTCGCGTCGCTGGCCGAACGCCGCCGTCGGATGGAGTCCGGCGCCGACGTGGTGGTCGGGGTGAACCGCCACACCGAGACCGAGCCCTCACCACTGACGGCGACCGGCGCCGACGCCGTCGAGCAGGTCGATCCGGCGGTCGAGGCGGCGGCCGTCGCGGGCGTACGGCGGTGGCGGGACGACCGGAACGCGGCCGTCGTCGACGCGGCCCTCACCCGGCTCCGCGCGGACGCCGCGACCAGCGTCAACCTGATGCCGGCCACTGTGGAGTGCGTACGGGCCGGGGTTACCACCGGCGAGTGGGCCGGCGCGCTACGGCAGGTCTTCGGCGAGTACCGGGCGCCGACCGGCCTGGCCGGCGCCACCGGCGGCGGCGAGCCCGGCCTCGCCGCCGTGCGCGCGCGGGTCGCCGCCACCGCCCGCGAGCTGGGCAGCGGACGGTTGCGACTGCTGGTGGGCAAACCCGGCCTGGACGGGCACTCCAACGGCGCGGAGCAGATCGCGGTACGCGCCCGAGACGCCGGCTTCGAGGTCGTCTATCAGGGCATCCGGCTGACCGCCGGGCAGATCGTCGCCGCCGCCGTCGAGGAGGATGTCGACCTGGTCGGACTGTCGGTGCTCTCCGGGTCGCACCTCGCCGCCGTGCCCGCGGTGCTCGACGGGCTGCGCGCCGCCGGCCGCGCCGACCTGCCGGTGGTCGTGGGCGGCATCATCCCGCCGGGCGACGCGGCCACGCTCCGCGCCGCCGGGGTGGCGCGGGTCTTCACCCCGAAGGACTTCGCCCTCACCGGCATCATCGACGATCTGGTGACGGTCATCAGGCACGCCAACGACCTGCCCTGACCGGCCGACGGCGCGCTCAGACGCGGAAGCCGGCGGCGCGGGCCGCCTCCCGCTCCCGGCGTCGGTCCGCGCGGCGGCGGACGAACCAGAAGACGAAGAACGCCAGGCCGACCAGGAAGACGAGCACCAGCACCGGCAGCACGATCGCCACCAGGGAGACGACGACGCTGGTGGCGTCCTCAGCGGTGCTGGCGACCGGGGCGCCGAGCCCGGCGGTGGTCGCGTTGACGACCGGGCGGGCCGCGGACTTGAGCAGGTGCACGCCCAACGCCAGCAGGACGCCGGTGACCACCGGCACCCACTGGTGGGTCGAGAAGAAGCTGCCCGGGTCGCTGACCGTCACCGTCTCGGACGAGGAGCCGGCGCCGAAGGCCAGGCCACCGGCGGTGGGACGAACCACCGTCTGCACCACGTCGTTGACGTGGTCGACCACCGGCACCTTGTCCGCCACCATCTCCACGGCGAGCAGCGCCGCCATGATGACGAGGACCCACCCGTTGCCGAGCCAGGTCCAGCCGCTGGGCAGATCGATCAGGTCGGTGTAGCGGCCGAGCAGACCGAGGACGAGCAGGGGAATGTAGGCGTTCAGCCCCGCCGAGGCGGCGAGACCGGTGCCGGTGAGGACTTCGAACACGGTCTCAGCATCGCACCGGCGCGCCAGTGCCGCTCGGTGGCGGTCGGCCAGGGCTCGGCTACCCTCGTCGGGTGCGGTTGGTCATTGCGAAGTGCTCGGTGGACTACGTCGGACGGCTCTCGGCTCACCTGCCGCCGGCCACCCGGTTGCTCATGGTCAAGGCGGACGGGTCGGTGTCGATCCACGCCGACGACCGGGCGTACAAGCCGTTGAACTGGATGAGCCCGCCGTGCCGGTTGGAGGAGTCCCCCGGCGTGTGGCGGGTGGTCAACAAGGCCGGCGAGGAGCTGCGGATCACCCTGGAGGAGGTCTTCCAGGACACCTCGTACGAGCTGGGGGTGGACCCGGGCCTGCGCAAGGACGGGGTGGAGGCGCACCTCCAGGAGTTGTTGGCAGCGAACCCGACGGTGTTGGGCGAGGGGTTCACGCTGGTCCGCCGGGAGTACATGACGGCGATCGGTCCGGTCGACCTGCTGTGCCGGGACGCGAACTCGGGCGCGGTCGCCGTGGAGATCAAGCGGCGCGGCGACATCGACGGGGTGGAGCAGTTGACCCGCTACCTCGAGTTGATGAACCGTGACCCGCTGCTCAGCCCGGTCGCCGGGGTCTTCGCGGCGCAGGAGATCAAGCCGCAGGCCCGGGTGCTCGCCACCGACCGGGGCATCCGGTGCGTGGTGGTGGACTACGACCGGCTGCGGGGCATCGAGAAGGACGAGCTGACCCTCTTCTGAGGGGCAGCCCGCCGACGGGCCGTCAGCCCCCGGTGCGCACCGCGATCAGGGACTTGGGCAGGCCGAACACCCGCTCGACGAGCATGCTCGACTCGGGGAAGTAGTGCCGCATCTGCGACCTGTCCAACAGTTCGGTCCAGAGCACCTGGTGGATGGCGGCGTCGTGGCTGCGGGTGGGCTTGTGCCCCAGCGGCCAGCGCCGGGCCAGCGCGGTGCGCAGACGCACCGGCAGGAACTGCATGCCGGGCGCGATCCAGTGCGGCTCGATGGGAAAGTAGCGGTAGGGCGTCTGCACCCAGTGCCGGTCGGCGAGCGTGCGGACGGTGGCGGCGAAGCGCAACCGGCGCTCGTGCCCGCCCACGTGTTCCAGGACCGAGTTGGAGAAGACCAGGTCGTAGCTGCCCCTGGCGAGGCGTGCCGGCAGGTCGCAGGCGTCGGCCTGTTCGACGTGGGCCCACTCGGGCGCGACGGCGGGCGGTTGCTCCAGGTTGATGACTGTCACCCGGGCCGGTCGGACGGTGGCGCGGTGCCAGGTGCCGAGCCGGCCACCGAGGTCGACCACGTGCATGTCACCGATGTCCGGGAAGGTGCGCGCCAACCAGTCCGAACGATGTCGACGTCGTCGGGCGCTCCACGACTGGTCACTGTCGACAAGCCGGTAGCGCAATCGATTGGGGCCCATTTAACGCAATGTACCGCCGGGAGCACAGCGTACAAACATGTGGATTAACCGATTTTCATCGATGATCGGTTATCCGACACTCACCTGCCGTACAGCGTCTTGATGACCTTGACCAGTCGGGCCACGTCGGTCGGGGTGCGGTCGAAGGTCATCGACGGCAGCAGCGAGCGGGCCCGCCGCCGGGTGATCGCCTTGGCGCGGCCGAACTCACGCAGCCCGTCCTCGCCGTGGATGCGCCCGAAACCGGAGTCGCCGACCCCGCCGAAGGGCAGTGTGGACATGCCGGCGAAGGTCAGCGTGGAGTTGATCGAGGCCATGCCGGAGCGCAGCCGACGGGCGGTGGCCACCGCCCGCCGGCGGCCGAAGACCGAGCCACCCAGGCCGTACGGCAGAGCGTTGGCACGGGTGACCGCCTCGTCGGCGTCGCGGACCCGGTTGATGGTCAGCGTGGGACCGAAGGTCTCCTCCCGGACGGCGGCCGAATCCTCCGGCACGTCCACCAGCACCGTCGGGTGGACGTACGGCGGCTGCACCGCGCCGGGCCCGCCGAGCACGGCCCGGCCGCCGGAGTCGATCGCGGCGTCGATGTGCCCGCGGATCACGTCGATCTGCCGGGGCATGGTGATCGGGCCGATGTCGGCGCCCTCCGGCCCGACGGTGAGCTGGCCGGCACGGGCCACCACCCGGTCGACGAAGGCGTCGAAGACGGAGTCGACGGCGTAGACCCGTTCGATGCCGATGCAGGTCTGCCCCGCGTTGGTCAGGCCGCCCCACACGCACGCGTCGGCCGCCGCGTCCAGGTCGGCGTCGCTGTCGACGATCATCGCGTCCTTCCCGCCGCCCTCGATGAGCACGGGGGTCAACGTCTCGGCGCAGGCGGCCATCACCTTGCGGGCGGTCGCCGTGGAGCCGGTGAAGGCGAGCTTGTCGACCCCGGAGCGGCACAGCGCCGCCCCCACGTCGCCCAGGCCGTGCACGGCGGCGAACACCCGCCGCTCGGGCACCACCTCGGCGAAGCTGTCCACCAGCCACTGGCCGACCGCCGGCGTGTACTCGCTCGGCTTGAGCACCACGCCGTTGCCGGCGGCGAGCGCGTACGCGGCGGAGCCGATCGGTGTGAAGACCGGGTAGTTCCACGGCCCGATCACGCCGACCACGCCGTACGGCTGGTATTCGAGGTGGCCGGAGAACTCGGCGAGGATGAGTCGGGAGCGCACCCGGCGTGGCCCCAGCACCCGGCCGGCGTTGCGGGCGGCCCAGTCGACGTGCTCGATCGCGGTGACGATCTCGACGATGGCGTCGGCGACCGGCTTGCCGCCCTCGACGTGCACCAGTTCGGCAAGCTCCTCGATCCGCTTGGCGAGCAGGGCGCGCCAGCGCAGCAGCCGCTCGCGACGGCCGGTGAAGCCGAGACCGGCCCACCACTCGGCGGCGGAGCGGACGTCGGCGACGGCCCGCCGGACGTCGGCCTCGCCGGCGACCGGGAGGCGACCGGCCTCCGTGCCGGTCGCCGGACTGGTCGACACCAGCTCACCCGCGTCGATGATCGGAAGTCCGGGAACATGCACAGCCGTCATGGCGGAAGTCTAGACCCGAGGATTACTCACTGGTAGGTCCTCGATTCGGAGTGCGGGGACCGGCGACGCACCGCCCCGACCGATCGTTGATCAGTGCAGGTCAGCGTGTGGGTTTCGAAAAGCGCCCGCCCGAATCGTCGAACGGCAGGTGGCCGGGAGGTGACGAGAGGCTGACCGGCCGGTCGGTATTGACGATTACCGTCTGATGGCAGGCTGACGCGCGGAGTAACGGTGTGGGGTGGAGGCTGACTGTCCATGGAGGAACATCCGGAACTGATGCCGCTCTTGACGGTCGCGGGTGGGCCGATGCGCGGGGCGAGCTTTCGCATGCGGGCCGAGCCCCAGGTGATCGGCCGGGCGCCGACCAACCAGGTCGTGATCAACGACCCGCACCTGAGCCGTCGCCACGCGGAGGTGTGGTTGGCGCCCGACGGCCCGTCCCTGCGGGACCTCGGGTCCACGAACGGCACCTGGCTCAACGACCGCCGGATCACCGACGTGGAACTGCTCTCCGACGGTGACGTCATTCGGCTCGGCCGTACCGAACTGCGACTGTTCGATCCCGGGGTGGCGCTCACCGACCCGGTGGGGCTCAGCTTCGGCCCGTCCCGGCTGAACGTCCGGCCGACGCTGCCGCTGCCGTTGGCCACGCCTCCCGGCCGGGGACGGTAAGGGCGACCCACATTTACGGGGCGCCCCGGATGTCCGCCGGACACCTGGACCGACGTCGGTGGCCGTGGCACCATGCCGCGGATGGAGACCGAGCAGCGGATCGTCACGGCGAACGGCATCACCCAGGCGGTACGGGTGGCCGGCCCGCCCGACGGCACGCCGGTGCTGCTCATCCACGGCAACTGCTCCTCGGCGTTGTTCTGGGAGCCGCTGGTCCGGCGGCTGCCGCCGACGCTGCGGGTGATCGCCCCCGACCTGCGCGGGTACGGCGACACCGAGACGGCCCCGGTCAACGCGACGCGGGGCCTGCGGGACTTCGCCGACGACGTGGCCGCCCTGCTGGACGACCCGAGCCTGTTCCCCGCCGACGCCCGACCGGTCGTGGTCGGGCACTCCCTCGGCGGTGGGGTGGCGATGCGGCTGCTCGTCGACCACCCGCACCGGGTGGGCGCGTTGCTGCTCGCGGCGCCGGTGTCCCCGTACGGCTTCGGGGGCACCCGGGACCTGACCGGCACGCCGACCACCCCCGACTTCGCCGGGACCGGCGCGGGCACCGCTAACCCGGGCTTCGTCGCCCACCTCGCGGCCGGCCACCGGGAGGCGGACGACCCCACCAGCCCGCGCGCCGTCCTGCGCGCCACCTACGTGGCCGATCCCGCCTCGCTGGGCGCGGACGAGGACCTGCTCCTGGACTCCGTGCTCTCCACCGCGACCGGGGACGACAACTACCCGGGCACGGCGGTGCCCTCGGCGAACTGGCCGGGCACCGCGCCGGGGGAGCGCGGCGTGCTCAACGCCCTCGCGCCGACCTGGTTCCGGCTCGCCGACGACCTGGTGGCCGTCGCCGAGAAGCCACCGGTCACCTGGGTACGCGGAGACGCCGACGTCATCGTCTCGGACACCTCGCTGTTCGACCTGGCGTACCTGGGTTCGCTGGATCTCGTGCCCGGCTGGCCCGGCGCGGACGCCTGTCCGCCGCAGCCCATGGTCGGTCAGACCCGGGCGGTGCTGGAACGCTACGCGGCGGCCGGCGGCGCCTACCACGAGGTGGTGCTGCCCGGCTGCGGACACAGCCCGCACCTGGAGCGCCCGGCCGAGTTCGTCTCCGAGCTGCTGGCGTTGACCAGCGCGTCCGCCGACTGAGTTGCCGACCGGCGGTGGGTGAAATATGCCACGGCGTCTCGACAACACAGCGTCACATGGCAGACTCGCGCCCATAACTTAGCGACCGTTCAGTGGTCGTACGGAGTCTCCGGGGAGGCCGGTCATGGCGCGCGAGTTCAGCACCGTGGGCGTGGTGGGGCTGGGCACCATGGGTGCCGGCATCGTCGAGGTCTTCGCCCGCAACGGCATCGACGTGGTGGCCGTCGAGATCTCCGCGACGGCGCTGGAGCGTGGCCGGGCCACTCTCACCGGCTCCACCGACCGGGCGGTCGCCAAGGGCAAGCTCGCCGAGGCGGACCGCGACGCCCTGCACGAGCGGGTGCGTTTCGAGGTCGGGCTGGACGCGCTGCACTCCGTCGACCTGGTCATCGAGGCCGTGCCCGAGCACCTGGACCTGAAGCAGCGGATCTTCGCGGAGCTGGACCGGGTCTGCCGACCGGACACCATCCTCGCCACCAACACGTCGTCGCTGAGCGTCACCGAGATCTCGGTCGCCACCAGCCGACCCAACCAGGTGATCGGCATCCACTTCTTCAACCCGGCGCCGGTCATGAAGCTGGTCGAGGTGGTCCGTACCGTCGTCACCGCGCCCGAGGTCGTCGCCGACGTCGAGGCGCTCTGCGCCCGGCTCGGCAAGGTCGACGTCACCATCAACGACCGCGCCGGTTTCATCGCCAACGCGCTGCTCTTCGGCTACCTCAACCACGCCGTCGCCATGGTCGAGTCGCACTACGCGACCCGGGAGGACATCGACGCCGCGATGAAGCTCGGCTGCGGCCTGCCGATGGGGCCGCTGGCCCTGATGGACCTGATCGGCCTGGACACCGCGTACGAGATCCTGGACACCATGTACCGGCGCGGCGGGCGGGACCGCCGGCACGCCCCGGTGCCGCTGCTCAAGCAGATGGTGACGGCGGGACTGCTCGGCCGGAAGTCCGGTCGGGGGTTCTACACCTACGAGCGGCCCGGCTCCCCGGTGGTCGTACCCGATCAGACCACGCCGCCCGCGACGGAGGCCGCGCTGGCCGACGGCGCGCGGGCCATCGCCAAGGTGGGCATCGGGAGCGCGAGGAGTGAGCTTGCGAGCCCCGCAGTCGTGACCAGGGTAGGCGTCGTGGGTTCCGGGACGATGGCCACCGGCATCATCGAGGTCTTCGCGAAGGCCGGCTACGAGGTCGTCTCGGTGACCCGTGGCATGGAGAAGTCCGCGCAGGTCTGCGAGGCGGTGAAGACCTCGCTGAACAAGGGCGTGGTGCGCGGCCGGCTCGCCGAGGCGGACCGGGACGCCGCGCTCGGCCGGATCACCTGGTCGGCCACGCTCGACCACCTCGCCGACGTCGACCTGGTGGTCGAGGCGGTGGTCGAGGAGTTGAGCGTCAAGAAGGCGCTCTTCGCCAGCCTGGACGAGGTCTGCAAGCCGGGCGTGGTGCTGGCCACCACCACCTCCTCGCTGCCGGTGATCGACGTGGCGATGGCGACCCAGCGGCCGGCCGACGTGATCGGGTTGCACTTCTTCAACCCGGCGCCGGTCATGCCGCTGATCGAGGTCGTCCGGACCATCCGCACGTCCCCGGAATCCGTCGCCACCGCCCGCGCGGTGTGCGCCGCGCTCGGCAAGACCGGCGTGGTCTGCGGCGACCGGTCCGGGTTCATCGTCAACGCGCTGTTGTTCCCGTACCTGAACGACGCGGTCCGGATGCTGGAGGCCAGCTACTCGACGGCCGACGACATCGACCACGCCATGAAGTTGGGCTGCGGTTACCCGATGGGTCCGTTCGAGCTGCTGGACGTGGTCGGGCTGGACGTCGCGCTGGCCATCCAGCGGGAGCTGTACCGGGAGCTGCGTGAACCCGGTTTCGCCCCCGCGCCGCTGCTGGAGCATTTGGTCACCGCCGGCTACCTCGGTCGCAAGACCCGCCGCGGCTTCCGCGACCACGCGCACCGCTGACCGTGTCAACGCCGGACGGTGCCGGCGGCGTCTACCGGGTGTGACCTTCGAGGAGTACGTCAGCAGCCGGGGCCCGGCGCTGGTCCGGCTCGCCCGATTGCTGACCGGTGACGAGCACCGGGCCGAGGACCTCACCCAGGAGGTGCTGTCCCGGGCGTACGTGCAATGGCGCCGGATCGCCCGCGCCGACCGCCCCGACGTGTACGTGCGCCGCATGCTGGTGAACGCCAACATCTCCTGGTGGCGCCGTCGGTCGAGCCGTGAGGTGGTCGTCGACACCTTCGCCGACCGTCCGCACCGGGTGGACGTCGGTGGGGAGGCGGCCGACCGGGACGAGATGTGGCGGCTGATCCACGCGCTGCCGGACCGGCAGCGGGCGGTCCTGGTGCTGCGCTACTACGAGGACCTCGACGACGCGACGATAGCCCAGATCCTGGACTGCTCCCCGGTCACCGTCCGCACTCACGCGATGCGGGCGCTCGCCAACCTGCGGGAGCGCTGCGGCGTTCCGGCCACGAACGGGAGCCAGCCGTGACCGACCTTGACGAGCGGATCAACCGGACGCTGCGCGAGCGCGCCGAGGGTCCGGTGGACGTGGACCGGCTGTTGGCCGGGGCGGTGCGGCAGGGGCGGACCCGGGAGCGTCGGCGGCTCGTCGCCCGCGCCGGTGTGGCTGTCGGGCTGGTGGCCCTGCTGGGGTTCGGCGCGACAGCCGGCCCGGTGGACCGCCTGCCGGGCCGTGAGCCCATCGGCCCTCCCGGCGCGACGGGGTCCGCCGTCCCCTTCCTGCCCGCGCAGGTCGCCGGTACGCCCGGCGCGGCGGCCCGGCCCGACCGGATCGGCAGGGACCCCGCGCTGCTGCACATCGGCCTCGCCGAGGGCGGCCCGCGCTACCTGGAGTGGCGCGTCGGCGGCGGCAAGGAGACAGCGAAGCTCGACGTGGGCGGCCGGACCGTCACCGTCGAGCTGACCTCGGCCGACGTGCTGCGAACCACCGGCGCCTGGAACATGCCGTCGCTGGATGGCCCGTCCGCGAACCGTTACGACGGGTCCGTGACGCACGCCGACGGGCCGGACGGGGTGCCGGTCTGGCGGCGCTACTGGCAGCCGGCACCCGGTGTGTACGCGGGAGCGAGCGTGTCCGGCCCGAACGAGGGCCCGCTGCACGACGCGGCCGAGGCGCTGCGGCTCGACCGGGCGTACCGGTGCGCCGGTCCGGTGCGGTTGACCACCCTGCCGGTCGGTGCGCGGGTGGTCAGCTGCGGGATGGTCGTGAGCACCTTCCCGGCGGCGTACGCGGTGCTGCTGAACGCCAGCGACGACCGAGGCAGGGGGATGTCCGTCGAGTTGCAGTACGCGGCCACCGCGGTGACGGGTGGGGCGGCGAACCGGACGATCGGCGACCGGCCGGCCCACTACGACCCCGGCTCGGCGCGGCTTGAACTGCTCGACATCCCCCAGGCCCGACTGCTCGCCGCGCTCGCCGCCGAGCAACCCTTCAGCGAGGCGGAGGGGGGCAGCGTCCTGCTCGGCGCGCAGGTGGCGGAGCACCTGGACCAACCCGACACCTGGTGACCGCCGCTGGGGGCGTCCCGGCCGCAGGACCGTACGCTTGGTGACTGTGAGCCCCCGTCGCAATCGCCCTCGCCGGGACGACAACGCCAACCTGGACGCCGATCGGGTCCGTCAGGGCGTCGCCTCGGTGCAGCAGTGGACCTACGGCGCGTGGCAGGTGCGGGGGATCGGCGCGGGCGCGTCGGTCAAGACGTACCGGTGTCCCGGCTGCGACCAGGAGATCCGGCCCGGGGTGGCGCACCTGGTGGCCTGGCCGGCGGACGGCCTCGGTGACCTGACCGACCGGCGGCACTGGCACAGCGGCTGCTGGCGTGCCCGGGAGCGGCGGGGCCCGGCGGTGCGCCGCGGCCGGGGCGCGCCGCGGTACTGAGCGCCTGCCCGGGGCGACCTGGATCACCCTGTTCGTGCCCGGGCGGGCGGCGACGCCGACTTCGCGACAGACTGGAGCGGTGAGCACAGCGATCCGCGCGTCGTCGATCCTGCCCGGCCGCCGGGAGGACATCGAGCTGCACACCGCCGACGGGCTGCGCCTGGTCGGTGAGCTGGCGCTGCCGGCCGACCGGCCGCCGGCCGGCACGGTGGTGTGCCTGCACCCGCTGCCGACCCACGGCGGGATGATGGACAGTCACGTCTTCCGCAAGGCGGCCTGGCGGCTGCCCGCGCTGGCCGACCTGGCCGTGCTCCGGTTCAACACCCGGGGGACCAGCAGCGTGCGCGGCACCAGCGAGGGCGCGTTCGACGGCGCGGTGGGGGAGCGGTACGACGTGGCCGCCGCGATCGAGTACGCGGAGTTCGCCGAGCTGCCCAACATCTGGCTCGTCGGGTGGTCGTTCGGCACCGACCTGGCGCTGAAGTACGGTTGCGACCCGGCCATCGCCGGGGCGATCCTGCTCTCCCCGCCGCTGCGCTTCTCGGCCCCGGAGGACCTGGCCACCTGGGCCGCCTCGGGTCGGCCGTTGACGGCGCTGGTGCCGGAGTTCGACGACTACCTGCGCCCCACCGAGGCGCGGGAGCGGTTCGCCGCGGTGCCGCAGGCCGAGGTGGTCGGGGTTTCCGGCGCCAAGCACCTCTGGGTGGGCGACGCCGAGAGGGTGCTCGACGAGATCGTCCGGCGGGTCAACCCGGCCGTCGAGGTGCCGCTGCCGACCACGTGGGACGGTCCGATGGAGTCCGGCGACGTCAGCGCGTACGCCGACCGGACGGTGGCCGCCTTCGCCGACACGCCCGTCCCCGGCCCGGCCGCCGGTGACGCCGGCTGACCGTCAGCCGCGCTCCTGGCGGGGCAGCACCACCTCGCGCAGGATCAGTTGCAGCGCGGCCACGGTCGGGATGGCGATCAGCGCGCCCACCACGCCCAGCAGCGACACGCCGAGCAGTGCGGCCAGCAGGGCGGCGACCTCGTTGACCTCCACCGAGCGCCGCATCACTTTCGGGTAGATCAGGTAGTTCTCCACCTGCTGGTAGACGATGAAGAAGACCGCGCAGGCGATGCCGGTGGGCAGGTCGGTGGCGAACCCGACCAGGCTCACTATCACCGCGCCGAGCGTCGCGCCGATCTGCGGGATCAGGTCGGTCACGGCGACCACCACGGCCAGCGCGAACGGGTACGGCAACCCGACGATCAGCGCGAACACGAAGGTGGTCGCGCCGGCCAGCACCGCGATGCTCAGCGCCCCGACCATGTACGCGCCCACCTTGGCCAGGATCTCGTCGCCGATCAGCTGCACCCGCTCCCGCCGGGACCGGGGCACCAACGAGTAGCCGAGGCTGCGCAGCTTGTCGAAGTAGGCCAGAAAGTAGATGGTCAGCACCAGCACGGTGAGCGTCCGGAACACCGTCCCGAAGATGAGTTGCGCGCCGCCCAGCACCCCGCCGAGCGCCCGACCGACGGTCTGCGCGTTGGCCGCGCCCTGCACCCGCTCCACCACGTCGTACCGCTCGACCAGGTCGTTGACAGTGGAACTGCGCCGCAGCTCATCCAGCAGGCTCGGGATCTGCTCGATGAACTGTCCCGACTGGGTGACGATCGGCGGCACCAGCGCCACCACACCCCCGCAGAGCAGCAGCACCACGGTCAGGGCGACCGCCGCCACCGCCAGGCCGTGCGGCACGCCCCAGCGGTGGAGTCGGACCACCGCCGGGTTGAGACCCACGGCGAGGAAGAGCGCGATCACCACCAGCACGAGGATGCCGCCGGCGTTGCGGATCCCCAGATAGAGGGTGTACGCCAGCAGCACGCCCAGAGCGCCGGTGAAGCCGATCAGGAAGCTGCTGCGCCGCAACGGCCGCCCCGGCGTGCCGAACCTCCCGGACGGGACCGCCGGCGGCTCCTCGGGGTCGATGCCCGGCGCGGGCACCGGCACCGGCGGCGGCGTCTCCGCTGGTGGGCTCGCGGGCGCGTCCGCCGGTCGGGTCTCCGGGTCGTCACCCGCCGGGTCGTGCTGCGGCACCAGGACCTCCCGACTCAGGCCGTGCGACGGCGGGCGGGGGCCGCGAACACCAGCACCGGCCCGGACGGGTCCCTGCTGTCCCGTACGCCCACGAACCCGGGCAGATCGTCCGCCACCCCGACACACTCGCCGTTGCCGCTGCGACTGGACGTGCGCCGGCTGGCCCCGGTCAGGTTCATGACGTCACGACTTCCTTCAGCAGGTCGATCGACTGTCGGCGGGGCAGCGCGCTGTTCCTGATGATCTCCCACCGCGCCAGCAGCGTAGCCACCTCATGGTCGCCATCGACCACGAGACCGTCAATCCGGTGTTCCATGTGCCCCACCCAACCACCGTCGGCCCGGCGCGCGAGGTTGAACGGCCCGGACAGCCCGACGTGCAGCCCCGTTGACCAGTCCGGTCCCCGCGCGCGGGCCTGCCGGCAGCGCCCGCCCGCGGCTCAGGGCGGAGTCCGACGAGGACCCGGCGGCGCTGACCAGCCAGCCGGCCGGGTTCCGCCACGAGGCGGCGTACGACCTGTACCGGCTCAACCCCCACGGCGTTGCGGGAGCTGTTCGAACGCTTCGTGACGTGGGGGCCGTTCCGCCGCCCGATCACCCACCCCGGCCCCTCACATGGAGATCTTGGACAGTTCCCGTCATCGGATGACGGAAACTGTCCAAGATCCTGGAAGGCGGACGCCCTCGTCAGTCCTTGTCGAGGGTGATCTTGCTCGGCTTGGCGCTGCGCTCGTCGGTGGTGGGCTTGGTCGGCCGTTTGCCGTTCTCGCCGGTGCTGGTGATCTTGGTGGGCTTGGCGCCCCGGCCACCCTCGCCTGGCACGGCGGCAACCGTGGGCTCGCCGTCCACCCCGGCGCTCGCCGTGCTGCCGTCCACTGTGGTGACCGGCTCGGCCACCGGACGGGCCGTCGGCTGCCCGGCGTCGTCGGCGGTCGCGGTGACCGGTTGCCTGGTGTCGTCGGCGGCGGCGACCGGTTGCCTGGTGTCGTCGGCGGTCGCGGTGGTCGGCTGCGGGGTGTCGGTGGGATCGACCTTCGTGCCGGTGCCCGCAGTCGAGCGGGCGTCGACGCCCACCGGGGCGCCGCTCGCACCGTCGCTCCCGGCCGGGGCGGTGGGGCCGTCGATCGGGCCGGCCACGCTCTGCAACCGCAGCTCGGACATCTGCCGCTGCAGCTCGTCGGACTCCTGCCGGGCCTTCCAGGTCTCCTGCCGCAGGTCCGCGAGCTGCTGCTGGGCCTGGGCGATCTCCAGCATCACCTGGGCCAACTGCTGCCGGCCCGCCGCCGCCTCCTGCTGAGTGGCCGCCAGGTGCTGTTGGGTGGTGGCCAGGTGCTGCTGGGTGGTGGCCGCGTACTCCTCGAACTGCCGCCGGGACGCCGCCACGTGCTCGTCGGCCTTGCGGCGCTTGTCGGCGGCCTCGGTCTCGGCCCGGCTCAGCAACTCGGCGGCCTCGGTCTCGGCGCGCTGACGCAGCGCCGCCGCGTCCCGCTCGGCCGCCTCGCGGACGCCGGCCGCGCCCTGCTCGATCTCGTTCTTGCGGGTCGTGTACTCGGTTTCGAGCTGGTCCCGGCGGCTGGAGTATTCCGCCTCCAGCTCGTCGCGCCGGGTGGTGAACCCCGACTCCAGCTCCTGCTGGCGGCCGGTGAACGTGGACTCCAACTCCTGCTGACGCGACGCGTGCTGCTTGTCCAGCTCGTCGCGACGCTTGGCGAACTCCTGCTCGGCGGTGGAGCGCCGCTGGGCCAGCTCCCGGTCGGCCGCCTCCCGGCGGGAGTTGACCTCCTGCTCCACCCCGGCCCGCCAGGCCCCCAGCTCCTGCTGGGTCTGCGCCCGCGTCTGCTGCACGTACGCCTCGGTCTCGGTGCGCATCCGCTGCACGTACGCCTCGGTCTCGGCGCGGCTGCGCTTGGCCGACTCGGAAGCCTGCGTGGTCAGCCGCTCGGCCTCCTGCTGCGCCTTGGCCCTGGTGGCCCGCCCCGCCATCGACGCGTCGTCGATGATCTGCTTGGCCTCCTGCTGCGCCTTGGCGTGCGTGGCCCGTCCGGCCTCGGTCGCGGTGTCGGTGAGCCGCTTGGCCTCCTGGAGCGCCTTGGCGTGCACCTCCTTGGCGGCGTCGCGGAGATCGCTCGCCTCCTGCCGGGCGTTGGCCAGCGTCTCGCGGGCCGTCTCGCGCAGCTTGGTGGCCTCCTGCTGGGCGCGGGCGTGGATCTCCTTCGCGGTGTCGCGTAGCTGGGTGGCCTCCTGCTGGGCCTTCGCCAACGCGTCCTGCGCCGCCTTGCGGAGCTGCGCCGCCTCGCTCTTGGCCGTCTGGAGGGCCGCGTCCGCCTCGGCCCGGCGGGCGGCGGTGTGCCGTTCCTCCTCGCTGCGCCGTGCGGCGAGGGCGATCTCGAAGTCCTTCAGCGCCCGGTCGGCCTGCTCGCGGGCCTCCTCGACGATGTGTTCGGCTGCGGCGCGGCGCGCCTCGATCTCGTTGTTGGCCTCGGCGATGATCTGCTCGGCCTGCTCCTCGGCGAGCGTCAGGATCGACTCGACCCGGGGGCCGAGGTGCCGGAACGAGGCCCGGTCGACCACGTTCATCTGCTTGCGCACCTGGGTCAGGTCGCGTTGCAGCACCTCGACCTGGCCGGCGAGCTTGTGGATCTGCGTGTACGCCTGTTCCCGTTCGGCGGCGAGGGTCGCGATCTCGTGCTCGGCACGCGCAACATACCTGTCGACCTGTTTTTTCTCGTACCCCCGCAGAGCGGACTCGAAGCTGGGCTCCGTCGTCACGTCCCCGCCGAGAGCGAACAGTTCCTCGCCGTGCGACATGCCCCCATCCTCACACGCAACGGGCCCTGCTGGGGCGATACGGACGGGCCATGTGGGAGCTACTTCACCGCACTGTTACCGAGCGAGACCACGGGCTGGGAAACGCATACGGCGCGAGGTGTCACCGGTTACCCGGTGTCACCTCGCGCCGTCGATGCCCCGGCCTGACGCCTCGCGTCAGCCGGCGGTCTCCGCGGGCACCCGCTCCTGACCGCCGTCGGTCTTCTTGGCCTCCGGCTTGGCAGCCGGAGCGCCCTGCGCCGGCATCCCCGGCACGATGCCGGCGAGCCCGGAGAGCATCTGGCCGAGCTGCGAGGTGACCGCGTCCTTCTGCCGGGTGAGGTCCTCGACCTCGCGACGGGCGGCCTGCGTGGTCAGCTCGGCCTCGGTGCGCGCCTCGGTGAGCAGGCGCTGCGACTCGGCCTTCGCCTCGTTGAGCATCTTCTCGGAGTGCGCCTTCGCCTTGTCCACAGTCTCGGCGGCGTTGCGCTCGGACTCGACCCGCCGCGCCTCGGCGCGCTGCTCGATCTCCTTGGCCCGCTCCTGCGCGGCCCGGGCCCGCTGCTCGGCCTCGCTGACCATCTTCTGGGTCTGCGCGACCTGGGCGGCGTGCCGCTCGGACTCCTCGCGCTCGGCCTTCTCCCGGCGCTCGGCCAGCTGGAGCTCGAGGGCCTGGAGGTCCTTGTCGCGCTTGTCCCGTGCGTCGGTGAGCAGCTTGGTCGCCTCGGCGCGCTTCTCCTCGGCCTCACGGGCGGCCTTCGCCCGCTGCTGGGTGATCTCCCGCTCGGCGGTCGCCCGGAGGGTGGCCACCTCACGCTCGACAGTCGACTTCAGCTCGGCCACCTCGTGCGCGGTGACGGTGCGCAGCTGCTTGGTCTCCCGGTCGGCGTCCGCGCGCAGCGTGTCGGCCTCACGGCGGGCCTGCACCCGCACCTCGGCGGCCTCGCGCTCGGCGGCCGTACGCAGGTTGCCCGCCTCACGCTCGGCGCTGGCCTTCATGGCCGCCGCCTCGGCGCGGGCCTTGTCGGTGATCTCACGCGCCTCGAGGCGGGCGGCGGAGAGGATGCCCTCCGACTCGCGCTTGGCCTCGTTGCGGTGGTCGTTGGCCTGCTCCTCGGCAAGCCGGAGGATCTGCTCGACGCGTGTGCCGAGGCCGGAGAGCGTGGGCCGGCTGTTCTCTTCGAGCTGCTTGTTCGTGTCGGTGAGCTTCTGCTCCAGCGCACTCATGCGCTGCTCGGCCTGGCGGAGCCGACGCTGGGCGTCGTTCATCCGCTGCTCGGCCTCGGCACGGGCCTGCTCGGACTGGGTCAGCGCGGCGGTCATCCGGCCGAGGAAGTCATCGACCTGGTGAGTGTTGTATCCGCGCAGGCCAACGGTGAAATCTGGCTGCGAGTTCGCGTTATCGAAGAACGCGAGAGGGGAGGACTGCTGCTGGGGCATTGGGACATACTGGCAGACGCCCCAGGGTGCTTCGCAAGAGCGGTGCGAAGCTTTCGTGCCCTCATTACATGGTCAACTGTCCGGATCGCCGCGCTCCCGGCGAAGGGCGATCTTGGCAGCTCCCGGCGGGTGGGAGGCCACGGAGCGTGACACGGAAAAGGGTCCCGGGGTTACCCCCGAGACCCTTTGTTCGATCCGCCCGGACTTTCCGCTAATGAGAGCGGAAGAACAATCGCCGATCGTCGCATTGGCCACCCGGCGTTCACCCGTCCGGCCGGCGCGCGACGCCGGCCGGCGCCGCGGGCGGGCTCGCCGCGCCGGTCGGCGCGGTGCGGGCCGACGGCCCCGGGTCAGTGCCCCCGGAACCGGTTGATGGCGTCCTCGTGTCGGGCGCGCAGCTCCCCGTCGCGGACGCCCAGGCCGTCGGCGGGCGCCAGGCAGCGTACGCCGACCTTGCCCTGGTGGGCGTTGCGGTGCACCTCGTACGCCGCCTGACCGGTCTGCTCCAGCGGGTAGGTGCGGGACACCGTCGGGTGCACCTTGCCGAGCGCGACCAGCCGGTTGGCCTGCCACGCCTCGTGGTAGTTGGCGAAGTGGCTGCCGATGATCCGCTTGAGGTGCATCCACAGGTAACGGTTGTCGTACTGGTGCTGGTAACCGCTCGTGGACGCGCAGGTGACGACGGTGCCGCCGCGCCGGGCCACGTAGACGCTCGCCCCGAACGTCTCCCGACCCGGGTGCTCGAAGACGATGTCCGGGTCCTCGCCGCCGGTCAGCTCGCGGATCCGCTCACCGAAGCGCCGCCACTCGTTCGGGTCCTGGGTCTCCTCGTCCCGCCAGAAGCGGAAGCCCTCCGCGGCCCGGTCGATGACCAGCTCCGCGCCCATCCGCCGGCACAGCTCGGCCTTCTCCGGCGAGGAGACCA
Organism: Micromonospora sp. WMMD1120; assembly: GCF_029626235.1. Classification (NCBI taxonomy): domain Bacteria; kingdom Bacillati; phylum Actinomycetota; class Actinomycetes; order Micromonosporales; family Micromonosporaceae; genus Micromonospora; species Micromonospora sp. WMMD1120. The sequence goes on along the minus strand of NZ_JARUBO010000005.1, from coordinate 803,926 downwards.
CGCAGACGGGGATCGCGCCGCCGTTGAGGGCCATCTGGGTGGCGTACCCGCCGAGGCCGCCGGAGGCGCCCCAGATCAGCACCACGTCGCCCTGCTTCATGTTCGCGCCGTGGTGGGAGACGAGCTGCCGGTACGCGGTGGAGTTAACCAGCCCCGGGCTCGCCGCCTCCTCCCAGCTCAGGTGTCGCGGCTTGGGCATCAGCTGGTTGGCCTTGACCACCGCCAGCTCGGCCAGCCCACCGAAGTTCGTCTCGAAGCCCCAGATCCGCTGCTGCGGGTCGAGCATCGTGTCGTCGTGCCCGGCCGAGTCCTCCAGCTCCACCGAGAGGCAGTGCGCGACCACCTCGTCGCCGGGCGCCCACCGGGTCACCCCGGGGCCGGTGCGCAGCACCACGCCCGCCGCGTCCGAGCCGACCACGTGGTACGGCAGGTCGTGCCGGCGGGTCAGCTCGGACACCCGGCCGTAGCGCTCCAGGAACCGGAAGGTGCTGACCGGCTCGAAGATGCTGGTCCACACCGTGTTGTAGTTGATCGCGCTCGCCATCACCGCGACCAGCGCCTCGCCCGGCGCCAGCTCCGGCGTCGGCACCTCCTGCACGTGCAGCGCCTTGCGCGGGTCCTTGTCCCGGGTGGCCATGCCGTCGAACATCCGGGCCTCCTCGGCGCGGACCACCACGCCCCGGTAGCTCTCCGGCACGGGCAGCCCGGCGACGCCGGCGAGCTCGCGATCCGGATCGTTCGATTCTTCCGCCGCCATGATCGCTTCGAGGATGTCCTGCACGGTGACCTCCGGTTTGTCCGCACCCGTACGGGCCTGGGTGCTGCCATCGTCGGCACCGGTGGACGCGACCGCCATGTCGCCGTTCGACACATCCGGCACTGGTCGCGCCCCGGTGGGGCCGGACGTTACTGAACGGTAGCTAGGGCCGGAAGCCATCTGTGAAAAACTGCATCGGCCGATGCGTGAAGGTGTCCGAGCAGCCGGCCTACCGCGCACCGAAGCGCGTCTGGCGGTGCCGGTTCGTGGCCGGTGCAGCTTCCGGGTGTGCTGGCCTCAGGCGCGCTGGAGGCCAGCACACCCCGGGAGCTGGGCGGATCTCGAGCGGTCAGCGGTCAGTGCGCGGCGGGGGCGGGTTGGACCAGTTCGATCAGGACCCCACCGGCGTCCTTGGGGTGGACGAAGTTGATCCGGCTGTCCGCGGTGCCCCGGCGCGGAGTGTCGTAGAGCAGCCGTACGCCCCGCTCGCGCAGGGCCGCGCACGCCGCGTCGATATCCACCACCGTGTACGCGACCTGCTGCACGCCCGGCCCGTTGCGGTCCAGGAACTTCGCTATCGTCGACTCCGGGGTGAGCGGAGCGAGCAGTTGCACGCAGCCGCCCTCGGTGGTCGGGCCGACGGCCAGCATCGCCTCGCGTACACCCTGCTCGGCGTTGGTCTCGACGTGCACGCAGCGCATCCCGAACGTCCGCTGGTAGAACTCGACAGCGGCGTCCAGGTCGGCCACGGCGATGCCGACATGGTCAATCTTGCGAAGCCCGATGTCTGTGACGTAGTCCGCACCGGGCTCGGCAGGGGAGTTCTCAGCCATGGCGCTAGTCTGGCCGAACAATCGTTAAGGCGTACAGCTCGGCACCCCCTCGGAGGCAGGCATGGCTTCGGTGATCGTCAGCGGCGCGCGGACCCCGATGGGCCGGCTGCTGGGCAACCTCAAGGACGTCCCCGCCACCAAGCTGGGCGGAATCGCGATCAAGGCGGCGCTGGAGCGTGCCGGGGTCGGCCCGGACCAGGTCCAGTACGTGATCATGGGCCAGGTGTTGCAGGCCGGCGCCGGTCAGATCCCCGCGCGGCAGGCGGCCGTCGAGGCCGGCGTGCCGATGTCGGTGCCGGCACTGACCATCAACAAGGTCTGCCTCTCCGGGCTGGACGCGATCGCCCTGGCCGACCAGCTGATCCGCGCCGGCGAGTTCGACATCGTGGTGGCCGGCGGCATGGAGTCGATGACCAACGCGCCGCACCTCCTGATGGGTCAGCGCACCGGTTACAAGTACGGCGACGTGGTGGTCAAGGACCACATGGCCCACGACGGGCTCAGCGACGCCTGGGACTGCTGCTCGATGGGTGAGTCGACCGAGCGGCTCGGCGGCCGGCACGGCATCACGCGCGAGGAGCAGGACGCCTTCGCCGCAGCCAGCCACCAGCGGGCCGCCGCCGCCCAGAAGAACGGCCACTTCGCCGACGAGATCACTCCGGTGGTCATCCCGCAGCGCAAGGGTGACCCGCTGGTGATCAGCGAGGACGAGGGCATCCGTCCGGACACCACGGTCGAGTCGCTGGCCAAGCTGCGGCCGGCCTTCACCAAGGACGGCACCATCACGGCCGGCAGCTCCTCGCCGATCAGCGACGGCGCCGCCGCGGTGCTCGTGATGAGCAAGGCGAAGGCCACCGAGCTGGGGCTGACCTGGCTGGCGGAGATCGGCGCGCACGGCAACGTCGCCGGGCCGGACAACTCCCTGCACTCGCAGCCGTCCAACGCGATCAACCATGCCCTGAAGAAGGGCGGCCTGAGCGTGGCGGACCTCGACCTCATCGAGATCAACGAGGCGTTCGCCCAGGTCGGCATCCAGTCCACCCGTGACCTGGGGGTCAGCCCGGACACTGTCAACGTCAACGGTGGCGCGATCGCCCTGGGGCACCCGATCGGCATGTCCGGCGCGCGGCTCGTCCTCACCCTCGCCCTGGAGTTGCGGCGGCGCGGCGGTGGCACCGGCGCGGCGGCGCTGTGCGGTGGCGGTGGCCAGGGCGACGCCCTGATCATCCACGTGCCGGGCCAGTGAGGGCGAGGAGTGAGCCGTTTTGCGAGCCCGCAGTCGCGAACAAAGGTTTACCGGTGAGCGAGGCTGCTGAGCGGGGTCCGGCGGCGGGCGCAACGTCGGTGCGCCGCAGTCGGGACGTACCGCTGCTGGTCGAGCGGGCCCGCGCGGGCGACCCCCGCGCGGTGGCCCGGCTGATCACGCTCGTGGAGAACGGCGACGCGCTGCTGCCGACCATCGCGGCGGCGCTCGCGCCGTACGCCGGGCAGGCCCAGGTCGTCGGGCTGACCGGCTCGCCCGGAGTGGGCAAGTCGACCACCACCAACGAGTTGGTCCGCGCGCTGCGGGCCCGCGGGCACCGGGTCGGCGTGCTGGCGGTCGACCCGTCCAGCCCGTTCACCGGCGGCGCGATCCTCGGCGACCGGGTCCGGATGCAGGACCACGCCACCGATCCGGGCGTCTACATCCGCTCGATGTCCAGCCGGGGGCACCTCGGCGGGCTGGCCGCGGCCACACCGCAGGCGGTCCGGGTGCTGGAGGGCGCCGGCTGCGACGTGGTGCTGGTGGAGACCGTCGGGGTCGGCCAGGCCGAGGTGGAGGTCGCCTCGCTCGCCGACACCACGCTGGTGCTGCTCGCGCCCGGGATGGGTGACGCGATCCAGGCGGTCAAGGCCGGCATCCTGGAGATCGCCGACGTGTTCGTGGTCAACAAGGCCGACCGGGACGGCGTCGACGCCACCGTCCGGGACATCCAGGGCATGATCGCCCTCGGGGAGCGCGGGCCGGGGCAGTGGCGGCCGCAGGTCGTCCGGTCGGTCGCCGCCCGTGGTGAAGGCATCGACGACATCGCCGCCGCCATCGACAAGCATCGGGGCTGGCTGATCGAGCACGGCGAGCTGCGCCGCCGTCAGGAGGCGCGGGCCGCCGCCGAGATCGAGGCGATCGCGCTCGGCACGCTACGCGCCCGGATCGGCTCACTGCGCGACGGTACGGAGTTGAGCACGCTCGCCGCCTCCGTCGCTGCCGGTGGCGTCGACCCGTACGCGGCGGCGGACACCCTGCTCGCCCAACTCGCCCGCTGACGATGTGACCGGGGGCTGCGCGTCAGATTCGACCTGACCGCCCGCCTCAGGTCACGGCGGCATCAGGCGGCGATGTCTGGGCGCGCAGCACCGGGTGACGCCGCTCCCATGCCGGCGGCCGGCGGTGACCCTTGGTTGCCTCGTGGGGGCGGATGCGGCCGTGAGCGGTACACCGCACAGTCATATTCATACCTCTGAGGTATACCGTCACCAGCACATCGACACGGCGGGCCAGCCGAAGCGGGTGACCCGCCGTTCCACATTCGACCGCAGTTCTCCGTCGACTCCCCAGGTCGGTAGGCTCGCACCCGCCCGACGTGGTCGGGGCTGGGTGGTGTGCCGGCGCGGTGACGCGGAGAGCAGGGGAGCGGGCATGGATCACGAGGCGACGCAGGAGTTGGCCGGGGCGTCGGTGCCGGCCGGCGGTACGACGCACGTCTCCGACGAGGTGATCGAGAAGATCGCCGTCGCGGCGGCCCGCGCGGTGCCTGGCGTGGCCGAGCTGGGCGGTGATGTGGCCCGCTTCTTCAACGCGGTGCTCGACCGGGTGGGGCTGGACCAGGTGGGCGACGCCCGGCGGGGCTGCTCCGCCCATGTGACAGGTGACGCGGCAGTGGTCAACCTGGTGCTCGTGATCGAGGCCGGGCAGCCCGTGCCGGCGATCACCGCCGAGGTGCGGGCGCGGGTGACCGAGGCCGTCGAGGCGTACGGGCTGCGGGTCGACGAGGTCAACATCCGGGTCGACGACGTGGCGATGGGCGACCCGACCGGCTGATTCGGTGACGGTTACCCATGGGTTCGACGTGACTTAGCGATCGTTCAGGTAGGGGCCTTACACTCGACGTGCAGTCGAGGACCCGAGGAGGAGCCCTGCGCATGGACGCCGACGAGATCGACGCCGGAAGGGCGCGCTGGCAGGCCCGGTACGACGCCGCGCGCAAGCGGGAGGCGGACTTCACCACGCTCTCCGGCATGCCTGTCGAACCGGTCTACGGGCCGCCGGAGGGCAGCGCCTACCCCGGCTTCGAACGGATCGGCTGGCCGGGCGAATACCCGTACACCAGGGGTTTGTATCCGACCGGCTACCGGGGGCGGACCTGGACGATCCGGCAGTTCGCCGGCTTCGGCAACGCCCAGCAGACCAACGAGCGGTACAAGATGATCCTCGGCGCGGGCGGGGGCGGCCTCTCGGTCGCGTTCGACATGCCGACGCTGATGGGCCGCGACTCCGACGACCCCCAGTCGCTCGGCGAGGTCGGCCACTGCGGCGTCGCCATCGACAGCGCCGCCGACATGCAGACGCTCTTCGACGGCATCGACCTGGCCGGCGTCACCACCTCGATGACCATCTCCGGCCCGGCCGTGCCGGTGTTCTGCATGTACCTGGTCGCCGCCGAACGGCAGGGCGCCGACCTGTCCACGCTGGACGGCACGCTGCAGACCGACATCTTCAAGGAGTACATCGCGCAGAAGGAGTGGCTCTTCGACCCGGAGCCGCACCTGCGCCTGATCGGCGACCTGATGGAGTACTGCGCCAAGGAGATCCCGCGCTACAAGCCGCTGTCGGTCTCCGGCTACCACATCCGCGAGGCCGGCTCGACCGCCGCGCAGGAGTTGGCGTACACGTTGGCCGACGGTTTCGGTTACGTGGAGCTGGGCCTCTCGCGTGGGCTGGACGTGAACGTGTTCGCCCCCGGCCTGAGCTTCTTCTTCGACTCGCACCTCGACTTCTTCGAGGAGATCGCCAAGTTCCGCGCCGCCCGCCGGATCTGGGCCCGCTGGCTGCGCGACGTGTACGGGGCGACCAGCGAGAAGGCACTGTGGCTGCGGTTCCACACGCAGACCGCCGGGGTGTCGCTCACCGCGCAGCAGCCGGTCAACAACGTGGTACGCACCGCGGTCGAGGCGCTCGCGGCGGTGCTCGGCGGCACGAACTCGCTGCACACCAACGCGCTGGACGAGACCCTGGCGCTGCCCACCGACGAGTCGGCCGAGATCGCCCTGCGTACCCAGCAGGTGCTGATGGAGGAGACCGGCGTGGTGAACGTGGCCGACCCGCTCGGCGGCTCCTGGTACGTCGAGTCGCTGACCGACAAGATCGAGGCCGAGGCGGAGGAGATCTTCGCCCGGATCCGGCAGCTCGGCGGGGACGGACCACACCAGATCGGCCCGATGACCTCGGGCATCCTGCGTGGCATCGAGGACGGCTGGTTCACCGGGCACATCGCCGAGTCGGCGTTCGTCTACCAGCAGGCCCTGGAGAAGGGCGACAAGAAGATCGTCGGCGTCAACTGCCACACCGGCACCGTCGCCAAGGAGCTGGAGATCCTGCGCATCTCGCACGAGGTGGAGCTGGAGCAGCGCCGGGTGCTCGCCGAGCGCAAGACCGCCAGGGACGAGTCGGCGGTGCGCGCGGCGGTGACCCGGATGATCGAGGCGAGCCGCACCGACGAGAACATGATCCCGGCGATGCTGGACGCGGTCCGCGCCGAGGCGACCCTCGGCGAGATCTGCGACGCCCTACGCGCCGAGTGGGGCACCTACCGAGAACCCGCCCGCTTCTAGCCCCCCGCCCCACCCCCACCCCCACCCCCACCCCCACCCCCACCCCCACCCCCGCCCCGCCCCCGGCACCGTCGATCTTGCACTTGCTGTCGGGAAGAACCGGTATCAAAGCCGTATACCGGCAACCGAAAGTGCAAGATCGGCGGGGTGGGGGGTGGAGGGCTTCGGGGTGGGGTGAGAGTTGCAACGTCGGGGTTGCGGGTGCCCGGAGAATTCGGGGTCACGTGCGAGACTAGGTAACCATGAGCGACCCACGGATCACCTCGTCGATCTTCACCCGCGGCGCGGTCGACCTCAGCACGCTGCGTGGCCCCGCACCAGCAAGTTCGCGCCCCGGCACACCCCCACAGGGCGGCCCGACCAACGGCGCCACCGGCGCGCCGGCCGCTGGCGCCACCGCCATCGTCGACGTCACCGAGGCGACCATCCAGTCCGACGTGCTCGAACGCTCGATGGCCATGCCCGTCGTCGTGTTCTTCGGCGCGGCCGGCTTCCCGGAGAGCGACGAGTTCGCCCCGGTGCTGGAGCGACTGAACGCCGAGGGCGGCGGCAGTTGGGTGCTGGCCCGGGTCGACGTGCAGCAGAATCCGCGCATCGCCCAGATGTTCCGGGTTCAGGGCATCCCCATGGTGTACGCGGTCGTCGGCGGTCAGCCGGTGGACGCCTTCTCCGGGGTGGTGCCCGAGCCGCAGCTGCGCCAGTGGATCCAGGCCGTGCTCAAGGCCGGCGGTGTGACGGTCGCCGAGCCGGAGGACCCGCGCCTGGACGAGGCGGACGACGCGCTGATGAGCGGCGATCTGGACGCCGCCGAGCAGGCGTACAGGAAGATCCTTGCCGACGCCCCGGCGGACGCCGCGGCCACGGCCGGGCTGGCCCAGGTCGGCGTGGCCCGCCGGGTGGCCGGCGCCGACCCGGCCGCCGCTCTGGCCGCCGCGGAGAGTGCCCCCGACGACGTCGCCGCCCAACTGCTGGCCGCCGACATCGAGGTGCTCAGCGGACTGGCCGAGCAGGCGTACGCCCGGCTCGTCGGTCTGGTCCGGCGCACCGCCGGCGAGGAGCGCGAGACGGTCCGTCAGCACCTGGTCTCGCTCTTCTCCATCGCCGGCCCGGACGACCCGGCGGTCGCCTCGGCACGCCGGGCCCTGGCCAGCGCCCTGTTCTGAGTTCACAGCACGCCAGCGCGGGCCGGCGTTCCGGCCGGCCCGCCCGACCATCGAGGACGGGAGCTCATGATGCGCCGGATCGCCGTCCTCGACGCGCCGACAAATCTCGGTCTACGCCCGCCGACGCCCACGTCGGTGCCCGGCTGCGCCAAGGCGCCCGGAGCGCTGCGCGACCACGACCTGCTCGCCCGGCTGCGCGCCCGCGACGCCGGTTGCGTCACCCCCGCGCGGTACGACCCGGGTGACTGGCGTCCCGGCGACGGGGTGTGTCACGCGCGGGAGATCGCCGACTACTCGCTGGCCCTCGCCGAGCGGATCGGGTCGATCATCGACCGGGGAGAGTTCCCGGTGGTGCTGGGCGGCGACTGCTCCGTCCTGCTCGGCTCGGCGCTCGCCATGCACCGTCTCGGGGAGGCCGTCGGCGGGCGGATCGGGCTGGTGTTCGTCGACGGGCACTCCGACTTCCGGCACCCCGGCAACGCCTCCTACGTCGGCGCCGCCGCCGGTGAGGACCTGGCCCTGGTCACCGGGCGCGGACAGGCCGACCTGGCCGCGCTGGAGGGTCGTCGGCCGTACTTCCGCGACATCGACGTGGTGGTGCTCGGCATCCGGGCGCAGGACGAGTACCGGCTCGACCTCCAGGCCGCCGGGATCACCACCCGGCCGGTGCCGGCGCTCCGGGCCGAAGGGGCCGCCCGGACGGCCCAGTGGGCGCACGAGCAGCTTGCCGACTGCGCCGGTTACTGGGTGCACATCGACGTGGACGTGCTCGACCCCGCGGTCATGCCCGCCGTCGACGCTCCCGACCCGGGTGGGATCGCCTTCGCCGAGCTGGAGATCCTGCTCGCCGGCCTGGTCGACACCCCGCACTGCCTCGGCGTCGAGCTGACCGTCTTCGACCCCGACTACGACCCGGACGGCGCGTACGCCGCCGAGATCGTCAACACGGTGGTCGCCGGTCTGGCGCCGGTCACCGCCCCGGAGGCGGTGCCGCCCCGGCTGCTGTCGCCCCGACCGGCACCGAGCCCTCGACGCGTCAACGGCGCGGACCGGTCCGGCGTCGCCGAGCGGCCTGGCGTCGCCGAACGGCCTGGCGGCGCCCAGCGGTCCGGCGATGCGGAGCGGCCTGGTGTCGCGGACCCGCGTGAGGGTGCTGGGCGTCCTGGCGTGGTGGAGCACGGTGAGGGTGCTGGGCGGCCTGGCGTCGTGGAGCGGCTCGGTGCTGCTGAGCGCTCGGGCGTCGCGGAGCGGTCTGGCGGTGGGGAGCGGTCCGGTGTGGTGGATTGGGCGGGCGGTGCCGAGCGGCCCGCTGACGGGTTCGACGCCAGGGCGGACCGTGCCGGCGGTGAAGGATCTGCCGGGGGGAGGGGCGACGCGGAGCGCGACAGCTCGGTCGTGACGGCGCAGTCGGGCCTCTCCGGGCGCGCCCACGCCGAGCCGTCGGGAGGGACGGCGGTGATCCCCTCCGCGGCCGAGCCTGAACCGGTCGGTCCGCCCGCGTCGGCTGGGCCTGGTCTGCTCCGGCGTGCCGCGCCGCCGCCCGAGGACACATCGATCGGTGATGCCGTCACCGATAATGGCGCAAACCTCCACAAAGCCGACACTGCCTGACTCGATGCGCTGCCACTCGGCCGCTGATCGACTCGAGTTCAATGAAACCGGGGTATCCGGCTGACCTGGTTGGCGCGGTTTCAAGGAACCCGAGTGGATGAAGGCCGGCGCCCGGTCCGCGGCGGGTGGTCGGGCGCGGCTCGCGACAGCGGGCGGGGTCAGGTGGCCGGGAGGGCGCGGAGGAAGCGTTCGGCGATCGGGACGGCCGAGGCCGTGCTGGCGCCCCCCTTCTCCACGAAGACGGCGAACGCGACATCGCCCCGCCAGCCGACGAACCAGGCGTGGGTGTGGGCCGGGTTGTTGTCGTACTCGGCGGTGCCGGTCTTGCCGTACACCTCGCCCGGCACGTCCTTGAGCGCGGTGCCGGTGCCGGTGGTGACCACCTCGCGCATCATGGCGCGCAGCGCCGTCACCGACTCCGGCTTGAGCTGCTCACCCGCCGGGGCGGGTTTGGCCGGGGCCGGGTCGATCAGCAGCTTGGGCTGCTCGAACCGTCCACGGGCGACGGCGGCGGTTGCCCCGGCCATGGCGAGTGGGCTGACCAGTGTGGTGCCCTGTCCGAAGGACGCGGCGGCCTGCTCGGCGGGGCTGCCACCGGCCGACACCTTGCCGGTGAAGACGTCGGTGCCGAGGTCCCACTGACCCTCCAGGCCGAGCGCACGACCGGTGGCGGCCAACCCGTCGCCGCCGAGCTTCGGCGCGAGCGCGGCGAACGCGGTGTTGCAGGACTTGGCGAAGTCGGTGCGGAACGGCACCGAGCCGAGCTGGAAATTGTCCGAGTTCTTGAAGGAGCGACCGTCGACGGTGAAGGTCTTCGGGCAGTTCACCGGCCCGTCCGGGGTGACCGCGCCACGATCCAGTAGGCCGAGCGCGCTGACCATCTTGAACGTGGACCCCGGCGGTACCTGGGCGTTGAAGGCCAGATTTTCCCCGGCCGGGCCGGGACCGTTGGCCGCGGCGAGGATCGCGCCGTCACTGACCCGCACGGCCACCATCGCCGTGCGACGCGACTCGGCGCGCAGCGCGCCGTCGGCCGCGTTCTGGACGGCGACGTCCAGGGTGGTCTTCAGCGGCTGGCCCGGCTGCGGCTCGCGACGGAACAACTCGGTGCCGGTGGCCTCCAGCTTGCCGCCCTCGGTGGGGCGTTCGACGACGACGGTGAGACCGGTGCCGCCACGCAGCCGCTCGTCGTAGCGACCCTGGAGGCCGCCGTGACCGACCAGGTCGCCGACGACGTACCGGTCGGGGTGGGCGGCGAGGTCGTCGGCCTGCGCCGGGTCGACGGTGCCGAGCACCGCGCGGGCGAACTCGCGGGTCGGGGCCAGGTCGATCTTGTCGGAGATGAACTTGGTGCCGGGCAGGTCGTAGATCCGCGGTTTGATCTGGCGGTACGCCTCCTCGCGGAGCGACACCACCTCGACGAACGCTCCCGGTTCGGCCTTGGCCACACGCTCGGGCAGGTCGCCCAGGTCGACGCCGGGGACCAGCGTCGGACGGATCGCCTTGAACGCCGCGTCGAGGTCCTTCACCAGCTTCTTGATGTCGGTGACGCCGTCGGGTTGCACACCCACCCGCACCACCGGGCGAGGGGTCACGATCGGGTTGCCGGCGTTGTCCAGCACCCCGGCACGGGCAGCGGAGTCGCGCCGCAGCGCCAGCCGGTCGCCCTTGGTGAGCTGCTCGTGCAGCACCTTCGGCTCCCAGATCACCTGCCACTGGTCGCCGTCGCCCTGGGCGAGCCGCAACTCCCGGTCGTACGCCCAGCGGGTCTGACCGGGCAGGCTCCACTCCACCTGGACCGTCGTCGTCGCGATGTCCGCCGTGATCTTCGGCTCGCCGCGCCGGGTCAGGGTGGGTGGGGTGGCCGCCAGATCGCCGGAGAGTTCCTTGATCTCACGCGCCACCTCGGCCGAGGGCAGCTTGTTGCCGACCGGGTCGATCAGGCCGACCGCCTGGAGGTCGCCGCTGCGCCAGCCGGCGAGGAAGGCCTCGACGGTGCGCTCCGGGCCGTCGTCACCCGAGCAACCAACCAGGACCCCGGCGGCCAACAGCGCCGTGGTGGCGGCCGCGGCCAGCCGGCGGGCGGGGTTCGGTCGCTGGGGCCAGGGGTACGAGAGTGGCATGAAGCTGGTCCTTCCGATCTCGGACTGCCCTCGCACCGTAGTACGCGAACGCCGTCCCCAACGTCCCCCACGTGCTCGGCCGCGCGTAAAGACGGCGCCCGCCCGTGTGATGAACATCGCGTGGTGGGGTATCCCGGAGCCGGCCAACCTCGGACCCGCAACGGGTGAAAGGACGAAGTCCCGATCCGGACGTCCGGCCAGTGGTCCGCCGACGAAGGCGCGGAACGACAGGGCCTAGGCTGGGCGGCAGAGTGACCCACAACGCGGTGGGTCGAGGGGAGTGGCACCGATGGACCGGCGTCCGGCGATCAAACCGGAACCCGACCTCCGGCAGGATGACTCCGGCCGGGATGACGACAGCTTCGATTCGGCGACCGACGGGGACGGCTACGGCCGACTCGACACGGGAGTCACCGGGCTGACCGGGTCGAGCATCGACACCATCTACGATCTGGGCCTGCCGACCGAGGCGTTGGCCGACGACGTGGAGGACGCGGAGCTCGACGAACCCGTTCCCAACGCGGAGCGCCTGGTGGCCCAGGCCGTCGCGCTCGCCGGGGACGATCACGACGCGGCGACACTTGTCGGCCGTTTCTGGCGGTTCGCGCCGGACGAGGAGCTGGTCGGCTTCACCGCCGAGGAGATGCTCGACGCGGCCCGGGCCCACCGGGACCTCGCCCAGCAGCGGGTTCCGGGTGAGCTGAAGCTGCGCATCCACGAGCCGCACGCGGAGCAGCACCACACCGTCGTCGAGATCGTCACGGACGACATGCCGTTCCTCGTCGACTCGGTGACCGCGCTGCTCAACTCGTACCACCTCGACGTGCATCTGCTGGTGCACCCGCTGGTCGTGGTGCGGCGGGAGCCGCTGGGCCGGCTCACCGAGGTCTCCGCCGACGTGGAGCCGGACGACGCCATCGCCGGCGACATCGTCGAGAGCTGGATGCGGATCGAGATCGACCCGGTCCGGGACGCCGCCGAGCGCGACCGGCTGCGCCGCGAGTTGCAGCGGGTGCTGACCGACGTGCGTGAGGCGGTGGAGGACTGGCCGAAGATGCGCCAGCGTGCCCTCGCGCTCGCCGACGAGCTGGCGTCGACGCGGACGTCCGACAACCGCCCGCCGGTGCCGGAGAAGGACATCACCGACTCGGTGGAGCTGCTGCGGTGGCTCGCCCAGGACCACTTCACCTTTCTCGGCTACCGGGAGTACCGGCTGGTCGACGTCGAGGGGGACGCCGACGGCGAGGCCGCCGACAGGGTGGACGGCAAGGCGTTGGAGGCGGTGCTCGGCACCGGTCTGGGCATCCTGCGCTCCGATTCGCCGGAGGCGCGGTCGCTCTCCTCGATGACGCCCGAGGCGCACGAGAAGGTGCTGGAGAAGCGCCTGCTCATCATCACCAAGGCCAACTCCCGCGCCACCGTGCACCGCTCGGCGTACCTGGACTACATCGGTTTCAAGATCTTCGACGCGGCCGGCGAGGTGATCGGCGAGCGGCGCTTCCTGGGCCTGTTCTCGACGGCTGCCTACCGCACCAGCGTCCGGGAGCTGCCGGTGGTGCGCCGCAAGGTCGCCGAGGTGCTGGACCGCTCCGGCCTGAGTCAGCGCAGCCACTCCGGCAAGGATCTGATCCAGATCCTGGAGACCTACCCGCGCGACGAGCTGTTCCAGATCAAGACCGACGACCTGTACCACGCGGTCATCGGCGTGCTGCGGATGGCCGGCCGCCGGCAGCTGCGGGTCTTCCTGCGCCGGGACGCGTACGGGCGGTTCATCTCCTGCCTGATCTACCTGCCCCGGGACCGGTTCACCACACAGAACCGGCTGCGCATGCAGGACATCCTGCTGCGCGAGCTGAACGGCGTCGGGGTGGACTACACCACCCGGGTGACCGAGTCGATGCTGGCCCGGGTGCACTTCATCGTCCGCACCGACCCGACCCGGCCGCCCGGCGAGATCGATGCGGACCTGCTGGCCGAGGAGTTGGCCGACGCTACCCGGCTCTGGGACGACGACTACCGGCTGGTGCTGGAGCGCAAGCTCGGCGACGAGCAGGCCAAGCACCTGTTCACCCGGTACGCCGACGCGTTCCCGGAGGGCTACAAGGACGGGCACACGCCGTACGAGGCGATGAAGGACCTGGCGAAGCTGGAGCTGCTGGAGGAGCCCGGCCAGCTGGAGATGCACCTGTTCCGCAAGCAGCTGGCGCCCCGGCCGGGCACCCGGGTGCCCGGCGCGGACCTGGCCGAGGCGATGGACGTCCGGTTCAAGGTCTACCGGTACGGCGAGCCGATGATGCTCTCGGCGGTGCTGCCGGTGCTGCACTCGCTCGGTGTACGCGTCGTCGACGAGCACCCGTACGAGGTGGACCGGATCGACGGCCGGGTCTACCTGTACGACTTCGGCCTGATGCTGCCCGAGGGCCACCACGAGCTGGCCGAGGTACGCCCGCACGTGGAGAACGCGTTCGCGGCGGCCTGGCGCGGCGAGGCCGAGGTGGACCGGTTCAACGAGCTGGTGCTGCGTGGTGGGCTGACCTGGCGGCAGGTGGTGGTGCTGCGGGCGTACGCGAAGTACCTGCGGCAGGCCGGGACGGTCTTCTCGCAGGACTACATGGAGCAGACCTTCATCGCGTACCCGAAGATCGCCGCTCTGCTGGTGGAGCTGTTCGAGACCCGGTTCGCGCCGGGTGAGCCGAGCACCGAGCAGCGGCAGCAGCGCAGTGGCGAGCTGGTGGAGACGATCCGGGGCGCGCTGGACGACGTGGCCAGCCTCGACCAGGACCGGATCCTGCGCTCGTACCTGACTCTGATCGAGGCGACCCTGCGGACCAGCTTCTACCAGAAGCGCGCCGACGGTCGGCCGAAGGCGTACGTGGCGTTCAAGCTCGACCCGCAGGCCATCCCGGACCTGCCGGCGCCGCGACCGAAGTTCGAGATCTTCGTCTACTCGCCCCGGTTCGAGGGCGTACACCTGCGGTTCGGGCCGGTGGCCCGGGGCGGGTTGCGCTGGTCCGACCGTCGGGAGGACTTCCGGACCGAGGTGCTCGGCCTGGTCAAGGCGCAGATGGTGAAGAACACCGTGATCGTGCCGGTCGGCGCCAAGGGCGGCTTCGTGCTGAAGCAGAAGCCGGGCGACCGGGACGAGGCGGTGGCCTGTTACCAGGAGTTCGTCGGCGCGATGCTGGACGTCACCGACAACATCGTCAGCGGGCAGATCGTGCCGCCCGAGGACGTGGTCCGGCACGACGGCGACGACCCGTACCTGGTGGTGGCGGCGGACAAGGGCACCGCGACGTTCTCCGACATCGCCAACGAGATATCCAAGGCGCACAACTTCTGGATGGGCGACGCGTTCGCGTCCGGCGGCTCTGCCGGCTACGACCACAAGAAGATGGGGATCACCGCCCGGGGCGCCTGGGAGTCGGTCAAGCGGCACTTCCGGGAGTTGGGTCTGGACACCCAGACCCAGGACTTCACCGTGGTCGGCGTCGGCGACATGTCCGGCGACGTGTTCGGCAACGGGATGCTGCTCTCCGAGCACATCCGGCTGGTGGCCGCCTTCGACCACCGGCACATCTTCCTGGACCCGGACCCGGACGCGGCCACCTCGTACGCGGAGCGGCGGCGGATCTTCGACCTGCCCCGGTCCTCGTGGGAGGACTACAACCCGGAGCTGATCTCGGCCGGGGGTGGCATCTTCCCGCGTACCGCGAAGTCCATTCCGATCACGCCGCAGGTCCGGGCGGCGATCGGCCTGGACGACGGCGTCACGCAGATGTCGCCGCAGGATCTGATGAAGGCGATCGTCACCGCACCGGTGGACCTGTTCTGGAACGGCGGTATCGGCACCTACGTCAAGGCGTCCTCGCAGACGAACGCCGAGGTGGGCGACAAGTCCAACGACGCGATCCGGGTGGACGGGCGTAGCCTGCGCTGCCGGGTGGCCGGCGAGGGCGGCAACCTGGGTTGGACCCAGCTCGGCCGGATCGAGTACGCGTTGACCGGTGGCCGGATCTACACCGACTTCATCGACAACGCGGCCGGTGTGGACACCTCCGACCACGAGGTGAACATCAAGATCCTGCTGAACACCGCGGTGGCCGACGGCGAGCTGACCACGGCGGAGCGGGACGAGCTGCTGGCCGAGATGACCGACGAGGTCGCCGAGCTGGTGCTGCGGGACAACTACGACCAGGCGCGGGCGATCAACAACGCCCAGGCCCAGGCCGCCTCGCTGCTGCCCGTGCACCGCCGGATGATCAACGAGTTGGAGCGGTCGGGCGCGTTGGACCGGGCGTTGGAGGCGCTGCCGCCGGACGAGGAGTTGGCGGTCCGCAGCGAGTCCGGGCTGACGGCGCCGGAGTTCGCGGTGCTGCTCGCGTACGTGAAGATCGTCCTGGAACGGGAGATCCTCACCGAGGGGTTGGCCGACGAGGAGTGGACGACCGACGTCCTGGTCAACTACTTCCCGACGCCGATGCGCCAACGGTTCGCCGACCGGATGGGCCGGCACCGGCTGCGCCGGGACATCGTCACCACGGTGCTGGTGAACGAGGCGATCAACCGGGGTGGCATCTCGTTCATCTTCCGGGTGGTCGAGGAGACGGCGGCCAGCGCGGCGGACGTGATCCGGGCGTACGTGGTGGTCAGCGAGGTGTTCGGGCTGCGCGACCTGTGGGACGCGGTCGAGGCGCTGGACAACAAGGTCGCGCCCGAGTTGCAGACGACCGTCTACCTGGACACCCGCCGTCTGCTCGATCGGGCGGTGCGGTGGCTGGTCTCCAACCGGCGTTCGCCCATCGACGTGCCGGCCGAGATCGCCCGACTCCGCGACGGGGTCACCCGGCTGCTGCCAGGGCTGGAGGAACTGTTCTACGGCAACGAGCGGCAGGGCATCGTCGCGCACATGAACTCGATGACCGAGCGTGGGCTGCCCCGTGAGCTGGCGGAGCGGGCGACCCGGCTGATGTACAGCTTCGGTCTGATGGACGTGGTGGAGACGGCGAACGCCAGCGGACGGGACGTCAGCGAGGTGGCCTCGGTCTACTTCGTGCTGTCCGACCTGTTCCGGGTGGACTCGCTGCTGTCGAAGATCTCGCTGCTACCGCGGGAGGACCGCTGGCAGACGCTGGCCCGGATGGCGCTGCGCTACGACCTGTACGCCGCCCTGGCGGCGCTCACCGCCGAGGTGCTCGACTCCACACCGGACGAGCTGCCGCCGCACGAGCGGGTGCAGCAGTGGGAGGAGTCGAACGCGACGTCGATCCACCGCGCCCGCCGGGCGATGGGGGAGTTCGACGAGTCGCGCGCGGATCTCGCCGCCCTGTCGGTGCTGCTGCGCCAGATCCGCACCCTGGTGCGGACCTCCGCCGCCGCCTGATCCCGGGTACGCCGGACGCGGTCCGGCCGGTCGGGTCACCCCGACCGGCCGGACCGCGTCCCGTTACGCCACCGGTCACGCCGCCGGGGTGGCGAAGACGACGATGTTGTCCGGGTAGCTCTTCGCGACCTGGTCGAACTGGCCGCCGCAGGTGACCACCCGCAGGCCGGGCCGGTCGCTGGGTCCGTAGACCAGCTCGGTGGGAAAGGCCGTCTTCGGGTACGACCTCACCGAGTCGACGGTGAAGGTGGCCGGCACCCCGTCGGCCCGGCGGACGGTGATGGTGTCGCCCGGCGTGAGGGCGCCGAGGTCGAAGAAGACGGCCGGGCCGAGCACCGCCGAGTCCACGTGCCCGACGATGACCGCGTTACCCGTCTCGCCGGGGCTCGCCCCCGGCTCGTACCAGCCGGCCTTCTCGGCCTGGTCGAGCGGAGGCACCTGGACGGTGCCGTCCGGGTTGGTGCCCAACGACATGATCGTGGCGTTGACCCCGATCCGGGGGATCTCGATGCTGGTCGGCGCCGAGCGGGCCAACCCGGCCGGCGCGTACCCCTGGTCCACCGGCTGACCGTCGACCGGCTGCCCGTCGAGGGACGGAGCGTCGTCGGTGCCGCTCGCCGGGGTGCTGACCTCGGGACCGGCCTGGGCCAGCGGCTGCGGAGGTCGCGGCGCGGGCGTGGTCTTCAGGGACGCGCCGATCATGCCGGCGCCGATCATGGCCAGGGTGACGACGACGGCCGTGCCGGCGGCACGCCACGGTCTCCCGTGACGGCCGCCGGCCCGTGTCGTCGCCACGTCAGACGAGCGAACCATCGGTCCGCCGACGACGCATCAGCACGATCCCGCCCAGCGCGGCAGCGCCGAGCAGGCCCGCCCCGCCGGTGGCCAGGCCCCGGTCGGTGCCGGTGCTGACGCCACCGTCGCCGCCGTCGACCCCGCCGTGCGGCAGCACGACCAGCTCACCCTCGCCGCACGAGCCCTTGAGCTCGTAGCGACCCGGCTTCGCGTCCTTGTCGACCTTGGCTTCGCCGTAGTACACGAACTCGCGCTCCCGGTCCCAGTCGCGCTCGTCCGAGTCGCGGTCGTCGGAGCCGTAGCCGCCACGGTCGTCGGAGCCGTGCTCGTCCTTGGACTCCCAGTCCTTGTCCGAGCCGTACTCCGAGTCGCGCTCGTCGGAGCCGTAGCCGCCGCGCTCGTCGGAGCCGTGCTCGTCCTTGGACTCCCAGTCCTTGTCCGAGCCGTACTCCGAGTCGCGCTCGTCGGAGCCGTAGCCGCCACGGTCGTCGGAGCCGTGCTCGTCCTTGGACTCCCAGTCCTTCTTGTCCTCGTCCTTGGAGTCCCAGTCCTTCTGGTCGCGGCTGTCCTCCGCGTCCTGACCGTGCTCCTCGCCCTTCCAGTCCTTGCTGCCCTCGTCGCCGTAGGCGTCAGCGGCGGCGCCGCCGCCCTGGCCACCGTGCTCGTCCTTGCCCTTGTCGTCCTTGCCGTTCTCGTCCTTGCCCTTGTCGTCCTTGCCGTTCTCGTCCTTGCCCTCGTGGTCCTTGCCGTTCTCGTCCTTGCCCTTGTCGTCCTTGCCGTTCTCGTCCTTGCCCTCGTGGTCCTTGCCGTTCTCGTCCTTGCCCTTGTCGTGGTCGGAGGAGTCCTCCTCCTTCCACTCGCGGTCCTCGCCCCGGTCGTCGCGCACCGGCTTGAGCTTGACCTTGCCGGTGACCTTGGACCACACGTACGCGTGCTCCTGCCGATCCGGGCAGATCTCGAGGAGCTTGACCTCGTCGCCAGCCTTGACGACGTGCGGCTTCGCGTAGACCTTGCCGTCGTGGTCCCCGCCGTTGTCGTGGCCGTCGGCGTACGCGATCCCCGGCGCGAACACCAGCAGCGATGCGCCACCCAGCGCGGCACCCGCGACGACCTTCCCGAGCATCTTCTTAGCCATGACCTGCGTCACTCCATCCCTGTTGTCCTGAGCTCGGCGACAACCGAGCTAAGACCGACGTTAGACCGTTTCACGACTTATGAAGTGAAAGATTCGCGTTTTGACCTTTGTTCTAGTAAGGGACGAAGGGGTGCTACGTTCCCTTAGCGCTGGTCGTCCTCTGCGAGGGGGCGAAGGGATGGCGTGCGCCCCTCGGGCGCTTCCGGGAGGTATCGTCCGGACCCGGGCACGACACATCGAGCCATTGCCATGGAAGCGCTCCCATGCAAGAATCGTCGAACGCGGTTCGATGAGCCACACCGCGCAGGTAGGGGAGTCGAGGGCACCGGCACCGCCGGACGACGTCCCGCCGATCGACCGGCCGACGCTACGGCCGGCCACCACCATCACCACCATCGCCCGTCCGGGTCGGGCGCCCCCCAGATAAATCCCGTTGGCGCCGGAGGCCGTCCCCCAGGACGCCCGCCGGGCCGTCCCGCCGGGCCGTACCCGGGCCCGGTCTCGCCCAAGGAGATCAGTGGCATGAATGTGTGGAGAAGGCTGTCCGGCCCACGCCGGGCGCTCGCGCTCACCGGCGCGGGTGCCCTGGTCGCCGGCGGGCTGGTGACGCTCCCGGTCACCGCGGCGCAGGCCGCGACCCAGTGCGACGTCGCCTACACGACGAACGACTGGCAGGGCGGCTTCACCGCGAGCATCACCATCAAGAACCTCGGCGACCCGGTCAACGGCTGGACGCTGGGCTGGACCTTCCCCAACTCCAGCCAGCGCGTGCAGCAGGGCTGGTCGGCGACGTACACCCAGTCCGGCAGCCAGGTCACCGCCCGGAGCATGTCCTACAACGGCAGCCTCGGCACCGGCGCGTCGACGACGCTCGGCTTCAACGGCTCGTGGAGCGGCAGCAACCCGAAGCCGACCTCGTTCACCCTCAACGGCGTGACCTGTAACGGCGGCACCACCACCCCGCCGACGGACCCGCCGACCGACCCGCCGACGGATCCGCCCACCGACCCGCCGACCGACCCGCCCACCAACCCGCCGGGCCAGAAGGTGGACAACCCGTACGTCGGGGTCCGCGGCTACGTAAACCCGGAGTGGAAGGCCAAGGCGGACGCCGAGCCGGGCGGAAGCCGGATCTCGAACAACCCCACGGCCGTGTGGCTGGACCGGATCGCCGCGATCAACGGCACGCCGAACAGCAGCTCGAACGGCGCCTTCGGGGTGAAGGACCACCTGGACGAGGCGCTGCGTCAGGGCGCCGGATACATCCAGTTCGTGATCTACAACCTGCCCGGCCGGGACTGCTCGGCGCTCGCCTCCAACGGTGAGTTGGGCCCGGACGAACTGCCCAGGTACAAGTCCGAGTACATCGACCCGATCGCCGCGATCCAGGGCAACTCGAAGTACAGCAGCCTGCGGATCATCAACGTCATCGAGATCGACTCGCTGCCGAACCTGGTGACCAACACCTCCGGCCAGCCCGGTGGCACTGTCATGTGTGACACGGTCAAGGCCAACGGCGCCTACGTCAACGGTGTCGGCTACGCCCTGGCCAAGCTGGGCGCGATCGGCAACGTCTACAACTACATCGACGCCGGGCACCACGGCTGGCTCGGTTGGGACAGCAACTTCGGCCCGTCCGCCGAGATCCTGAAGACCGCCGCTGTCGCCTCCGGCAGCACCGTCAACAACGTGCACGGCTTCATCACCAACACCGCCAACTACTCGGCGTTGCAGGAGCCGTACTTCAAGGTCACGGACAACGTGAACGGCCAGACGGTGCGGCAGTCCAAGTGGGTCGACTGGAACTACTACGTCGACGAGCTGAGCTTCGCCCAGGCGTTCCGGACCAAGCTGGTCTCGTTGGGCTTCAACTCCAACATCGGCATGCTGATTGACACCTCCCGCAACGGCTGGGGCGGCGCCAACCGGCCCACCGGTCCGGGCGCGACGACCAGCGTCGACACCTACGTCAACGGTGGCCGCGTCGACCGTCGACTCCACCTCGGCAACTGGTGCAACCAGGCCGGCGCCGGTCTCGGTGAGCGGCCTCGGGCGAACCCGGCCACGGGTATCGACGCCTACGTCTGGGTGAAGCCGCCGGGCGAGTCGGACGGCTCTAGCAAGGAGATCCCGAACAACGAGGGCAAGGGCTTCGACCGGATGTGCGACCCGACGTACGGCGGCAACGCCCGCAACGGCAACAACCCCTCGGGTGCCCTGCCGGACGCGCCGATCTCCGGTGCGTGGTTCTCGGCCCAGTTCCGGGAGCTGATGCAGAACGCCTACCCGGCGCTCTGATCGGGTAGCTCACGCGCCAACCCGCCCCCGGCAGTAGGTGAGGCACTGCCGGTGGCAGGTTCCCCCCGGGTCCCCGGCCCGACCGTCACAGGTCGGGTCGGGGACCCCCCCTTTACGCCCGCTCAGGGGACGGTGCGTTCGATCGCCGCCTGGCCCTGCTCGGCCAGGTCGCGGCGGGCGCGGTCCAGGTTCTCCGGGGTGAGGTCCTGACCCCGGGCCAGTACCAGGTCCTCGGGCTCCCACTGTTGCTCCGCCCCGGTACGGATGTTGTCGCCACCAGCGCCGGTGCCGGTGCCCGTCGCCCCGGTGCCGGCGGCGTACGGGTCACCGATCACCTCGTCGGTCTCCGGCGCCAGGTCACCCGTCCGCCCGTGGGGCTCGGTGAAGGTCGGAGTGGCACTGTCGGCGCCTCCGCCGGTGCGCAGCTGCGGCACTGTGGCGTCGTCGTCCACGGCCGAGGCCACCTCCGGGCTCTCCTCCAACGGCGGTTGGCGATCACGATCGGTCATGGTGCTGCCTCCCGGGTCCGACACGGTGCCTCATCCCCGAGGCGTACCCAACGGCGCCGCGCTCATGCCGGGGGGCCCGGCGGTCAGCTACCGGGCTGCTGCTCGTTGGGCGTCGGCGGCTCCGCCGGACGCAGCCACTGCCAGAGCAGCATGAGCAGGCCGAAGGCGAGCATCACCAGCCCGGCCCAGAGGTTGATCCGGACGCCCTCGGCCTTGTCGATCTCGGCCCGACTGTCGAAGATGCCGATCAGCGTCACGATGATCCCGTACGCGACGAAGAGGCCACCGATCACCCGGCGGATGTCGAACAGCCGGGCCGCGGCGGAGCGCCGCTGCTCCTCCTGCGTCTTGTCGATCAGCGGGTCCTGTGCCGGCTGGCCGTCGTTGCTCATCTGCCGAACCCCTTTCCTAGAAGACCGGGATGTAGAAGAGTGCGGCCAGCGCGACCGCGACCAGGCCGAGCAGCACCGGCGAGCGGTACCAGACCGCGTCCCCGGCGAGCACGTCGCCCTTCAGGTCGACGCCGCCCAGGCCGTACACCAGCCCGCGCAGCTCCTCGTCGCGCTTGGGGGCGGTGAGCGGGGTGAGGATGACGGCGACGATCGCCACCGTGACGAACGCGATGCCCGCGCCCCAGAAGCTCTCCTCCAGGTCGGAGTTGAAGTCGATCACGCCGCCCTTGTAGAGCAGGTAGGTCGCCAGCGACGCCAGGGTGCCCAGCAGCAGCGACCAGAAGCCGGCCAGCGCGCTCATCCGCTTCCAGAACATGCCGATGATGAAGGTGGCGAAGAGCGGCGCGTTGAACAGCGAGAAGAGCGCCTGGATGTAGTTCATGATGTTGCTGAACCCGGCGGCGATGAACGCGGTGCCGATGCCGATCACCACGGCGGCGACGGTCGCCCACCGGCCGACCCGCAGGTAGTACTCGTCCGAGCGACCGGGCCGGAGGTACGGCTGCCAGATGTCGTAGGTGAAGACGGTGTTGAAGCCGCTCACGTTCGCCGCCATCCCGGCCATGAACGAGGCGAGCAGGCCGGTGACCGCCACCCCGAGCACCCCGTTGGGGAGCAGGTCACGCATCAGCAGCGGGATCGCGTTGTTGTACTGGAGGTCGCCGCTCTCGGCGCCCAGGCCCTGCACGGTGACCAGGGCCACCAGGCCGGGGATCACGGTGACCAGGGGGATGACCAGCTTCGGGTACGCGGCGATGATCGGCGTACGGCGGGCGGCGCTCATGTTCTTCGCCGAGAGGGCGCGCTGCACCTCGGCGAAGTTCGTCGTCCAGTAGCCGAACGACAGGACGAAGCCGAGGCCGAAGACGATGCCGATCCAGTGCGCGCCCAGCGGGTTGGCGGTGCTGCCGGTGTCCTGCCACGCGTGCAGGCCCGCCTCGCCGAGCTTGGAGTCGCGTACCGAGTCCATCAGGCCGTTCCAGCCGCCGACCTTGACCAGGCCGATGACGGTCACCGGGATGAGGCCGGCGAGGATGACGAAGAACTGGAGCACCTCGTTGTAGATCGCCCCGGACAGACCGCCGATGGTGATGTACGCCAGCACGATCGCCGCGCCGACGGCGATCGCGGTCCACAGCGGCCAGCCGAGCAGCGCCTGCATGACCAGGGCCAGCGCGTAGAGGTTCACTCCGGCGATCAGCACCTGGGCGACGGCGAAGCTGAGCGCGTTCAGCAGGTGGGTGGGGCGGTTGAACCGCAACCGGAGGTACTCGGGGACGCTGCGCACCTTGGAGCCGTAGTAGAAGGGCATCATCACGATGCCCAGGAAGACCATCGCCGGTACCGCGCCGATCCAGTAGTAGTGGACCGTCATCACGCCGTACTGGGCGCCGTTGGCCGCCATGCCGATGATCTCCAGGGCGCCCAGGTTCGCCGAGACGAAGGCGAGACCCGTCACCCAGGCCGGCAGGGACCGGCCGGAGAGGAAGAAGTCGACGCTGGTCCGGATCGCCCGGCGCGCGGCGAAGCCGACCCCGAGGACGGTGACGAAGTAGAGCGCCAGGATCAGATAGTCCAGGCCGTTCATGTTGAGCCGGAGGCCGCCGCCGTCCATCCCGTCACCCCTGTCCCGATGCCCGCGCTGGTTGGTCCGCGCGCGCCTCTTACCCGGTACGCGCGGTTTCACGCACCGACGGTGGGTCCGTTACCTTCCGGCCCGGTCGGGCGATCCGGGGTGAGGTGACGAGTACGCCGAAAGGGGCGCCCCGGCCAACCGGCCGGGGCGCCCCTGACGGGCTGACTCAACGACCCAGGACGCGGTCCAGGAAGTCCCGGTAGTTGCGTACCGCCATCCGGAGTTGCTCGGTGTCGGCGGAGCCGGCGTCCTGCCACCCGCCCAGCGCGGTCTTCTGCGCGGCCAGCGCGGACGAGAGCGCCTGGATGGCCTCCTCCACCAGCGACTGCGCCTCCCCGGCCGCCGCCTTGGGATCGTCGACGAAGCGCAGCTGCACGTCGCGCCAGCGGTCCCGGAAGCCCTGCGCCGCGTCCGGGTCGAGGAGCGTGGCGGGCGCGGCCGCGACTGTCGAACCGGCGGGACGGGACGTTCCGGCGGACTCCAACGTGGTGTCGCTCTCGTCGGTGGGGACCGGCTCACCGTCCGCGTCCGGGTCGACCATCCGCGGGGCGGCGCTGCCGTAGCCGACCGCGCCGGTCGTCGCCGGGTCCGACCCGTCGGCCCGGTCGTCGCGTCGGTCGGGAGCGTCGTCGTCCACGTTCCGGCGGTGCAGCTCGGCGGTGGGGTCGGCCCGCAGTCCTTCCCGCTCGCCGTCCTCCGCGCCGTCGCCCGGGGCGGCGGTCCGCTCGGCCCGGGGGTCCGGCTGGTCCTGCGGGCGCGGGCTGGCCAGCGCGGAGGCGGCCACCGCGTCGCCGACAGTGGTCGCGCCGAACACCGTGGGCAGCGGCCCCGGCTCGTGGAAGCCGCCGTCGTCATCGGCCCGGCCGTCACGGCGGTGGCGCGCGTCCGCGCCGTCGGACAGCCCGTCGTCGTCCGTGGCGTCCCGGTCGGTGTCGTCGGTCCGCTGGTGGGCGGCCCGGTCGTCGAAGGTGCCCCGCTCGTCGAGGGCGTCCTCGGGAACGTCCGAGCGGCCGGCCCGGTCGCGGGCCGAGGACACCGGTACGGGCGCGGAGCGGACGGCCTCCGGGTGGTCGTTGCTCACCTGCTGCTCTTCCTGGCGCATCGCTGGCCTCCTCAGCGGCTCGTGGCGTCGTGGTCCGGGTGGTGGCGCTGTTCGGGCGTACGGTGGGCGACCGGCTCCTCGCCCAGCAGGTCGGCGAAGAGCGCGCGGTAGTGCACGACCGCCTGACGCAGCTCCTCGGTGCTGGCCTCACCCCGGGTGTTGCGCAGGTGGATCTCGTGCGCGTCCCGGTAGTTCGTCAGGGTGCGGGCGTGCTCGACGGAGAGGTGGGCGATCTGGTCGGAGAAGTCACCGGTCGGGTAGCCCTGCTCCTCGATGAGCCGGGTGACCAGTTCGTCCGCGTCCCCCACGGTCTCGCCGGGGGAGTCGATGAAGCGAACCTGGAGTTCTTCCCAGGCGGCGCTGTAGCGGGCCCGGGACTCCGGGCTGAGCGGGGTGAGCGTGAGTTCGGCGTGCCGGCGTTCCCGGTCGCGCAGCTCGCGCTCGGCGGCGGACCGGCTGTCCTGTTCCGCCACCACCCGGTCGTACTCCGGCCCGAAGCGGTTGCGCAGCGCGCGACGGCGGCTGAACGAGCGGGCGACCACGGCCAGCACCGCTACCACCAGCACGACGAGCACGATGACGATTACCTGCGTGGACGACATGGGCTCCTCCTTCGTCACCTGGTATTCCCTCCGGGGACTGATCGCCAATCCCCATCCGGCGCACTTTCCTGACCGGCTCCCCGAAACGTGACCGATTCCCGTGCCGGTGTCCGCGGGCTGGTGAGCCGATCTTGTCGGACGGCAGACGCCGCAGCGTTGATCTCGGCGCGACGGGCGGTAGTGCAACGGCCCTTGATTACGTATCCTGCCCAAGGCGCCCGCGCCGGTGTCCGGCGTTGCGGCCGGGCGCGCAGCCGGCCGGCGCGTTGCCCGGCGGTGCCGGCGCCCCTCCTGCCACCCCTGCACGGGCGAGGTCCGATGAGAACCCGCGACTGGCCGATCCGCTCGAAGCTGACCGCGCTCGTCGTCGCGCCGGTGACCGCGCTGCTGGCACTGTGGATCTTCGCGACCACGCTGACCTTCGGTCCCGCCCTGAACCTGCTCTCCGCCCGCACGCTCCTCTACGACCTGGGCCGCCCCGGCGAGGCAGTGGTCACCGAGCTACAGCGGGAGCGCCGGCTCTCGGTGGTGCAGCTCGCCGGAGACGCCGACCTGCCGGCGCTCGTCGAGCAGCGCCAACGCACCGACCGGGCCGTCGCCGAGCTGCGCCGCCGGGTGAACGGCGACGCGCTGCGCGACGCCGCCGACGAGCTGCTGGAGGATCGGGTCGACCGGCTGCTCACCGCCCTGTCGGCGCTGCCGACCGGCCGGAACTTCATCGACGACCGCCTGATGGACCGCACCGGCGCGCTCGGCCTGTACAGCGGCATGGTCTCCGCGGCCTTCCAGGCCTTCGCCGGAATGGCGACCCTGACCGACCCCGGGATCAACCGGCAGGCGTTGGCGCTCACCTCGCTGGGCCGCTCCCGTGAACTGCTCGGGCAGACCGACGCCATGCTGGCCGGCGTGCTCACCGCCGGACGGTTCGCGCAGGGCGAGCACGCCCAGCTCGTGCAGGCGATCGGCAACCAGCGCTGGCTCACCGAGAGCGCGGTGGCCGACCTGCCCGAGGCCGGGCGGGTCGCGTACCAGCGGATGTCGGAGAGCGCCGACTTCACCAGCCTGCGCGCCATGCAGGACGCGCTCGTCGCGGCCAGAGGGTCCGGCCGGCCCCCGGTGGACGCGGCGTCGTGGCAGGCCAGCCACGACGCCGTTCAGCAGCAGCTACGCGACTTCGAGCTGGCCGAGGCCGACGACCTCGCCGACCGCTCGGTGCCGATCGCGGTCGGGATCCTGGTCCGGCTGGCCGCCGCCGGGGTGCTCGGGCTGGCCGCCGTGATCATCTCGGTGCTGGTGGCGCTGCGGGTCGGCCGCACCCTGGTCCGCCGGCTCAGCGGCGTCCGTACCGCCGCGTTGGAGCTGGCCGAGCACCGGCTGCCCGACGTGGTGACCCGGCTGCGTCGTGGTGAGCAGGTCGACGTCTCCCGGGAGGCGCCGCCGCTGGAGTACGGCGAGGACGAGATCGGTGAGGTCGCCCGCGCCTTCACCGAGGTGCAGCGCACCGCCGTCCAGGCCGCCGTGGACGAGGTCACCCTGCGGCGCGGGCTCAACGAGGTCTTCCTCAACATCGCCCGGCGCAGCCAGAGCCTCGTGCACCGGCAGCTCCACCTGCTGGATCGGATGGAACGGCGTACCGAGGACCCGGACGACCTGGCCCAGCTGTTCCAGGTCGACCATCTGTCCACCCGCCTCCGCCGCCACGCCGAGGACCTGGTCATCCTCGCCGGTTCCGCGCCCGGACGCGGCTGGCGGAACCCGGTGGCGATGGTCGACCTGATCCGGGGCGCGATCTCCGAGGTCGAGGCGTACGAGCGGGTGGACATCACCACCGTGCAGCCGGCCGGTGTGCTGGGACGGGCCGTCGGCGACATCATCCACCTGCTCGCCGAGCTGGTGGAGAACGCGACCGCCTTCTCCCCGCCGGACACCCGGGTCACCATCGGCGGTGCGCAGGTGTCCAACGGGTACGCCCTGGAGATCACCGATCAGGGGCTCGGGATGACGCCGGCGGCGTTGGAGGCGGCGAACACCCGACTCGACAGCTCGCCCGAGTTCGACCCGGCGCAGAGCGCCCGACTCGGCCTGTTCGTGGTGGCCCGTCTGGCTGCCCGACACCACGTCCGGGTGCGGTTGCGTCCGGGCGGGGAGAGCGGGGTGACAGCCGTGGTTCTGGTCCCCAGCGAGCTGGTCACCGCCGAGCCGCCGGCCGGACCGGACCCGGCGTCGGTGGGGGACGCGTCGGCCGATCCGGCTCGACGGCTCGCCCGCACGGCCCGTCGGGGTGGCCCGGCCCGGCCCCGTACCCGCGCGGCGGCTGCCCTGCCGGCCGGACCCGCCGACGCGCCGACCACTGTCACGTCAACGGCCACCGCCGACCCGCCGACCTCGACCGGGACCGCTGACGAGCCGGACGGCCTGCCCCAGCGCGTGCGGCGGCGTACCCCCGCCGTCCAGGCCCGGTCGACGGTCACCGACATGCCGTCACCCCGCTCGCCGGAGGAGGTGCGGCGGGTGATGGCGGCGCTCCAGGCGGGTACGGCACGTGGACGCGCCACCGTCGTCAGTCCCCGGACGCCCGCCCCGCCATCGCATCCCGAAACCCCGACCGCGACTGAGAGGGACGCCTAGTGCCGAATTCGACGAAGCAGAGCGCCGGCCTCGACTGGCTGCTCGACGAGCTGGTGCAACGCGTACCGGCCGCCCGGGAGGCGGTGGTCCTGTCCGCCGACGGTCTGCTGCTCGGCCGCACCGCCGAGTTGACGCCCGACGACGCCGAGCACCTCTGCGCGCTCGCCGCCGGCTTCTCCAGCCTGGCCCGGGGCGCCAGCCGGCACGTGGACGGCGGTCCGGTCCGGCAGACGGTGGTGGAGATGGAGTCGGCGTACCTCTTCGTCACCGCCGCCGGTCAGGGCGCCTGCCTGGCGGTGGTCAGCGACGCGGACGCGGACATCGGGCTGGTCGCCTACGAGATGGCGATGCTCGTCATCCGGGTGGGGGAGAGTCTCGCCGCGCCGGCCCGGTCGTCGGCCGGAGCCGGTGATGCGGACTGAGCCGCCCGGCCCGCAGCACGAGTGGCTGGACGACGCCGCCGGGCCGGTGATGCGCCAGTACTCCCTGACCGGGGGCCGGGTGCGTCCCGCCGTCGACGGCTTCGACCTGGTCGCGTTCGTGGTGGCCGCGGCGGCCGTGGACGCGGCGGGCCACCCGCGCCTGCTGCCGGAGCACCGCCGACTGGTCAGCCTGGCCCGCCGGCCGGTGTCGGTGGCCGAGCTGGCCGCCGAGCTGGACCTCGCGGTCGGTGTGGTCCGGGTCCTCCTCGGCGACCTCGTGACCGAGGGTCTGGTGGCGGTGCACGAGCCGCCGGCCGCCGGCATTCTTCCCGACGACGACATCCTCAAGGCGGTGGTCAGTGGACTCCGTGCGCTGTGACCAGGCGGACACCAGCACCACCATCCCGCTGGCACTGAAGATCCTCATCGCGGGGGGCTTCGGGGCCGGCAAGACCACGCTGGTGAGCGCGTTGAGCGAGGTCCGTCCGTTGCAGACCGAGGAGGTGTTGACCGGCGCCGGGGTGGGCACCGACGACACCTCCGGGGTGGAGGGCAAGTCGACCACCACCGTGGCGATGGACTTCGGTCGGATCACCATCAACGACGACCTACAGCTCTACCTGTTCGGCACGCCGGGCCAGGACCGGTTCTGGTTCCTCTGGGACGAGCTGGCCTTCGGCGCGCTCGGCGCGGTGGTGCTGGCCGACACCCGTCGGCTGGCCGACTGCTTCCCGTCCATCGACTACTTCGAGCAGCGGGGCATCCCGTTCGTGGTCGGCGTGAACTGCTTCGACGACTCCCGCCGATTCGACCTGGAGACCGTACGCCGGGCGCTGGACCTGGACCCGGACGTGCCGATGGTGCTCTGTGACGCCCGGGACCGGCAGTCCGGCAAGATGGTGTTGATCTCTCTGGTCGAGCACGTGGCCCGGCAGCGTGGCGAGCCGGTGCCGGCGGCCTGAGATCCGGGCCGGAAACCCGGTTAACGGACGGGCAACGCGGGCAGCCTCTGGTTGGATCAACGGAGGACGTCGGCGGAGGAGTGGGACGTGAATGGTGAGGGTCAGCTCGTCCACATCGGGGGCTACACCGCGCAGAGTGGTGGTCGGAGCAGCGGCATCGTCGCGGCGCGACGCGACCCGGGCACCGGGGCGCTGACACCGCTCGGGACCGTGGCGGTCACCGCGTCCCCGTCCTTCCTGACACGGCACCCCACCCTCCCGGTGCTCTACGCGGTCAACGAGCTGCCCGACGGCGAGATCAGCGCCTGGCGGGTCGACGCCGACGGCGCGCTCGATCCGCTCGGCAGCCGGTCCAGCGGCGGCGCGGAGCCCTGCCATCTGGCGGTGACGCCCGGTGGCGACCACCTGCTGGCGGCCAACTACGGCAGCGGCAGCGTCGCGGTCTTCCCGCTCGACGGGCGGGGCGTGCCCGGCGAGCGCTCCGATCTGGTGGTGCACGAGGGGCACGGCCCCGATCCGGAGCGCCAGGACGGCGCGCACGCGCACATGGTCTCCCCGGGCGCCGGCCGCGGGCCGATCCTCGCCGTGGACCTCGGCACCGACTCCGTCTACCGGTACGACCTGGACGGCGCGACCGGCCGACTGGTGCCGCGCGCTCCCCGGGTCCACGCGACGCCCGGCAGCGGGCCCCGACACCTGGCCCGGCACCCGGACGGCCGGCGCTGCTACCTCGTCGGGGAGTTGGACGCGTCGGTGACCGCGTACGCGATGACCGACGACGGCGCGTTGCAGCAGCGCGGCCGGGTCGAGGCGAGTGAGAGGTCCGGTCATGTCCAGCCGTCGGAGATCGCTGTCGCCGGAGACGGCAGGTTCCTCTACGTCGCCAATCGCGGGGTGGGGACGGTGGCGGTCTTCGCGCTCGCCGGTGAGGTGCCCGAACTGGTGGCCGAAGTGGACACCGGTGGCGAGTGGCCCCGGCACTTCGCGCTGATCGGGCAGCACCTCTACGTCGCCGACGAGCGGGCGGACATGGTGCGGGTCTTCCGCCGCGACATCGACAGCGGTCTCCTGGAGGCGGTCGGCGAGCCGGTGCCGGTGCCGAGCCCGACCTGCGTGCTGCCGTGACGGTCACTGTCGATACGCGAGGGTGACACTGGTTCGGCCACGCCACGGGTCCAGTCCGTCACTCTGCGTCGCGAAATAGAGGTCAACTGTTTCTCCTGCGTAACTTTAGGCCGAACGGATGTGGCAGAGACGGCACCTTGTACGCAAGATGGTCACCGTGTCTGCAGGCCGCCATCGCATGCGTTCGAAACTCCACCTAGCAGCCGCCGCCGCGACGGCGGGGGTCCTCGTCGTCACGACCGGCGCGTGGTTCGGCTATCGGGAGTTGATCCAACCCAGCTGCTCCGGGGAGATTCGGCTCGCCGTGGCGGTCGCCTCGGAGTTGGCGCCAGCGGTGGACGCCGCAGCGTCGCAGTGGGTCAAGGACGGCGCCGCGGTGGGTCCGACCTGCATCCGGGTCGATGTCTCCGCGTCCGACCCGGTCGACGTGGCCGCCGTGGTGGCGGCCAAGCACGGCGCCGTGCTGGCCGGCGTGGGGCAGGCCAGTGGCACCGCCGTCAGCCCGGACGTCTGGGTGCCGGACTCGTCGACCTGGCTGCTGCGACTGAAGAAGGACGCCACCGCGTTCGCCCCGACCAACGGCGCGTCCATCGCCCGCAGCCCGATCGTCGTCGCGATGCCCGAGCCGATCGCCAACCGGCTCGGCTGGCCGGAGAAGAAGTTCAACTGGACCGACCTGCTCAAGGAGGTCAACAACTCGAGCACCCCGCTGCGTACCGGGATCGTCGAGCCGACCCGCGACGCGGCGGGCCTGTCCGGCCTGCTCTCGTTGACGGCGGCCGCCAACGGGGCCGGCGGCGACGCCCAGCGCAACACTGTCGGCGCGCTGCGCGCGCTGGCCACCGGACGCTCCTCGCTCCGCAACGACCTGCTGGCCCGCTTTCCGACGGCCAACGACGCGACCTCCATCGCCAGTGGTCTCGGCGCGGCGGCGCTGTCCGAAGAAGACGTGATCGCGTACAACAGCAAGAAGCCGCCGGTGCCGCTCGCCGCGCTCTACATGGAGCCCGCGCCGATGCCGCTGGACTACCCGTACGCGGTGCTGCCCGGCATCGAGCCGAGCAAGGCGTCCGCAGCAAGGGTGCTGTTCGAGCTGCTCACCAGCCCCTCGTTCCGCGACCGGCTCGCCGCGCAGTCGCTGCGCGCGCCGGACGGCAACTGGGGCGACGGTTTCAAGGCGCCGCAGGGCGCGCCGAGCCCGGCCGGTGGCGCGCCGACCACGCCGGCGAACGGTGGCACCGCTGCCGGTGGCCTGGACCCGGCCGCCATCCAGCGGGTCGTGTCCAGTTGGTCGATCGCCACCCAGTCCGGCCGGATGCTCGCCGTCATCGACGTCTCCGGCTCGATGAAGGACGAGGTGCCGAGCGCCAACAACCGCAGCCGGGAGGAGGTCACCGTCGACGCGGCCCGGCGCGGCCTCGGCCTCTTCGACGACTCCTGGTCGATCGGCCTGTGGACCTTCTCCACGAAGCTGGTCGGCAGCCGGGACTACCGGGAGCTGGTCCCCATCGGTCCGCTCTCCGCGCAGCGCGCCCAGTTGGAGGGCGCGCTGGCCACCGTCAAGCCCTCCAGCGGCGACACCGGCCTCTACGACACCATGCTGGCCGCCTACCAGGCCGTGCAGGAGAACTGGCAGCCCGGCCGGGTCAACTCGATCGTGCTGTTCACCGACGGTAAGAACGAGGACGACAACGGCATCAGCCAGCAGCAGTTGCTGGCCAAGCTCAAGGAACTCGCCGACCCGGACCGCCCGGTCCAGGTGATCATGATCGGTATCGGCGAGGGCGTCAGCAAGGCCGAGCTGGAGTCGATCACGAAGGTGACCGGTGGTGACGTCTTCGTCACCAAGGACCCGAGCGAGATCGGCAGCATCTTCCTCAGCGCCATCGCCCGGCGTCCACCGGCGCCGCGCTGATCCGACGCTCAGACGCCAGGGGGCCTGCCGTACGCCGATCCGGCGCGGCGGGCCCTTTCTGGCCACTGGGTTGACGAAAAGTGACGGCAATACGTCGGAAGCAATCGGCAGTCATAGTTATCGAGGCAGGATGTCGACTGTTCCGGCATGGTCGTCCGCTTCCGGTCCGACCCGTCGGCCGGGGCCATCCTGAGACAGAGGGGGAGGGCCGGTGAGCGCGGCGACACTGATGACCCCCGCCACGTCGGCGGAGCCCGACGGTCGTCGCGGCGGGCTCGCCGCACGCGCCGACGAACGATCCTACGTCCGGGTTCTGGTGGTGCTGGACACCACGATCCTGATCGTGGCACTCCTCGTGGGCTACGTGCTCCGCTTCGGCGACGGCGAGCCGACCGGCTCCAAGATCCCCTACGTCCTGGTCGCCCCCGGGCTGGTGCTGGCCTGGCTCATCTCGCTCAAGGCGCTCGGCTGTTACGACGACCGGGTGATCGGCTACGGGGCGGACGAGTACCGGCGGGTCAGCTCCGCCAGCCTGCGCCTGGCCGGCGCGATCGCCATCGTCGGCTACATCGCCGACGTCGGCGTCTCCCGGGGCTTCCTCGGCATCTCGTTCGCGGTGGGCACGGTCGGGCTGGAGGTGGCGCGGTTCGCCGCCCGCAAGCGCCTGCACCGGGCCCGCTCGGTGGGCGCCGGCTGGTCCCGCCGGGTGCTCGTGGTCGGCGACACCGCCCACGTGCTGGAGTTGGTGCACACGTTGCGGCGCGAGCCGTACGCCGGCTACCAGGTGGTGGGCGCCTGCATCCCGGACGCGCTGCTCGCGCCGGTGGCGCAGCGGCTCGGTGACGTACCCGTGGTGGGGTCGTTCCGAGGCATCCCGGAGGCCGCCACCGCGATCGGCGCGGACACCGTCGCGGTGACCGCCTCCGGCGAGCTGACCGCGGCCCGGCTGCGCCGCCTCGGCTGGCAGTTGGAGGGAACCGGCGTCGACCTGGTGGTGGCGCCCGCCCTCACCGACGTCGCCGGCCCGCGGATCCACACCCGCCCGGTGGCCGGCCTGCCGCTGATCCACGTCGAGGCGCCGGAGTTCCGGGGCGCGCGCAAGCTCGTCAAGGGCCTGGTCGACAGGTCCGTCTCGTCGCTGGCGCTGGCGGTGCTGCTACCACTGATCGCGCTCATCGCGCTGGCCATCAAACTGGACAGCCGGGGCCCGGTGTTGTTCCGACAGGTCCGCGTCGGTCGGGGCGGGCAGGAGTTCGGCGTCTTCAAGTTCCGCACCATGGTGGTCAACGCGGACGCGCTGCTCGCCGAGCTGGCAGCGCGCAACGAGACCGACGGCCTGATGTTCAAGATGCGCCAGGACCCCCGGGTCACCCGGGTCGGCCGGTTGCTGCGCAAGTGGTCGCTCGACGAGCTACCGCAGTTGGTGAACGTGCTGTTGGGCCAGATGAGCCTGGTCGGGCCGCGTCCCCCGCTGCCGTCCGAGGTCGCCCGCTACGACGGTGACGTGGCGCGGCGGCTGCTGGTCAAGCCGGGCATGACCGGGCTGTGGCAGGTCAGTGGCCGCTCCGACCTGAGCTGGGAGGACGGCATCAGACTCGATCTCTACTACGTGGAGAACTGGTCCCTCGCCGCCGACCTCACCATCCTCTGGAAGACCGTCGGCGCGGTGCTCAACGGGCGCGGAGCGTACTGACCGTCACGCCTGCGGGCCGGTCCAGTCCAGGCAGACGACCACCGCGTCGTCGACCAGGTCACCGGCCACGAACGCGCGCAGGTCGCCGATCAGCGAGCGGACGGCGTCCAGCGGCGACATCGGCCCGGTCCGGCGCAGGAAGCGCTCCAGTGCCGTCTCGCCGTAGCGCACCTGCTGCCCGGTGGCGTCCACCACCCCGTCGCTGA
Source organism: Micromonospora sp. WMMD1120 (assembly GCF_029626235.1). Classification (NCBI taxonomy): domain Bacteria; kingdom Bacillati; phylum Actinomycetota; class Actinomycetes; order Micromonosporales; family Micromonosporaceae; genus Micromonospora; species Micromonospora sp. WMMD1120. The sequence continues at coordinate 769,710 of NZ_JARUBO010000005.1, read as the reverse complement.
CGACGAAGAGCCGGTCGCCGACCTCCAGCGGCAGCTTCTGCTCGTGGTAGTCGGTGGCCTCGAACATGCCCATCGGGAACTGCGCCTCCAGCGGCTGCTGGGTGACCTCGCCGCCGCGCAGCAGGACGAGTCGGGGTGAGCCGGCGTCCACCACCGTCATCAGCCCGGACTCCAGATCCAGCTCCATCAGCAACGCGGAGAGGTGCCGCTCGCCCCGGTACAGGTCGTAGATGGCCTGGTCGGCGAGGGCGACCTGGTCGGCAAGGCTCAGCCCGGCCCGGCGCGCGTTACGCAGCGCCTGGGTGCCCAACGAGGTGAGCAGGGACGCCTCGACGCCCTCGCCGGTGCCGTTGATGGTGGACAACCAGAGCCGCTGCCCGTCGTCGGACCAGTCGAAGCTGTCGCCGCGTACGGCGTACGCCGGCTCCAACTGCCCGGCGAGGCTGAACGAGGGGCGGATCCGGCTGCGACCGGGGAGCAGGTCCCACTGCATCTCGGCGGCGAGGGTGAGGCGCTGGGACCGGCGCGCCGCCCGGTAGACGTCGGTGCCGGCGGAGACCGCCGCCACCTCGTGCGCGAGCGCGGTGGCGATCTCGGCCAGCGCGGCGAGGACCTGCGGCTCGTCCGGCACCGGTGACAGGTGCAGCACCCCACGGCGCTCACCACGCATGGTGACCGGCAACCAGGCCGCGCCGTCGCTCACGACCGGCGACTGGTGGTCGAAGGCGCGCCAGGCGGGGTGCCCGGGGCCGGTGATCGGATCGGCCTCGGAGAGCGGCAGCAACTCCGCGAGCCGGTAGTCGACCTGGTACAGCTCGACCTCGGTGATCCCGTACGTGGACGCGAGCACCGCGCTGATTCCGTCGACGACTCGGTCGGCCGGCGCCTGGTTCAGGGCACGTCGTGCCCGGTTGACCGGTTCGCTCATCGTCACTCCCTCACGGAAAGCTCGACCACCAGTGGGTTCGGAGTACTCTCGGGCCACCATGGCCGAACTGAATCGTCCGACGGACCCTGAGACGAGTATGGCTGCCGCGGTGGACGCGGCGGCCGCTGCCCTGTTGGGCATCTGGGAATCCGCCCGGGAGGGGACCGCCAACCGGGTCTCCGGAGCGCAGCTACGCGCGGTGATGGTCGTCGAGCAGTACGACGGGATCAACCTGCGCCGGCTGGCCACCCGACTCGACATGCTGCTCAGCTCCGCCAGCCGGCTCTGCGACCGGCTGGTCGCCGCCGGCATGCTCGAACGTGAGCCGGGTCGCTTCGACCGGCGGGAGATCTCGCTGCATCTCACCCCGGAGGCCCGCCGGCTTCTCGCCGAGCTGCGGGCCGACCGGCAGGCCAAGCTCGCCGCCGTGCTGACCGCGATGAGCCCGGTGGGCCGCGACGCGCTGCTGCGCGGTATCAGCGAGTTCGACGAGGTCGCCCGCCGTCAGCAGAGCCGCAACGCCCCGGTGCCGGGCGACTCGCCGGAGGCGGACTGGCCGGACGGCCCGGACCGACCCGGTGGACGGCCGGTCGACGCCGGCCGGCAGGCGCGCGCGCCGTGGACGGGCCCGTCGAGCCACCCGGAACGGGCCGTCGCGCCCACCCGGGAGTGGCCGGCCGGCGACCCACCGGTGGCGCGCACCGCCTGACCAGAGCGGCCACGCGCACCCGCCGCCGGTCACTCACGCCGAGGTCGACGCGCCGAGCGCCAGCATCGCCACGTCGTCGTGCGCCTGGCCGTCCAGCCAGTCGTCGACCGCCGCGAGGACCCTGTCGATCAACGCCGCCGGAGGCTGCCCGGCCGCCGCCGCGAGCGTGGCCCGCAGCCGGGCCTCGCCGAAGACCGCCGCGTCCCGCGGGCCGCGCGCCCCGGTCACCCCATCGGTGTACGCGAGCAGCAGATCGCCCGGACCGAGGCGTACCCGGGTCTCGGCGAAACGTGCGGCAGTCAACGCCCCGACCGGCATGCCTCCGACCGGGACCGGGGTGACGGTGCCGTCGGCGGTGACCAGCAGTGGCGCCGGGTGCCCACCGCCGGCGATCCGTACGTCGAGGCCGGTCGGCAGGCGTTCCAACGAGCCGAGCAGCACCGTGGTGAGCTGGCTGCGCCGCGCCGCGTCGGGCGCGTCGAGCAACGCCTGGTTGAGCAGGTGGATCAGCTCCAGTGGGCGCCGCTCGACCAGGCGCAGCGTCTGCAGACACTGGCGGACCCGACCGGTCAGCACGGCGGCGCCCACGCCCCGACCGCACACGTCGCCCAGCGCGAACAGGGCGCCGTCGGCGTGCGGGAACACCTCATAGAAGTCGCCGCCGATGCGCAGGGTGTCGCCCGCCGCGCGGTAGCCCCCGGCCATCCGTACCCCGTTGACGGCGGGCAGGTCGGGCGGGAGCAGGCTGGTCTGCAACACCCGGGCCAGATGGGCCTGCTCGCCGTGCAGGTCGGCGGTGGCCAGCGCGGCACCGGCGCGTGCGGCGAACTCCCGGGCCAGCTCGACCTCGCGGCTGTCGAAACCCTGTCGCCCACCCCGACGGACGAGCAGCAGCGCGCCGGCCGACCCGCCGGCGCTGAGGAGCGGGGTGACCAGCAGCGCGCCCGGAGGCCCGAAGTCGAGCGGCAGCATGCCGGCCAGGTCGGCGTGCGGAGCGTCCGGCCAGCGGCCCGGCTCGGTGACGTCGCCGGCGAGCGCCTCGGCGAGTCCGGGGACGGTGCTGGCCAGCGTGGGCCCGGCGAGCCCGCCGACCGGGGCGGGCGCGCCGTCGGCGTACCGGGTCCACCGCGCGTGCGGCTCGGCCGGCGCGGGCGACCGGGGCAGTGCCACGGCGACGTCGGCGAGGACCGGGACGGCGAGCGTGGTGACGGCCCGCAGCACCTCGTCGCGGTGCAGGGTCAGGGCGAGTCGGCTGCCCGCCTCGGCGAGGAACGCGGTGCGGGCGCGTTCGGCGAGCAGGGCGGCGGTGTGACGGTGGTCCTCGGTGACGTCGCGGACATACCACGCGTAGCGACCGCCGGCGAGGTGCCGTCGGGCGCCACTCAGCCGTCGGCCGTGGTGCTCGGCCGTGAAGTGGTCGGCTCCGCTGGCGACCGCCTGGGCCAGGGGCGTCACGTTGCAGTCCGGCAGCGCGGTGCCGGCGCTGATCTCCGGCAGCAGCTCCGCCGCCATGGCGTTGACAAGCGTGACCCGGCCGGTCTCGTCGGTCGTCAGAATCGCCTCGGCGAGCCCGTCGAGTAGTTCACGGGCCAACCGCGCGTCGGCCGGCAACGGGGTGCCGCCGGGTTGCCGGGTCGTGGTCACCGCCGGACGCCGGCTCGCGTCTGACGAGGTGTGCGCATGCTGCCTCTCGACTTCTCACCAGGGGATCGCTGCCTGGGGGCAAGGGTACCGATCCCGGGCGCCAGCCGACCACGGCGCTGGGCGAGGGTCAGCTCGTGCGGGCGAGCCAACCGACGGGCTGGGCGACGATCCGGCGGACCACCGACCCGGCGGCGCCGACAGCGGCGGCCTCCGCGCCGAGCGTCGACGGACGGACAGTGACCGGGGACCAGGCGGCGGTGAGCACCCGGGCGTCGATCTCGGCGAGCACCGGGGGGCACAGCCACGAGGCGAGCGCCGCGTAGCCGCCGCCGAGCACGACGGTGTCCAGGTCGAGCAGGTTGACGACGCTGGCCACCGCGACGCCGAGCGCCGTTCCGGCGTCGTGCAACGCCCGCAGCGCGTCGGCGTCGCCGGCATCGGCCAACTCGGCCAGCCGGGCGGTGGCGGTGTCGGCGGGCAGCTCCGCCCGCGCCAGCCCGGCGGCGGACACGATGGCCTCCTGACCGGCGTACTGCTCCAGGCAGCCCTGCCCGCCGCAGCGGCACGGCCGGCCCTCGGGATGGACCGGCAGGTGACCGATCTCGCCGCTCCACCCCCGGACGCCACGGAAGAGCGCCCCGTCCAGCACGATGCCGGCGCCGATGCCGACCTCACCGGAGATGTGCAGGAAGCTGGACGGCCCGGGTGGCCGGGAGTGCAGCTCGCCGAGCGCGGCCAGGTTGGCCTCGTTGTCCACCACCAGCGCCGGGACGCCGGGGACCTCCTCGATCAGCGGCGGGTGCTGGGCGAGCACCGCGGGGACGTCCACGTCGCGCCAACCGAGGTTCGGCGCGAGCCGGACCACTCCCGCGTCGTCCACCAGGCCGGGCACCGCCAGCGCCGCCCCGACCACTGTGAGGCCGTGCCGGGCGACGTCGGCCCGGGCTGCTTCGGCCAGCTCGACCAGGTGGGCCAGGGCGTCGGCGGGCACCACCGGGCGCAGGTCGACCCGACGCACCGTACGGTGCCGGACCTGACCGGCCAGGTCCACGACGCAGACCGTCAGATAGTCGACGTTGACCTCCAGGCCGAGCCCTGCCGGCCCCTCGTCGGCGAGGACCAGCCCGCGTGCCGGGCGGCCGGCGCCGGAGCGGGGCGCCGGGTCGGACTCACTGACCAGACGGCCGGCCAGCAGGTCCTCCACCACGGCGGAGACGGTGGCTCTGGTCAGGCCGGTGGCGGTCGCCAGGTCGGCGCGGGACGGAGGTCGACGGGCCGCGGCGATCCGGCCCAGGACCAGGGCGAGATTCAGTTCTCGCAGGCTGTTCTGTCGAACGGCGCCGGCCGGGGCGTGGGTGGGGCTCACCCCTTGACACTGCCATAGGGTGGGCAAATAATTCAATCGCTGAACAAATACCTGACACCATCACCCCGGAGGTAGCTCATGGCACCCCGTCCCACCCCCGCCGACAAGTTCTCCTTCGGGCTCTGGACCGTGGGCTGGCAGGCCCGTGACCCGTTCGGCGACGCCACCCGTCCCGAGCTGGACGCGGTCGAGGCGGTGCACCGGCTCGCCGAGCTCGGCGCGTACGGCATCACGTTCCACGACGACGACCTGATCCCGTTCGGGGCCGACGCCGCGACCCGCGACCAGCACATCGCCCGGTTCCGCAAGGCCCTCGACGAGACCGGGCTGGTGGTGCCGATGGTCACCACCAACCTCTTCACCCACCCGATCTTCAAGGACGGCGGCTTCACCAGCAACGACCGCGACGTCCGTCGCTACGCGCTGCGCAAGGTGCTGCGTCAGGTCGACCTGGCGGCCGAGCTGGGCGCCAGCACCTTCGTGATGTGGGGTGGCCGCGAGGGCTCGGAATACGACCTCGCCAAGGACGTCCGCGCCGCGCTGGACCGTTACCGCGAGGCCGTCAACCTGCTCACCCAGTACTCCGTCGACAAGGGCTACAACCTGCGGTTCGCGCTGGAGCCCAAGCCCAACGAGCCGCGCGGCGACATCCTGCTGCCGACCATCGGGCACGCGCTCGGCTTCATCTCCCAGTTGGAGCACCCGGAGCTGGTCGGCCTCAACCCCGAGGTCGGGCACGAGCAGATGGCCGGGCTCAACTACTCCCACGGCATCGCCCAGGCGCTCTGGCAGGGCAAGCTGTTCCACCTGGACCTCAACGGCCAGCGGGGCATCAAGTACGACCAGGACCTGGTCTTCGGCCACGGTGACCTGATGAACGCGTTCGCCCTGGTGGACCTCCTGGAGAATGGCGGCCCGAACGGCGGGCCGGCCTACGACGGGCCCCGGCACTTCGACTACAAGCCCTCCCGCACCGAGGACATGGACGGCGTCTGGGCCTCCGCGGCGGCCAACATGAGCACCTACCTGCTGCTCAAGGAGCGGGCTGCGGCGTTCCGTGCCGACCCCGAGGTGGTCGAGGCGCTCGCCGCCAGCAAGGTCGGCGACCTGAGCACGCCGACGCTCAACGACGGCGAGGGCTACGAGGAGCTGCTGGCCGACCGCTCCGCGTTCGAGGACGTCGACGTGGACGCGGTGGCCGCCCGGGGCTTCGCCTTCGTCCGGCTCAACCAACTCGCCGTCGAGCACCTGCTCGGCGCTCGCTGAGGCCCGCCGCCATGCCGTTGGTCGCAGGCGTTGACTCGTCCACCCAGTCCTGCAAGGTGGTTGTCCGCGACGCGGAGACCGGGGCCCTGCTGCGGCAGGGTCGGGCACCGCATCCGGATGGCACCGAGGTCGACCCGGAAGCCTGGTGGCAGGCGCTGCGCAGCGCCGCCGACCAGGCCGGCGGATTGGCCGACGTGGCGGCGATCTCCGTCGCCGGCCAGCAGCACGGCATGGTGTGTCTCGACGAGGACGGCCGGGTGGTCCGCCCGGCGCTGCTGTGGAACGACACCCGGTCCGCCGACGCCGCCGCCGACCTCGTCGAGGAGGCCGGCGGCGGCGCGGCCGGCCGTCGGTTCTGGGCCGACGCCACCGGCAGCGTGCCGGTGGCCAGCTTCACCATCACCAAGCTGCGCTGGCTGGCCCGGCACGAGCCGGAGTCGGCTGCCCGGGTGGCCGCCGTCTGCCTGCCGCACGACTGGCTGACCTGGCGGTTGGCCGGCGCGCCGGGGTTGGGCGCGCTGCGCACCGACCGGGGTGACGCCAGCGGCACCGGCTACTGGTCGCCGGCGACCGGCGACTACCGGCTGGACCTGCTGGAGCGGGGCTTCGGCCGGCAGTTGGTGGTGCCCGAGGTGCTCGGCCCGGCGGAGTCGGCCGGGAAGCTGGCCGACGCCCTGGGCGGGCCGGGCGGGGCGTTGCTCGGCGCGGGCACCGGGGACAACGCCGCCGCCGCGCTCGGCGTCGGCGCCGGCCCGGGTGACGTCGTCGTCTCGATCGGCACCTCCGGCACCGTGTTCAGCGTGGCCGACGTGCCGGCCGCAGATGCCAGCGGCGCCGTCGCCGGCTTCGCCGACGCGTCCGGTCGCTTCCTGCCGCTGGTCTGCACGCTCAACGCGGCCCGCGTGCTGGACGCCGCCGCCGCGCTGCTCGGCGTCAGCCTGGACGAGCTGGCCGACCTGGCGCTCTCCGCGCCGGCCGGCGCCGACGGGCTGGTCATGGTGCCCTACCTGGAGGGCGAGCGGACGCCGAACCTGCCGCTCGCCACCGGCGCGGTGCACGGGCTGACGCTGCGCACCTCCACCCCCGCGCACCTCGCCCGGGCGGCAGTGGAGGGCATGCTCTGCGCCCTCGCCGACGGCCTGGACGCGCTGGTCGCGCAGGGCGCCACCGTCCGCCGGGTCATCCTGGTCGGCGGTGGAGCCCGCTCGGCCGCGGTGCGTCGGATCGCCCCGCAGGTCTTCGGCTGCCCGGTGGTCGTCCCACCGCCCGGGGAGTACGTGGCCGACGGCGCCGCCCGGCAGGCCGCCTGGGTCGCCCTGGGTGGCGCCACGCCACCCGACTGGGCGGTCGAGGGCACCGAGGAGTACGCGGCCGAGCCGGTGCCCGCGGTGCGGGAGCGGTACGCCGCCGCGCGGGGGTCGGTTCTCGACCGTCGCTGAGCGTCGGGATCGACGCGGGTGGGTGCCGGTCCACCGTGATCGGCGCCCACCCGCGTGACGATCTCCTCGGCGACGTCTGGTTTGCTGCCGGTCATGACGGTGACCAGTGGCGGGCCCGGCCAGCGCGCGCACGGTCGGGGCGGTGGGCGCGTGCACCGGCTGTACAGCGTCGTGGTGTTCGTGCTGCTCGCCTCGCTGGACAACGTGGCGATCGGGCTGGTCCCGCCGCTGTACGGGCCGATCTCCGACGCGTTCGACGTGCCGGGGCGGCTGCTCGGCGTGGTCACCGCGGTCAGTTTCCTGGTCAGCGCGGCGGCCGCGGTGGGCTGGGCGTACGTCGGCGACCGGACCAACCGCAAGCCGCTGCTGATGGTCGGCACGCTGCTCTGGGCGGCGGGCACCGGCGGCAGCGCCCTCGCCGGTGGCTACCTGACGTTCCTGGTCGCGCAGCTGGTCGCGGCGGTCGGGCTCGGCGCGGTCGGCTCGGTGGGCTTCTCGGTGGTCACCGACCTGATCTCCCCGGCCCGACGCGGGCTGGTGATGAGCTTCTGGGGGCTCTCCCAGGGCGTCGGCACCCTGGCCGGCACACTCGTCGGCGGGTTGCTCGGCGCGGCCGACTGGCGCCGCCCGTTCCTGGTGCTCACCGGCGTCGGCCTGGCCGCCACGGTGGCCTACCTGTTCACGTACGACATCCGGCGTGGTCAGAGCGAGCCGGAGCTGGCCGGCAGGCTCGACGCCGGCGCGGACTACGACTACCGGATCAGCCGCGCCGACCTGCCGCGCATCCTGGGCCGACGGACCAACCGGTGGCTGATCCTGCAGGGCCTGACCGCGCAGGCCGCCTTCGGCTCGCTGGTCTGGCTGCCGGTGCTCTTCGCCGAGCGGGCCGAGGCACAGGGCTACTCCGCGTCGACGGCGGTGGTGGTGGGCAGCGTGTTCGCCACGCTGTTCCAGTTGGGCGGAGTGCTCTCCATCGTTGGTGGGCTGGTGGGTGATGCCCTGCAACGGCGTACGCCCCGGGGGCGCGCCCTGGTCGCCGCCGTCGGCGTCCTCGCCGCGCTGCCGTTCTACCTGGTGCTGTTCTTCGTGCCGGTCACCATCGACGTGCCGGACGGCGCGAGCGGCGGCGCGGTGGTGGGTGCGGTACTGGCCAGCGTCTTCACCGAACCGTCGGTCGGGCTGAGCCTGCTCACCGCCATCGTGGCGCTGGCGCTGACCTCGGCCAACTCGCCGAACTGGTTCGCGCTGATCGCCGACGTCAACCCGCCGGAGCACCGGGGCACCGTCTACAGCCTGGGCAACCTGGTCAACGGTGTCGGCAGGGCGGCCGGCAACGGGCTGGTCGGGGTGGCGTTCCAGGCGCTCCGAACGGCGTTTCCGCCCCCGCTGAACTTCGCCGTCGGCCTGGCCGCGTTCCAACTCTTCTTCATACCCACCGGCGTGATGTACTGGCTCGCCTCGCGCAGCTCGCCGACGGACATCGACCACGTGCACGAGCTGCTGCACGCCCGCGCCGACCGGCTCTGATCACCCGCCGCACCCGCCTGGGTCGCGCTCGCCCCATCGCGTCGGTCGTGCCCGGCGCCGCACCTCAAGGTCGCACTACTTCCACGATGTAGTGGCCTCCCGCCACGCTGAGGCCACCACATCCTGGAAACAGCACGATCTTGAGGCGGCGCGGCGGCGCGAGTGGCGTGGCGGTGCGGGTGAGTCGTTTGCGGCATCAGGTCCACAGCGTGCCCGGCCGACCCGCCCCGACAGCGTCACTCGTCGGGGCGGGCCGGTCGGTGGGGATCAGCCGCGCAGCCAGACCGTCACGTCGGTCGGGACCGCGCCGTCGTCGTCCAGGGCCGCGCTGGCGGCGAGCACCTCGGCGCCGGCCGGCACGGGCACCGGGACGTCGCCGAAGTTCGTCAGCACGGTCAGCTCGCCGTTGCGGAACGTCAGCGCCTCGTCGCCGGAGGAGAGCCACTCCAGGGTGCCGCGACCCAGCCCGTGCGAGCGCCGCAACCGCAGTGCGGTCCGGTACAGCTCGTACGTCGAGCCGGGCACGTCGCGCTGGCGGTCCAGCGCGTACTCCGCCCAGAGCGCGGGCTGCGGCAGCCAGCTCGCGTCGGTCGGTCCGAAACCGTACGACGGGGCGTCGGCCTCCCACGGGATCGGCACCCGGCAGCCGTCCCGACCGCGCTGGGTGTGCCCACTGCGCTCCCACGTCGGGTCCTGCCGGGCCTCGTCGGGCAGCGTGGTGTGCTCGGGCAGCCCCAGTTCCTCGCCCTGGTAGAGGTACGCGGAGCCGGGCAGGGCGAGCATCAGCAGGGTGGCCGCGCGGGCCCGGCGCAGACCGAGGGCGGCGTCCGGCTGCCGGTCACCGATGCCGATGCCGTTGGGTCGACCGCCGCTCACCGGCAGGCCGAGCCGGGAGGCGTGCCGCACCACGTCGTGGTTGGACAGTACCCAGGTGGTCGGCGCGCCGACCGCGTCGGTCGCCTCCAGCGAGCGGGTGATCACGGCGTACTGGGCCGGGGCGGTCCAGGCGGCGAGCAGGTACTCGAAGTTGAACGCCTGGTGCATCTCGTCCCGGCGGACGTACCGGGCCAGTCGCTCGGCCGGCTCGACCCACGCCTCGGCGACCAGCACCCGCTCGCCGGGGTAGCTGTCGAGCACCCGCCGCCACTGCCGGTAGATCTCGTGCACACCCTCCTGGTCCCACATCGGCGGCCGGGGCTTGTCGACCTCGTTGCCGGAGAGGATCTCCTGCGGCTCCTGCCAGTCGGCCAGGTCGGCCTGCTTGATCAGACCGTGCGCCACGTCCACCCGGAAGCCGTCCACGCCCCGGTCCAGCCAGAACCGCAGCACGTCCAGGAACTCGGCGTGCACCTCCGGGTTGTCCCAGTTGAGGTCCGGCTGCCCGGTGTCGAACAGGTGCAGGTACCACTGGCCGGGCCGCCCGTCGGCGTCGACCGTCCGGGTCCAGGCCGGACCGCCGAAGACGCTCTGCCAGTCGTTCGGCGGCTCGTCCCCGGCCGGGCCACGGCCGTCCCGGAAGATGTACCGCGACCGTTCCGGGCTGCCGGGAGCGGCCGGCAGCGCCGCCTGGAACCAGCGGTGCGCCGACGAGGTGTGGTTCGGCACCAGGTCGACGATCACCCGCAGGTCGCGCGAGTGGGCCTCGGCGATCAGCTTGTCCGCGTCGGTGAGGGTCCCGAACAGCGGGTCGATGTCACGGTAGTCGGCCACGTCGTAGCCGGCGTCGGCCTGCGGGGACGGGTAGAAGGGGGAGAGCCAGACCGCGTCCACGCCCAGCTCGACCAGGTGGTCGAGGCGGGCGGTGATGCCGGGAAGGTCACCGATCCCGTCGCCGTCCGAGTCGGCGAACGAACGGGGGTAGATCTGGTAGATGGTCGCCTCGGTCCACCAACCGGTGGCCGGGGGACCGGAGTGCGTCTGCTGCGTCGGATCGGTGTTCAGGGTCTTCTCCCGTGGTGCGCGGTGGTCAGGTTGTCAGTCTGCCCGGGGCGGTGCGGTCGACTCCCGCACCACCAGTCGAGTGGGCAGGATCACCGGGGTGTCGTAGCCGGCGCCCGGTTGCCTGATGATCGGGCCCGGTGTGCGGGCTCCGAGCGGGTTGAGCAGCAGTTGCGCGGCGAGCCGGCCCTGCTCGGCGGCGGGCTGGGCGATGGTGCTGAGCCCCAGCACGCCGGCCAGGTCGTGGTTGTCGATGCCGATCACGCTGACGTCCTGCGGCACCCGCAGGCCGACGTCGCGCAGGGCGGTGATCGCGCCCATCGCCATCTCGTCGCAGGCGGCGACGATCGCGGTCGGTGGTTCGCCGCGGGCCAGCAGCTCCGCGGTGGCCTGGTTGCCGCCGTCGATGGTGAAGCCGGACTCGACGTCCAGGCTCGGGTCGGGTCGCAGACCGGCGGCCCGCAACGCGGCCTGGTAGCCCCGACGCCGGTCGAGGTGGGTGGTGAAGGCCAGTTCGTCGTCCGGGTCGCCGGAGATGTGCGCGATCCGGTGGTGGCCGAGGTCGATCAGGTGCCGGGTGGCGGCCCTCGCCGCCGCCACGTCGTCGATGCGTACGCAGGGCCAGTTGGGCACCCTGCTGCCCGAGCTGATGGTCACTCCGGGTAGGTCCAGGGTGGCCAGCGCGCTCAGGTCCGACCGCCGCAGTGGGGTGGCGACGAGAATCATGGCGTCCACCCGCTTGTGCAGGTTGGCCGTCCGCAGGACCCGCTGGCGGATCTGCTCCCGGCCGCCCAGGTTGTAGAGCAGCAGGTCGTAGCCGGACTGGTGGAGGTACTCCTCGACCGCCTCGACGACGGTGCTGAAGAACCACCGGGTGATCCGGGGGACCACGACGGCGACGGTGCCGGTACGGCCACCGGCCAGTCGGGACGCGCTCGGCGAGACCTCGTAGTCGAGCTGCTGGGCCGCGGCGAGCACCCGGCGCCGGGTGGCGGCCGAGACCGTCGGCAGTCCGCGCAGCGCCCGCGAGACGGTGGCCGTGGACACTCCGGCCAGTCGGGCGACATCATCGATCTTCGTCACGGTTTCCCTCGCTCGGTGCCCGGGTGCCCAACGCGCCCGCCGCCGCCCGAGGGGCCGGGCGGCGGCGGGCGGGGGTCAACCCTTGACGCTGCCGGCGAGCAGACCTCGCACGAAGAAGCGCTGTAGGGACAGGAACACGATGAGGGGTACGACGATCGAGACGAACGCGCCCGCGGTGAGCCGTTGCCACTCGTTGCCCCGGGTGCCGGCCATCTCGGCGAGTCGGACGGTCAGTGGGGCGGTCTCGTCGGTGCCTCCGGCGAAGATCAGCGCGACCAGCAGGTCGTTCCAGACCCAGAGGAACTGGAAGATGGCGAACGCCGCCAGCGCCGGGGTGATCAGCGGCAGCACGATGGTGCGGAAGATCTTCGGGTGGGTGGCCCCGTCGACCCGGGCCGCCTCCATCAGATCGCCCGGCAGTTGCGAGATGAAGTTGTGCAGCAGGAAGACGGCGAACGGAAGCGCGAAGCAGGTGTGCGCGAACCACACCTGGGCGAACTTCTGCTCGTCGACAAGGTCCCAGGCCGGCATCAGTGTGACGCCGCCGAGGGTGACGCCGGTGGAGAAGAACTTCAGCAGCGGCACCAGGGCCATCTGCAACGGCACGATCTGCAACGCGAAGATCGCGATGTAGACCCAGTCCCGGCCGCGGAAGTTGATCCAGGCCAGGGCGTACGCGGCGAGACAGGCGAAGGCCAGCGGGAAGAGCACCGACGGGATGGTGATCGCCAGGGAGTTGATGAAGGACCCGGCGAGCTGCCCGGAGGACGCCGACCGCCCGAACAGGACCTGCTCGTAGTTCTCGAACGTGAACTGCGGGTTGGTGAACGCCGTCCACCAGCCGGTGGTCTTGATCTCGTCCTCCGGTCGGAGGGAGGAGATGAGCAGACCGAAGGTCGGGATGGTCCAGACCACCGCGATGACGACCGAGACGAGCGTCGCGGTGCGGCTGTTCAGCCGCTTGCGGACCCGGCCGGCCGTCGTGGACGGGGTGCCGCCGGTCTTCTGGGTGCCGGCGGCGACGGTGGGCGTTGCAGTGGTCATCTCAGCCCTCCCGCTGCTGACGGAGGTTGCGGATCTGGTAGATCACGACCGGGATGACCAGGATGAAGAGGAAGACCGCGAGCGCGGAGCCCTGCCCGTTCTGGCCGTACCGGAAGGCCTGGTTGTACATCTCGCTGGCGATCACGCTGGTGTCGTAGTTGCCGTTGGTCGAGGTCCGGACGATGTCGAAGACCTTGAGCGTGGCGATGGTGAGCGTCACCATCACGACGATCAGCGCCGGCCGGATGCTCGGCATGGTGATCTGCCAGAACATCTGCCACGGGCTGACCCCGTCGAGCCGGGCGGCCTCGACGATGTCGGCGGGGATCGCCTTGATCGCCGCGGAGAGCACCACCATCGCGAAACCGGCCTGGATCCACACCATGATGACGATCAGCAGGAGCGTGTTGAGCGGTGACTCGAGCAGCCACTGCTTCGGCTCGCCGCCCAGGCTGACGACGATCTGGTTGAGCAGACCGATCTGGTCGCCCTCGCCGCGGTAGGCGTAGACGAACTTCCAGATGATGCTCGCGCCGACGAACGAGATCGCCATCGGCAGGAAGATCAGTGACTTGGCCACCGCCTCGAACCGGGCCTTGTCCACCATAACGGCGTAGATCAGGCCGAACGCGGTCGCCACCAACGGCACCAGCAGGACCCAGACCAGGGTGTTGATCAGGACCCGGAGCATCGCGTCGTCGGAGAACAGGAAGCCGTAGTTGCGCAGCCCCACCCATTCGGTGCTGCTCCCGTTCATCAGGGAGAGCAGCAGGGTACGGATGGCCGGAACGACCAGACCGACGGTGAGCAGCAGCAGCGTCGGCAGCAGGAAGAACAGCGCGAAGAGCCCCTCCCGCTGTCGGGGTCGGCGGGTGAGTGGAGCTCCACTCGTGGAGGCGGCGACGAGCTGCGCCTCCCGTCGCCTGGCGAACCAGGCCGGCACCACGTCGAGCAGCAGGAGCAGACCGCCCACCACCAGCACGAAGGCGACCAGCCCGTACATCAGCATGAGGAGCTTCGGCTGCTCATCGGCGAAGTCGAACTCCATCAACCCTCCCTCTCGGGTCCACGGCGGCCGGTGGCCCGGCCCGCGCACGCGGACCGGGCCACCGCCGGGATCACTTAGGCCAGCTGCTCTCGATGCCCTGGAGCACCGGAGCGGTCTGCTTGCCGTTCAGCCAGTCGACCATGCCCTTCCAGAACGTCCCCGCGCCGACGGCGGCCGGCATGAGGTCGGATCCGTCGAAGCGGAAGGTGCCCGTCTTGTCCTGGAGGATCTGGACGGAGAGCTTGTCGATCGGGCTGGCCACGTTGGCGATGTCCAGCTTGTTGTTCGCCGTGACCCAGTTGCCGAGCTTCGCGCGGCTGTTCACGTACTCGGCGGAGGCGAGGTAGGTCTGCACCGCCTGGACCTCGGGACGGTCGGCGTAGGCGACGACGAACTCGCCCGCGCCCAGCACCGGCTTGCCCTTGGCCGGGTCGATGGTCGGGAAGTAGAAGGCGAACGCGTCGCCGTCCTGGGCCACCTTGGTGCCCTCGGGGAACTGGTTGGCGTAGAACGACGCCTGACGGTGCATCGCACACTTGCCGGTGGTCACCGGCAGGCCCGCCTCCTGGAAGGCGGTGGTGGTGATGCTCTTGACGCCGCCGAAGCCGCCGTTGACGTACTTGTCGTTCTTGAGGATGCTGCCGGCGCGGTCCACCGCGTCGACGATCCTCGGGTCGTTGAACGGGATGCTGTGGGTGGTCCACTGGTCGTAGACCTCGGGACCCTGGGTCCGCAGGATCACGTCCTCGATCCAGTCGGTGGCCGGCCAACCGGTGGCGTCACCGGACTCGACGCCCACGCACCACGGCTTCATGCCGCTGGCGGCGATCTTGTCGCTCAGGGCGATGAGCTGGTCCCAGGTCTGCGGGACCTCCCAGCCCTTCTCCGTGAACGTCTTCGGCGAGTACCAGACGAACGACTTCACGTTGGCGCCGAGCGGCACGCCGTAGAGCGTCCCGTTGACGGTGCCGTACTTCAGCCAGTCGGCCGGCATGTTCTGCTCGGCGAGCGCCTTGGTGTCGGCGCCGAGCTGCTTGAGCTTGCCGGCGTCGGCGAACCGCTTCACCAGGCCCGGCTGGGGCACGAAGGCGATGTCCGGCGCGTTGCCGCCGTCGACGCGGACCGGGAGCTGCGCCTCGAACTCACCGCTGCCCTCGTAGGCGATCTCGATGCCGGTGCAGTCGGTGAACTGCGACCACGACCGCTCCAGCAGGTCGGCCTCGGCGTCACGGATGGACGCGTAGATGGAGACCTTCTTGCCGTCGTTGCCCTCGTACTTCTCGTACGCGGCGCACTCCGCGGAGCCTGCCTTGTCGCTCTTCTTGTCGTTACCGGTGCCACAGGCGGTGGCGCTGAGCGCCAGCCCGAGTGCACCGGCGATCACGAAGGCCTGGCGTGGTCTGGTGAAGACCGCCATGCCGTCCTCCTTCCTAGCCGGCGCGGTCTCTGCTGGTGACCCGTCGCCGGTCCGATTGGGCGTGCACACATGTAAGCGCTTGCATCCGGTTCGGTCCACCCCCTGCCAGACACGAGCGAGTAACAATCCGGAAACCTCGGAGTTGCCTGGTGAGCGCTCTGGCGGGCCGCGCGGGGGACTCTTTCGAAGATTGGCGATATCTGTCAGGCTGTAGCAACCTCATCGAAGGTTTTCGACATAGGAGGAGCTGTATGCGTAAGCGGTGGATGAGCCTGCTGGTGACGGGTCTGCTCGTCGGGGGAACACTGGTGCCGGCGAGTCCGGCACTGGCCGCGCCGACCTTCAAGGTGCCGTTCCCGTGCGGACAGACCTGGTCCGGGCAGACCCGGTCGGACCACAGCCCGGCGTACGCCGTCGACTTCAACCGCACCGACGACCAGGGCGACCCGGTGGTCGCCAGTGCCCCGGGGACCGTCGACCGGGTGACCGACCTCGGCGGCACCAGTTATGGCAAATATGTCCGAATCAACCACGGGGGCGGTTACAGCACGTACTACGCGCACCTCAGCGGCTTCAACGTCTCGGTCGGGCAGACCGTCGGCTACGGCAAGGTGATCGGCTGGGTCGGCAGCACCGGCGGCTCCACCGGCCCGCACCTGCACTACGAGCAGCGCCTCAACGGCGCCGACATCCAGGTCCGCTTCAACGGCACCCTGGCGCTGTACTGGGGCACCAAGAGCTACACCAGCGGCAACGGGTGCTCCTCGGGCAGCGGCAACGGCACCGTCGACACCAGCGGCACGCCACTGACCGTCCGCTCCGGGCCCGGCACCGGGTACGCCTCGGTGGGCACCGTCGCCGACGGCACCCGGGTGACCATCGCGTGCCAGACCAGCGGCACCTCGGTCACCGGCACGTTCGGCACCAGCTCGATCTGGGACCGGATCGGCAGTGGCCGGTACATCGCCGACGCGTACGTCTACACCGGTCACGACGGCTATATCCCGAACGTCCCCCGCTGCTGAGCGGAGGCCGGCGGTGGTTCCCGGTGTGCGGGGCCACCGTCGGTCAGGCGTTCAGCCGCCAGATCGACAGGTTCAGCGCGGCGGCGAAGGTGACCCAGGCCCAGTAGGGCAGCAGCAGCGCCGCCGCGACCCGGGACACCCTGGCGAACAGCACCACGGTGAGCCCGATCGCCAGCCACATCACCACGATCTCGGCGAACGCGAGCCCGTACTGCCCCGCGCCGAAGAAGAGCGGCGTCCAGATCGCGTTGAGGACCAGTTGGGCGGTCCAGGCCCAGAGGGCGGGGGAGAAGCCGACCCGGCGCCACACCAGCCAACCGGCCACCGCGATCAGCGCGTAGAGCAGCGACCAGACCGGGCCGAACAGCCACGAGGGTGGCGCCCAGCCGGGCTGTCGCAGGTTCGCGTACTCCTCGGTGGTGCCCTGCACGCCCAGGCCGCCGATGGCGGCCGCCACGAAGACCGCCGCCGCGAAGCCGGCGAGGGCCCACCAGGTCCGTCGGCCGGTCGCGGCCGGCGCCTCCCGAGATGTCTTCATGGTCGAGATATTTCCGCGGGGGCGGGAACGCAAACCTGGCACGACGAAAGCGCCGGGGCCGCTGCGGCCGGTGCTTCTGTCGGGAGGACGAAGCTCCGGTCGCGGCGACCCCGGCGGGTCCCGGTGCGGTTATGTGGTGCGGAGGTCAATTGAAGATGCTGACGCCACCCGGGCCGACCAACAGCCCGACGACGATGAGGACGATGCCCCACAGGATCTGCCGGCGGAACAGCGCGAGAATGCCGGCGACCACGAGTACGACTGCGAGAATCCAGAGAATCAGCTCCATGGCCGCTGAATACCCGACGAACCGATCGGGGAAACCTGGTCGGTCTCGAGTTGATCGCCCACGTGGAAGACGCTGTACGCCTGCTTGATCACCGGGTGCGCCACGTTGCGGACCCGAACCCCGCCGGGGGTCGTGCCGCGCTCGCTGCCGGCGTGCGCGTGCCCGTGCAGGGCAAGCGCGGTGGGCGCGGAGTCGATCGCCTGACCCAGCTGGTACGAGCCGAGGAAGGGGTAGATCTCCAGTGGCTCGCCGACCAGCGTGTCCGGCACCGGCGCGTAGTGGGTGAGGGCGACGAGCAGGTCGCAGTCCAGCGAACGCAGCGCGGCGCCCAGGCTGTCCGCGCTCTCGGTGGTGGTGCGGACGAAGGACTTCATCTCCGGCTCGCCGAAGTCGCTCGCGCACCGCCCGGCGAACCCGCCGCCGAAGCCCTTGACGCCGGCGATGCCCAGCCGGCCGCCGGCGCAGTCCAGGACGACGCCGTTGCCCTCCAGCACTGTGATGCCCGCGTCCTGGAGCACCTTGACCACCTGCGGCACCTGGTCGCACTGGTGGTCGTGGTTGCCGAGCACCGTCACCACCGGCACCGCCAACCCGCCGAACTCCTCCGCCACGCAGCGCGCCTCGGCCTCGGTGCCGTGCCGGGTCAGGTCCCCGGCCAGCAGCAGCACGTCGGCGCACTCCGGCAGCTCCTCCAACGCCGGCCGGAACCGCCCGACCACGTCCTGGTCCAGATGCACGTCGCCCACGGCGGCGATCCGGATCACCATGAAACCTCCCTCAGGGCAGTTGCTCGATCTCCGTGGGCGCCTGGACGCGGATCACCCCGATATCGCTGGTGATCGGCACGTCCGGGAAACGTTCGGCCACCCGACGCAGGATCTCCTCCCGTCGGTGCGGGCTCTCCACCTCGCCGTACAGCACGAGGGTGCTCTCCCGGCGGACCACTGTGATCCCCTGCTCGGCCACGGCCGGGTCCTCGGCGAGCAGCCGCTGGATCTCGGCCTCGACGTACTCGTCCGGCGGCGCGGTGTCGATGTCGCGATCGTGGGTCACGATGTCCCCTCTCCTGGCTGGGTGCCGGCTACCGACACCACCTCCAGCCGGTCCAGCAGCACCAGGAACGCCTCGGCGTACGGCGAGTGCTGCGTCTCCTTGCGTACCCGTTCCCAGTCGATCTGCTCCCGCAGTGACCGGGCCAGCGGCAGGCCACGGGCGAAGTCGCAGTAGTGCTGGGAGAAGCTGAGCAGTTTGTGCACCATCAGCTGGGTGGCGGAGAGCACCGGCATGTGGATCGCGTCCACCGGCCGGATGACGGTGTCGGCGAACGTCTCCTCGGTCACCGGGGTCTCGATCGGGCGGTGGATCAGGTCGACCATCCGGCCGTCGTCGAAGACCTTCACCAGCCAGTCCTCCGGCGGCCGCTCGGCGACGAAGCCGGCCGCCACCAGCGCCTCCAACGCCGGCTCGACGTCCACCTCCCGGATCAGGAAGTCGACGTCGTGCTCGCTGGAGTGGCCGCCGTGGGCGTACACGGCGAAGCTGCCGCCCAGGGCGAACGGGATCTCGGACTGCTTGAGCACGGCGGCGACCTTTTTCAGGGTGTGCACCAGACTCTCGTCCCCGCGCTCAGCCATCTGGATCTCCCGTCGTCGTATCGGTGGACCGGCGGTTGGGTTTCGAACTCCGGTACCCGGCATTCCGGTCGGCCACACCTCCCGGCGTCGCGGTCGGGTGCCAACCGGAATCAAGGCCCACAAATCGGACAGGGGGTATGCGGCGTTCGGATAACCTGTGGAGGGTGGCCAGATCATCGGGGATGCGACGACGGAGGGCCCGGTTGCGCACCGTCGCCCTGATCGGCATCGACGGTTCAGGCAAGACCACCCAGGCGCACCGGCTGGCCGACGCGCTGAACGCCGCCGGACGCCCCGCCACCTACCGCCGCAACGCCAGCGGGCGACGCTGGCTCGGCCGGATCGCCCGCCGACTGGGCCGGCCGGACGCGCAACGACTCGTCGGGCGCGACGGCGTCCTCGCCGTGGAGTCGGTGCTGCGCTGGCTCGCCATCGCCCTCGCGCTGGTCAGTTGCCTGATCACCGGACGGACAGCGGTCATGGACCGGTACTCGGCCTGCCAGTACGCGAGCATCAGGGCGCACGGCGGGCAACGGTGGGAGCGGCTCGCCAGGGCCGGTTACCGACTGTTCCCGACACCGCAGGTGACGTTCCTGCTCTCCGTCGACCCCGCCGAGGCGTACCGGCGGATCGAGGAACGCGGCACCGACCACGAGACGATGAGCTGGCTGACGGCGGCGGACACCGCCTACCGGACGCTTCCCGAGTACCCGACCTTCGTGCTGGTGGACGCGGGCCGCCCGGCCGAGGAGGTGACCGAGCAGATCCAGTCCCACCTGGTGGGCTGGCTGCCGTCGCCGAGCGGCGGCGACGACGTCGGCCCGTTGGTGGCTCAGGCCCGCCCGTAGACCGGAACGGTGGCGCCGCTGGTCGGCGCGGAGTCCGCCGACGCGAGGAACCGGACCACCGGGGCGATCTCCTCCGGGGTCACCCAGCGGGAGTGGTCGGCGTCGGGCTGGGCCGCCCGGTTCGCCGGGGTGTCGATGACGCTGGGCAGCACTGTGTTGCAGCGCACGTTCCGGGACCGGTACTCGACGGCCACCGCGTTGGCGAACGCCAGCACCGCCGCCTTGGCCGCCACGTAGCCGGCCGCGCCGGGAAACGGGGCCAGCGCCGCCCGGGACGAGACACAGACCACAGCGCCACCGCCGGCCGCCACCAGGTGTGGCAGCGCCGCCTGGGTGACCAGGTAGGTCGGCCGGAGGTTGACGGTGAACATCCGCTCGAACTCCTCGACCGGCGTCTCGTGCACCAGCCCGCCGCCGGCGTACCCCCCGACCAGATTGACCACCGCCCGCAGCGGCGCGGCCGGCTCGCCGGCGGCGACGTCGACCGCCCGCGCGGCGCCCGACGGCTCGGCCAGGTCCGCGACCACCCGGACCAGGTCGTCCGCCGCCGGCCCCGACCCGGGCCGGGCCGTTCGCTGCGGTACGACCACCCGCCACCCCGCCCCGGCGAAGGCGCCAACCACCGCCCCGCCCAAACCGCCTGACCCCCCGGTAACCAGAACGCTGCTCTCTCCCACCCCCGGACTCTCCCCGTTGATCATGAAGTTGTTGCCGAGACACGCCGTGCCGAGTGGCAACAACTTCATGATCACGGTCTGCTGTCGGCTAAGCCCTGGGGTTGTTCGGGGATGCGGGGTGCAGGATCGGCGGATGCGGATTCTCATTCTCGGTGGCACCCAGTTCTTCGGCCGGGCGTTGGCCCGGCTCGCCGTCGCCCAGGGCCACGAGGTGACCTGCGCCGCCCGGGGCGTGTCCGGCGTCGCGCCGGCCGGGGTCCGGTTCGTGCCGGTGGACCGGGACGACCCCGACGCGCTCCGCCCGCTCGCCGACACGGGATTCGACGCCGTCGTGGACGTGACCCGCCAGATCAATCACGCCCGCCACGCGCTCGCCGTGCTCGCCGACCGGGTTGCCCACTGGTCCTTCGTGTCCACCATCTCGGTCTACGCCGACCACGCCACCCCGGGTCTCTCCACGTCGAACACGCCGCTGTTGCCGCCCGCCGCGCCGGACGTGGACGGGCCGGGCCCGGACTTCAGCGGGTACGGCGAGTGCAAGGTCAGCATCGAGGAGATGGTGCGGGACCGGGTCGGGGAGGATCGCTCGTTCATCTGTCGCGCCGGGTTGCTCGTCGGCCCGGAGGACTCCAGCGGCCGCTTCCCGTACTGGGTGCGGCGGTTGGCGGCCGGTGGCGAGGTGCTGGCTCCAGGAGCGCCGACCGATCGGGTGCAGTTCGTGGACGCCGAGGATCTGGCCGGTTGGCTGCTGCACGCCGCCGCCGTCCGGCTCGGTGGCACGTACGACGGCACCGGGCCGACGATGTCGCGGGCGGAGATGCTGGCCGGGGTGGCCGCCGGCCTGGGTGTGGCCGAGCCGCTGCTCACCTGGGTCGACCAGGACTTCCTCACGGCGCACGACGTCCGCGAGTGGTGGGGCGAGCGGGCCCTGCCGCTCTGGGTGCGCCTGCCGGAGTCCGCCGGTCTGATGGACCGCGACGTCTCCGCCGCCGTGGCCGCCGGGCTGGTCATCCGTCCGTTGCCCGACACCGTTCGGGCGACCGCGTCCTGGATGACAGCGCACCCGGACGCCGTCCGGCAGGGTGGACTCGACCCGGCGGATGAGGCGGAGATCCTGCGGAAGTGGCACGCTGTGCGGGACCGGTGATCCCGGCGCCGACACTTTCCCCCACCTCGGACAGTCATGGTTGACGCTCACGCTTGGTGAAAGTAAGTTTCACCCGTGGCGAAGAGTCCGAAGATTTCTGCGAGCAATGAGCCCGGTGGGCTGATCGTCCACATCAGCGGGCTCCTGCCGTCGCTGTCTCCCGCGGAGCAGCGGGTTGCCCGGCTGGTCGTCTCCGATCCGGCCGCCGCCGCCCGACGCACGATCACGGACCTCGCCACCGCAGCGGAGACGTCCGAGGCGACAGTCATCCGTTTCTGCCGCTCGGTGGGCATGGACGGGTACCCCCAGCTGCGCATCCGCCTCGCCGCCGAGGCCGCCCGCCGGGTCGAGCCGCCGGACGCCCGGGTGGTCGGCGGCGACATCCCGCCCGGCGCCGATCTCGCCCAGATCATCGCCACGATCGCGTTCAACGACGCCCGCGCGGTCGAGGAAACCGCCGAACAACTCGACCCGGCCGTGTGCGAGCAGGTGGTCGAGGCGATCAGCGGCGCCGGACGGATCGACATCTACGGCGCCGGCGCCAGCGGGTTCGTCGCCTCCGACTTCCAGCAGAAGCTGCACCGCATCGGCCGGATCGCCTTCTACTTCCCCGACGTGCACACCGCGCTGACCTCGGCCGCCCTGCTGGGCCGGGGCGACGTGGCGATCGGCATCTCGCACACCGGCACCACCTCGGACGTGATCGAGGTGTTGGAGCAGGCGCGTACGCGCGGCGCCGCCACCGTGGCGCTGACCAACTTCCCCCGCTCGCCCATCGCCGAGGTGGCCGACTTCGTGCTGACCACGGCCGCCCGGGAAACCACCTACCGATCGGGCGCGACGGCCAGCCGACTGGCCCAGCTCACCGTCGTCGACTGCCTCTTCGTCGGGGTGGCCGCCCGCAACCGGGCCCGGGCCCGCAAGGCCCTCGAGGCGACCGCCGAGGCCGTCCAGTCGCACCGGGTGGGTGCGAACCGGAGGCGGGCATGACGGCGGGTGCGGACCTGCCCGCACCGCCCACCCGCCCGACCGTCCGGGTCGGCGCCCCCACCGAACGGCGTAACCCGCTCAGCGTCGACCTCGACCTGATGTCGACGCGGGACGTGCTCACCGTGATCAACGAGGCGGACCGGCGGGTGCCGGCGGCCGTCGCCGCGGTGCTCGACGAGATCGCCACGACCGTCGACCTGGCGGTCGCGGCCCTGCGCGGCGGCCACCGGGTGCACTACTTCGGCGCGGGCACCTCCGGCCGGCTGGGCGTGCTCGACGCGGCCGAGTTGGCCCCCACCTTCAACTCGCCCCGGCACTGGTTCTGCGCCCACCTGGCCGGCGGGCCGGACGCCATGTGGCGCGCCGTGGAGGACGCCGAGGACGACGATCGGGGAGGCGCGGTCGAGGCGGCCGGTTGCGTACGCGCCGGGGACCTGGTGGTCGGCCTGGCGGCCAGCGGACGCACGCCGTACGTCCTCGGGGCGCTCGCCGCGGCCCGCGCCACGGACGCCTCCACGGTGCTGCTGTGCGCCAATCCGGAGGCCGAGGCCGCCCGGTCGGTCGACGTGTTCATCGGGGTGGACACCGGACCCGAGGTGGTCACCGGGTCGACGCGGATGAAGGCGGGCACCGCGCAGAAGTTGGTGCTCAACACGTTCTCGACAGCCGTCATGGTGCGCCTGGGTCGGGTCTACTCGAACCTCATGATCGACATGGTCGCCACCAACGCCAAACTCCGCGGCCGAATGATCTCGATTCTGGTCGAGGCCACCGGCTGCTCCGAGGAGGTCTCCCGGCAGGCTCTCGCGCAGGCCGACGGCGACCTGAAGACCGCCCTGGTCTCACTCGTCTCGGGCGCCGAGATCGACGCCGCCCGGGCCGCGTTGGCGCGCTCGGCCGACCAGGTCCGCGGCGCGCTCGCACTGCTGGCTCACTAGGGCCGCTCGCCCCGGGAAGCGAATCAGCCTCCGGATTGTTCATTCGGCCGGGGGGTAATAACACCCTCGTGGATGAACCGACCGCTTCCCGGGTGCGTATCTGGCAGTGACCAGAATCGCAGCCGGGTGGTGACCCGGGTCGCTGTGCCCCCACGGCGGGCGGTGTTGCCATGGTGCGGTAACCCGTACGTGGTGCCCAGTGGCGAGCCACCCGGCGGGATGCTGACAGCAAACATGGACCGTGCTCTCAGCTACTACTCAGGCATTCGTGACACTTTCGACTCACGACATGGAATCCCCGACACGTCTCATCTGTTGTGTAGGTGTCAGCACCGATGGGCACAGCAGAAGTTACCAGGGGCTGACGGCGTGGGGAATGGCAAGGAACCGGGCAACCGGCGCGAGCGAGGGGACCGTGGGCAACGTGGACAAGAACATCGGCATGCGAACCGACGAGGTTGCCGAGGAGCGCGACCTGGTCGGCGTCTACCTGCACGAGATCTCCCGGACGCCACTGCTGGACGCCGCCAAGGAGGTTGACCTCTCCAAGGCGATCGAGGCCGGCCTCTACGCCGAGCACCTGCTCGGTGAGGACGCCGTCCCCACCGGTGTGGACCGGGCCGACCTGGAGTGGCTGGTCGTCGAGGGGGAACGGGCGAAGGATCTCTTCATCCGTGCCAACCTCCGGCTGGTCGTCTCGATCGCCCGACGCTACGTCCGCTCGGGCATGCCCATGCTGGATCTGATCCAGGAGGGCAACACCGGCCTGGTCCGGGCGGTCGAGAAGTTCGACTACGAGCGTGGCTACAAGTTCTCCACCTACGCCACCTGGTGGATCCGCCAGGCGATCAGCCGGGCGATCGCCCAGCAGGAGCGCACCGTCCGACTGCCGGTGCACCTGGTGGAGGACGTCAACCGGATGCGCAACGTGGCCCGCCAGTTGACCCGCGAGCTGGGCAGCGACCCGGAGCCGGAGCAGATCGCCGCGGCCCTCGGCGTCACCGTCGAGCGGGTCAACGAGCTGCGCCGCTGGTCGCAGGACACCGTCTCGCTGGACACCCCGGTGGGCGACGACGGCGACACCAACCTCGGCGACCTGGTCGCCGACAGTGACGCGCCGTCGCCGGAGGACATCGTCCTGAGCGGCCTGGAGCGGCAGCGGATCGAGGGTCTGCTCAACCACCTCGACGACCGGTCCGCCGGCATCATGCGGGCCCGCTACGGGCTGGAGGACGGCCGGGAGCACTCGCTCACCGAGGTCGCGTCCCGGTTCTCGCTGTCTCGCGAGCGGATCCGCCAGCTCGAGATCCAGGCTCTCGGCCGGCTGCGTGAGCTGGCTCGGGCCGAGGGGTTGCAGGCGGCCTGACCTGGTAGTAATGACGGCGAACGGCCGGCGTCCGATAGGGGGACGCCGGCCGTTCGCCGTTTCCGGTGGTGGCTAGCGGACCCGACCGTAGCCCTGGATGGGCATCATGTTCATGCCGCGCTTGAGCACGTTGCGACCGGCGCTGGGCGCGTCGATCACCTGGCCGTTGCCCACGTAGAGGGCGACGTGCCCGAGCCCGCTGTAGAAGACGAGGTCGCCGGGGCTCAGGTCGCTCCTACCGATGTGCGCCACCGCGCTCCACTGCATCCGCGTGTTGTGCGGTAGCGACTTTCCGGCCGCCCGCCACGCCGCCGAGGTCAACCCGGAGCAGTCGTAGCCGTTCGGCCCGTCGCTCGCCCACTGGTACGGCTTGCCCAGCGCGCCGAACGCGTAGCGCACCGCCGTGCCGGCCGCGCCGGCCACCGCTGGCACGTTCTTCGCCTCGGCGGCCGCCACCTTCGGCTCGGGTCGCTCGGTGGCGGCCCCGTACGCCTGCCGGCGCAGCTCGTACAGCCTGGCCAGGTCCTGTTCGATCCGCTTCTTGCCCGCCGCGAGCTCTCGGGCCTGCGCGGCCTGCCGGGCCAGGGTGGCTTCCAGGCGGGTCTTCTCGTCGAGCAGCCGCTGCTGGTCAGCGGTGAAGCCGGAGATGCGCTCCTGTCGCTGCCGGGTCAGCTGTTCGAGTGCGCCGAGCCGGTCCAGCAGCGCCGACGAACCGCCGGGCCGCAGCAGGGCGTCCGCGGTACGCAGGCCGCCGCTCTTGTACGCGGTGGTGGCCAACTCGGCCACGTCGGCCCGGCTCTGCTCGACCTGTTGTTCCAGGGGACCGATGCGGGTCTGTAATCGGCCCGCCGCGGCCTCGTTCGCCTTGATCTCCTCACGGAGCTTGTTGTACGACTCGACGACCCGCTCCAGCTCGGCCGAGGAGGTCTCGATCCGCTGGGTCAGCTCGGCGGGGGACGGTTCGGCGTGAGCTGCCGCCGTCGGGGCGATCAGCGCGGCCGACATGCCGGCCAGCGCCATGGTGCGCAGCAGGTTTCTCAGGGATGACAAGAGCGGAGGGCCCCCTCTCCCACGGCCGCCGGAGCTGCTGATGCCCCGGGCGGCACCGGCCGGGGCCATCCGGGCGGACGGCACTGGGCCGGACCGGCTCGCCCAACCTAACCCGGGACGGCTGTCGTCCGCAGTTGAAGCAGGGGCGGAAGTGCGGAGAGTCGCCCGGCGTGTCGCTCGGTGCCGGTGGCGTCACAGTGACTGGTAACACGTACGGTGCTGGCACTTTCACGTCTTTGATGAAGGCTTGACGGATATACGACTTTCGTCGTTCCGGGCGCATGCCGCCGGATAGCTGCTCGCCATAACCGACAAAACCCGAAATGGAAGCCGTTTCTTGCCGATGTCGCCTGAGCCACGAGGTGTCGCGGATCGGCAAAAGCACAGGTCGACTGGTGCTGCGGCAACACAATGAGGACGAAGCCGGGAATCCCGTCGACCGGTAGCGATGCCGGTCGACGGTGGTTCCGCTCGGCCAACCCGTCTCCCGCGGGAGGAACCGTGGATCGTGAAGGCGCGAAGACGCGACCGCCGCGAACGGTGCCGGGTGCCCGGACGACCCTGCTGTACGCGCGGCCCGGCATCATCGTGACCGTCGACCGGTTCACCGTCGGGTCGACCAGCTACCGGGTCGCCGACCTGACCCACCTGCGCACCACCCGGGGTCCCCACGACCGGATCGCCGTCCGGGCCGTCGTCCTCACCGCCAGCATGCTCGGCGGTGTCGCGCTGCTGCTCGGCTTCAGCGGTGGCCTGCAACACCTCACCGCCGGGGCGTACCTCATCCTCGGCGCGGTCTTCCTGCTCCCGGCCGCCCTCGCGGTGGTGGGCGACCGCTGGCGTCCACCACCGCACGAGCTGTGGGGCTGGCACCAGGGGACCGAGACGTTGTTGTTCACCGCCGACGACGAACGGCAGTTCGGCCAGGTCACCCGTGCGCTGCTGCGCGCCCGCGAGGTCAACCGCTACGGCGGGTGGACGGACCCGCTCGCCTCGGCCGAACCGTGGCGACCCAACCGCTGATCAGTGGGCGACCGGCTCCGGTGCCCGTTCCTGCCGCGGCGCGGCCACCCAGGCGCTGACCCGGCGCTCGGCGTAGAAGGAGACGAACGGGACGGTGCCGGCGAGCATCACCAGCAGCATCCGCTTCAGCGGCCAGTCGGCACGGCGGCTCAGGTCGAATGCGGCCACCAGGTAGATCATGTAGAGGAAACCGTGGGCCGGGCCCACCGTCTCGACAACGACCGGGTTGTCGAACGCGTACTTGAGCGGCATGCCGATCACGACCAGCAGGATCAGCACCACGCCCACGATCCAGGCGATCACGCGGTACCGGGTAAGGGCAGCGCCCACCTTCGTCCGTCCTTCCGAGCCCGGCTCAGCCGGGATAGTCACCGGGCCGGGCGCCCGGATTGGCGTTCAACCATGACAGGTAGCGGTTGTAGGCGGCCAGGTCGGTGTCCTCGACGACGTCGTCGGCGACCCGCGCCCTCGAGACCCGTACCGGTCGGCGGACCGCCGGCCGGGACCCGGCGTCGACGGTGGGCGCCGGCTCGACGGTCGGGGCCGGCGACGGTGTCTCGGGCTCCACCGGTCTGCGTCGGGCGAGCTTCACCTCGCGCCACCAGACGTAGACCACGAAGCCGGCGAAGATCGGCCACTCGACCGCGTACCCCCAGCTCAGGCTGTTGCCGGCCGCGGCCCGGCTGACCTGCCACCAACCCAGGCCGAGGAAGCCCACGACCAGCACGACCATGGCCACGTGACGCGCGATCCACGCCGGGGTCCAGAGCCGCCTCATGGCACCGAGGGTACCGGGGTGGCCGCCGGTCTCCGACACCGTGTCGTAGTTGTCGGCCGATCGGCGTGGTTTGGCGTCAGCACCCCTGGGCAATCGTCTAGACGCCAGCCCAAACGAGATCAAGGGGGGCGATCATGACCGGATCGGTACGCGAGGACGGCGTCCCGTTCAGCGGCGGGACCGAGACGAGCCCGGAGCAGCGGGTGGCCGAGTGGAGCGGCGACCAGGCCGCCGACCCGGCCGGCGCCGTGGGTCTCGACGGTGACCTGCCCGGCATCGACCCGACGGAGTTGACCGACGAGGACCTGATCCGCGAGATGCACAGCCTGCACCGCACCCGCCTGGACACCCTGCGGCACGCGGCGGACTCGGCGCTCGCCAACCACCTGCGGCGGACCGCCGAGTTGGAGACCGAGTACCTGGCCCGCCACCCGGGCCGGGAGGTCGATCCCAGCCGGCTGCGAGACGCGTGATGCCGGCCCGCGCGGTGCGCGGCATGTCCGCGCCGCCCGAGGTGGTCTTCAACACGGCCACCGACCCCGACCGGGCCTCGGCCTGGCTGCCGGAGCCGTTGCGCGGCGACGGCAGCCCGGCGGCCGAGATCAACGGCGAGGAGTTGCGTGCCCGCTGGAGCGGCGACGCCGACTGGTCCGCCGAGATCCGGGTGGATCCGGCGGACTCCGGCGGCGCCCGCATACAGCTCGACCTCGCCGAGGGGTCGGGCGACGGGGACCCCGACCAGCTCGCCGACGAGGCGCTCGTCAACCTGGACCGCGAGGTCGCGGACAACCTGCAGGCCGGCTGAGGCCCGCCGACACCATCGAACGACATCACGACCGGGGAGGAGACCGGGTGACCGACACCGGCCTACGACAGAAGGCGGCGCGGCTGCGCCGGGCGTACGCGCCGCACGAACACCGGCCACTCGGCGGCTACCTGGCGGCGATGGGCGTCTACGCCGGGGTGACCGGCGGTCTCGCCGGTCTGGTCAAGGCGACCGGCCGACCGGTGCCGGAGCGTCCCGCGCCGGCCGACGTGGTGCTGATCTCGATCGCCACCCACAAGTTGAGCCGGTTGTTGTCCAAAGACGCGGTGACCAGCCCGTTGCGGGCGCCGTTCACCCGGTACGACCGCCCGATCGGCAGTGGCGAGGTGATGGAGCAGGTCCGGGACTCGGGCAGCTCGACCCGGCACGCGATCGGCGAACTGCTGAGCTGCCCGTTCTGTCTGGCCGTCTGGGTGGCCACCGGGCTGACCGGCGGGCTGGTGCTCGCGCCCCGGCTCACCCGGCTGGTGGCCACCGCCCTGACGGCGGTCGCCGCGTCCGACTTCCTCCAGATGGCGTACGCGACGGCGCAGCAGGCGGCCGAGGGCAAGCACGACGACGACTGACGCACGCGAAAGGGGGCCGGCTTCTCCGCCGGCCCCCTTTTCTGGTGTACGCCTCAACGCTGCATACCGGACCAACCGTGCGGCGACTCCGGCTCGCGTTCGCCGCTGTCGTCCCCGGTGATGATGTCCCGGTCCACTGCCGTGCGGTCGTGTTCGTTGGCGAAATCCGGCTCGGGCGTGGTGTCCCGGCCCTTCGGGGGCTGACCCAGCGCCGGAACCTCGTCGTGCTGGTCCTCGTGGTTCATGTCGTGTCCCTTTCTGCCGTCGCTCACCCGAGGGTGCCGCCCAGCAGGTCACTGGCCTCGTCCACCGAGTACTCACCCTCGGGCAGCGAGTCGACGCGGGTGAGCAGGTCGGCCGGAAGCCCGGCGGCCACCGCCCGACGGTAGATCTCGCCCTGGTCGACCCGTTCCTGCCCGCGAAAGACGTCGTCGAGCAGGGCGTCGATGGGCCGGGTGGGCGGTTCGTCGGCCACCGATTCGGTGGCCACTGATGGATCGTCGGTCACCTCGATCAGCTACCCGGGCCGGAATCGGTCAAACGCCGTTCAGCGCCCCGGGGCCGCCATCGATGACGCCACCCGCCCCCTTTGCTCTGCACCCATCCGCGCACCAGTCACGCACGGTGAGTGTCGCATCGGCGGGTGCAGAGCAAAGGGGGCGACCGGTGTCGTGGCAGGTTCTTCCGAAGTGGCCGGCGGACCTGTCGCTGTGGTCGCGCCCGCGCCCGCGCCGGCTGCCGCGCCCGCGCCGGCTGCCGCGCCCGCGCCGGCTGCCGCGCCCGCGCCGGCTGCCGCGCCCGCGCCGGCTGCCGCGCCCGCGCCGGCTGCCGCGCCCGCGCCGGGTGCGGCGCGGGCGCTCGCGGCCGCCGGCGCGGATAGGGGCCGGCCGTGGCCACCTCACGCGGTGTTCGGGCTGACAGACAGCGCCGCCCCCGGCCTTGTGGGCCGGGGGCGGCGCTGGTGTCGGTGTGCAGGTCGCCTCTCGGCGAGTGGCACTGCGCGGCTCCAGCCGAACGGTATTCCGCGGAGGCGATTTAGGTGAGGCCCGGGGACACTGGACACACCGACACCCCAGTCAACCAGCCCACACCGGCTCGTGTTCCGGGAGCCGGAGTGACGGGGGTCACGTTGGGTCAGGCCATCGTCGGCAGGGTGGCGCGGCGGGCCCGCACCGCCGACGCCAGATGGTCCAGCACCTCGGCGGTGTCGTCCCAGCCGAGGCAGGCGTCGGTGACCGACCGGCCGTACTCGAGTTCCCGGGTCGGGTCGAGATCCTGCCGGCCGGGCAGCAGGAAAGACTCCAGCATGATGCCGGTGATCCCGCGCTGACCGGCGGCCAGTTGGGCCGCCACGTCCGCTGCCACCAGCGGTTGGTTGCGGTGGTCCTTGCCGCTGTTGGCGTGGCTGGCGTCGATCACCAGCCGCTCCGGCAGGTCGGCCGCGCGCAGTAGGTCGAGCGCGCCGGCGACCGACTCCGCGTCGTAGTTGGGCCGGCCACCGCCCCCGCGCAGCACCAGGTGCCCGTCCGTGTTGCCCCGGGTGTGCATGATCGCCGGGGTTCCGGAGAAGTCGATGCCGGGGAAGACGTGCGGCACTCCGGCGGCGCGGATCGCGTCCACCGCCGTGCTGATGCTGCCGTCCGGGCGGTTCTTCATGCCGATCGGCATCGACAGGCCGGAGGAGAGCTGTCGGTGCACCTGGCTCTCCACCGTACGGGCGCCGATCGCGCCCCAGACCACCGTGTCCGCGATGTACTGCGGGGTGATCGGGTCGAGGAACTCGCAACCCACCGGCAAGCCGAGGCGCAGCACGTCCAGCAGCAGCGCCCGGGCCAGTCGCAGGCCGGTGTTGACGTCCCCGCTGCCGTCCAGGCCCGGATCGTTGATCAGGCCCTTCCAGCCGACGGTGGAGCGCGGCTTCTCGAAGTAGACCCGCATGACGATCAGCAGGTCGTCGGCGAGCCGGTCGGCCGCCAGGCGCAGACGCTGCGCGTAGTCGAGCGCGGCGGCCGGATCATGCACCGAGCAGGGGCCGACCACCACCAGCAGGCGGTCGTCCTCGCGGTCGAGCACACGACTGACCGCCCGGCGGCCGGTCAGCACGGCCGACGCGAGCGGAGCGTCGAGGGGTAACTCGTGGTGCAGCAGAGCGGGCGTGGTCAGCGGCACGACGCGGTCGATCCGCTGATCGCTGACCCGATCGGTCTCCGGGGTCGTCACGGTGGGCATCCTTCCGCCGACCGTGCCCGGGGCCGGTGCCCGGGACGAGCCGGCTGCTCGTACGCAAAAGGGCAGGAACGACAGCTCCTGCCCGGCCGGCTCGATTCGTGGTGACGTCAGTTCATGGTGAAGTCACCGGCGTGCGAGCCGGCTGCCTAAACCATCGATAGGAACGCGTCACCGGGCCAGCGTACCCGACCCGACGGCGATGTCCGGTCGGTCGTCCCAACATGCGGGGCGGACATCGCGTGGCGCGGATGTGGTCTGGGTATCAGTGGAGCCATGACTATTGAGCAGAGCGATCAGGATCGGGTGGAGTCCCGCGCCCACCTTCTGCCCGAGGAGGCGGCGGTCGGCAGCGACGACCCGCAGGCGCAGGCGGCGGCCATCCTCGCCGAGTCGGACATGCGCACGGAGGACCAGAACGCGGCCCCCGACACCGTGCTGGAACGTCGTACCTCCGATCAGACGGTGGCCGCGGTCGAGCCGCCGGACTGAGCGGTCGCGCCGCGGGCCCGGCGCGACCCCCGGTAGGTCAGGTCGCGCAGGACGGCCACCGGACCCGCCATCCGCAACTCGGTCGGCAGGTTGTGCACCGGATCGAACGCGAGCGCCAGGTCGGCCTCGGCGCTGAGCTGGGCGCCGAGGCTGACCTGTCCGACCGCCCGCCACGGCCCCACGGCGGACGCGACCGCGAGCACCAGGCGTGGCGTGTCCGCTCGGGTCGCCGCGGCCACCGCGGCGAGGCTGCGACCGAGGTCGACGGCCTCCGGGTCGGCGAGCGCGGCCAGCCAGAGCCGGCGGCGGCCGACCCGGTAGCTCACGATCGTGCTGTACGTCCCGGTGAAGCGACGCCGGGGCAGCGGCAGGTTCCGCAGCAGCGGGGCTGCGCCGCTGGAGCTGACCAGCAGGTCGAACGGGCGACCCGAGTCGTGGTGCAGGCGCAGCGCGAGGCCCAGCACGTCCGGCCAACTGCCCGGGGTCGGCGTCCCCTTGGAGAGCCGTACGGTGGTCGGATACCGGCCGGGGTCGTCCAGCAGACCCACCCCGGTCGGTGGTCCCGGCGTACCCCAGATCATGGTCTCGCCGGCGAACGAGCGACCGGCCGGATGCAGCAGGCGGCCTCGGCGCAGCCGGGCGAGCGCGGCGCTGGCGCGCTCGACGGCGGCCCGGGTGGCGGGCCGGGACGGTGGCGGGGTGACGGTCATGGCCCCCCGATACCCCGAGCGGCGCTCCCGATGCCGGCGGGTCGGCTCGCCGACCGACAGCACGTCACCTTTCCACCCGGGAGATCGGATAGCGTCGGGACATGCCCGACAGTGGTTACCCCTGGCCCATCGAGACGTCCCGACTGGACAACGGCCTGCGCGTGGTGGTGAGCGAGGACCGCACGGCGCCCGCCGTGGCCGTCAACCTCTGGTACGACGTCGGCTCCCGGCACGAGCCAGCCGGGCAGACCGGTTTCGCCCACCTCTTCGAGCACCTGATGTTCGAAGGTTCGGTGAACGTGGCCAAGACCGAACACATGAAACTGATCCAGGGCTCCGGCGGTTCGCTCAACGCCACCACGAACCCGGACCGGACGAACTACTTCGAGACGGTCCCGGCCGAGCACCTGGAGTTGGCGCTCTGGCTGGAGGCGGACCGGATGGGCGGCCTGGTGCCCGCCCTGACCCAGGAGACGCTCGACAACCAGCGCGACGTGGTCAAGAACGAACGCCGGCAGCGCTACGAGAACGTGCCGTACGGCGACGCCTGGTTGCGCCTGCTGCCGCTGCTCTACCCGCCGGGGCACCCCTACCACCACGCGACCATCGGCTCGATGGCCGACCTCAACGCCGCCGACCTCGCCACCTTCCAGGCGTTCCACCAGACCTACTACGCGCCGAACAACGCGGTGCTCACCGTGGTCGGCGACGCCACAGCGGCGGACGTGTTCGCGCTCGCCGACAAGTACTTCGGCGCGCTGCCCGCCCGCGACGACATCGCGCCTGCCCCGGACGGGCGCAGCGTTCCGTCGACCGGGCAGACCGCCATCGAGTCGGTCAGAGCCGACGTGCCGGCGCCACGGGTGTACGTCGCCCACCGCACCCACCCGTTCGGCAGCCCCGGATACGACGTGGTCACCGTGCTCGCCACCGTCCTCGGCAGCGGCCGGGGCAGCCGGCTCTACCAGCGGCTCGCCGACGGCGAGCGGATCGCCCAGCCGGACCTGGTCGGGGCGTACGGGGTGGACCTCGCACACGCCCCGGCGCCGCTGATCGCCACCGTCACCGCCCGCCCCGGAGTGAGCGCCGAGCGGCTGGCAGAAGGGCTCACCGAGGTTGTCGACGAGCTGGCCACCGTGCCGGTGACCGCCGCCGAGCTGGACCGGGCCAAGGCGTTGCTCAGCACCGGCTGGTGGCGGCAACTGTCCACCGTCGACGGACGCGCCGACCTGCTCGGCCGGTACGCCACCCAGTTCGGTGACCCGGCCCGCGTCGCCGACCAGTTGCCCGCCCTGCTCGCGGTCACCGCCGAACAGATCGCCGAGGTCGCCGCCGACGTGCTCGCCACCGACCGGGTGATCCTGACCTACCTGCCCGAGGAGACCTCATGACGCTGATCGCCGACCGTCCCGGCCCGGGCGCCGCCCGCCCGTACCGGTTTCCGCCGGTGGTCCGCCGGACCGTGGCCGGCGGTCAGGTCGTCGCCGCGCACCTGCCCGGGCAGAACCTCGCCGTGGCCCTGCTCCTGCTCGACGTCGGCGCGGGTCAGGAGCCGCTGGGCAAGGAGGGCCTGTCCGGGGTGCTGGCCAAGGCGTTGGAGGAGGGCACCGCGCAACGGGACGCCGCCGCGTACGCGCTCGCCGTCGAAGGGCTCGGCACCGCCCTGTCGACCGGCCTGGACTGGGACTCCTTCCAGGCCAGCGTGGTGGTCCCGGTGGACCGGCTCAGCGCCGCCGTCGAACTGCTCGCCGAGGCGGTCCGGACGCCCCGACTGGACCCGGCCGACGTCCGGCGGGTGCGCGACGACGAGGCCACCGCGCTGCGGATGGACTGGGCCAATCCGGGCCCGCGCGCCGATGCGGCGCTGCGCGCCGACCTGTTCGGCGTGGCGAACCGTTGGGGACGACCGATGTACGGCGACCCGGACTCCGTCGCCGCGCTCGACGTGGAGGACGTGACGGTCTTCCACTCCGAGTGGTTCCTCCGCCCCGGCACCCTCGTCGTCGCCGGTGACCTGGACCGTGTCGACCTGGACGCGCTCGGCGCCGCGGCGTTCGCCGGCACCGGCGGCGGCCCGGCCGAGCGGGGCGGTCCCATCGAGGTGCCGCTGCGCGCCGACCGGCGGATCATCCTGGTGGACCGACCCGGGTCGGTGCAGTCCACGCTGCGGCTGGGGCACCCGTCGCCGCACCGGGCGCACCCCGACCACGTGCCGATGACGCTCGCCGGCACGGTGCTCGGTGGGGCGTTCACCTCCCGCCTCAACCACCTGCTCCGCGAGGTGCACGGCTACACCTACGGCGTCCGGGCCGACTTCGCCTCGTCCCGGCGGTTCGGCCGGTTCGCGGTCAGCTCCGGGGTGCAGACGGCGGTCACCGCGCCGGCCCTGGTCGAGGCGGTGGGCGAGATCACCCGTACCCAGGAGACCGGGGTGACCGAGGAGGAGCTGGCGGTGGCCCGGTCCTGGCGGGCCGGGCAGCTCTCGGTGGAGTTGCAGAGCCCTCGGGCCATCGCCTCCGCCCTGACCACGCTCGTGGTGCACGACCTGCCGGACGACTACCACGCGCGGTTGCGGGAGTCGCTGCTCGCCGCCGACGTGGACCAGGTGTCCGCCGCGGCCGCCACCCACCTGCACCCGAACTCGCTGACCCTGGTCATCGAAGGCGACGCCGCCACCATCCGCGAAGCCCTGACCACAGCAAACCTGGGCACCCTAACCCCCTAACCCGACCCCCACCCCGGCGTCCGGCCCGGTCCCCGCCGCCCCCGCGCCCCCCGGTTGATCATGAAGTTGTTGTCGTTTTCGGCGGCGTGTCGTGGCGATAACTTCATGATCAACCGGGGGGCGCGGACGCGGGGGCCGGGAGGGGGTGGGGGTGTGATGCCGGACCGGGGGGTGGGAAAGGGGTCCCGGTTGGCGGGCTGGGCTGGGTAGCCTCGCGGGCATGAGGATCGGCATTGTGGGTGCCACCGGTCAGGTCGGTGGCGTAATGCGGCAGGTGCTGGCGGAGCGCGAGTTCCCGGCGGAGCAGGTGCGGTTGTTCGCCTCGGCGCGATCGGCCGGGCGTACGCTGCCGTGGCGCGACGAAGAGGTCACCGTCGAGGACGCCGCGACGGCCGACTACTCCGGGCTCGACATCGTGCTCTTCTCGGCCGGTAAGGGCACGGCGCGGGAGTTGGCGCCCCGGGTCGCCGAGTCCGGTGCCGTAGTGATCGACAACTCCTCCGCCTTCCGGATGGATCCCCTGGTGCCGCTGGTGGTGGCCGAGGTCAACCCGCACGCGGCCACTAACCGGCCGAAGGGCATCATCGCCAACCCGAACTGCACCACGATGGCCGCTATGCCGGTCCTGCGCCCGCTGCACGCCGAGGCCGGCCTGGTCGGTCTCGTCGTCTCGACGTACCAGGCGGTCTCCGGCGCCGGCCTGGCCGGCGTCGCCGAGCTGGACGAGCAGGTCCGCAAGGTCGCCGAGAACGCCGCCGGGCTGGCCTTCGACGGGTCGGCGGTGGAGTTCCCCGCCCCGCGCTCGTTCGCCGAGCCGATCGCCTTCAACGTCCTCCCGCTGGCCGGTTCGATAGTCGACGACGGCTCGTTCGAGACCGACGAGGAGCAGAAGCTCCGCAACGAGAGCCGCAAGATCCTGGAGATCCCCGACCTGAAGGTGTCCGGCACCTGCGTCCGGGTGCCGGTCTTCACCGGTCACTCGTTGCAGATCAACGCCCGGTTCGCCCGGCCGCTGACCCCGCAGCGCGCCCACGAGCTGCTCACCGGCGCGCCCGGGGTGGCGGTGACCGACGTTCCCACGCCGTTGCAGGCCGCCGGCCAGGACCCGACCTACGTGGGGCGCATCCGCGCCGACGAGACGGTGGAGTACGGGCTGGCGCTGTTCTGCTCGAACGACAACCTTCGCAAGGGTGCCGCCCTCAACGCGGTGCAGCTCGCCGAGTTGGTCGCCGCCGAGCGTCGCTGAACAGGCGTGATCTCCCCGGGCCCTCGCCGCGCGTCGGCGGGGGCCCGGTGTCGTGGCGGCGTGCCTCGGTCACCGGCGGGGGCCGGTCAGCCGTGCTTGGATGGGACGGAGCCGACAGTCGCACCGGGAGGTAACCGTGCCGGATGACCGCACCCAGCAGGCGTTGACCGATCTGGTCGCCGGCCGCTCGATGGGCGTGCTCGCCACGATCAAGCGGGACGGGCGGCCGCAGCTGTCCAATGTGGTCTACTCCTTCGACCGGGACGCGGACCTGATCCGGATCTCGGTCACCACCGGCCGCGCCAAGACCGCCAACCTGCGCCGGGACCCACGGGCCAGCTTCCACGTCAGCAGCGAGGACGGCTGGGCGTACGCGGTGGCCGAGGGACGCGCCGAGCTGACCCCACCCGCCGCCCGGGTCGACGACGACACCGTCGAGGAGCTGGTGACGCTCTACCGGAGCCTGCGCGGCGAGCACCCCGACTGGGACGAGTACCGGCAGGCGATGGTCGACGAGGGGCGACTGGTGCTGCGCGTACACGTGGAACGCCTCTACGGGATGCCGCCCCGGGGCTGACGCCGTCGGTCAGCCGGGCTCGATCACCACTACGCCGGGCCACCGTTGCGCCGGCCGTTGCCGTGCCAACCGCTGCCGCGACAGGGCCACGTCCACCCGGGCCGGGTTGTGACGCCAGATTCCGCCCAACAGATCCATCAGACCGTACGGGGCACAGACCTCCAGCCGGTCGTCGGGCGCCAGGCGGACGGCCACGGCTGTCGCGTACTCCGGCCAGGTGGCCACCGCCTCGGCCACGCTGCGGTACGGCTCGATCGGGTCGCCGCCGAACTTCGCCGCGTACCAGGTGTGCACCGCCGCCTGGTTGCGTGCCTCCCACGGCGGGTCCGCCCAGGCCGCCGCCAGTCGGGCGGTGGCGTGCCGGTCGTCGTCGCGGGTCAGCCTCATGGGGTCGAAGAACACCACATCGACGTCCCGTACGGCGGTGGGGTCGAAGCCGTCGCCGTACCGTTCGCTCCAGACCAGGTCGCGTACGGCGCCCGCGCCGATCCAGGCGTCGGGCAGCCCCGAGTCACGAACGACGGTCAGCGCCCGGGTCAGCCAACCGCTGCCGAGCACGAGCTGGGCCAGTTCCTGTTCGCTCGCCGTCACCGGGCCACGGTAGACGCGCGGTCGTCGGCCGGCGTACCGCCCTGCTTCGCCGGACACCGGGGGTCGGGATGCGGCGGCCGAGGAAGCCCGACCCTCCGGTACGGCGTGTGGACGCCGTACCCGCACGGCCGGCCGGGCGGGTGCTCCGCGTTACCCCCTCCCGGGCGGGTGCTCCGCGTTACCCCCTCCCGGGCGGCGGGTAGACGGCCCGTGCCGACACCGAGAGGGGAGCACCATGACAACGGTCGGAGAGTTCATGACGACCCGGTTGGTGACGATGGACGGCAACGACACGCTCGTCTCGGCCGCGCAGGAGATGCGTGACAGCGCGATCGGCGACGTGGTGGTGACCGACGGCGACAACGTGGTCGGCATCGTGACGGACCGGGACATCGCGGTTCGTGGCGTCGCGGAGAACATGGATCCGGGTTCGACCCGGCTGAACCAGATCACCACCCGCGACGTGATCACGGTGAGCCAGTACGACGACGCGGTGGCCGCCGCGGACCTGATGCGCACGTACGCCGTGCGCCGGCTTCCGGTGATCGACGACGGGCGGCTGGTCGGCCTGGTCTCGATGGGTGACCTCGCCGTCGAACGCGAACCGCAGTCGGTGCTCGCTGACATCAGCGCCGACGACCCGAACAACTGACGGCCCGCCGCAGGCCACGCGCCCGGCTCTTCCCATTCGGGAAGAGCCGGGCGCCGCCGCGTCCCGCCCCCGCCCCCGCCCCCGCCCCGCC
Organism: Micromonospora sp. WMMD1120; assembly: GCF_029626235.1. Classification (NCBI taxonomy): domain Bacteria; kingdom Bacillati; phylum Actinomycetota; class Actinomycetes; order Micromonosporales; family Micromonosporaceae; genus Micromonospora; species Micromonospora sp. WMMD1120. The sequence goes on along the minus strand of NZ_JARUBO010000005.1, from coordinate 731,296 downwards.
CCACGCCCCCGCCCCCGCCCCGCCCCACGCCCCCGCCCCCGCCCCGCCCCACGCCCCCGCCCTCCCCCAGATGATCATGAAGTTAGCGTCACGACACGCCGGTGCCGCTGGCGCTAACTTCATGATCACCGGGGGAGGGCGGACGGCCGGGGGAGGGCGGACGGCCGGGGGAGGGTGGGCGGCCGGGGGAGGGTGGGTGGCCGGGGGAGGGTGGGGTGGGGTGGGGGTCACCCGATTTGGGCGAGGTTGATTGGGGGAGCGGCGGGGACCCGTGCGGGGACGTGCGGCCCGGCAACTGGGAGGAGTCGACCCGATGGTGGACGCGACCACGAGGTTCTTCGAGGACCTGGACCGGCGGGGGTACGAGCCCCTGTTGGCGAAGACCTCCGGGACGCTGCGCATCGACCTGCACGAGGGGGCGCAGACCCGGCACTGGCTGCTGAGGATCGACCACGGTCGGCTGAACATCAGCCAGGAGGACCAGGAGGCCGACACGGTGATCGGCGCGGACCCGGTGCTCTTCGACGACGTCGCCGCGGGCCGGGAGCACGGTCTGGCCGCGGTGTTGCGGGGCGACATGACGGTCACCGGCGACGCCCGTCTCATCGTCCAGGTGGAACGGATCTTCCCCGGTTCCCCGGACGCCCGTGGGCCGCGTCGCCGTTTCGTGGGGGGAGCGCGCTGATGGGACAGAGCAACACGATCCGGATCCTGGACGGCAGCACGTTCGTCGTCTGCGAGGACACCGGCGACATCGAGGCGACACCGACCGAGCCCACCGGGCTGTTCTCCCTCGACACGCGGTTCCTGTCGACCTGGGTGCTGAGCGTCAACGGTGAGCGGCTCAACTCGCTCTCCTTCGACGACCTCCAGTACTACGAGTCGCGGTTCTTCCTCGTCCCGGGCATGGCCACGCACTACGTGGACGCCAAGTTGTCGATCATCCGGGAGCGCGCGGTGGGCGGGAGCTTCCGGGAGCAGGTCACCATCCTCAACCACGACGAGAAGCCGGTCGACCTGGAAGTGCGGATGGACGCGGCGTCGGACTTCGCCGACCTGTTCCAGGTGAAGGACGAGATCCTGAACAAGAAGGGCGAGACCTTCACCGAGGTGGAGTCGGACCGGCTGCGGTTGGGCTACCGCCGGGGCAACTTCCGGCGCGAGACCGTCATCTCGTCGACCATGGGACCCCGTTACGACAGCAAGGGGTTCGCGTACACAGTGCACCTGGAGCCCAACGAGCAGTGGGAGGCCGCGATCCACGTCGAGACCCGCGCGGTCGGGCCGGGTGGCCGGGACCTACGACTCGGCGTGCGCGTGCACGACACCGAGCGGCAGGAGCTCCAGCGCGACCTGGAGCAGTGGATCGCCGACGCCCCGAAGGTCAACAGTGAGCACGGGCGGGTGGCCAGCACGTACCGGCGCAGCCTGATCGACCTGGCGGCGCTGCGCTTCTCGCCGCTGTCGCTGGGCGGGGCGACCCTGCCGGCCGCCGGGTTGCCCTGGTTCATGACCATGTTCGGTCGGGACAGCATTCTCACCTGCCTCCAGACGCTGCCGTTCACCCCGCAGTTGTCGAAGACCACGCTGCGCATCCTGGCCGCGCTGCAGGGCAGCCGGTTCGACGACTTCCGGGACGAGGACCCCGGGCGCATCCTGCACGAGATGCGCTACGGCGAGACGGCGGCCTTCGAGGAGCAGCCCCACTCGCCGTACTACGGCTCGGTGGACGCGACGCCGCTGTTCGTCGTGCTGCTCGACGAGTACGAGCGCTGGACCGGGGACGTCGCGCTGGTCAAGGAGTTGGAGCAGGAGTCCCGGGCGGCGTTGCGGTGGATCGACAACTACGCCGACCTGGTCGGTAACGGCTACATCTGGTACGAGCGGCGCAACACCGACACCGGCCTGGAGAACCAGTGCTGGAAGGACTCCTGGGACTCGATCTCCTACTCCGACGGCACGCTGCCGCCGTTTCCGCGCGCGACGTGCGAGGTGCAGGGGTACGCGTACGACGCGAAGGTCCGCGCGGCCCGGCTGGCCCGGGAGTTCTGGGACGACCCGGAGTTCGCCGACCAGTTGGAGCGGGAGGCGGCGGAGCTGAAGGAGCGGTTCAACCGGGAGTGGTGGGTGGCCGACGGCGAGTTCTTCGCCCTGGCCCTGGACCCGGACGGCCGCCAGTGCGACATCCTCAGCTCCAACAACGGTCACTTGCTGTGGAGCGGCATCGTCGAGCCCGAGCGCGCCGAGAAGCTGGCCGCGCACCTGGTCGGGCCGCGACTGTTCTCCGGCTGGGGGGTGCGTACGCTCGCCGAGGGCGAGATCCGGTACAACCCGATCGGCTACCACAACGGCACGATCTGGCCGTTCGACAACTCGTTCATCGCCTGGGGTCTACGGCGGTACGGCTTCGCCGAGGAGGCCGCGACCATCGCCAGCGGCATCCTGGACGCGGCCACCTACTTCGACGGCCGGTTGCCGGAGGCGTTCGGCGGCTACCCACGCGAGCTGACCAAGTTCCCGGTGGAGTACCCGACGGCGTGCAGCCCGCAGGCGTGGTCGACGGGTACGCCGCTGTTGCTGCTGCGGACCATGCTCGGCCTGGAGCCGCATGGCGGTCACCTGGCGGTCGAGCCACGCCTGCCGGTCGGGATGGGCCGTATCGAGGTGCTGGACATCCCGGGTCGCTGGGGTCGGGTGGACGCGTTCGCCCGGGGCCGGCTGACCCTGGACAACCTCGGCGACTGAGTGACCCGGCGGCGGAGCCGGCGGTGGCGCTGACCACGTCACCGCCGGTTCGCCACCGCGCCGAACTCCTGCTCGTCGGGGTAGATTCTGCGGATGCCGGAGCTCGTGTACCCGCCAGTGATCGCCGCCGCCAAGACGATGTTCCGTCTCCTCGACCTGAAGATCACCATTGAGGGCGCCCACCACGTACCCCGTACCGGCGGGGCGGTCCTGGCCAGCAACCACGTCAGCTACCTCGACTTCATCTTCGCCGGCCTGGGCGCGAACGCCTCGGGCCGGTTGGTCCGGTTCATGGCGAAAGAGTCGGTGTTCGCGCACAAGATCTCCGGCCCGCTGATGCGCGGCATGCGGCACATCCCGGTGGACAGGCAGGCGGGAGCGGCCTCGTTCCGGGCCGCGGTGGCCGCGCTCAAGAGCGGCGAGGTCGTCGGCGTCTTTCCCGAGGCCACGATCAGCCAGTCCTTCACCGTGAAGGAACTGAAGAGCGGCACGGTGCGGATGGCCCGCTCGGCGAAGGTGCCGGTGCTGCCGGTCGCGCTGTGGGGCACGCAGCGGCTCTGGACCAAGGGCCGGCCGCGCACCCTCACCCGCCGGCACACCCCGATCACCATTCTGGTCGGCGAGCCGATCGACCCGGCGGACTTCCCGGACCCGAACGCGCTCGCCGCCGAGCTGACCACCCGGCTCAGCGCCCTCGTCGACCGCGCGCAGCGGACCTATCCGGACAAGCCGGCGGGCCCGGACGACACCTGGTGGCAGCCCGCGCACCTGGGCGGCGGCGCGCCCACCCCGGAGGAGGCCGCCGCGCTGGACGCCGCCGCCGAGCAACGCGCCACCAGCGCCTGACACCGGGTCGCCCGGCGCGAGCCGCACCGAACCCGTCCAGCCGCCGCCGGGCGGCCCTCGCCGGGCCGCCGCCCGGCCCCGGCCGCCCGCGCTGGCCCGGCCGCCCGCGCTGGCCCGGCCGCCCGCGCTGGCCCGGCCGCCCGCGCTGGCCCGGCCGCCCGTACCGGCCCGGCCGTCGCCCGGGCCCGGCCGTCGCACGGGCCGGCCGTCTCAGCGGTCCGGTCGTCTCACCAGTCTCCGGACGCCGCGCCGCCGGCGAGCCCGCGCCACGAGGTCGGTTCCGGCCGGGAGCGGTAGTAGTCGTCGCGGGAGTGGAACTCGACGGGCAACGAGCCGGGCAGCGTGACCCGGGTGTCACCGGCGAGCAGGCCGGGCCCGGCCCGCAGCAGCAGCACGTCCCGCTCCTGCGCCGAGAGGTCCACCAGGTGCGGACGGCTGAGCCGGAACATGGCCACCGCGCGGCGGACCTGACGGGCCAGCGCCATGACCTCGGCCGGTGGACCGCCGAGGGCCAGTGCCGGCTGCTGGATGGTGCGGAGCGCGTCGCAGACGATCAACACCTGCGCGGGTGCGTCCGCACCGGTCGCCGGCAACTCCAGGCGGGACGGCCACTGCCAACGAATCTGGCCGCTCATCAGGCCGTTCAGCCGGGCGGGCGGTCGGCTCCGGTGCGTCCCGTCGGCGACCAGCGACAGGTGTGACCCGCTGCCCACCCAGCAGATCCGCTGGTCGGTGACCGTCACCGCGACCGGCTCGGGCAGCCCCCAGCGGCGTCGTGTCTCGCTCGGCCCGAGCAGGTAGCCCGCGACCATTAGTTGGTGCCGCCCGAGCACTCGCTCGCCCGGCATCGGGCGCAGGTGGTAGCGGCGGTCCAGGGTGGGCGTCATCCCGTCGTCCGGCGCGTCGAACCGGTGCGGGCCGATGAAGAAGGGGGACGCGTCGGCATGCATCGTCACGACCTCCCGGTCAGCTGGCTGTGCGGTCAAGCCTCGCCGATCGGCCCGCCGCTGTCATGACACCTGTTAGGGGGTCGGCCGGTCGTGCTTCGCCGTTGACCGGTAGATGCCGATCTCCTCCGGGCGGACGAGGCCGTCCTCGATCGCGCGGGCGAGTAACGCCGCCTTGGTGGCGGCCGGACGGCCCGCCCTCGTGTACTTGATCCGGGCCCTGTCGACGTACTGCTTCACCGTGTGCTCGCTGATCTGCATCCGCCGGGCCACCGACGCCTTGGACATCGACTGGAACCAGAGCAGCAGCGCCTCGCGCTCCTTGTCGGAGAGCATGGGTCGGTCCGGCCGGGGGTCGCCGACCATCGCGCCGGCGAGCGCGGGCGGCACGTACGGACGGTCGCTCGCGGCGGCCAGCACGGTCTCCACACAGTGCTCCCGACCCTCGTGCTTGGCGAGGAACGCCACCGCGCCGGCGTCCAGCGCGGCGAGCATCGTCTGCGGGTCGGTGTGCTCCGAGTAGACCACCACCCGTCGGCCGGCGGCGCTCAGCTCGGCCAGCTTGTCCAGTGCCATCCGGCCGTGCAGTCGCAGGTCGAGCAGCACGACGTCGGCGTCCGGCGCGGCCCGCAGCACCACGTCCGGGTCGTCGCCGGTGGCGAGAACGGTCAGTCTCGGCTCGGTGGCGAGCCAGGCGCGGACACCCTCCACCACCACCGGGTGATCGTCGACGATCGCCACCCCGACCGGCCGACCGTCGCTCACCGCCGCCACTGGGTCTGCGCCCATCTGATGTTCCCGTCCCGTTCGTAGAGGTACCGCACCGGCCCGTCGTCGTGCTCGGCGGACGGTGGCCCGGTCGCCTCCGGCCCCTGCCGGTCGGGCGTGACCAGGCTGACCACCACCTCGTCCGGGCCGGAGACCACTGTCAGCCGGGCCCAGTCCCGGGCGTCGGCCAGGGTGCCGGTGAGTGGGTCGGCCAGCCGGCGACGGACCTCTACCGGCAGTGGCGGCGGGGTGCCGATGGTGACCAGGTCGATCGGCAGCCCGTTGCGTTCCGCCAGGTCGGCGGCGGCCCGCAACTCGTGGAGCAGCGGGTCCGGCACGTCGTCGGACTCCGCGATCAGCCGGCGCAGCCGGGCCGCGGCCAGCATGCAGCGGCGCTGCACCTCCGGGTCGTTCGGGTCGGCCTGGCCGTCGGCCAGTTCGCCGAGGACCCGCCCGGCGGCCGAGCTGACCAGGGCCAGCCGGTTGCGGCGTTCCCGCACGCCCCGCTCGGCCGCGTCCCGCTCCGCGGCCATCGCGTGGCCGGCAGCCGCCACGGCGGCCCGTTTCCGTGCCAGGTCGACGATCACCGCGCTGCCCACGAACACCGCCACCGGCAGCGAGAACGTGCCGTAGACGTACATCACGTAGCGTGCGACGTCGGCCGGTTCGGGGCCGTGCCCGAGCACGGCCACCAGCGCGATCAACGCGTGCGTGCTGAGCAGCGCGATCAGCGCCACCACCCGCCGGCCCCACACCGCCAGCACGAAGAACCAGCCGAGGGTGCCCCACACCCAGTTGGCGGCGGTGAACAACTGCCGCTCACCGGCCGCGGCGAAGACGGCCGCGTCGACGAGCAGCAGCAGCCCGGCCAACGGCCACGGCGGCAGCGGCCGGGCGCGCAGCAGGCGTACGCCGGCCACCGCGCCGGTCACGGCGACCAGCACCCAGGCGCCCAGCACCACCGCCGGTGCGCCGAGTTCCCCGCGCGCGGCCAGCACCGCCGGCAGCCCGATCGCGACGTGCCAGGCCAGCGCGATGGCGACGGCGGCGATCCGGGCGCCCCGGTCGGACGCCCGCGCCACGGCGGCCGGCGTGGCGAACCCGTCGGCGACGACCGGCTCCCGTGGCGCGGGCACGCTGACGGAAGCCGGCGGGCCCGCCGTGCCGGTGGGGTGCGCCGCAGCGCCGAGATCAGCCGACACCGGGCCACTCCAGCCTGATCCGGGTGCCCGCGCCGATGGCGGAACACACCTCGGCCCGCCCACCGACCGTCGCCATCCGCCCTCTGATCGACTCGCGCAGGCCGTACCGATGCGGTGGGACGGTGGCCGGGTCGAAGCCGGGGCCGTCGTCGACGACCTCGACCACGACGCCGATCGCGTCGGGGCTCAACCGCAGCGTCGCCGCCACGCCCGGCGCGTGGCGGAGCACGTTCGACAACGCCGCGTAGGCGCTCTCGCTGATCGCGTCGGCCACTCCGGCGGGGACGGCGCAGGGGGCCAGGTCCAGGCGCATCGCCAACTCGGGCAGCCGGCCCGCCACCGCCGACAACCGCGCGTCGAGCGGCACCGGACCGTCGCCGGCCACCGGGCCGCCGTCGTGCGGCGTTCCGAGGGTACGCAGGTCAGCGACGCAACGATCGCGGAAGATCGCCGAGGGCCCGGCCACCGCGCCCTGCCCCACCATGGTCAGCGTGCCGAGCACCGTGTCGTGCAGGTCGCGGTTGTGCTGCCGTTCGGCGTCGCGGGCGGCCCGCGCGACCAGCGCCTCCCGGGTGAGCCGCTGGTGCTCGGCGAAGGCGCGGTCGGCCCGGCCGATACGGCGGCGCATCACCGCCGCCATCATCGCCGTGCACAGGGTCTGCGCCAGCAGGGTGGCGGTGTGCGCCCGAGCCTCGGTCGGGTTGCCGGCCGCCTGCGTGCCCACCACGTACGCGATGATCACGAGCAGCCCGGCCGGGATCGACCAGCGCGCCGAGGCGGTGGCCTGTGTGTTGATCACCGTCGTGCTGGCCAGCACCGCTATCCAACTGCCCTCGCCGGGTAGGACCTCCGGCGCCACCAGCACGGGGATGAGGACACAGGCGGTCGCGGTGACCGCGACGTCACCGGCGACGAGGACCGGGCCGATCCCCTCGGTGAGCGCGCGGTACGCGTACCAGAGCGACCAGCCGGTCAGCGCGGCCACCACGGGCAGCAGCACCGCCGGCTCGACGGGTGGGGTCCGCACCGACAGGGCGACCGCCGCGCCCACCAGCCCGCAGGTCAGTCGCAGCAGCGCCGGCAGCGTGGTGAAGATGAGGCTCAACGCGCCGCCGGCCGGATTGTCCAGCGTGGGGGGTGGCGCGCTCGGGGTGGCAACGGCCGGCATCGGGAAGTGTCCTTCCGACAACGACCCGTTCCGGGTCCGCACAGCGTAGATCGACATCGGACAATAGCATGACCGATGGCATTGCGTGACCCTCTGTGTGCGTCGTGTCGCTGACGCCGGACGGAACCGGACGCCCCCGTCGTCCGTCCCATCCCCGATGGAAAGGTGGTGAGCCAGATGCGCTCGTCCCGCACGGCACTGGCGGTGGCTCTGCTCGGCATGGCGCTGGGCGGCTGCGGTGGCACCGACATCGAGTCGGGGGTGGCGACGGAGCCCGGCCCGGCCCAGATCGTCGAGGGCTGGACCTCCTGCGCCACTGCGGCGCCACGGGCCGGCGAGCTGATCACGGCGCCGACCACGCGGCCGTCGGCGTCAGCCGTGCCCGAGCCGACAATCGGGCGGATCGACCCCGCGTTCGCCCCGGTCGCCGCCGTGCTCTGCGGGCGGGAGATCCGACCCGGCGCGGGCGGCGGCCAGGAGCAGATCGCCACCGAACGACGGGCCCAGGAGATCGCGCCGCTGCTCGCCGCGCTGCGCCTGCCCAACGAGAAGGGCGACGGCGAGGTCGCCTGCACCCTCGACATGGTCATCCCGCCGTGGCTGGCCCTGGTCGACGACCGGGGGCGCTGGCTGCGGCCCTATCTGCCGACCGACCCCTGCGGCAAACCGCGCGCCGAGGTGACCGCCGCGCTGGCCGGCCCGCAGTGGACCACGGTGGACACCCGTACCGTGGGGCGGCTCGGAAACCCGGCGGCCGACGCCGTCGGTTGCGCGCCGCAGTGGTCGGACATGGTCTGGGTGCGGACCCGCACGGGCCGCCCCGCGCCGCCCGGTCCGGTCGCCGCGCCGGCCGCCGGGCCACTGCGGCTCTGCGTCTACCAGGTGCCCCCGTCCGAGCAGGGTGGTGGCAAACCGGCGGGCGATTTCGTGTACGGCGGACAACTGCCCGCCGAGCGACAGGCGGGGGTGCTGCGGGCGCTGGGCAACCGCCGGGCGGTGGTCGACTGCGCGACCCCGGCGAGCCGCTTCGCGGTGCTGCGTCCACTCGACGGCGGAGGGCCCGAACGGTACGTCGAACTCGACGGCTGCCACCGCTTCCTGGTCGAGTCGACGGACGGCGCGCAGCTCGGTCAGGGCGACGCCACGCTGAGCAGACTGCTCGGGCCGATCTGAGGACGTCGGGGGTGGGCGTTACGGTCCCGGTATGGCAGCCAGGATCACCCTGACCCTCGACTCCACCGACGCGCGGGTGCTCGCCGCGTTCTGGAAGACCGCCCTGGGTTACGTCGACGAGCCGCCGCCACCGCCCTTCGCCAGCCGCGAGGAGTGGCACGCCCAGTTCGACCTGCCGGAGGACGACCTGCCCGAGCACGGCGCGTGGCTCTGCGACCCGGACGGCGTCGGCCCGCACCTCTCCATCCTCAACGTGCCCGAGCCCAAGACGGCGAAGAACCGCCTGCACATCGACATCCGGGTGCCGGGCCACGGCAGCCCGAGCGAGCGGTGGGCGCGGATCACCGCGGAGGCGGAGAGGTTGGTGCGGGCCGGCGGCCGGGTCCTGGCGGAGTCCGAGCACAGCCATGTGGTGATGGCCGACCCGGAGGGCAACGAGTTCTGCGTGGCGGCGACCTCGGCCTGACCCGACGTCACCAGGTGTCCGGGCGGTCCAGGTCGTCGGCCGCTCGGTAGCCGCCGAGGATCGCCAGGCCCTCCGCCTCGGTGTAACCCTCGCCCCAACCCTTCCGGAACGCCTCGACGGCGCACTGTCGCACCGTCATCTCCAGGACGTCGTCGCCCTGCCGCCGCACCCGGTACGGCCCCGCCGCGAGTTCCCCGGGCCGCACGCCGCGGTCGGCCCGGGTCCGCTGCGCCCGGACCGTCAGCCACCGACCGCTGTCGTCCCCGACGACGACCGCGCCCTCCACGAAGACGTCCCGCCCGGCCCGGCCGAGCGTGACCGAACATTCGAGCGGTCGCGTCTGGCGCGGCAGCGACTCCAGGCGGAACGGCACCACGCAGCGGTGTGCCACGTCGAACCGGACCCGGCCGGCCGTGCCGATCGCCTCGTCGCTCGTGGACGCGTACGCGTCCAGTTGGGCCCAGAGCCCGTCCGCCGGCTGCCAGCGGATGAACCACAGCTTCCGGTCACCGGAAGGGTCGAACCAGGCGACCCCCGGAAGCTCTCCGACCCGGACGTCGACGCGGGGCTGCGGCGTGCCGGCCGAGGACAACGTCTGGGGCAGCTCGTTCAGCGAGACCTCGCTGCGTGCCAGCGCGAAACGGGCCTGACCGCCCGGCCCCCGGAACTCGACGCTCTCGGTGCCGCGCCCGGCGCGCCACGTCGCGTACTCGGCGTCGCCGATCAGGGGGTCGGTCGTGAAGTGCACGGTCGCCGGGTCCGCGCCGACCTCCCCGGGGCGGGCGAGGGCGCCGGCCCGCGTCGAGGCGTCCGGCAGCAGCAGCGCCGTGGCCGGCAGGATCGGGTGGTCCCCGGTCCGACCGGCCCACACCACCATGACCAGCGAGGTCACCGCGACACATGCCGCCGCCACAGCGCCGGCGAGGAGCCCGCGGCGACGCCGCCGGAGCCGGCGACCGTGCTGAAGGGCGTGTTCCACCATCGGCGTCGGGTCGACGTCACCGCCCGCGCGCCGCCGGAGCGCGGCGGCGAGCTGCTGATCGAGGTCGCTGGACATCACAAGTCTCCTGCCCGTGCGGGGGACGGTGCCTGCTGCCGTTCGCGCAGCGCGGCCAGCGCGCGCTTCGCGTGGGTACGGACGGTGCCGGTCGAGCAGCCGAGCAGCTCGGCGATGAGCACGTCGTCGAGATCCTCGTAGTAACGCAGGACGATCACGGTGCGCTGACGCGCCGGCAGCTCGCGCACCAACCGCCACAGTGCGTCGCGCTCGGCGACAGCGGCGGCCTCGTCCACGTCGCCGGCCCGGTCGAGGACGGCGGCGACGGAGACCTCCCGGCTGCTGCGGCGGCGCCACCAGGAGTGGTGGGCGTTGACGAGCATCCGCCGGACGTACGCGTCCGGGCGGTCCGTGCGCCCGATGCGTCCCCACCGCGCGTACGCCTGGGCCAGGACGTCCTGCACCAGGTCCTCGGCGCGGTGGTCATCGCCGGTCAGCAGCCGGGCGAGCCGTACCAGCGCCGAGGTGCGGGCGAACGCGTACTCCTCGAACGTCACGCCCTATTAACGCCGTGGGCCGGCCGGCCCGTAGACACCGGCCGGGCACTTCCTGCGCCGCCGCTCGCGGTCAGCCCTCCTGGGCCCCGAACCGGGCGCGGACGTCGGCGAGGAAGTGTTCACGTTCCTCGGGCGTCAACTCCGCCTGCCACTGCTGGAAGCGCCCGATCCGCTCGGACAACTGCCCCGTGATCGCCTCGTTGTCGGCGGCGGCGCGCAACGAGGACCGGCCGGACAGCACGTCCCGTGCCAGCGCCGCCAACTCGGGGCTCGCCCCGCCGGCGGCGAGCCGCCGCAGACTCTCGCGTACCCCGGCGGCGAGCGCCGGGTTGCCGGCCATCCGGGTCAGGTCGCGGTGCAGGTCGTCGTCCGGCTCGTCGGGCACGTCAGGCTCCCGGTGCGGTGTAGGCGAGGGCGGGCAGTTTGATCGTCGACAGGTCGCCGCCCTGGTAGGCGACATCCATGGCGGTGCCGAAGAGACCGAGGATGACGGTGCCGGCGGTGTTGATCAGCAGGGACGCCTTGTTGATGAGGGCGAGCATGTCCACCACCATCAGCGCCGCGACCCCGTAGCCCACCACCGCGCCGACGCCGGTCTCCGCCGTGATCGTGCCGGCGGCGGCCGCGATGCCGGCGATCACCGCCTTGTCGGCGAGCGCCTGGAGGATGTTGCCGAGCTGGTTGGAGAGCTGCCACGCCCCGTTGGCGGCCTTATGGTAGTTGTCGCGGATCTTGTACAGCTCCAGTTGCTGCCCGCTGGTGGCCGAGGCCAGCCGGGAGAAATATTGGTGGGCGGCGTCGTTGGCGTGCCCGTCCCACTGTCGGTCCAGGTCGAGCATGCCCTGTTGGATGTTGATGCCGACCTGTTGCAGGCAGGCCGCGAGGTTGCCCATCGCGTCGCCGAACTTCCAGATCGCCTCCCAGTCGCCGCTCAGCCAGGTGGTCATCCAGCCGAACACGTCGACGCCGGTCGGCTTGTTGATTGTCGCGTTGATCCAGGCGGACGGGCTCACGTAGTTGAACAGGTCGATCGGGTTCACGAAGCCGTTGCTGATGCTGCTCTCCGGCTTGGCCGGCTCCGTCAGGAACCGGGTCGGATCATCCATCGTGGCCTCCCGATGAGCGGGTCAGTCGCGGCTGGGAGAGGGGCGCGGCACCGCCGGGTAGGTGGCGTCGAGGTCGGCGGCGATCGTGGAGTCGGTCTGCTCGTACCGGTCGGCGACCTGCCGCAACGCCGTGGCAGACGTCCCGGTCAGGGCGCCGAGGTGGCTCAGCAGTTCGTCGAGCGCGTCGACCAGGTTGCGGTGGCCCGGCGCGGCCATCCCCAGCAGCCCACGCTCGTGCAGGCTGAACGAGCCGTGCGTATGGACATAGGTCTTCGCGGCTTCGGCCGCCTTGCCGGCCTCGGCGAGCTGGTCGGCGTAGACGCGCAGCGCCGGAGGGTGCACCGTGAAGGTCATGATCCGCCCGCCGCGTTCAGGACGAGGGCCACGACGATCACCAGCACCAGGCCGACGCCGGCGAACCCGAGGCTGCGCCGCCACAACGCCCGCGTCCGCTCCGGGTCGCTGGTGCGGTGCAGACGCGCGGCCGCCGTCACCGACGGAACGAACGGAACCGCCGGCAGCGGGAGCAGAAGCCAACCCCACCACGGAACGCCGTCACCGCTCGCCGTGGCCACCGCCGCGCCGAACACGACGAGGACATAGACACCCGCCAGGAGTACGGCGACCTTGCCGGCCAGGCGACGCATCTCCAGGGTGGGGTTGACCATCACACCTCCCGTTGCGGCCCGTACCGGCGAGCCTAACGGGGAGTGGTCGTTTCCGGTGCCCCGCAAGCGCTCACCGCGACGTCCACCCGAGACATGGGTGGACCGATCTACCGAGATAACGTCGACGGGTGGGTCCCCTTCCCGCACCACCGGTCCGCCATCGGTGGGGGCCATCAGCGCACGCTAATCTGCTGCCGGTGAAGTGGCTGACGGATCGGCGCCGGGATGTCGCCGGCTGGTTGGTGACGCCGCTGCTCACCCTGCTGGCGGCTCCGGTGTTAGCCTGCATCGGCGGATTCACGGCGAGTTACTTCTACCAGCCGCACGGCACGCCGGGGCTGTGCGAAGAGGCCGCGGCCGACAACATGTGCGAGGAGACCACTCTCCGGGTGGTCGGCTGGCACGTGCTGATCGCTGGCGTCATGTGGTTGCTGCTCTGGGCGATTCCGTGGTGGCGGGGCCTCCGGACGCCGCGCACTCTGCTCGCCGTCGCCGCGACCGCCGTTGTCGTCCTCCTGGCGGTACGGCTGGCTGCCTGACCCCGCATCGGCGCCATCGAGGCAGGACGCTGCTGATCCGCCCCCAGCGACGAACGGCTCGTCACCCGGAAGGGAGGGGCGCGCCCGGCAGGATTCGAACCTGCGGCCTTGGGATTAGAAGTCCCCTGCTCTATCCGCTGAGCTACGGGCGCGTGTGACGTAGATCGTCGCGCCCAGAGGGTACCGCCGTCCGGCTGCCCGACGGCGTAAAGGGTGCCCGCGTCCACGTTGCCGAGCAGGGTCTCATGTCGGTGGCGCTTCGGGCATCCCGGTTACCGGCGAACAACCCTGCTCGGGACCGTACCGTGGGCTGGTGTTGCTGGATTCCGACACTGAGAGTGACGTCGCCTACGAGCTGTGTCAGGTCGTCGGCCGGGCCATCCTGCCGTACCGATCGGAGATCGACTTCGGCACCGCGTTCTTCTTCCAGGATGGCGACGACAGGGTGGGGGAGTGGCTGCTGACGGCGGCGGACCTGGTGGGCGCGTCGGGTGGTGAACTGAGCCTGCGGTCGAGCGTCACCGAGCCGGCGGGAGTCGCCCCGGACGCCGTCGCCGAGAGCGAGATCGCGCCGGGCTGGTCCCGCTTCCTCCCGGACGGGGTGGCGGTGTTGCCGACCGCCGGCCTGCACCGCTACGCCGGCGACGGCGGCTGGCGGTGGCGCGTCCAGCCGGTGCCGGTGGGGATCGCCGCCGGGCCCGAGGTGGTCGCCCACCTCACCGCCGACGCCGGTTCCGCCTTCGTGCTGGCCCACGGGGTACGCGGAGACGGCTCGCGACCGCTTGAGGTCGCGATCGAGCGCGTCGTCCGCGACGGGGACGCCGTGCGGATCACCACCGAACTGCCATCGGGGTACGTGGGCGCACCGGTCTTCATCGTCCAGGCGGAGCCGACCGGGGAGGTGTCGCCGTACTGCCTCGGTCTGGTCCTGCCCGGCGCCGGCGCGCACCCGGTGGCGACCTTCGACCGGATCCGGGCCGTCCTTCCGGCCCCGTCCGACCACGCCTGAGCCGAACCCCGCCCGGTCAGCTGTCGGCGGTGACCGTTCCGGTCGGGCTCGCGTCGGCAGTGGCCGCACCGCCCTGGGGTGAGTCGCTGGTGGGCGGGTCGGCGGCGATCGGAGTCGCCGCCGCCGGGGCGGTGGGACCCGCGGCGAGGAACGCCTCGGCCCACCGGCCGACCTCGTCGAAGAACCTCTTGCGGACGGCGGGGCCGGAGAGCGTGAGGTCGTGCAGCCCGCCCTCGAAGCGCGCCAGCGTGACGTGGCGACCGAGGCGGGGCGCGTAGCGGACCATGTGTTCGACGTCCAGCACGGTGTCGGCCAGGGTGGCGTTGTCGTGCCACCTGGTGCTGCGGAAGGAGCGGGTCGAGCAGGCCAACAGCACCGGCACCCGGACGTCCAGGCCGGCGCGCAGCCGGCGTTGACCGGTGCGGATCGCGTTCAACCAGCCGGCCCGGACCGGGAACCCGGCGAGCGGCTTCCACTCCAGGTCGTAGGTCCACTCGCCGCGGTGGTCGGCGTGCAGGCTCTCGCCGTACACGGTGCCGAGCCCGAGCGGCACGATGCGGTGCGGCGCCCTGCGGCCCAGCCGCGAGACGGCGGCCGCGATGGGGCGACGCAACGCCCAGGGGGCGTTCAGGTCGAAGAAGGGGCTGTTCAGCACCAGGCCGTCGATGACGCCGCTGTCGCGACGGGCGTCCGCCCAGAGCGAGAGGATCAGGCCGCCGGTGGAGTGGCCCATGGCCAGCAGGGTGTCGTGCCCGTCGTCCGCGCGGATGATCTTGGCTGCGGCGTCCAGTTCGGGGAAGTAGTCGCTGATGTCGCGGCAGAAGTTGGGGGTCTGCCCGGGCAGCAGACTCCGCCCGTATTTCCGCAGGTCGAGCGCGTAGAAATCCCAGCCCCGCGCGGCGAAGAAGTCGGCCAGGTGGGTCTGGAAGAAATAGTCGACGAACCCGTGCACGTAGAGGACGGCCCGCCCGGTCGGACGCTCGGCCCGTCGCCGGACCAGGGTCGCGACCACGGCCCCCTCGTCGTCGGTGCCCAGGTCGATCGTCTGCCGCTCGTACGGCGGCCCCAACACGTCCGGCTCCACGCCCGCGACGCTACGCCCGCGCACCTACCCAGCGGTAGCCCCGCGCCCTGCCCTCCCTGGTTCCCGTGCCCGGCCCTCGCTCCCGCGCCCCGCGCTCTCGTCCCCGCACCCCGCGCTCTCGTCCCCGCGCCCCGTCCCCGCGCCCCGTCCCCGTCGATCTTGCACTTTCGAACGGTGATACGCCGGGATTGCCCGTTATATCGCGACAGTAAGTGCAAGATCGGCAGGGCGGGGCAGGGCGGGGCCGGGGCCGGGCGGGGTCGGGGCGGGTTAGACCGTTTCTGCGTCGGCTCGGGCTGGGGTCTGCTCGTCGACCGGGTCCGGTTCGCCCTGGGGCTGTGGGATGTCGCGCAGGTGTTTGTTGTTGCGCGGCTCCTGGCGGGTCTTGGCGTCGTTGAGCCGGCGACGCAGGTCGTCGCGGACGTCGTTGAGCGCGGCGTGCAGGTCCTCCTCGGTGGAGGTGGTGACGATCTTCTGCCGGCCGGCGATCCAGCACTCCAGGGTGACCTTCTGCCCGCGGGCCTCGCGGTCCTTCACCGACACCTCCAGCTCGGTGGCGTCGGCGTGGAAGCCGGCGAGCCGGGCGTCGAGGGTGGCGAACTGCTCGGCGATCCAGTTGCGGTCGCCCTGGGAGAACCCGGCACCCACCCGCAGGCACTCAGCCACGGTGGCGGGGTTCGCCACGGCGCTCATCGCCGCGCCCCGGAAGCGTTCGCGGAGCCGAAGGTAGTGATCATCATGGCGCTGACCTCTCGTCGACGTGGAGCTGTCGGTGGTGCGTTGATCAAGTCCTTACCCAGTCCGGCGGGGCCGGGAAACCGTCGGCGTCGGCTCGCGTGGGTCGCGCCTACCACATCCGGGCGTGATCAGGGCGTTTTCCACAGGTGGACCCGTCGTCCACAGGGCGGGGGCGGTGGCTGGTGTCGATCGTCCGCAGCGCCCAGGCTCGATGCCGAGTCGACTCGCGCTGGCAGGTTCCCATCTTCCCGGAGGGGCTATGTTCGACACTCATCTCACCATCATCGGCAACGTCTTGACCGCGCCCCAGTGGCGGCGTACCGCCCAGAGCAACACCCTGGTGGCCAACTTCAAGGTGGCCTCGACGGCCCGCCGACTCGACCGGGACAGTGGCCGGTGGGTCGACGGCAACTCGCTGCGTGTCCGCGTCAACTGTTGGCGCAAGCTCGCCGAGGGGGTGGCGGCCTCCGTCATGGTCGGCGACCCGGTGGTCGTCTGTGGCCGGCTCTACACCCGCGACTGGGTCGACGACTCGGGCACCCACCGCACCATCTACGAGCTGGAGGCGGTGGCCGTCGGCCACGACCTGTCCCGTGGTCGGGCGCGGTTCCTGCGCAACCGGCCGAGCATGACGACAAGCACCGTGGAGGACGAGGAGACCGAGAGTCGGGTGCACGGCGAGCCCACCGAGGCGGTGCCTGCCGAGCAGGCGCCCGTGGTGCCCGACGACCGCCCGCTGGACGACGACTTCGAGCTACCGGACTACACCGAGCTGCGCGTGAGCCCGTTCGGCGACGGTGACGACGACCTCTCGGCCGCCAGCGACTTCAACCTCGTGGATCTCGACGACGAGTCGGCCGCGCCGGCCGGGACGAGCGACGGCGACACCGACGCCGCCGTGGACGACGAGCTGGGTCCGGTGCCGGACGAGGGGCAGCCGGAGTCGGCACGGCCCGGTCGGGGGCGGCGTGCTCGGGGCCGGGTTCCGCAACCGGCCTGACGCGTGGCTGGGCAGGAGGGACCGGGTTCGGCCTCCGGTTCGGCACCGGCCCGGCACGACGGGGGCGGGGTGGCGACGCGACCGGCGTCGTCACCCCGGCGGCGGCGGCGCCCGGACTGTTCATCGAGCGCCATCAGGATATTCAGGAATCATCGTGGGCCCGGTCGGCTCACGGGTTGCTCGTCTAGGCTGGCCGGCCGGAGGTGGTGCGGGTGCGACGGACAGCGCCGGTGGCGAACGCGGTGGGGCTGCTGGCCGGGTACGCGCTGGACAGGCTGCTCGGTGACCCACGCCGATGGCACCCGGTGGCCGGCTTCGGGCGGGCCGCGGGGGCACTGGAGCGCCGCCTCTACCGACCGGACCGAGCGGCGGGCACCGCGTTCACCGCGCTGGCGGTCAGCGGGCCGGTGCTGCTCGGGGCGGTCGCCGCGGTGGCCACCCGACACCGACCGGTGACCCGGGCGGTGCTCGTGGCCGCCGGCACGTGGACGGTCCTGGGCGGTCGTACGCTCCGGAACGAGGCGACGGTCATGGGTCGGACGTTGCGCGACGGCGATCTACCCGCCGCCCGGCGACGCCTCGGACACCTCTGCGGACGGGACCCGTCGACGCTCGGCGAGTCGGAACTGGCCCGCGCCACTGTCGAGTCGGTGGCGGAGAACACCTCCGACGCGGTCGTCGCCCCTCTGGTCTGGGGAGCGGTCGCCGGGCTGCCGGGGTTGCTGGGCTACCGCGCGGCGAACACCCTCGACGCGATGGTCGGGCACCGGTCGGCACGTTACGCGCGGTTCGGCACCCCGGCCGCCCGACTCGACGACGTGCTCAACCTGGTGCCGTCGCGGCTGACCGGGCTGCTCACCATCGCCGTCGCGCCGGTCGCGCACGGCGATCGGCAACGGGCCTGGCGGGTGTGGCGGCGCGACCGCAACGACCACCCGAGCCCCAACGCCGGCCAGTGCGAGGCGGCGATGGCCGGAGCGCTGGGTGTGCGTCTCGGCGGTCGGAACGTCTACTTCGGGCGCTCCGAGGTGCGCCCGTTCCTCGGCGACGGTCCCCGTCCGGAGGCGCGACACCTGCGCCGGGCAGCGCGCATCTCCGGCGCGGTCGGGTTGGCCGCGGTCGGGTTGGCCGCCGCCTATCCGGTGACTGTCGGCCGCCTGCTCGGCGCGCTGGGGCGGCGGGGTCTGGCCGCCAGCCGGCGCGGGCTGGTCACGCGGGGCGGGCTGGTCGAAGATCGTGGGCTGGTCACGCGGGGAGGGCTTGTCGGTCGACGTGGGCTGGTCACGCGGGGAGGGCTTGTCGGTCGGCGCGGGCTGGTCGACCGGGGTGGAGCCGCCACCGCAGCGATCGACCGGGGGACCCGGCGATGAGTGGTGGGCTGCTGGTCGCCGGGACGACCTCCGACGCGGGCAAGAGCGTGCTGACCGCCGGCATCTGCCGCTGGCTGCACCGGCAGGGCGTCAGCGTGGCGCCGTACAAGGCGCAGAACATGTCGAACAACTCGGCGGTGGTGGTCGGGTCGGACGGGCGCGGCGGCGAGATCGGGCGAGCCCAGGCCATGCAGGCCGCAGCCTGCGGGCTCGCCCCCGACCTGCGGTTCAACCCGGTGCTGCTCAAGCCGGGCAGCGACCTGGCCAGTCAGGTGGTGCTGCTGGGCGAGGCGGTGGACACCATCACCGCCGGCACCTTCCGGCAGTTGCGGCCCCGGCTCGCCGAGACGGCGTACGCGGCGTTGGCCGAGCTGCGCGCGACGTACGACGTGGTGATCTGTGAGGGCGCCGGCAGCCCGGCCGAGATCAACCTGCGGGCCGGCGACTACGTCAACATGGGGCTGGCCCGGCACGCGAACCTGCCCACCATCGTCGTCGGTGACATCGACCGGGGCGGCGTCTTCGCCTCGATGTTCGGCACCGTTGCCCTGCTCGACCCGGCCGACCAGGCGCTGGTCGCCGGTTTCGTCATCAACAAGTTCCGGGGCGACCTCGGGCTGCTCCAGCCGGGTCTGGACATGCTGCGGCAGGTGACCGGCCGCCCCACGTACGGGGTGCTGCCCTGGGCGCTGGACCTGTGGCTCGACGCGGAGGACTCGTTGGCCTACGGCCGGGTGCTCGGTAGGCCCGCAGCCCCGGCTGGCACCGAATGGCTGGACGTGGCAGTCGTCCGGCTACCCCGGATCAGCAACGCCACCGACGTCGAGGCGCTCGCCACCGAGCCGGGCGTCCGGGTACGCCTCACCATCGAGCCCGCCGAGGTGGCCGCCGCCGACCTGGTCGTCCTACCCGGTTCCAAGTCGACCGTCGCCGACCTCGCCTGGCTGCGCGAGACCGGCCTCGCCGACGCGGTCGGCACCCACGTGGCGGCCGGCAAGCCGCTGCTGGGGCTCTGCGGCGGTTTCCAGATGCTCGGTCGCGCCATCCACGACCCGGTGGAGAGCCGACGGGGCAGCGTGCCCGGGCTCGGCCTGCTGCCCATCGAGATCACCTTCGATCCGCGCAAGACCGTCCGGCAGTCGGTGGGCACCGGGCACGGTGGCCTTCCGGTGCGGGGTTACGAGATCCACCACGGGTACGTCTCCCACACCGATCCCGGTCTGACACCGCTGCTGACCGGCGACGACGGGGTCGGCGAGGGTGCTGTGCTCGGCGTGGTGCACGGCACGCACTGGCACGGGGCGTTCGAGTCCGACGAGTTCCGCCGCTGGTTCCTGACCGAGGCGGCCCGCCTGGCCGGCCGCAGTGGGTTCCGGGTCGCGCCGTCCACCAGCTTCGCCGCCGCCCGGGAACGATCCCTCGACCTACTCGGTGACCTGGTCGAGGAACACCTCGACACCGACGCGTTGTGGCACCTGATCGACTTCGGTCCACCACCGGACCTGCCCTTCATCCCGCCCGGCGCACCACAAACCTGACCGACTCGGCGCTCACCCGACGGGCGGGGGAAGCACGGTCCCGGGTCAGACCGCCGGACGGAAGGGCGGGTCAAAGCCGGGGCGGGTCCGAGCTAAGGCGGGCCTGATCAGGGGCGGGTCCGAGCCGAGGCGGGCCTGATCAGGGCGGTCCGAGCTGGGGCGGGCCTGATCAGGGGCGGGTCCGAGCCGAGGCGGGCCTGATCAGGGCGGTCCGAGTAGGGGCGGATCTGGTCAGGGGCGGATGTCGGCGGGGCGGTCGGTCGTCGGGAGGCCGGCCGCGAGCCAGGCGTCGACGCCGCCGATCATGTCGGTTGCCCGGCGCAGTCCCAGGGTCTGCAGGCTGGCGGCGGCGAGGCTGGAGCTGTAGCCCTGCCGACACACCAGCACGATCTCCCGGTCGTAGCCGGTGGCCTCCGGGATCCGCCAGGCGCTGGCCGGATCGAGCCGCCACTCCAACACGGTCCGGTCGATGACGACCGCGCCCGGCAGGTCGCCCTGTTCGCGGCGTTGCTGATCGGTACGGGTGTCGACCAGCAGCGCACCGCCTCGGACCGCCTCGACGGTCTGTTGCGGAGTCAGTCGGTGCAGCCCGGCGCGGGCCTGTTCGAGCAGGGCGTCTATGCCGGGGCTCATCACGTCTCGGAGCACCACCCGATCATGCCGATTCGGTGGCAGCGCCGGCGGCGAACGGGATGCCCGTCACCCGTCGCCACCCCAATTCCCCCGGACGTGACAGCGCCCGAGCAGGATGGTCAGCCGGACGGGTCACCGGTGCGCGGCGACGGCCCGAGCTGAGGTGATCCACTGACGTTTCCGCGGTGGCGGTTTCGGTGGACCCGCAGCCACAAGATCGCGCAACATCGTGGAAGCAGTGGCATCCGGGTCATCGGGGTACCACTCCATCCGCGATCGAGCACGATCATGGCCGCCGGCGGGCTCGCGAGCCGGTGGGGACGTGTGTGGTGATGCGTCGGGAGGAGGTTCCGGAGTTGTCCGACCGTCGGACTGGTGGGTCGCCCGTGGCGGTCGTCGAGGCGTACGCCGAACTGGCACGTCGGGTGCTCGAGGGCCCGGCGCGGTTGGGGCGGACCCGGCTGGTGGCCGTCGACGGGCCGAGTGGCGCGGGCAAGAGCCGGTTCGCCGCGCGGCTCGCGGATGCCCTGGCGGCGCTGCCTGGCGGGCGACCGCCGGTGGTGCACACCGACGACCTGCTCGACGGTTGGGACGACCAGGTCACCTTCTGGCCCCGGCTCGACGACGGGGTGCTCGCGCCGTTGCGCGACGGCGAACCGGGTGGGTACCGGCGGTACAGCTGGGTGCGCGGGCGCTTCCTGCCGCGTGTGATTCCGGTGCCGGTCGCGCCGGTGCTGGTGGTGGAGGGGGTGAGCGCCGCCCGGGCGGTCGTGCGGCCGGAACTGACCCTTGCCGTGTTCGTCACCGCGCCCGCGTCGCTGCGGCTCGCCCGCGCGGTGGCCCGGGACGGGCCGGAGATCCTGCCCGACCTGCGGCGGTGGCACGACGGGGAGCGGGCGCACTTCGCCGCCGACGACACCCGCGCACACGCCGACCTGTTGGTCGACGGCGCGCCGGCTCTGCCGCACGACGCCGACCGCTACTACGTGCGGATTCGCTGACCCGGCCGGCGCCGCCCGAGCGGACGAGCGGCCGCGGCATGGACGCCGGACAGCGGCTGGGGCACGATGCGAGGAGCCACGGCGATCGGGGGGACTCACCATGTCGGCAACGGAATCGCCCGCGCGGCGTCGGATCACCCTCACCGGCATCAGCTCCCGCGCCTGGGAGCACCCGGCCGATCGGGGCGCCCTGGTCGCGTTGCGCGAGCTGCGCGGTTTCGACGACGTGGTGCGGGCGTTCTTCGGGATGTGGAACGAGCGGGGTTTCCGGTTGTCGGTGTTGGCTTCCGGCATCCGGGTCGACCACCGGCAGTACCCGGCGGTGTGGCAGCGCTACACCGAGGCCGCGGCGGCGCTGGACGTGGCCGAGCTGCCCGAGCTGTACGTGACCCAGTCGCCCTGGTTGGGGGCCGAGGCGGTCGGTCTGGAACGGCCGTTCATCGTGCTCAACTCGGCCTGCGTGCAGCAACTCGACGAGGACGAGCTGCGGTGCCTGCTCGGCCACGAGTTGGGGCACGTGGGCAGCGGGCACGCGGTCTACAAGACGATGCTCATGATCCTCACCCGCTGGGCGGCCAACCTGAGCTGGCTGCCGGTGGGCGCGTTCGCGTTGCGGGCGATCATCGCGGCGATGCTGGAGTGGTGGCGCAAGGCGGAGCTGTCCGCCGACCGGGCCGGCCTGCTCGCCGGGCAGGACCCGGCCGCCGCGCTGCGGCTGCTGATGAAACTCGCCGGTGGTGGTGACCTGTCGCAGGTCGACACCACCGCCTTCCTGGAGCAGGCCGCCGAGTACGCCGGCGGGGGAGACCTGCGCGACAGCCTGCACAAGATCCGGATGACCGCCTGGAGCAGCCACCCGACGCCGGTGGCACGGGCGGCGCAGGTGCGCCAGTGGATCGACTCCGGGGCGTACGGGCGGGTGCTGGCCGGGGACTATCCGCGCCGCGACGACGACGGCTCGACGAGCGTCACCGAGGAGATCAAGGCGGCCGCCGAGTCGTACCGGGAGGAGTTCAGCCGGTCCACCGACCCGCTGGTCGGGTTGCTGCGCCGGCTCGGCGACGGAGCGAGCGACGTCGGGGAGTGGGTGGGCGGCACCGCCGGTCGGGCCCGCTCCTGGATGGACGCCGCCACCGAGGCCGCCGGCCGGGCGCGCCGCGCCGGCCGGGCCGGCCCCGGCGCGCGGGCGGGCGCCGCCCCGTGGGGAGACGACGAGGGTACGGGCTCCGCCGGCACGGCCCGGTAAGGCCGGCATACGATGCCGGGCATGACCTCACCGATCATGTCCGAGTCCCAGGTGCGGGCAGCCGTCGAGCGGGAGATGCCCGGCGTCCGGGCCGACCTGGAACGCCTCGTCCGCATTCCCGGCATCGCCTTCGAGGGCTTCGACCACTCGCACGTGGAACGCTCCGCCGAGGCGGTCGCGGAGTTGCTGCGCGGCTGCGGCCTGGACGTCGACATCGTGCGCTCCGGCGGCCAGCCGGCGGTGATCGGCCGTCGGGCCGCCCCGCCCGGTGCTCCCACCGTGCTGCTCTACGCCCACCACGACGTCCAGCCGATCGGCGACCGGTCGCTGTGGGAATCCGACCCGTTCGAGCCGGTGGAGCGCGACGGCCGGCTCTACGCGCGGGGCGCGGCCGACGACAAGGCCGGCATCATGGCGCACGTCGCGGCGCTGCGGGCGTACGGGGACGCGCTGCCGGTCGGCGTGGTGCTCTTCGTCGAGGGCGAGGAGGAGTACGGCTCGGACTCGCTGGAGCGGCTGCTGGTCGAGCACCGTGACGAGATCGCCTCGGACGTCATAGTGATCGCCGACTCCAGCAACTGGGACGTCGGCGTACCGGCGTTGACCACCTCCCTGCGCGGCATCGTCAACTGCTTCGTCGAGGTGCGTACGCTCGACCACGCGGTGCACAGCGGCATGTTCGGCGGTG
This sequence comes from Micromonospora sp. WMMD1120, assembly GCF_029626235.1. Classification (NCBI taxonomy): domain Bacteria; kingdom Bacillati; phylum Actinomycetota; class Actinomycetes; order Micromonosporales; family Micromonosporaceae; genus Micromonospora; species Micromonospora sp. WMMD1120. The sequence goes on along the minus strand of NZ_JARUBO010000005.1, from coordinate 707,807 downwards.
CCGTGCCGGACGCGCTCACCGCGCTGGTGCGGCTGCTGGCGACGCTGCACGACGACGCGGGCGACGTGACCGTGGACGGGCTGGTCGGCCGGGAGGGCGCCAGCGTCGACTATTCGGAAGACCGGTTCCGGGCCGAGGCGGGGCTCGCCGAGGGCGTGGGCTTCATCGGCACCGGCCGGATCACCGACCGGCTCTGGACCAAGCCGGCGGTGGCGGTGCTCGGCATCGACGCCCCGTCCACCGGCGAGGCGCCCAACGCCCTGGTCCCAGCCGCGAAGGCGAAGCTCAGCATCCGGCTGGCCCCGGGTGACGACCCCAAGCGGGCGTACGCGGCGGTGCGCGCGCACCTGGAGAAGCGCACGCCGTGGGGTGCGCGGGTGACCGTCACGCTCGAACACGACGGCGACCCGTGCGTGATCGACGCGTCCGGGCCGATGTTCGACGCTGCCCGCTCGGCCTTCCGGGCCGCCTGGGACGGCACCGACCCGGTGGACATCGGCATCGGCGGCTCGATCCCGTTCATCGCCACCTTCCAGCAGATGTTCCCGGAGGCGGCGATCCTGGTGACCGGTGTGGAGGACCCGCACGCCCGCGCCCACGGCCCGAACGAGAGTCTGCACCTGGGGGAATTCGCCCGGGTGTGTCTCGCCGAGGCGCTGCTGCTCGGCAAGGTGGCGGCAGCGGCTGGTCAGCGGGGGCCGGCAGACCGGCAACTTCGGGTCTGATCTGCGTGTTTACGGCGTGTCGGATCGTCGTCTGGTATAGCCTTTCGTACATGAGTACGAACGAGGTGATGGCCCGGCTGGGGGCCGCTGTCAGCGCGCTGGGCGACGTCGACGTCTCGGCGTGGTCGGAGGAGACTCTCAACGAACAGCTCGGCGAGCTCTCCGCCGCCCTGGTCGCCCTCGACTCGGTGCTCTCCCGGGTCGCCGGCGAGGTTCGGGCCCGGGGGTTGCGCATCGAGGAGCCCGTCTCCGCCTGAGAGCCTGCCTCACGCGACAGGCCCTGATCCGTCGTCCGCGTGAGTGGGCGGCACCCTGCCGACACCGCCCGGGCACGGCAATGCCCGGGCGGTGTCGGAGGTGACTGGCAGGATGAGCAGCGTGCGGTTCCTCGATCTGGCGGCCACGTCCGCGGCGGTCAGCGCCACCAGCGGGCGCCGGGCCAAGGTGCTGTTGCTCGCCGAGGCGCTGCGTCGGCTGGACCCGTCCGAGGTCGAGCCCGGCGCCGGCTATCTCGCCGGTGAGCTGCGGCAACGGCAGACCGGGGTGGGTTATGCGAGCCTGCGTGACCTGCCGCCGCCGGCCGCCGAGCCGACGTTGACAGTGGCCGCCGTCGACGCGGCCATCGCGCAGATCGCGGCGGTCCACGGGTCCGGCTCGCAGGCGCGGCGTCGGGCGCTGCTGGGCGCCCTCTACGCGGCGGCGACGGCCGACGAGCAGCGCCTGCTCACCGGCCTGTTCAGCGGTGAGCTGCGCCAGGGCGCCCAGGCCGGGCTGCTCGCCGACGCGGTGGCCCATGCCGCCGAGGTGCCGGTCGCGGCCGTCCGGCGGGCGCTGCTGCTCGCCGGTGACCTGCGTGCCGTGGCGGTGGCGGCGCTGGCCGGCGGCGCCGCCGAGCTGGCCGGCTTCGGTCTGCGGGTCGGCCGTCCGCTGGCGCCGATGCTCGCGCAGAGCGCCCCCTCGGTCGACGAGGCGCTGGCCGCGACCGGCACACCGGCGGTGGTCGACGTCAAACTCGACGGCATCCGCATCCAGGTGCACCGCTCCGGCGGTGACATCGCCGTCTTCACCCGCAGCCTCGACGAGATCACCCCACGGGTGCCCGAGGTGGTCGCCGCGGTCCGGGCGCTGCCCGGCCGCGAGGTGGTGCTCGACGGCGAGGCGATCGGTCTGGACGAGGCCGGCCGTCCACTGCCCTTCCAGCAGACCTCCAGCCGGGCGGCCCGGCGCACCACCCCCAGCACCACCGGGGCCACCCCGGTCGCTCCGGCGGTGCTCGCGGCGGCGGCCAGCACGGGCACGACGGTGCTCACTCCGTACTTCTTCGATCTGCTGCACCTCGACGGCCAGGATCTGATCGACCTGCCCGGCCGGGAGCGGTGGGCCGCCCTGGCTGCCCTGGCGGACCCGTCGCTGCTGGTCGGGCGGATGGAGGTCGACGATCCGGAGCAGGCCGCCGCCGCGTTCGCCGCCGCGCTGGACGCCGGCCAGGAGGGCGTGGTGGTCAAGGCGCCGGACGCCCCCTACGACGCCGGCCGGCGTGGCGCCGCCTGGGTCAAGGTCAAACCACGGCACACCCTCGACCTGGTGGTGCTCGCCGTCGAGTGGGGCAGCGGCCGTCGCAAGGGTTGGCTGTCCAACCTGCATCTGGGCGCGCGCGATCCGGGCACCGGCGGCTTCGTGATGCTCGGCAAGACGTTCAAGGGGCTCACCGACGAGCTGCTGCGCTGGCAGACCGAACGCTTCCTCGGCCTCGCGGTGGAGCGTGGCGACTGGGTGGTCCGGGTCCGGCCCGAGCAGGTCGTGGAGATCGCCTTCGACGGGGTGCAGACCAGCTCGCGCTATCCCGGCGGGGTGGCGCTGCGGTTCGCCCGGGTGGTCCGCTACCGCGACGACAAGTCCGCCGCCGAGGCGGACACCATCGACGCGGTCCGGGCCATCCACGCGGGTCGCCCCACCGGCTGACCGGCCGCCCCGCGCCGGCGAGCCGGTGGACGGCGACGCGGGTCAGGCGGTCGCGCTCGGCGTCGGCTCGGCGGCCCGGTCCAGGGGAGCCGGGGTGGTGTCGATGCCGGCCGCGCGTCGGGCCTCGCGACGGGCCACCCAGCCGTAGCCGACGATCGCCATCACCGCGAACAGCCACCACTGCACCACGTAGCCGAAGTTCTGCCAGTTGTTGGCGTGCCCGACCGGCACCGCCTTGAACACCGGGTCGGCCGCCGGAGTCTGCTCGTCGAGCAGCAGGTACGCCCCGTAGACCGGATAGGGCATCTCGGCGGCCAGCCGGGACACACCGATGCGCCGGATCTCCAGCACCCCGTCCCGGCGCGCCACCGCGCCGGCGCCGCTCTCGGTCTCGTGCACCCGACCCACCACCGTCACGTCACCGGTCGGCACCGCCGGCACCGACGGCTGGGCGGTCGCCCCACCCGGCGCCGGGGGAATCCAGCCCCGGTCCACGAGCAGCGCCGTGCCGTCGGCCAGCACCAGCGGGGTGAGCACCTCGAAGCCGACCCGGCTGTCCACCGTCCGGCCCCGGACCAGCACCGTGTTCGCCGGGTCGTAGCGGCCGGTGGCGGTGACCCGGGTCCAGACCTTCTCCTCGGCGGGCGCCGGGCCGGTCGTGCCCGGGCCGCCGGCGGGGGCACGCAGCGCGTCGGTGAGCGGCACCGGTGCCATCCGCAGGCCCGCGTCGATCCGCTCGTTGACCTCGGTGCGCCCCCGGTAGCGGTCCAGCTGCCAGTTGCCGAGGAACACCATGACGGCGGCGGCGACCAGGGTCAGCGCGAGCGCGCCCAGCCAGCGTGGGCTCAGCAGGAACCGGTACACGGCACCGAGGCTACCCGTATGACCGACGCCACTGACCTGGACCGGGCCGGGATCGGGGTCGGGGTGAGCCGTCGACGCCGGTTGGCGGTGCTCGTCCCTTCGGCCGGACCGGTATCGTCACGCCGACGGATCGGCCTCGGTCGTCCCGTCGCGTACCCGCCGTCGCTCGCGAGGAGTCGAAGATGACCGTCGTGCCGCGCCTGGTGCTCAGCGCGCCGTCCTCCGGACATGGCAAGAACGCGCTGGCGATCGGGCTGCTCGCCGCCCTGGCCGAGCGCGGGGTCGACGTCGCCGGGTTCAAGCTCGGGCCGGACCCGGTCGACGCCGCGTACCTCGGCCTCGCCGCCGGCCGGCCCGGCCGGGTGATCGACCCCCGGCTGGTCGGCGCCGACCGGCTCGCCCCGCTGGTGGCGCACGGCGCCGCCGGTGCCGGGCTCGCCGTGGTGCAGGGCGGCATGGGGCTGTACGACTCGATCGGCGGTCGCCCGGAGCAGGACTCCACCGCCGCCGCGGCGGCGGCGCTGCGCAGCCCGGTGGTGCTGGTGGTCGACGTGGCCGCGATGGGTCAGTCGGTGGCCGCCCTGGTGCACGGCTTCCGCTCGTACGACGAGCAGTTGTGGCTCGGTGGGGTGATCCTCAACCGGGTGGCGTCGTCGCGGCACGAGGAGTTGCTGCGCGAGGCGCTCGACGACGTGGGGGTGCCGGTCTACGGCGCGCTGCGCCGCCAGGACCTGCCGGCGGTGTTGCCGTCGCGGCGGCACGGGGTCGCGCCGGTGGTCGACGGGTCGCCCGACACGGCCCGCGCGGTCCGCCGTCTCGGCGAGGCGGTCGCCGCCACCGTCGACCTGGAGCGACTGCTCGGGCTGGCCCGATCCGCCCCGCCGCTGCCCGCGCCGGCCTGGTCGCCGGAGGAGGCGCTCGGGGCGTTCACCGCCCCGGCGAACCGTCCGCTGGTGGCGGTCGCCGGTGGGCCGGGCGGCAGCTTCAGCCACCCGGAGACCACCGAGTTGCTCCGGGCCGCCGGGGCGGAGGTCGTCACCATCGACCCGCTGCGCGACGAGGCGCTGCCGGTCGGCACCCGGGCGCTCGTCGTCGGCGGCGCGCTGCCCGAGGCGTACGCCGAGCAGTTGTCGGCCAACCGGCGGCTCTGCATCGCGGTGGCCGAGTTGGCGCGGACCGGGCGGCCGGTGGTCGCCGAGGGCGCCGGCCTGCTCTGGCTGGCTCGGGAGCTGGACGGGCTGCCGATGTGCGGCGTGCTGGACGCGGTCGGCGTGAGCCGCGACGGCCTGGTCGCCGGCTACCGGGAGGCGACCGCCCAGACCGACAGCGTGGTGGCCGCCGCCGGCACGGTGCTGGTCGGCCACAAGGCGCACCGCGCGGTGCTGACCCCGCGGGCCGGCCAGCGCCCGGCGTGGAGCTGGGACGGTGGCAGCCCGGAGGGCTTCGTGTGGCGTAACGTGCACGCCTCGCAGCTCACCCTGCACTGGGCCGGTCATCCGGCGGCGGCCGGCCGGTTGGTGTCCGCGGCGGCGACCGAGCCGGTGGCCGAGGCGGTGCCCACGCCGTCGACCGGAGCGTCGGTGTGATCGGTCAGGTGGCGGTCCGCCGGTTTCCGGCGTTGACCGTCTCCACCCCGCGCACCGAGGTACGGCAGCTCACCGCCGCGGACGCGGCGGCGGTCGGGGAGGTCTTCGCGGACAAGTTGACCCGGCGCTGGCTGCCCCTGCCCGACGACTCCGGCCCGATCGACGGACACGCCTGGTGCACCGACCTGGCCCGGCAGCGGCGCGACAGTGGCGAGGGCGACCACTACGCGGTGCTGCGGCGGGAGGACGACCAGGTGGTGGGCTCGCTGTGGACACGGCGTACCGACTGGGGCGCCCGGCTCACCGAGGTCTCCTACGCGATGGCGCCGGAGGCGCGGGGCTTCGGCCTGGCCGCCGAGGCCGTCGACGCGGTGGCCATCGCGTTGATCCTGGAGCACGGCTTCCAGCGGGTCGAGCTGCGGGTCGCGCCCGGCAACCTGGCCTCCCGCCGGGTGGCCGAGAAGGCCGGCTTCAGCTACGAGGGCCTGCTGCGCAACGCGGGGCTCGCCGGGGGCGGCCGGGTCGATCTCGAACTCTGGTCGTTCGTCGCCGCCGACCTACGCTGACAGGGGCCGTGGCGGCGTCGCCTGCCGCCAACCGGGTCGCCCGGTGTCAGCCGACCATCGCGTCGGACGGTGGGGTGAACTGACGGGTCGGGGTGCCCTTCAGGCCGTCCCGCAGGGTCTCCGCGACGGCCGCGATCGGGATCTGGGACTGCCCGTCACCGACCGCGTTGAACGGGTTGTCCGGATCGGAGATGAAGCTCGCGGCGGCCAGCTCCGGTGTGTAGCCGACGAACCAGGCGGACCGCGTGCTGTCCGTCGTACCGGTCTTGCCGGCCACCGGGCGGCCGACGGTGCCCCGCACGCTGTCGGCGGTGGACCAGCCGCCGCAGCTCCCGCGCGCCGGCGTGTCGCCGGTCGGGCAGCGGGCCGCGTCGGTGGCCGCCCGCGCGGCGTCCGCGCTGACCACCTGCCGGCAGCGTGGCTTGGCCACCTCCCGGTGGATGCCGCCCGGCGTGACGTACGTGGCGGGTGTGCCGTCCCGGTTCATGATCGCGGAGACGGGGATGGCCTCGCAGTACCTGCCGTCGGCGGCGATCGCGGCGTACGCGTTCGCCATCTCCAACGGGGTGGCGTCGGAGACGCCCAGGGTGAACGCGCCCCACTTGGACGCCTTCGCGGGGGAGGCGTGGTCCCGGTCCACGTCGGTACGCCAGCGCAGCCCGAGTTGCTCGGCCAACCGGACCGCCCGCTCCGCGCCGACCTTCTCCTCCAGCCAGACGAAGTAGGTGTTCACCGACTTGCCGAACCCGGACCACATGGTCTGCTGACCGGTCATCGCCCCGCTGGCGTTCGACGGGGACCAGCCGTCGTAGACCTCGGACCGGTAGCGGTGAGGGGCGTTGAAGGACGTGGAGAGGGGCATGCCGGCGTCCAGGGCGGCCAGCATCGGGAACATCTTGAACGTCGACCCGGCCTGGTAGCCCGCCAGGTCGCCGCCGCCCAGCAGCGGCGCCACGGTGTTCGGGTAGTTGGCCTTCACCTTCGGCCCGGCCTCCGGGTTCGAGCTCTGCGGGTTCTCCTCCAGGTCCAGCGAGTAGGTGCGGTTCACCGCCATCGCCTTGACCCGCCCGGTGCCCGGCTCGGAGACCACGATGCCGTTGGCGAACGGGCTGCCGGTGGCCTCCTTGGCGCCGACGTTCTTCTCCGCCGCCGCCTGGATCTTCGGGTCGAGGCTGAGCACGATCCGGTAGCCGCCCCTGCGCAGGTTGTCCATCCGTTCCAGCCGGGTCGCGCCGAACGCGGGCTGGGCGCTCCACCAGTTCTTCAGGTAGTCGCAGGCGAACCCCCAGCTGTTGTACTTCTCGGGCACGGCGGCGCAGTCGTGCGGCGGGGTGGTCAGCTTCAGCCGGATCGGCTCGGACTTGGCGGCGGCGGCCGAGTCGGGGGACAGGTAGCCGAGTTGGCTCATCCGGTCCAGCACGTAGTTGCGCCGCCCGGTGGCCTCCTTCTGGTCGGAGTCGGCCGGGTCGTACTCGGACGGGGACTTGACCAGTCCGGCGAGGGTGGCGGCCTCGACCGGGGTGAGGTCCTTCGGGGTCTTGGAGAAGAAGATCTCGCTGGCCGCGTAGATGCCGTACGCCCGGTGCCCGAAGTACGCCGAGTTCAGGTAACGCTCCATGATCTGTTCCTTGCTCAGCTCCTTCTCCAGGTCCAGCGCCATCCGCATCTCCTTGATCTTGCGGACGCTGGTCTGCTGGGTGGCCTCCTGGACCTCCTTGGGAGTGGTCGCGCTGTCCCGCAGGGCCATCCGCACGTACTGCATCGTCAGCGTCGACGCGCCCTGGGAACCGCCGGAGCGGGCGTTGGACACGAAGGCCCGGGCGACGCCCTTCGGGTCGACGCCGTGGTGCTGGTAGAAGCGGGAGTCCTCGGCCGCGACGATCGCCTGCTGGATGTTCGGCGACATGTCGGACAGCTTCGTGTACTGCCGGTACTCCTCGTAGAACATGGTCAGCACGGTCTTGCCGTCCGGGGCGTAGACGTACGAGGTCTCGGCGGGCATCGCCGTCCGCAGCACCCGGGTCTTCTGCTCCACGGCGTGCGCGGTGGCCTTCGCGCCGATCCCGGTCAGGGCGACGAGGGGGTACGCGGCGGCGGCGATCACGATGCCGGCGATCAGCCCGGCGCGTAGGAGAGGGACGAGACGACCAGCGGCGGCAAGGGGTCGGTTGCTCACAGGGTCAAGTTATGACATTTCCGATTCGTACATGAGAAGAACTCTTAAACCGGCGAGTGGTGACGCGGCTTACGGTGGGATCGACTGTTCCCCCGGCCGCCTTCCCGGCAGGATCGCGGACATGTCCGACCACCGGAGTGCCGTCGCGGCCGAGCCGGACCTCGCCCACCACGGCGACGCGGAGGTCGGCGACGGCCTGATCGACCTCGCCGTCAACGTCCGCCGGGCGTCGCCGCCCGCCTGGCTGGCCGAGCCGATCGCCGCGACCCTGAGCGACCTGGCGCGCTACCCGGACCCGACGCCCGCGCGGGCGGCGGTCGCCGCCCGACACCGCCGTCACCCGAACGAGGTGCTGCTCACCGCGGGCGCGGCCGAGGGCTTCGTGCTGATCGCGCAGGCGCTGCGCGGCGTTCGCCGTCCGGTGGTGGTGCACCCCCAGTTCACCGAGCCGGAGGCCGCGCTGCGGGCCGCCGGGCACACGGTCGAGCGGTTGCTGCTGGACGTCGCCGACGACTTCCGGCTCGACCCGGCGAGGGTGCCCGCCGACGCCGACCTGGTGATGATCGGCAACCCGACGAACCCGACCTCGGTGCTGCACCCGGCCGAGACGATCGCCGCGCTGGCCCGTCCCGGCCGGGTGCTCGTGGTGGACGAGGCGTTCGCCGACACCACCATCGCCCCCGGGCATCCCGGCGAACCGGAGTCGCTGGCCGAGCGCCGCGACCTGCCCGGACTGCTCGTGGTGCGTAGCCTCACCAAGACCTGGGGGCTCGCCGGCCTGCGGATCGGCTACCTGCTCGGCGCCCCGGAGCTGCTGACCCGGCTGGCCGCCGTCCAGCCGCTCTGGGCCGTCTCCACGCCCGCGCTGGCCGCCGCGTCGGCCTGCGCCAGCGCCGTCGCGGTCCGGGCCGAGCGCGCCATCGCCGCCGACCTCGCGACCGACCGCGACCACCTGGTCGCGCGCCTCGCCGACCTGCCCGGCGTACGCCTCGTCGGCCGCCCCGCCAGCGCGTTCGTCCTGCTGCGCGTGCCCGGCGCGAGCCGGGTACGGTCCGCCCTGCGCGAGCGCGGCTGGGCGGTCCGCCGGGGCGACACGTTCCCCGGCCTCGGCCCGGACTGGCTGCGGGTGGCGGTACGCGACCGAGACACCACCGACGCGTTCGTCGACGTGCTGCGCGAAATCATGGAGGCATGATGCTGGAGACCACGATCGCCGCGATCCGGGAGCCGGACGAGGCGGCCATGGCCGCGGCCCGGGAGCTGCACGGCCGGCTGACCAAGCCGGCGGGCTCGCTGGGCGCGCTGGAGGAGCTGTCCGTACGCCTCGCCGGCCTGGCCGGGGTCTGCCCGCCGCCGCTGCCCGAGCCGGTCGCGGTGGCGATCTTCGCCGGCGACCACGGCGTGCACGCCCAGCGGGTGAGCCCGTGGCCGCAGGAGGTCACCGCGCAGATGATCGGCAACTTCCTGGCCGGCGGCGCGGTGGTCAACGCGTTCGCCCGGCAGGCTGGCGCGTCGGTCACCGTGGTCGACGTCGGCGTGGCCGCCCCGCTGGCCGTCGGTGCGGAAACCGGCGCGGCCGTCCTCGACCCGTCCACGCCCCGACTGGTCGTCGCGCCCGTCCGGCGCGGCACCCGCGACCTCACGGTGACCGCCGCCCTCACTAGGGACGAGGCGCTGGCGGCGGTGCGGACCGGCATCCGGATCGCCGACGAGCTGGTCGACGCCGGGGCCGGCATCCTGCTCACCGGTGACATGGGCATCGCCAACACCACCCCGGCGGCGGCGCTGATCGCCGCGTTCACCGGCGTCGACCCGCTCGACGCCACCGGCCGGGGCACCGGCATCGACGACCCGACGTACGCCCACAAGGTGGCAGTGGTGCGGGCCGCGCTGGCCCGGCACACCCCCGATCCGGCCGACCCGCTGGGCGTGCTGGCCGCCGTCGGCGGCCTGGAACACGCCGCCCTCGCCGGGCTGATCCTCGGCGCCGCGGCCCGTCGCACGCCGGTGCTGCTCGACGGCGTGATCGCTGTCTCCGCCGCCCTGGCCGCCACCGCGTTCGCCCCGGCGGCGGTCGGGGCAATGGTCGCCGGTCACCGGTCGGCCGAGCCCGGCGCGACCGTCGCGCTCCGTCACCTGGGTCTCGACCCGCTCATCGACCTGGGGCTGCGTCTCGGTGAGGGCACCGGGGCGCTGCTGGCGCTGCCCGTGGTCACCGGCGCGGTACGCGTCCTGCACGAGGTGGCCACCTTCGACTCCGCCGGGGTGGCCGAGAAGTGACAGCGAATCCGTACCCCCTGGGCCTGCGGCTCGACGGGCGGCGGGTGGTGGTGGTGGGCGGCGGCGCGGTCGCCACCCGGCGGGTCCCGGCGCTGCTGGACGCCGGCGCCGACGTGCTGCTCGTCGCGCCGGACCTGACCCCCGCCCTGCGCGCCCGGGTGGACGCGGGCCGGCTGCACTGGGTGCCGCGCCGGTTCGCGCCCGAGGACCTGGACGGCGCGTGGCTGGTCCAGGTCGCGATCGACGATCCGCTCGCGGCGGCCGCGGTGAGCGCGGTCGCCGCCGAGCGGCGGATCTTCTGCGTCCGGGCCGACGACCGCACTGCCGCCACGGCCTGGACCCCGGCGGTGACCCGACACGGCCCGGTCACCGTGGCGGTCCTCGGCGGCGGCGACCCGCGCCGGGCCATGACAGTGCGTGACGCCATCCGGGACCTGCTCGCCGTGCGCCTGGTGTCCGACGGAGTCCCGCCGACGCCCGACCGGTCCGACGCCTCGACCGGGGCGGCGGGCCGGCGGCGGACCGGTCGGGTTGCGCTCGTCGGCGCGGGCCCGGGTGATCCAGAGTTGATCACGGTGAAGGGCTGGCGACTGCTCACCGCCGCCGACGTGGTGGTCGCCGACCGCCTGGTACCCGGGCTGCTCCTGGACGAGCTGCGCCCGGACGTCGAGCTGGTGGACGCCTCGAAGATCCCCTACGGCCCGTCCCGGGCGCAGGAGGAGATCAACCAGATACTGGTCGAGAGGGCGCTGGCCGGCGCCTCCGTGGTACGCCTCAAGGGCGGCGACCCGTACGTCTTCGGCCGGGGCGGTGAGGAGTTGCTGGCGTGCGCGGCGGCCGGCGTACCGGTGACGGTGGTTCCCGGGGTGACCAGCTCGATCGCCGCTCCGGCGGCGGCCGGCATCCCGGTCACCCACCGGTCGGTGGCGCACGAGTTCACCGTCGTCTCCGGGCACGTGGCACCCGACTCACCGGCCTCGCTGGTGCGCTGGGACGCCCTCGCCGGCCTGCGCGGCACGCTGGTGATCCTGATGGGGCTGAAGAACCTCGCCGCCATCACCGCCACGCTGATCGCCCACGGCCGCTCTCCCGAGACGTCTGCCGCCGTGGTCCAGGAGGCCACCACCGGAGCCCAGCGAGCGCTCCGCTCGACACTCGGCGCGGTAGCCGCCGAGGCGCACGCCGCCGACCTCCGCCCACCAGCCGTCGTCGTGATCGGCGACGTGGTGCACGCCCTCAACACCTAACCCGCACCCCACCCCACCCCGCCCCCGCCCCCGCCCCACCCCACCCCACCCCCGCGATCTTGCACTTGTTGTTGCGGCATAAGGGGCATAACGGTGCGTTTCGTCAACCAAACGTGCAAGATCGGCGCGGACAACGAGAGGGGGCCGGGGCGCTTCAGCGCGCTCCGGCCCCCCCTCGTGTGCTTGATCTACTGCTTGAGCATGTTGTCCAGCAGCAGGGCGCAGCGGATCAGCCCGAGGTGGCTGTACGCCTGCGGGTGGTTGCCCAGGCCGCGCTCGGCGAGCGGGTCGTACTGCTCGGGGAGCAGCCCGGTCGGGCCGGCGGTCAGCACCATCTGCGCGAAAAGCTCCTCGGCGTCGGTGCGGCGGCCGGTGCGCAGGTACGCCTCGATCAGCCACGCCGTGCAGATGTGGAAGCCGCCCTCGCGGCCGGGCAGGCCGTCGTCCCAGTGGTAGCGGTAGACGACCGGCCCGCTGCGCAGGTCGGCCTCGATCCGCAGGACCGTGGAGAGGAAGCGCGGGTCGTCACCCGGGAGCAGGCCGGAGAGGCCGATCCAGAGCGACGAGGCGTCCATGTCCTCGTCCCCGTACGCGACGCTGTACGCCTCGACGTCGTCGTGCCAGCCGTGCTCCAGCACGTTGGCGCCGATCCGGTCGCGCAGGTCCTTCCACTCGGGTCGGTCCTCGCCGCCGTGCTGGCGCATCACGTGCAGCGCCCGGTCGACTGTCATCCAGCACATCACCTTGGAGAAGACGTGGTGCCGGGGTGGCAGCCGGGCCTCCCAGATGCCGTGGTCGGGCTCGTGCCAGCGGCGGCGGACCGCCTCGACCATGTTCTCCAGGACCCGCCACTCGTCCTCGCGGACCGAGCCACGGGCGTCGGCGACGGCCGCGATCAGGTCGGCGATGGGGCCGAACACGTCGAGCTGGAGCTGGTGGTTGGCGAGGTTGCCGACCCGGACCGGGCGGGACCCGGCGTACCCGGGCAGCGTGTCGATGACCGCCTCGGCGCCCAGCTCGTACCCGTCGATGGTGTAGAGCGGGTGCAGCCGCTCCGGGTGCCCGCCGGTCCGCTCGATGCAGCCGTCCACCCAGCGCAGGAACGCCTCGGCCTCCTCGATGGAGCCGAGGTCGACGAGCGCGCGGGCGGTCAGCGCGGCGTCGCGCAGCCAGCAGTAGCGGTAGTCCCAGTTGCGGACGCCGCCCAGCTCCTCGGGGAGCGAGGTGGTGGCCGCGGCCAGGATCGAGCCGGTCGCCTCGTGGCAGAGCCCGCGCAGGGTGAGGGCGCTGCGCGCGACCAGGTCACGGGAGGTGGACGGCAGCCGCAGCGAGGCGACCCAGTCCTTCCACGGCTGCTCGGCGGCGGCCTGCCGCTCGTGGATCGGCACCCGGTGGTGCTCCAGGCTGTGCGTGCCGAAGCGCAGCTCCAGCACCACCTGGCCGCCGGCGGCGGAGAGGTCGACGACCGCCTTGGCGGTCTCGAACCCGCCGTCGTTGCGGACCTCCCACTGCACGCCCGGGGCGTAGAGCGCGACCGGCTCGTTGGAGCCCAGCACCAGCAGGCCGTCGCCGAGCGGCTGCAACTGCACGGCCACCTGGCCGAACTCCGGGCGCGGCGCGAACTCGATCCGGGCCTTGCCGCTGCCGGTGAGCACCCGGACCAGTGTCGAGTCGCCGGTGATGACCGCCGGGCTGTCGTCCGGGGTGGTCTCCCGGGCCGGCTTGTCCAGCCAGTCGGTGACGGTGAGGCCGGACCACCGGGTCTCCACTGTCATCGTGCCGGAGCGGTAGCGCTGGCCCAGCGGGATGCCGCCGCGCTCGGGCGCGACGCTGAAGTGGCCGGCCGGACTGCCGCCGACCAGGTCGGCGAAGATCGCCGCCGAGTCCGGCTTGGGGTGGCAGAGCCAGCTCACCTTCGCCTCGGGGGTGAGCAGTGCGACGGTACGACCGTTGGCGAGCATGGAGTGCCGCTCGATCGGCACCGCGCGCTCGCCGAACAGCCAGTGCCGCCGGGTCTCCAGCAGCAGACCCAGGACACGTGCGGCCTCCAGCGGATCGCCCACCCGGTGGTCGGCCTGGGTGTCCCCGGGGCCGATCTTGATGCCCAGGTCGGGGCCGTGCAGGTTGCCGAACGCGTTCTCGTCGGTGATGTCGTCACCGATGAAGAGGACCGCGCTGGCGGCCAGTTGGGTACGCAGTTGGTCGACGGCGGTGCCCTTGTGGGTGGCCACGACGGAGAGCTCGATGACCTCCTTGCCCTGGGTCACCGTGACCCCGTCGAAGGTGGCCGGGCCGTTCAGCACCGCCTCGGTGGCCGCCGCGGCGATCTGCGGGTCGACGCCCCGCGTGTGCATCGCGACGCTCGCCGGCTTGCGCTCCAGCCGGATGCCGGGGTGCTGGGCGGCGATCTCCCGCAGCGCGTTGCGCACCTGGGTGCGTACCGCCACCAGCTCGGGGGAGAGCCGTTCGACGAAGCCGATGTCGAACTCGGAGCCGTGACTGCCGACGAGGTGCACCTCGCTGGGCAGCCGGGAGAGGGCGGCCAGGTCGCGCAGCGCCCGGCCGGAGACCACCGCCACGGTGGTCTGCGGCAGCGCGGCGAGCGCGCGGACGGCGGCCACCGCCTCGGGCAGTGGGACGGCGGTGCTCGGGTCCTCCACGATCGGCGCCAGTGTGCCGTCGTAGTCGCAGGCGACCAGGAGCTGGGGGACCCGGGCGATCCGGCCGATGGCGGCGCGCAGCTCGGGGTCCAGCACCCCGGCGGCGACTGCCACCTGATCGTTGACGGACGTGTTCACTCGGCCTCCGCCTCGGGAACTCCCAGCTCCGAGAGGAACGACTTGGCCCAGTGGCCCACATCGTGGGTACGCAGGTGACGTTGCATGGTCCGCATCCGGCGGCGTGCCTCGGTTTTCTCCACGTGCACGGCCCGGAGCAGGGCGTCTTTGACCGCGTCCGGATCGTGCGGATTGCATAGGAATGCCTGACGCAGCTCGGTGGCCGCGCCGGCGAACTCACTGAGCACGAGCGCCCCGCCCTGCTCGGCACGGGATGCTACGTATTCCTTTGCCACCAGGTTCATGCCGTCGCGCAGCGGGGTCACCATCATCACGTCGGCGGCTACGTACATGGCGGCAAGCTCACTGCGACTGTACGACTGATGCAGATAATGCACCGCCGGCACGCCGACCCTGCCGAATTCGCCATTAATCCGACCAACCTCGCGCTCTACCTTGACTCGAAGTGCCTGGTAGTGCTCGACACGTTCGCGGCTGGGCGTGGCGACCTGCACCATAACCGCGTCGGGAACTGTCAGCTTTCCGTCAGCCAGCAGTTCCCGGAACGCCTTCAGGCGTAGCTCGATGCCCTTCGTGTAATCCAGCCGGTCCACGCCCAGGATGATCGTCTTCGGGTCGCCCAGCTCGGCACGGATCTGCTTGGCCCGGGCCTGGATCGCCGGGTCCTCGGCCAGCCGCTCCATCTCCTTGGTGTCGATCGAGATGGGGAAGGCGCCGGCCTTCACCTGTCGACCGTCGACCTGGATCATCTGACCCTCGTAGCGCAACCCGAGGAGGTGCCGGGCCAGGCGGACGAAGTTCTGCGCCGCCAGCCGCTGCTGGAAACCGACCAGGTCGGCGCCGAGCAGGCCGCGCAGGATCTCGGTGCGGAACGGCATCTGCATGAACAGCTCGATCGGTGGGAACGGGATGTGCAGGAAGAACCCGATCCGCAGGTCCGGGCGCAGCTCACGGAGCATCGCCGGGACCAGTTGGAGCTGGTAGTCCTGCACCCATACCGTCGCGCCCTCGGCCGCCACGTCCGCCGCGGCCTCCGCGAACCGGGCGTTGACCAGGCGGTACGCCTCCCGCCAGCGACGCTTGTAGGCAGGGGTCTCCACCGCGTCGTGGTAGAGCGGCCAGATCGTCGCGTTCGACTGGCCCTCGTAGTAGCGCTCCAACTCCTCGGCGCTGAGCGGAACCGGGTGCAGCCGGATGCCCTCCAGGTCGAACGGCTCGGGGGCCGCGCCGGTGCCGCCGGCCCAGCCGACCCAGGTGCCCTGGTGTTCGGCGAGTACGGGATGCAGCGCGGTGACCAGCCCACCCGGGCTGCGTCGCCACTGCCGTCCCTCGGGTGTGCTCACCTCGTCGACCGGCAGACGGTTCGCCACTACGACAAAGGAGCTACGGACGGTCACGATCGGCCACCTCCGGGTACTGACGGGTCCACCGCGTTGAGCGTACTGAGCGTAGCTGCGGCGTCTTGTGCCTCGTGCCGGAGTCTCCTACCCGCGTGCGCACGACCGAATCCCAAAGGTGATCTTGTCGACAGCCCACCGGTCAGAGGTCGATGATCGGCCATTCCTTCGGCAGCACCTCGCCGAGCAGTTCCCGCCGATCCGTCATGATCGGTACGAGAGGGTTGGCGGCGGCGTCCATCGCCAACTGGGCCAGATCCATCCGGCCGTTCATCCGACGCGACCAGCCGCCGAGGTAGCTGCACATCTCGGGTTCGACGGGGGTGATCTGAATATGCGGCAGCGCGCCGAGCGGTTCGAGCATCTCCCACTGCGCGGCGGTCGCCAGTTGATGTGCGTTGGCGAGGCACAGGGCGGGAACGAGCACCTGCCGGCCGCGGTCGGCAGCCTTCGCGATCCGGTGCCCGACGTCCAGTTCTGTCGAGGAGTAAGCGAGCAACGCGGTGGTGTCCAGTGCGAGGCCGAAAGCGATCACCTGCGAGCCTTGGCGCGTGCCGCGTGAAACTTGTCGCGTGCTGCCAGAACCTCGTTCTGTAGCCTGGCAGCTTCCGTCCGCAGCTCCGGCGTGATGCTCGCCTCCAGCTGGTCCATCTCGACCTGAGCCCGCGCCAACCCCTCGTCAGTGAGCGCGAAGCCAGCGCCCCGCAGGATCTCCCGCGTCCTTTCTCCGGCCACCCGGCGTCGCAGTGATTCCGCCACATAGGCGGAAGCGTTCGGTTCCTGTGCGAGCCGTTCGGCGAGATCGTCAGGCAGGCTGACTGTGATCTTCTTGGTCATACCGAAAAAGCTACTTTGCCTTACCGGCAGGGGCAACGTGGCTCGCCGGCGTACTCCTGGGGCGGGGTGATGTGGGCGAAGCGCGCCGTACCTGTCAGGATTGACGATGGCGTGCGCGCGGCCGGCCCCCGGTCGGCGGCAGCGGGCGGTCCTCGCAGCCCGCGCCGCGCCGCCGATCAGGCGACAGCAATCCGACGGAGGTAGCCCGCACCGTGGCCCAGTTCATCTACGTCCTGGAAAAGGCGCGCAAGGCGCACGGCGACAAGGTCGTGCTCGACAACGTGACGCTGAACTTCCTGCCGGGGGCCAAGATCGGTGTGGTCGGCCCGAACGGCGCCGGTAAGTCCAGCCTGCTCAAGATCATGGCAGGCATGGACAAGCCGAGCAACGGCGAGGCCCGGCTGATGCCCGGCTTCACCGTCGGCATGCTCGCCCAGGAGCCCCCGCTCAACGACGCCAAGACGGTGCTCGGCAACGTCGAGGAGGCGGTCGCCGAGACCAAGGCCAAGCTGGAGCGGTTCAACAAGATCGCCGAGCAGATGGCGACCGACTACTCCGACGAGCTGATGGAGGAGATGGGCAAGCTCCAGGAGGAGCTGGACCACCTCGACGCCTGGGACATCGACTCCAAGCTCGAGCTGGCGATGGACGCGCTGCGCTGCCCGCCGCCGGACGCCGACGTCACCCAGCTCTCCGGTGGTGAGCGCCGCCGGGTCGCGCTCTGCAAGCTGCTGCTGGAGGCGCCCGACCTGCTGCTGCTCGACGAGCCCACCAACCACCTGGACGCGGAGAGCGTCTCCTGGCTGGAGCAGCACCTGGCGAAGTACGCCGGCACGGTCATGGCGATCACCCACGACCGGTACTTCCTCGACAACGTCGCCAACTGGATCCTCGAGCTGGACCGTGGGCGGACCTACCCGTACGAGGGCAACTACTCCACCTACCTGGAGAAGAAGGCCGCCCGGCTGGCCGTCGAGGGTCGCCGCGACGCCAAGATGAAGAAGCGCCTCACCGAGGAGCTGGAGTGGGTCCGCTCCAACGCCAAGGCCCGGCAGACCAAGTCCAAGGCCCGCCTCGACCGGTACGACGAGATGGCCGCCGAGGCGGAGAAGACCCGCAAGCTGGACTTCGAGGAGATCCAGATCCCGCCGGGCCCGCGCCTGGGCAGCACGGTGATCGAGGCGCAGAACCTCAGCAAGGGCTTCGGCGACCGGCTGCTGATCGACAACCTGTCGTTCTCGCTGCCGCGCAACGGCATCGTCGGCATCATCGGCCCGAACGGCGTCGGCAAGACCACGCTGTTCAAGACCATCGTCGGGCTGGAGCAGCCGACCGCCGGTGAGGTCCGGGTCGGTCCCACGGTCTCGCTGTCCTACGTCGACCAGAACCGCGAGGGCCTCAACGGCGACAAGACCGTCTGGGAGGTCGTCTCCGACGGGCTCGACTACCTGATGGTCGGGAAGGTCGAGATGCCGTCCCGGGCGTACATCGCGGCGTTCGGTTTCAAGGGGCCGGACCAGCAGAAGCCGACGAAGGTACTCTCCGGTGGCGAGCGCAACCGGCTCAACCTGGCGCTGACCCTGAAGATCGGCGGCAACGTGATCCTGCTCGACGAGCCGACCAACGACCTGGACGTGGAGACGCTCTCCAGCCTGGAGAACGCGCTGCTGGAGTTCCCCGGCTGCGCCGTGGTCATCTCGCACGACCGGATGTTCCTGGACCGGGTCGCCACGCACATCCTGGCCTGGGAGGGCGACGATGCGAACCCGGCGAAGTGGTTCTGGTTCGAGGGCAACTTCGAGGCGTACGAGAAGAACAAGATCGACCGCCTCGGCGCGGAGGCCGCCCGCCCGCACCGGGTGACCTACCGCAAGCTGACCCGCGACTGACCGGCGTCCCGACGTGTCTGACCGGTTCATCTATCACTGCACCCTGCGCTGGTCCGACCTGGACGCGTACGGCCACGTCAACAACTCGCGTTTCCTCACCCTCTACGAGGAGGCGCGGGTCGCGTTGATGTTCGCCGGCGGCCGGGCGTGGGGGGTCGGCTCGTTCGCCGACGGCGTGGTGATCCGCCGCCACGAGGTCGACTACCTGCGCCCCGTCGACTACGCGTTGGGCCGGGCCACCGCCGAGGCCGCTCCCACGGTCCGGATCGAACTGTGGGTGGAGGAGATCCGGGCTGCCTCGTTCACCGTCGCCTACGAGCTGTACGACGGTGACGTGCTGGCCAGCCGCGCCCGCTCGGTGCTGGTGCCGTTCGACCTGACCCGCCAGGTGCCCCGGCGGGTCACCACCGAGGAGCGGGACTTCCTGCTCACGTACGCCCCGCAGGGCGGCGGAGCGTGACCCGGCCGGGCACTGCCGAGTCGGGCCCGGTGCCGGCCACCCACGGCGTCGCCGGGGTGGCCGACGCGGGCGCGTTCCTGGCCCGGCTGGTCCGGCTGGACCCGGGCGCGCCGGTCCGGCTGCGGTCGGCCGGCGCGCCGGGCCGGGTCGCCCTCTGGGCCCGGCTGCCGTGGCAGGTCCTGGTGGTCCGCACCGTCGCCGGTGGGCCGGCCGACGGTGCCGCCGAGGACGTCACAGTGGCCGCCGGGGAGCTGCTCGCCGAGTTGGCGCGCGGCGGGGAGGCCCTGCCGGGCCGTCGGGACGCGCAGTGGCGGTGGCCGCTGCCGCCGGCGGGCAGCCGGCAGGTGGAGGCGCTGCCGGCGGCCGAGTTGCGGCGGATCGCGGACGCGGCGGCGGGCACCCTGCGGACGGCGAGCGAGCAGGGCGTGGCGGGTCGCGCGGTGGGGCAGCGGGTGTTGCGGGACGCGCTGCTGGACCACGTGGCGGTGCTGGTCACCCCGGACGGTGCGCCCGCCGCGCCGGTGGAGGTGCCGCAGCGGCTGGTGCAGGGGCTGGTCCGGATGGGCTTCCTCGGTGCTGCCGACGGCCCGGCCGCCGGGCGTGGCACGGACGCCGTCCAGGTGCGGGTCGCCGGTCGGTGGGTGGGCCTGGTGGGACCGCACGGAGCCGCGTGGTTGCAGAAGGCCACGGATCTTGCCGTGACACCCCTGAAAAATCGTCCGAACGGATGACCCCGGCTCAATCTTCTGGGCAGGGGCGGTCGTTGGGGGGGTGCTTCAACCCGGCTGTCCGGGTACCGTCCATCCTCGGATCCAACGCACCGTAGGCGACTGGATCCGCTGGGGAGTGAGGTGCGCGAGCGATGCCGTGGTGGTCATGGCGCCCCGGTCCCGCCGACGGCGGCGATCCGGAAACCCGAAGCGGGATCACGATGGAGAGCGCGGTCCGGGTCGGACCGCCCAGCCCCCGGCAGCCGGGGGACGACTGCCCGTCCAACGAGCGGCCCGTGCTGACCGAGATGCCCGCCACCGTCGAGCCGGTGAGCCTGCGTCGGGTCTGTGACGCACTCGACCTGCTCGACGTGCGCTACCTGGCCGACGGCGACGGCAACCTGCTGGCCATGTGGGAGCGGCACGCCGTGCTGGTCACCCTCGAAGGCCCGGAGGACGAGATCCTGGTCATGCGGGCCCGCCCACACGCGACTGTTCCGCCGGACTGGGCCGACCGGGCATACCGGGTGGTCAACGAGTGGAACCACACCCGCCGGTTCTGCAAGGCGTACATCGGCGACCCGACCGAGCGCGGTCAACTGCCGATCTATGCCGAGCTCCAGGTGCCGCTCGGCGCCGGCACCCACGACGCGCTGCTGGTCGAGATGCTCGACTGCGGCGCGGCGGTCGCCACCAGCTTCGTGGACTGGCTGCACGACGAGGGCGCGCTGCTCTGACGCCGCGCCCGCCGGGGCGGTTCAGCCGCCGGTGGCCGGGTCGTCCATCACGTTGACCATGAAGTACGCGGCCCGCTCCAGGTAGTCCCAGAGAGCCGCGGCGACCTGCGGCTCCAGCTCCAGTCGGTCCACCGCCCGACGCATGTGCAGCAGCCAGGCGTCCCGCTCCGCCGCTCCGATGCGGAAGGGCGCGTGCCGCATCCGCAGCCGCGGGTGCCCGCGCTGGGCCGAGTACGTGTTGGGGCCGCCCCAGTACTGCATCAGGAAGAGCGTCAGCCGGTCGGCGGCCGGGCCCAGGTCCTCCTCCGGATACATCGGCCGCAGCAGGGGATCGGTGGCGACACCGACGTAGAACTCGTCCACCAGCTTGCGGAAGGTGGGTTCGCCGCCGACCGCTTCGAAGAGGGTCATCGACGCACCGGGACGGTCGGATTCACCTGCGGGGTTCACCGTTCCATCCTGCCAGGTGCGCTCGGCGGGGGCCGGACCCGCACACCGTGCGTCGGATCACGCCAGGGTCAGGTGACCGCGTGCCGGCGGTGACTGTCGTCGGCACGCGGGTCGGGGCTGTCCGTGGCGGTGTCCTCCTCGACGGGCACGCTCACCTCGGACGGTGGGCTCGCGTTGGCCGTCGCGGCGGCCTCGATCGCGGCGTCCACCGTGCGCTGGTCGGGCCAGCGCAGCGCGGCCACCACCATCAGCACCACGCCGGCAGTGGCCCACCAGCCGACCACCCTCGGGATGGGGAAACGCTCGGAGAGCACGCCGGTGACGAGCACCGACAGGCCCTGGATGGCCTGCACGCCGGTGGCCATCACCCCGAAGGCGCGGGCCCGGAAACCATTGGGCAGGGCCTGGACGAACAAGCCGTTGGCCATCGGCAGCATGCCGGCGACCGCGAACCCGCAGAGGCCGGCCAGCAGTGCCACCACCAGCGGTGAGGGATCGAGCAGCGCGGGCACCAGCACCAGTGGGGCGAGCACCGCGAGCGGTCGCATCAGCTTCAGCCGGCGCGTCGGCGCGAACAGGCGACTCACCAGCAACCCGCCGAGGATGAAGCCGACCGGGTTGGCCACCATGATCGCCGCTTGGGCGGTGCCCGCGCTCACCGAACCGTCGCTCTCCTGGTGGGCCCAGGCCGCGGCCAGGCCCTCGGGGACGACAGAGAAGAGCATCGCGCTGAACACCAGCACCGCGATCGCCCGCAGCACGGGCGTGCCGAACACGATGCGGAAACCCTGCCGGGTCTCGGTCAGCAGGTGGCTGCGGTGCGCCGGGCTCGTCGTCGCCGGGCGGTGGCGTACACCGAGCCGGACCAGCAGCGCGGAAAGGCCGAACGTGGCCGCGTTGAACAGCAGCGCCACCACCGGATCGATCGCGGAGACCGCCACGCCGAAGACGTACCCCGCGACCTGGGCGGCCTGCCCGACGCTGCTGTTCAGCGACAGGCCCAGCACCAGTCGGTCCCCGGCGAGCATCTGCGGCATCAGCGCCGACTTCGCCGCCTGGCTCGGCGGGTTGGCGAGCGTGGCGGCGAAGATGAGCATCAGCACCGCCTGGTACGGCAGCGCCGGAATGGCGATGAGCAGCATCAGCGCCATGCGGATGAGGTCACACGTCACCATCACCCGTCGGTACGGGTACCGCTCCGCGAGCGCGGCGAGCACCGGCCCGCCGAGCAGCCAGGGCAGGAAGCTGACCGCGAAGGCCGTCGCGGAGAGCGCGACGGACTCGGTCTGCTGGTAGACCAGAAGGGTGACAGCGGCCTTGGCGACGTAGTCGCCGACCCAGGAGAGAGCACCGGCCACGAACACGGCCCGGAACTCGCGCTGGGCGAACACTTCGCGAAAAGTAGCGGGGCCTTCCGCGGAAGGTCGCTCGTCGGGCACCGTCGCCTCCATCGGCTCCGGGTTGGCCGCTCGTGGCAGCCCGGCCAGAAGCTCTCTCAGATCTACGGATCAACGGGGACGTGATCTCGTGTGAACGGGAACGCGTGCTCCGGATTCTGCCCGATCGTCTGACAACTGGCTAGGCCGAACGGGTCGTTCGTCGCTTCCCCGACTGAACGAACGGACGATACCTGAGGGCCGGGCGGCCCGCGACCCCCGAATGTGAAGCCAGCGCCGCCTGGGTCAGGTGGCGCCGCCCTGGCCGGTCTCCCCATCGGACAGCGGCCGTGTCGGCACACCCGGATAGATGCGGGCCGCCGCGATCTGTGCGGTGATGCCGGAGTTCTCCAGCGCCTCCGCGAGCCGCCGACGCAGCTCCCGGCCGACGGCGAACTGGCCGTCCGCCGTCGTCTTCACCACGGTACGGATGACCGCGCCGTCCACCGTCACCTGCTCGACGCCCAGCACCTCGGGCGCCTCCACGATCTCCGGCGACAGCTCCGGGTCCACCGCGACCGAGGCGGCGGCGGTCCGCAGCACGGCGGTGGCCTCCTCGGTGCTGCTGAAGCCGATCGGCAGGTCCACCACCACGAGCGCCCAGCCCTGACTCTTGTTGCCCACCCGGATGATCTCGCCGTTGCGGATGTACCAGAGCACCCCGCGACCGTCGCGGACCGTGGTGACCCGCAGCCCGACCGCCTCGACCACGCCCATCGCCTCACCCAGGTCGACGTTGTCGCCCACGCCGTACTGGTCCTCGATCAGCATGAAGAGACCGGCGAGCAGGTCCTTGACCAGGCTCTGCGCCCCGAAGCCCAGCGCGACGCCGGCGATGCCGGCGCTGGCCAGCAGCGGCGCCAGGTCGAAACTGAACTCGCGCAGGATCATCAGCAGCGCGATGCCGAAGACGAACGCGGTGGTCATGCTGCGCAACACCGAACCGATCGCCTCGGCCCGCTGCCGCCGCCGCTCGGGCACGAACTCGGCCGGGTCCACTGCGGCGGTGGGCACGCGTTCCCGCAGCGGACGCAGCATGGTCGGCACCGCGCCCTCGGAGGTCGTACGGACCAGCCGGTTGATCGTCCGGTGCAGCGCCCAGCGGGCCACCATCGCCAGCACCAGGATGAGCAGCACCCGCAACGGCTTGAGCAGGATCCAGTAGCTGCCCTCGGCGAACCAGGACGACCTGGTGATGTCGTAGATCCACTCGCAGGAGGTGCTGCCCTGGCAGTTCACCGACCCGACGGTGGGCAGGGCGAGGGGGGTCACGGCGGCGGCACTCACCCTGTCTTCGTACCGCAAGGGGTCCGGGCCTCCGCCGCCGACCCACCGGCCGGGTGACCTGCCGCCGGAGGCCGGACCGGAACGGGGCGAACCGGCCATCGTGACAGGTGCGGCGAACAGCTTCGCGAGGGACCCCGGATTAGTACGTGCAATCCCGGTTCCGATCAGGGACTATTGGCGCAACGGACGTCGGTGATCGGCCCGGCGTCGACCGGGTGGGCCGTCGTGCCCGGCCCCGGCCGGCGGCGGTTCCCCGCAACCGCTGAACCGGGAGGGTGAGCGCGATGCCTGACATACGACCCACGGTGGGCTCCGGCGCGTTGGTCCTCAACGCCACCTACGAGCCGCTGTGTGTCGTGTCGGTGCGCCGCGCCGCGATCCTCGTCCTCTCCGCCAAGGCGGTCTGCGTCGCCGACGGGGACGGCATCCTGCACAGCGCCCGGGACGCGCTCCCGGTGCCGTCGGTGGTCCGGTTGACGCGCTTCGTCCGGGTGCCGTACCGGACGCACGTCGGGTTGTCCCGCCGGGCGATCTTCGCCCGGGACGGCTGGCGGTGCGCCTACTGCCGGGGCCCGGCCGAGACCATCGACCACGTCTTCCCGCGCAGCCGGGGCGGCCGGCACGCCTGGGAGAACGTCGTCGCCGCGTGCGCCCGGTGCAACCACACAAAGGGTGACAAGACGCCGGCCGAGATGGGGTGGCGGTTGCACGCTCTCCCGGCCGCGCCGAAGGGCACCGCCTGGCGGGTGCTCGGGCACCGCGCCCCGGACCCCCGCTGGGCCGACTGGCTCGACCTGCGCGAGCCCGAGGCCGCCGCCTGACCCGGGCGCCCCGCCGCTGACCGCCGGCCCCTGCCCGGGACGAAGCGGTGCAGCTGCGCCCGTCACCCCCGCCCGTCGGCCGACCGGCGTGCCGCGCGTTCGTGACGGTCCACCGCTCGGCCGTGCGCGACCGCCAGCAGCCGGTCGACCTCGGGCAGCAGCAGCGGACCGGGCATGACGACGCAGCCGAAGCCGTACAGCGCGTAGCTCGGATGCGGCAGGACGGTGTCGAGCCGGGCGAAGTCGAAGCTGCCCCGGTGCGCCTCGAAGTCCTTCGGCGGAAAACCGAACCGCCGCTCGAACTCGGCACGACCCAGGTCCAGATTGAGGCGGAAGACGCCGGGGCGGTCGAGTCGCGACTCCTCGTCGAAGCCCGGCACGTCGTGCTCGACGATGGTGGCGAACGGCTGACGCCGGTCCGTGCCCACGTAGAAGAACCGGTCACCCCAGGCGCCCTCGGGTGATCCGATCTCCTCGCTCGCCACCACCTGCTCGACACCGGGCAGGGCGAGGAGCCGCTCGGCGAGCATCGCCGCGTCGACACCGGTGGGGACGTGCAGCACCGCGTCGACGTGCGCGACGGTGGCCTGGTTGAGCGGGGCGTACCGGTAGTCGTGCTCCCGCCCCTCGGCAGGGGGGATGTCGGCCGTCCGGACGTACACGGGCAGCTCGCCGTGCCGCTGGAGCCGGCCCTCGTAGCTGGCCGGGGCGGGTTCCCCGATGCCCAGCGCGGGGCTAACACCGATGCTGCCGGCGACCACGCGGTACCGCTCACCCAGCAACGACCCGACGATCGCGCCGGCGCCGGACCACGTCAGCCGGGTGCCGTCGACCGTCATCGTGCTCGGGTGGCGTTGCAGGTGGGAGTTGTGCGCGAAGACCAGCGTGGGCCCACGATGTGCCTCGGCCGCCCGGATCGCCAGCAGGTTCTCGGCCATCAGCGCGCCCCGGGCCCCGGCCAGCCGGGCGAAGCGCTCGGCCCGCGACGGTGGCGCGGCGGCGGCAACGGAGTGGTACCGCAGCAGCGCGATCGCCGAGGTGACCTGCACGAACGCCGCCGACCAGCCGGTGGCCCGCTCGGGCGCCTGGCGGTACAACTCGCCCAGCAGGTCGTCGGCGAGCACCCGCAGCCGCTGGGCGTCGGCCGATCGCCCGACCGACCGCCCCGGCTCCCAGACGGCGGCCGGGTCGCTCCACCTCGTCTCGTCGCCGACCAGGTCGTCGATCTCCGCCGCCAGGTCCAGGCCGAGGAAGTCACCGACCCGGACGAGGTGGCGTCGAGGGCTGGGCACGCTCTCCAACTCCAGCGGGGCGTCGAACCCGTGGAACCGCAGCCGGTCGGCCACCGGTCGTCCCGCGTTCCACTCGCGCATCCGCACCAGCAGGTCGCGGTTGGCCGGGGCCGTGCCGAAGGCGTGGCTGAACCCCTCGGCGAGGGCGGTGTCGAGCGGCACGTCGGCGCCCTGCGCGAACGCGTCCGCGAGCAACCCGGCGGCCCGGTCGCTCTCCAGCGCGATCGAGCGGTAGCCCCGCTCGGCGAGCGTCAGGAAGGTCTCGTTGCGCACCTGGAGGAAGGCGGACTCGCCGTGCGTGGGCTCGCCGATCGCGAGCACCGTCGGGGAGCCGGCAAGCAGGTCGTCAAGGGAGGTCATTGCATCAACCGTATCGTTGAACCAGCGTTTGAAACCTGCGGCCGAAGGAGCGCGGTGAACAGCGGAAAACCCTCAAACCGGGGTACGTATCGGCCGGTCGATCTGGCGCGCCGGCACGGGCTGTCCGCCCAGGCGGTCCGCAACTACGAACGGGAGGGCTTCCTGCCGCCGGCCCAACGCACCCCGACCGGCTACCGCCGCTTCACCGAGGCCCACGCCACGGCGTTGAGCGCCTACCTCGCGCTGGTGATGGGCCATGGGTACGCGGCCGGCGGCGAGATCATGCGCGCCGTCAACCGTGGTGAGATCGACACGGCGCTGCGCACCATCGACGAGAGTCACGCCCTGCTGCGGCGCGACCGGGAGACCCTGGACGCGGTGGAGGCGGCGGTGGTCACCCTCACCGACACGGTGCCCGCCCCGCGACACCGCGACGGCGTACCGATCAGCGTGCTGGCGCACCGGCTCGGCGTGCGACCCGCGACCCTGCGCAAGTGGGAGCTGGCCGGGGTCCTGCAACCGCACCGCGCGACGACCGGGCACCGCGTCTACGCGGCCGACGACGTGCGCGACGCCGAACTCGCCCACCT
Source organism: Micromonospora sp. WMMD1120 (assembly GCF_029626235.1). Classification (NCBI taxonomy): domain Bacteria; kingdom Bacillati; phylum Actinomycetota; class Actinomycetes; order Micromonosporales; family Micromonosporaceae; genus Micromonospora; species Micromonospora sp. WMMD1120. The sequence continues at coordinate 681,337 of NZ_JARUBO010000005.1, read as the reverse complement.
GCTGCGCCGGGGCGGATACCGGCTCGACCACATCGCCGCGGTGCTGCGTCAGGTCCGGCACGCCGGCGGCGCAGAACCGCTCGCCGCGTCAATCGCCCAGTGGCGCGAACGGCTCACCGAACGCGGCCGGGCCATGCTCACCGGGGCGGCGCGGCTCGCCGAACACCTCGACCACCGCGAGCGTCAACCACCGCGCGCCCTGACCAGCGAGGCGAAGACCACGACGTTGTCCGAGTAGCCGCGCTCACCGCCGACCCACTGGCCACCGCAGGTGATCAGGCGGAGGCTGGGGCGGCTGAAGTCTCCGTACACCTGGTCCACCGGCAGCCGGTCCTTGTCGAAGCGGTCCACCGAGTTCACCTCGAAGACCGCCACGCTGTGGTCGGTGCGGGTGACCTCGATCCGGTCACCGGAGCGCAGCTCGCGGAGCTTGTGGAAGACCGCCGGGCCGCTCGTGGTGTCGACGTGACCGACGATCACCGCGGGGCCGTACTGCCCGGGGGTGGGCCCCTGGTCGTACCAGCCGGCCTCCTGCGCGCGGGCCGCGTCCGGGACGGCGATCGTGCCGTCCGCGGCGATCCCCACGTCGTGCACGGGCGCCCGTAGGTCGATCTTCTCGATGGCGAGGGACGTCGGACGACTGGCCGCCAGCACCGGGAACTTCTTCGGCGGCGGTCGCAGACCGGCGCTGAGCCGATCCGGCAACAGGGTCATCCCGGTCACCCGCTCGACACCGAGCATCGCCACGATCACCACCATCAGGGTGGCGATGGCCAGCACCGGCAGCCCTGGGCCCGTACCGAATCGGTGCCGGACCATCGGCGGCCCGGCCCGGCGTCGCGGCGGCAGTGGACGGGCGGACGGGTCGGTGGTCGCGACGCTCGCCGACCACGCCTGCCCGGCGACCCGACGCAGTCGGGTGGAGGCGCGTGCCACCAGCCGGCCGGACGCGCGCAGCGCCGGCCCGGCGCGGAAGCGGGCGCGGCGATCCCGCCGCGCCCGCGCGGATCCGCGGGTCATGGGTCGTCCGGCTCAGGAGCCGGCTCCCGGGCGGCGTCGGCCGCCGGCCATGCCGAGCACGATCGCGGTGGCCACCAGCGCCACCCCGCCGAGCACCAGCAGTGAACCGGTGCCCCGACCGCCGGCCATCCCGCCGCCCCCGGTGGCCGGTCCCTTGCTGGGCGAGGCCATGTTCAGCACGGTGAGGGTGGTGGACGCCGTCTGGCCGTTGTCGCAGCGCAGGTCGACCGGGTACTCACCGGCCTGCTTGTCGCCCGGAATCGTGACCTGCCCGGTCAGGAACCCCCGGTCCGGCCTGAGCATGACGTGCCCGAACGCGTCCGAGTGCACGTTCGACTGCCGGTTGTTGTTGTCGTTGTCGCAGCTCGCCTTGATGCTGACCCGGCTGCCGGCCTGGGCGCTGTTCGGCGTCACCTCGACGAAGGTGTTGTCGCCGGCTCGGGCCGGTGCGACCGACAACAGGACGAACGCCCCGACCAGCCCCACCAGCGCCAGCGCGGACGACAACGCGCGGTTGACAGTGCGGATTGCCTGCATGATTTCCCCCCAACCGGCGACGACCGCCGGAACCCTCCCCTGGGCACCCGCGCTGCTTTCCCCCCAGCCCCACGCCAAACCGCCCCCGCCCTCCCCGCCCCTCGCCCTCTCCCCGACCCCCCTTCTCCGCGATCTTGTACTTGTTGCGGCGGCATAAACCCATGAAAGGGACATATGAACAACAGAACGCGCAAGATCGCGCAGTAGCGGGGCGGGGCGGGGCGGGGTGGGGTGGGGTGGGGTGGGGTGGGGGTGGGGTGGGGTGGGCGCGGGGCGGGGCGGGCGCGGGGTGCGGGGTTAGCGCTGGCGGGGGAGGGGGGTTATGGGCTGCCAGTCCAGCGGGGAGGAGAGGACCATCGTGCTGGACGGCTGGCCGTACGGGGCGAGGCGGTCGATGACCCCCTCGAACGCGCCGATCGAGCCGGCGGCCACCTTCAACACGCTGCACGCGTCACCGGTGATCCGGTGGATCTCCAGGATCTCCGGCCAGTCGGCCACGGCCGGGTCGTGCAGGATGCACCGCGCGCCGTAGCAGGACATCCGGATCAGGGCGACCACGGTGCGGCCCGCGCGGCTCAGGTCGACGTGGGCGTGGTAGCCGGTGATGACGCCGGCCTCCTCCAGTCGGCGCACCCGTTCCGCCACCGAGGGCGGTGACAGGTGCACCCGTCGCGACAACTCGCTGAAGGAGAGCCGCGCGTCGGCCTGCAACTCGCGCAGCAGTGCCCAGTCCATGTCGTCCACGCTCAGACCTTACTTTCGTGAACCAGATTCGCCTACCTGCCTTCGGTTCGTGAGGAGAAGCCGCCGAGAGCCGTTGATTCGGCATTCCGTCTGCCGATCCGGGCGCGGGATCATGACGTCGGCCAGTCCGGGGGAGGGAGACGAGATGGTGGAACAGACGGAGCGGCGGGCGCCGAACCGCCCTGCCCCGGTGCGACCGGTGACCCCGAAACAGCGCGCCGCCCAGGCCGCGCGCACCGGCGGCGAGCCGACGCTGGAGTTCGCCGACATGGTGCCGTACGACGCTTACGTGCAGGCCAGCGCCCTGCACAAGATGCAGCACCCGCTCAGCAACGACCCGGGTGAGATGTCCTTCCTGATGGTCAGCCAGATCATGGAGTTGTACTTCGGGCTGACCTGCCACGAGTTGCGGGAGACCCAGCGGCTGATCCGCGCCGACCAGGTCTGGGAGGCGTTGGCCCCGCTGCGTCGGGCCCGGCTGCACCTGGAGGGGCTCAACGCCGCCTGGCAGGGGCTGCGCTGGATGAGCCCGGCCGACTTCAACAGGTTCCGCAACCTGCTCGGCGAGGCGTCCGGCTTCCAGTCGGCCATGTACCGCCACCTGGAGTTCCTGCTCGGCCTGCGGGACGCGGCGCTGATCCGCCCGTTCCGCCGGCAGGCAGAGGTGCACGCCGCGCTGAGCGCCGCCCTGACCGCGCCGAGCCTCTGGGACGACGTGCTCGCGCTGCTCGCCCGGCGCGGCTTCGACCTTCCCGCCGACCTGCTGGACCGGGACGTGTCCGTGGAACACGACCCGCACCCGTTGGTCGAGGCGGCCTGGGTACGGATCTACGACGACGCCAGCCCGGACAACCACCTGCGGCTGCTCGGCGAGGCGCTGAGCGGTGTCGCCGAGGAGTTCGGCGACTGGCGCTGGAACCACGTCAAGGCGGTGCAGCGGACGATGGGCGCGAAGGTCGGCAGCGGCGGCTCCGCCGGCCTGGCATGGTTGCAGCGCAGCATGGCCCGGGTGGTCTTCCCCGAGCTGTGGTCGGCCCGTACCGCGATGTGACCGGAGAGCGAGACATGCACACCCCTGAACATGAGGCGCACCGCCTCGACGCGGCCGACCCGGGTCACCGGCACCTGTTCCACGTGCCGCCCGCCGACGGTGGTGACCACGGCGAGGCGGCGTACCTCGCCGGCAACTCGCTCGGCCTGCAACCCCGCGCCACCCGGGACGAACTGCTGGGCGACCTGGACGCCTGGGCGCGGCTCGGCGTGGAGGGGCACCTGGAGGCCGAGCGCGCCTGGTTGCCGTACCACGAGCTGTTGACGGCGCCGGCCGCCCGACTGGTCGGCGGCCTTCCGGCGGAGACCGTGGTGATGAACTCGCTCACCGTCAACCTGCACCTGCTGATGGTCAGCTTCTACCGTCCGGCCGGCGCGCGCACCCGCATCGTGATCGAGGACGCCGCCTTCCCCTCGGACAGCTACGCCGTGCGCAGCCAGGCCCGTTTCCACGGCCTGGACCCGGACGACACGGTGGTCCGGTTGCGTCCGCGCGCGGGCGAGGACGTGCTGCGCACCGAGGACGTGGTCGACTACCTGGCCGCCGAGGGCGACCGGGTGGCGATGGTGCTGCTGGGCGGCGTCAACTACCTCACCGGTGAGCTGCTGGACATCCCGGCGATCACGGCCGCCGGTCGGGCGGCCGGCGCGGTGGTCGGCTGGGATCTCGCCCACGCGGTCGGCAACGTGCCGCTGGCCCTGCACGACTGGGACGTCGACTTCGCCGCGTGGTGCTCCTACAAGTACCTGAACTCGGGTCCGGGCGCGCTGGCCGGCGTCTTCGTGCACGAGCGGCACCTCGGCGACCCCGACCTGCCGCGTTTCGAGGGCTGGTGGAGCACCGCGGCGGCCACCCGGTTCGAGATGACACCGGTGTCCCGGCCACCGGCCACTGTGGAGGCGTGGCAGATCTCCAACCCGCCGATCTTCGCGATGGGCCCGGTGCGTACCTCGTTGGAGCTGTTCGACGCGGTCGGCATGCCGGCGTTGCGGGCCCGCAGTCTGCGCCTCACGGCCTGGCTGGAATCGCTGCTCGACGCTGTCGTCGTCGACCGGCCGCTGCGCGTGGTCACCCCGCGCGACCCGGCCCGGCGCGGCTGCCAACTCTCGGTCCGCATCGGCAGCGGCAGCGCCGCCGAACTGACCAAACGCCTGCGGTACGAGCACGGCGTCATCGCCGACGCCCGCGAGCCTGACGTCGTGCGGTTCGCCCCGGTGCCGCTCTACTCCACGTACCTCGACTGCTGGCGGGCCGCCGCCGCGCTGGCCGCGACGGTGGGAAAGGTGAACCCGTGAGCACGAGGAGTGAGCCGGGGTTGCGAGCCCCGCGGTCGCGAGCGAGAGGTGGCTCCGAATGACGGCCCGGCGCGACGAGATCGCCATCATCGGGGCCGGGCTGGCCGGCTGCCTCGCGGCCTGTTTCCTGGCCCGGCGGGGTTACCCGGTGGCCCTCTACGAGCGTCGCTCCGACCCGCGCGGTGGCACGGCCGAGCGCGGTCGGTCGATCAACCTGGCGCTCTCCGAGCGCGGCCTGGACGCGTTGCGCCGGATCGGGCTCGCCGAGCAGGTGCTGGTCGACGCGCTGCCGATGCGCGGCCGGATGATCCATCCGGTCGAGGGCGAGCAGCAGTTCCAGTCGTACAGCGCGGCCGGTGACCGGGCGATCAACTCGATCAGCCGGGGCGCGCTGAACAACGCCCTGCTGGACGAGGCCACGGCGCTGCCCGGGGTGCGGGTCGTCTTCGACCACCGGCTGGTCGGGCTGGACCCGACCGACGGCACGCTCAGCTTCGAGACGCCGCAGGGTCCGGTCGCGGCCAAGGCGTCGGTGGTGCTGGGTGCCGACGGCGCCGGCTCCGCGGTGCGGGCGCGACTCCTCGGGTACGGGCTGCTGGACGAGAGCGTGGACTTCCTCGACTACGGCTACAAGGAGTTGACGATCCCGCCGCTGGGCGGGGACTTCGCCCTGGACCCGGACGCCCTGCACATCTGGCCGCGCGGCACCTCGATGATGATCGCGCTGCCGAACCCGGACCGCTCCTTCACCTGCACGCTGTTCTGGCCCAACGAGGGCGTCGGCAGCTTCGCCGCGCTGACCGACCCGGCGGAGATCGAGCGGCACTTCGCCGCGCACTACCCGGACGTGGTGCCGCTGGCACCGAACCTTGTCGACGACTACCGGCACAACCCGGTGGGCGTCCTCGGCACGGTCCGCTGCACCCCGTGGCAGGTCAACGGACGGGTCGGCCTGCTCGGCGACGCCGCGCACGCCATCGTGCCGTTCTACGGCCAGGGCGCCAACTGCGCCTTCGAGGACGTGGTGGAGCTGGACCGCTGCCTCGACGAGTGCGCCGACGACTGGTCGGCGGCGCTGCCGCTGTTCCAGCGTCGCCGGCAGGAGAACGCCGAGGCCATCGCGACGATGGCGCTGACCAACTTCGTGGAGATGCGGGACCGGGTCGCCTCCCCGGTCTTCCAGGCGCGGCGGCGGGTCGAGCACGCACTGGAACGGGCCCTGCCCGGCCGGTACGTTTCCCAGTACGAGCTGGTGTCCTTCTCCACCACCCCGTACGCCGAGGTGCGCCGCCGGGTGCGTCGGCAGCACCGCGTGCTCGGCGCGGTCGTCGGCGCGGTGGCGCTGTCGCTGGTCGGCGCGGTGGTCGCGGGCCTGAGCCGAGGGAGGCGCGGATGACCGGCACCTGGGACCCACGACTGATGGCCGGCAGCGCCCCGGATGGTCCGCAACGGCTGCGCAGTTTCGTCGGCGGCGAGTTCGTCGACGGCGGGCCGACGTTCACCAAGGCCAGCCCGGTCACCGGAGAGCCGGTCTTCGAGGTGGTCGAGGCGTCGTCATCCACTGTGGACGACGCGGTGGCCGCCGCCCGAGCGGCGCTGCGCGGGCCGTGGGGCCGGATGGGGGAGCGCGAGCGCGCCGAGGTGCTGCGCCGGGTCGCCGACGAGCTGGAGCGCCGCTTCGACGACCTGGTCACCGCCGAGGTCGCCGACACCGGCAAGTCCATCGCCCAGGCCCGCACGCTGGACATCCCGCGCGGCGCGGCGAACTTCCGGGCGTTCGCGGAGATCGTGGCGACCGCGCCGACCGAGTCGTTCACCACCGTCACCCCGACCGGCGGTCGCGCGCTCAACTACGCGCTGCGCAAGCCGGTCGGCGTGGTGGCGGTGATCGTGCCGTGGAACCTGCCGCTGCTGCTGCTCACCTGGAAGGTCGCGCCGGCGTTGGCCTGTGGCAACGCCGTGGTGGTCAAGCCCAGCGAGGAGACGCCCGCCTCGGCGACGCTGCTCGCCGAGGTGATGGCCGCCGCCGGGGTGCCGGCCGGGGTGTTCAACCTGGTGCACGGCTTCGGGCCGGACTCGGCCGGCGAGCACCTCACCCGCCACCCGGGCGTGGACGCGATCACCTTCACCGGCGAGTCGGCCACCGGCGGCGCGATCATGCGGGCCGCCGCCGACCGGGTGAAGGCGGTGAGCTTCGAGCTGGGCGGCAAGAACGCCGGCCTGGTCTTCGCCGACGCCGACCTGGACGCCGCGGTGGCCGGCTCGGTGCGGTCCAGCTTCACCAACGGCGGGCAGGTGTGCCTCTGCACCGAACGCATCTACGTGCAGCGCCCGGTCTTCGAGGAGTTCACCGCCCGGCTGGCGAAGCGGGCCGGCGAGCTGGCGTACGGCTGGCCGACCGACGAGGCCACCGCCACCATGCCGCTGATCTCCCACCAGCACCGGGCGAAGGTGCTCGGCGCGTACGACCTGGCCCGCTCCGAGGGCGCCGAGCTGCTGACCGGTGGCGGCACACCCACCTTCGGCGACGCCCGCGACGGCGGGTCGTACGTGCAGCCGACGGTGCTCACCGGGCTCGGCCCGGACGCCCGCACCAACCGCGAGGAGATCTTCGGCCCGGTGGTGCACGTGGCGCCGTTCGACACCGAGGACGAGGCGTACGCGCTTGCCAACGGCACCGAGTACGGTCTGGCGGCGACGGTGTGGACCCGGGACGTCGGGGTCGCGCACCGGGCCGGCGCCCGGCTGGACGCCGGCATCGTCTGGGTCAACACCTGGTTCCTGCGGGACCTGCGCACCCCGTTCGGCGGGGTGAAGGCGTCCGGCATCGGCCGGGAGGGCGGCCTGCACTCGCTCAACTTCTACTCCGAACTCACCAACGTGTGCGTGGACCTGTCATGAGCCGTAGCGAGGGAGCGGACATGGAAGCCGACATCGAGGCCGCCAACCGGGAGCTGGCCGATGCCCGCAGCAGCGGCAAGCCCTGCCCGCCGCTGCGCGGCCGGTTGCTGCCGGAGGGTGACGTCGAGTCCGCGTACCGCGTGCAGCAGCTCCAGGCGCGGGCCTGGCAGGGCCGCGGCGAACGCCGTGTCGGCGCGAAGATCGGGTTGACCTCGCGGGCGGTGCAGGAGACCTTCGGGGTGTTCCAGCCGGACTTCGGCATGCTGACCGACGCGATGGCGGTTGGCGACGGCGTCGAGGTGCCCATCGACCGGCTGCTCCAGCCCCGGGTCGAGGCGGAGGTGGCGTTCGTGCTCGACCGGGACCTGCCGGACCCGCAGCTCACCACGGTCGACCTGATCCGCGCCGTCGACCACGTGCTGCCGGCGATCGAGATCGTCGACTCGCGGATCGCCGGCTGGGACATCTCCATCGTGGACACCGTCGCCGACAACGCCTCCAGCGGGCTCTTCGTGCTCGGCACCACGCCGCGGCGGCTCGCCGACGTCGACCTGCGGCTGTGCGGGATGGTGCTGGAGCACGCCGGCGAGCCGGTCTCGGTCGGCGCGGGCGCGGCCTGCCTGGGCAACCCCCTGCACGCCCTGCGGTGGCTGGCCGACACCCTCGCGCGCGCCGGTGACCCGCTGCGCGCCGGTGACGTCGTGCTCTCGGGCGCCCTCGGCCCGATGGTGCCGGTCACGCCGGGTGCGGCCTACGAGGCCCGGATCTCCGGCCTCGGCTCGGTACGCACCTGCTTCAGCAAGGAGGTCTCGTCATGAGCGAGCGTCAGCGAGCGAATCCTCGGCACAGGTTTGTCAGTGGTCAGGGCGGCCCGGAGCGAAGCGGAGGGTCGGCGTGACCACCGGTGTGGCGGTGCTGGGTTCCGGAAACATCGGCACCGACCTGATGATCAAGGTGTTGCGGCTCAGCGACAGCCTGCGGATGGTGGCGATGGCCGGCATCGACCCGGCCTCCGACGGCCTCGCCCGCGCCCGCCGGCTCGGCGTGGCCACCACCGCCGACGGCGTGGACGGGCTGGTCGCGATGCCCGAGTTCGCCGACGTCGAGCTGGTCTTCGACGCCACCTCGGCCGGCGCGCACCGGCGTCACGACGAGGTGCTGCGCGCGCACGGCCGGACCGTCGTCGACCTGACCCCCGCCGCGCTGGGCCCGTACGTGGTGCCGCCGGTCAACCTCGACGAGCACCTGCGCGAGCCGAACGTCAACATGGTGACCTGCGGCGGCCAGGCGACGGTGCCGATCGTCGCCGCCGTCGGCCGGGTGACCCCGGTGGTGTACGGCGAGATCGTCGCGTCGATCGCCTCGAGGTCGGCCGGACCGGGCACCCGGGCCAACATCGACGAGTTCACCGAGACCACGGCGCGGGCCATCGAGGTGGTCGGCGGGGCCGAGCGGGGCAAGGCGATCATCGTGCTGAACCCGGCGGACCCGCCGCTGCTCATGCGGGACACCGTCTACTGCCTCTGCCCGGACGCCGACGCCGACCGCGCCGCCATCGTCGCCTCGGTCGGCGAGATGGTCGCCGCGGTGCGGGAGTACGTCCCCGGCTACCGGCTCAAGCAGGACGTGCAGTTCGACAGGGTCGAGGCGTACCTGCCGTCGCTGGGTCGGCGACTCACCGCGTTGCAGGTGTCGGTCTTCCTGGAGGTCTCCGGCGCCGGGCACTACCTGCCGGCGTACGCCGGGAACCTGGACATCATGACCTCCGCCGCGCTGCGTACGGCGGAGCGGCTGGTCGCCCTGCGGTCGACGGGAGCGGTGGCATGACCGACCTGTACATCCAGGACGTGACGCTGCGCGACGGCATGCACGCCATCGCCCACCGGTACACGGTCGACCAGGTGCGCACCATCGCCGCCGCGCTGGACGCCGCCGGGGTGGCCGCGATCGAGGTGGCGCACGGCGACGGGCTCGCCGGTTCCAGCGTCAACTACGGCCACGGCGCGGCCAGCGACGCCGAGTGGATCTCGGCGGCTGCCGAGGTGCTGACCACGGCGAAGCTGACCACCCTGCTGCTGCCGGGCATCGGCACGATCGCCGACCTGAGGGCCGCGAGGGCGCTCGGGGTGACCAGCGTCCGGATCGCCACCCACTGCACCGAGGCGGACATCTCCGCCCAGCACATCTCCTGGGCCCGGGAGAACGGCATGGACGTGGCCGGGTTCCTGATGATGTCGCACCTGAACGACCCGGCCGGCCTGGCCGGGCAGGCCAAGCTGATGGAGTCGTACGGGGCGCACTGCGTGTACGTCACCGACTCCGGCGGCCGGCTGCTCATGTCCGACGTGGCGCAACGCGTCGACGCGTACCGGCAGGTCCTCGATCCGGAGACGCAGATCGGCATCCACGCCCACCACAACCTGTCGCTCGGGGTGGCCAACAGCGTGCTCGCCGTCGAGCACGGCCGGATCACCGGGTCCGCGCCGCCCGGCCCCGACGCGCCGCACGGCCGGACCGTACGGGTCGACGCCTCCCTGGCCGGCATGGGCGCGGGGGCCGGCAACGCCCCGCTGGAGGTCTTCGTCGCGGTCGCCGAGCTGCACGGCTGGAAGCACGGCTGCGACGTGTTCGCGCTGATGGACGCCGCCGACGACCTGGTCCGCCCGCTGCAGGACCGGCCGGTCCAGGTGGACCGGGAGACGCTCTCGCTGGGGTACGCGGGGGTCTACTCCAGCTTTCTGCGGCACGCCGAACGGGCCTCCGCCCGCTACGGGGTGGACGTCCGCTCGATCCTTGTCGAGTTGGGTCGACGCCGGATGGTCGGCGGCCAGGAGGACATGATCGTCGACGTGGCACTCGACCTGGCCGGTAGGGAGCAATCATGATCGGGCCGGACATCGCGGGGATCGCCGAGAAGCTGGGCGCTGCCGCCGACGCGGCGACAGCGATCCCGCAACTCGCCGCCGAGACCGGCCTCGACGCGGACGGCGCGTACGCCGTGCAGGCCGCGCTGCTGGCGCGCCGCGTCGAGCGCGGCGAGCGGCTGGTCGGGTTGAAGATGGGCCTGACCAGCCGGGCGAAGATGGCCCAGGTCGGCGTGGACGAGGTGATCTGGGGTCGGCTCACGAACGCCATGCGGGTGCCCGACGGTGGCGCTGTCGACCCGTCCGCGTACATCCATCCCCGGGTCGAGCCGGAGGTCGCGTTCCTGCTGGACCGGCTGCCCGAGCCGGGCGAACCGGTCGGCGACTTCACCACCGCGGTCCGCGCCGTCGCCCCGGCCATCGAGCTGATCGACTCCCGGTACGCGGACTTCCGGTTCTCGCTGCCGGACGTGATCGCGGACAACACCTCGGCCGCCGCGTTCGTGATCGGACAGTGGTCGCCGGTGCCGACGGGCCTGGACAACCTGGGCGTGCTGCTGGAGGTCGACGGGCGGGTGGCGCAGGTCGGCTCGACGGCGGCGATCCTCGGCGATCCGCGCCGCGCCCTCGACGAGGGCATCCGGCTGGCCGGGCGGCACGGGGTGCGACTGGAGTCGGGCTGGGTCTTCCTGGCCGGAGCGGCGACCGCCGCCGTGCCGTTGCGTCCCGGCGTCCACGTCCGGGCCGTCGTGGAGAAGCTCGGCGCCGCCTCGCTGCGGGCGTCGTCGTGACCGCGCGGGTGGTGGCCGGCAAGGCCGTGCCACGCGGCGCGTTCCCGCACGTCAAGGTCGCCGGTGGCTTCGTCTTCGTCTCCGGTACGTCGTCCCGGCGGCCGGACAACAGCTTCGCCGGTGTCGAGGTGGACGAGTTTGGCACCACGAACCTGGACATCCGGGCGCAGACACGAGCCGTGATCGAGAACATCGGCGATCTGCTGCGGTCGGTCGGCGCGGACCTCACCGACCTCGTCCAGGTGACGTCGTACCTGGTGAACATGAACGACTTCGGTGGTTACAACGAGGTCTGGGCGGAGTTCTTCGACGCGTCCGGCCCGACCCGGACGACGGTGGCGGTGCACCAACTGCCGCACCCGCACCTGCTCATCGAAATCCAGGCAGTGGCCCTTCTTCCCGCGGGAGGTCAGTCGTGAGTGAGATCGCCGAGCCGTTCAGCTTTCCGGGCTGGATCGCCGACAACCAGCACCTGCTGAAGCCTCCGGTGGGCAACAAGGAGATGTTCCCCGGCGGGGACGACTTCATCGTGATGGTGGTCGGCGGGCCCAACCAGCGCACCGACTTCCACGTCGACCCGTACGAGGAGTTCTTCTACCAGGTCAAGGGCAACATGCACATCAACCTGATGACCCCGGAGGGGCCGCGTACGGTGCACGTGCGCGAGGGCCAGATGTGGATGCTGCCGCGCAACACCCCGCACTCGCCGCAGCGGCCGGAGGCCGGCTCGATCGGCGTGGTCGTCGAGCGGGTGCGCGAGGAGGGCACGCTGGAGATGTTCCAGTGGTACTGCCCCGAGTGCGGGCACAAGGTGCACGAGGTGGAGTTGCAGGTGCGCGACATCGCCGCCGACCTGCCCCCGGTGTTCCAGGCGTTCTACGCCGACGAGGCGGCCCGGACCTGCGCGAACTGCGGCGCCCTGCACCCGGGCAAGGGCTGATGCCGGCTGGCGTGGTCGACGTGCACACGCACGTCGTACCCAAGGGATGGCCGGACCTCGGCGCGGCGTGCGGTGGGTCCGGTTGGCAGTGGTTGCGGGTGGACTCCGAGCGGGCCGCCATGATCATGGTGGGGGAGACGGAGTTCCGCCCGGTCGGCGCGGAGTGCTGGGACGCGTCGCGCCGACTGGCCGACATGGACGCCGACGGCGTGGACGTGCAGGTGGTGTCGCCCACGCCGGTCTTCTTCAGCTACGACCGCCCCGCCGACCAGGCGGCGAAGGTGGCCCGGATCTTCAACGACCTGACCCTGGAGGTCACCGCCGCCGGTGGCAACCGGTTGGTGCCGTTCTGTCAGGTCCCGCTTCAGGACCCGGATGCCGCCTGCGCCGAGCTGGACCGCAGCCTGGCCGCCGGGCACCTGGGTGTGGAGATCGGCAACCACGTCGGCGACCGGGACCTGGACGACGCCGGTCTGGTCACCTTCCTCCAGCACTGCGCCGAGGTGGGCGCGCCGGTCTTCGTGCATCCCTGGGACATGCCGGGTGGCCCACGACTGGACCGCTGGATGGCCCGCTGGCTCACCGGCATGCCGGCCGAGACGCACCTGTCGGTGCTGGCGATGATCCTGGGGGGCGTCTTCGACCGGGTGCCCGAGACGCTGCGGATCTGTTTCGCGCACGGCGGAGGCAGCTTCCCGTTTTGGCTCGGCCGCGCCGACAACGCCTGGCACCGCCGGGGTGACCCGGTCCGGGGCGCGTCCACCGCGCCGCCCAGCAGCTACCTCGACCGGTTCAGCGTCGACTCGGTGGTCTTCACGCCGCCCGCGCTGCGGCTGCTTGTCGACACGATGGGGGAGGACCGGGTGCTGGTCGGCAGCGACTACCCGTACCCGCTGGGCGAGCGCCCGGCCGGCGCGGTGGTGCACGCCGCCGACTTTCTCACCGACGGCCAGCGCACCAAGATCCTCTCCACGAACGCCCTACGCTTCCTCGGCAAGTCGGGTATATAAAGATGATTCTCGGGGATATACTGCCTGCGTGAAGACGGTTATCGACCTTGATGATGAACTGCTCGACCGGGCACGCCGCGAGTTGGGCACCAAGAGCAAGAAAGACACCATCCACGCCGCGCTACGCCTGGTCGCCGAGCGCAGTGAGCGTGCGCAGGCCATCCGGGAACTGCTCTCGGTCGACCAGGACTGGAGCGGTCTGCTCGAGGACGACAAGACACCGCGCGGAGAGCAGGACGCTGCGTGATCCTGCCGGCCGGGCTCTACCTCATCGACACATCGGCATGGGGTCGCCGACGCCAGCCGACCGCAGGTAAGCGAATCACGACGATCCTCGAGGAAGGTCTCGCCGCGACCTGCGTGCCGCTCGATCTCGAGAACGGGCGAAGCGCCCGGAACTTCCGGGACGCCATGACGATGCGCGCCCTCCGCGCGAAACTGATGATCGACCTTCCGATCACGCTGGCCGTCGCGACCCGCGCACAGGACCTGCAACTGGCGCTGGCAGCCCGTGGCCATCATCGGGCGGCCAGCCCTGTCGACGTCCTGGTGGCGGCAGCCGCTGCCGAATACTCCGCGACCGTCCTGCACTACGACCGCGACTTTGACCTGATCAGCGACGTCGGCGGCCCGCGTGGTGAATGGGTGGCCCCCGCGGGCACGTTGGACTGACGGTCGACGACGTGTCGGCCCGCGGACTGCGGCCCCCAGCGGGCAGGATGACGGGATGGCCGAGCCGCACGACCTGACCGCGTTGGAGCAGGCCGCCGCCATCGCGCGCGGTGAGCTGTCCAGCGTCGAGTTGGTCGAGCACCACCTGCGTCGCGTCGACGCGCTCGGCGACACGGTGGGGGCGTTCGTCACCGTCACACCGGAGTTGGCCCGCGAGGCCGCCCGCGCCGCAGACGCGGCACCGGTCGAGCAGCGCGGGCCGCTGCACGGGGTGCCCACCGCGATCAAGGACCTGACGCTCACCGCCGGGGTCCGCACCACCTTCGGCTCGGCCGCCTTCGTCGACTTCGTCCCTCCGGTCGACGCCGACGTGGTGCGGTTCATCAAGGCCGCCGGCCTGGTCAGCCTGGGTAAGACCACCACCTCCGAGCTGGGCTGCTCGCTGTACTCCGAGGGCCTGGTCGCGCCGCCGGCCCGCAACCCGTGGCACCTGGCGTACACCGCTGGCGGCTCCAGCGGCGGCGCCGCGGCGGCGGTCGCGGCCGGGCTGGTCCCGGTCGCCCAGGGGTCCGACGGCGGCGGGTCGCTGCGCATCCCGGCGTCGCTCTGCGGCCTGGTCGGCTACAAACCCAGCCGTGGTCTCGTCTCCGGCGGGCCGGTCGGCTCCGGCGCGTTCGGCCTGCCCACCAGCGGCCCGCTCGGGCGGACCGTCGCCGACGTCGCCGCGCTGCTCGACGTCATGGCCGTTGCGGTGCCCGGCGAGCCCTACCTCCCACCGCCCACACCGCCCGGCGGCTTCCTGGCGACCGCGCGCCGGGCCGAGCCCGGCAGGCTGCGGATCGGCCGGTTCACCACGCCGATGCTCGCCGACGAACCGGTGCACCCCGACTGCGTGGCCGCCGTGGACCGGGCCACCGCGCTGCTCACCGCGACCGGCCACGAGGTGGTCGAGGTGCCCCCGCCACTCGGGCCGGCGGCGTGGCCACTGTTCGAGATCCTCTGGTACGTGCTGGCGCTCACCCCGGTGCCGCCACAGCGGGAGGCGGAGTTGCTGCCGCTGACCCGGCTGCTCCGCGCCCGGGGCGCCGAGATCTCCGCCGGCACGCTCGCCGCCACGCTCGGGGAGTTGCAGGCGCAGGTCCGCCTCGGTGCCCGCCGTACGGCCGGCTGTGACCTGCTGCTCTGCCCCACCCTGGCCGCTCCGCAGGCGCCCGTCGGCTGGTTCACCGCCGCCGCCGACCCGGCCGCCGATTTCGACCAGCAGCGCCGGTTCTCGCCCTACTGCGCCATCTTCAACGTCACCGGCGATCCGTCCGTCTCCCTCCCGCTGGGAGCCACCGCCGACGGCCTGCCCGTCGGGGTGCTGCTCACCGGCCGGTACGGCGACGACGGGCGGCTCATCGCGACCGCTGCGCAACTGGAGAAGTCGAGTGACGGATGGGATCGGCACCCCGCGATCTGGCGGGCCGTCGACTCCGCTAACGTGAATGGCGACGGAGTCGGGCGGTCGGCAGCATGATTGTCCATCCGACCCGGTTGTTCGAGGTCGTCCTTCTTCCGCCTGGGGGCGTTGGGATTGTCTGTTACCGAGACGTTGCTGGTCTTCGTCGGCATCCCGTTGGCCGCGGTGCTGGTCATCGCCGGCCTGTCGTACGCCGGCAGCGGTGGCGGTGGCGCCACCGGCGGCGGTGGGGGTGCCAAGCGCTACCGGCCCGGCCGGCCCTTCGACTTCACTCCGGTCTGGTTCCTGGGCCGCCCGGAGCAGCTGGCCGACTCGGCCGGCACCGCGCTGACGGCGGGGGCGCAGGCGCCCGCGCTGACCAGCCACAAGCTTGAGCAGGCCAGCGTCGAGGCGCCGGCCGGTGGAACCGGAGGCGCAAGTGACCGTTGGTGAGAAGCAGGCCGGGTCGGAGAACCGGCCCGAGGTGCTGGACGGGCCCTTCTCGACCCGCCAGCTGCTGCGCATCGACGAGGCGCTGCGCCTGGCCGACAAGGGCACCGGCCTGGTCTTCTCGGTCTTCGTCGGCGGCCTCGACGAGCCGGTCCGGGAGCACGCCCAGCGGCTGCACCGCCAGCTCGCCGAGCCCGACAAGTCGGTGCTGATCGCCGTGTCGCCCAACCAGCGGCAGCTGGAGATCGTCACCGGGCGGTACGCGCGCAAGCGCATCCCGGACACGTACGCCAAGCTGGCCGCCCTCTCCATGGTCGGCGCGTTCAGCGGCGGCGACCTGGCCGGCGGCATCATCAACGGCCTCGACCAGCTCGCCAGCCACGCCGGCAAGGGCTGAGCTTTCCCTGACACGACGAAGCCCGGCCCGCTCGCAGCGGGCCGGGCTTCGGTATTGTCAGCGGGGCCAGATGGAAGGATCCAACTTTATCGGCCACGGCTCGTCCACGTTCACCGGGTCCTCCGGACCCAGGGTGCCCAGCAGTTCGTAGTGCTCAGCCAGCTCATGGTGTTCGGGACTGGCGGGTGGTGTCACGTGCAGGCTTCCGTCGATGATCTCGTAGCGGTTTCCGTTCTCCGGCAGGTCGGACAGGTCCTGCTCGCGCCAGCTCCGCTCCGGGAGCTGCCACTGGTGAGTCGGTTGCGCCATCACGTCCACCTCCTTCCGCAACGATAATGGCCCGGGCCGGCATCGGGTTCGCACCCACGCCGGCCCGGGCCGCGTCCTCGCTGGTCAGCTCTACTGGGCGTCCTTCGCGCGGGCCCGCAGCGCCCGCACCACGCCGTCGCGGCCCTCGGCGACCAACCGCCGCAGCGGACCGGGGTGCCCGTCCTCGGCGAGCCACGCGTCGGTGGCCGCCACCGTGTCCTCCTCCACCAGGTAGGTCGGGTACGCCAGCTGGGCGAACTCCTGCGCCGGCTCGTTGTCCCGGGTCGCCCACACCTGCTCGACCGCCGCGAAGTACCGCTCCCGGTACGGCGCGACCAGCTCCACCTGCGCCGGATGGGCGAGGCCCTGAAGCAGCGCGCGGTGCCGCCAGTTGGGGAGCGCCTCCGGGCCGGTGAGCAGGGCCCACACGGCGTCCTTGTTCTCGGCCGTCGGGATCAGCGCGTGCGCGTACGCCGCCTCCCGCTCGCCACTGGCGGTGCGGTCGCGGGCCAGCTCCGCCTCGATCTCGGCGGCGCCGGCAGCGCCGTTCGCCACCAGCGCGGCGAGCAGCGACCAGCGCAGCTCGGTGTCCACCGTCAGCCCGGCCGGCATTCCGGTGCCGTCCAGCCACCCGCGCAACGTCGCCAGGTCCTCGTCGGAGCGGGCCGCCGAGGTGAACGCGCGGGCCCAGGCGAGTTGGAACCCGCTGCCCGGCTCCGCGGCGGCGAGCGCGTCCCGGGCGGTACGGGCCAGGTCCGCCCAGCCGGTCGGCGCCCAGGCCGGGTCGGCGTACAGGGTGAGCGTGGTGGTCGCCTGCCGCAGGGTGGCGGTGACCAGGTTGATGTCGGTCTCGGCGGGCAGCCCGCTCAACGTCAGCGCCACGTAGTCCCGGGCGGACAGCTCGGCGTCGCGGGTCATGTCCCAGGCGGCGGTCCAGCACAGCGCGCGGGACAGCGACGACTCGAAGCCGCCGATGTGCTGCACCACCGTCGCCATCGAGCGCTCGTCGAGGCGCAGCTTGGTGTAGCTGAGGTCGTCGTCGTTGAGCAGCAGCACGTCGGCGGCCCGGACGCCGCGCAGCTCGGGGATCTCGGTGCGCTCGCCGGCCACGTCGACCTCGTACCGCTCCCGCCGGACCAGCCGCCCGTCGGTCAGGTCGTACAGGCCCACGCCGATCCGGTGGGTCCGCAGCGTCGGGTACGCCGCCGGCGCCTCCTGCCGCACCAGCACCTGCTCGTACGCGCCGTCCGCGCCGATGGTCACCTCCGGCCGCAGCGTGTTGACCTGCGCGGTCTCCAGCCACTGCGCGGCGAACTTGCGCAGCTCCCGCCCGGACGCGGCCTCCAGCTCGGTGAGCAGGTCGTCGAAGGTGGCGTTGCCCCAGGCGTGCTTGCCGAAGTACGCCCGCAGCCCGGCCACGAACGGCTCCTCGCCCACGTACGCGACGAGCTGCTTGAGCACGCTCGCGCCCTTGGCGTAGGTGATGCCGTCGAAGTTGACCTCGACGGCCTCCATGTCCGGCATCTCGGTGTAGACCGGGTGGGTGGAGGAGAGCTGGTCCTGCCGGTAGCCCCAGTTCTTCCGGATGGACAGGAAGGTCGTCCACGCCTCGGTGAACCGGGTCGCGTTGGTGTTGCACCAGTGGCTGGCCCACTCGGCGAACGACTCGTTCAGCCACAGGTCGTTCCACCAGCGCATGGTGACCAGGTCGCCGAACCACATGTGGGCCAGCTCGTGCAGGATGGTGTTGGCCCGCTGCTCGTACTCGAAGTCGGTGACCTGCGAGCGGAACAGGTAGTGCGACTCGGCGTGCGTCACGCAGCCGAAGTTCTCCATCGCGCCGGCGTTGAAGTCGGGCACCCAGAGCTGGTCGTACTTCGGCAACGGGTAGCGCACGCCGAACTTCTCGTGGAAGAAGTCGAAGCCCTGCTTGGTGATCAGGAACAGGTCGTCGGAGTCCAGGTAGGCCGCCATCGAGGCCCGGCAGAACACCCCCAGGTCGATGCCGTCGTGGCTGTCCCGCACCTCGTGGTACGGGCCGGCGCAGAGCGCGGTGATGTAGGTGCTCATCCGGGGCGACTCGGCGAAGTGCAGCGTCTTGAGCGCGTCACCGGCCGGCTCCTCGCGCCGCACCGGCATGTTGGACACCGCCCGCCAGTGCGCCGGCACCGTGACGTGCCAGGTGTAGACGCTCTTCAGGTCGGGCTGGTCGAAGCACGCGTACACCCGCTGCGCGTCGGCCGTCTCGAACTGGCTGTAGAGGTAGGTCTCGCCGTCCACCGGGTCGACCGTCCGGTGCAGACCCTGGCCGCTGTTGGAGTACGCGAAGTCGGCCTCGACCACCAGCGTGTTGTCGCTGTCGAGCCCGGACAGGGTCAGGCCCTTCTCGGCGGACCAGTCGGAGAGGTCGACGGGCGCGCCGTTCAACGTCGCGGACCGCACCGACTCGGCGGCCACCTCGACGAACGTGCTCGCGCCCGGCTCGGAGCAGCGGAACCGGACCTCGGTCGTCGACCGGAACGTGCGGCCGTCGGCCGCCAGCACGGCGCTCGACAGGTCGAGACTGATGTCGTAGCCCGTCACGTCGAGCAGGCGTGCCCGCTCGGTCGCCTCGACCTGCGTCAGGTTGCGCACTCCCGGCACTGTTCGTCTCCATCCCACATGTCGCCGTACGCCCGGCGGCGCCCGTCTGCCAACCGCTCGTGGCGGCCCGGATTCGAGTCTTCCATGTGCGGGCAGCCCTCGGTGGCCGAGGTCACGCTCTCATTCGGGTGCCGGTCGAGACGCCCCGGGGTGAGGATTCGTCAGAGACGCCGATCCTCGGCGCCACCCGTCACGAAGGGATCCCCCAGTGACCGATCGTGTCACCGCCGACATGTGGTTCGACCCGGCCTGCCCGTGGGCGTGGATCACGTCCCGTTGGCTGCTCGAGGTCGAACGGGTTCGCGACGTGGACATCCGCTTCCACGTGATGAGTCTGGCCGTCCTCAACGAGGGCCGGGACGAGCTGTCCGAGGACTACAAGGAGTTCCTCAGGACCGCCTGGGGCCCGGTGCGGGTCTGCGTCGCCGCCGAGCAGCGGTACGGCAACGACGTCCTGCGTCCGCTCTACACCGCGCTGGGCACCCGCATCCACCTGGGCAAGCAGGAGCGGGACAACGCGCTCTACGTGGCCGCGCTCACCGACGCCGGCCTGGACCCGGCGCTGGCCGAGGTCGCCGACAGCACCGACGTCGACGAGGCCCTGCGGGCCAGCCACGAGGCCGGCATGCGCCCGGTCGGGCAGGACGTCGGCACCCCGGTCGTGCACGCGCCCGGCCCGGACGGCAGCCCTGTCGCGTTCTTCGGCCCGGTGATCACCCCGGCGCCGAAGGGCGAGGCCGCCGGCCGGCTCTGGGACGGTGTGCTGCTGGTCGCCGGGACCCCGGGCTTCTACGAGCTCAAGCGCACCCGCGAGCAGGACCCGATCTTCGACTGATCCACGACCACGACACGCCCCCGCCGGAGCACGCCCAGTCGTCCGGACGGGGGCGTGTCGCGTCGGACGCCGGGTGCGGCGGAGAGGTTGCCGCACCCCGGTGGCGTCACCGGTGGGCGGGCGGCGTCGTTTCCCTCGGTGTCCGCCGCAGCGACCCGCAGGGCCGCACCCCGCAGTTCGTGGAGGCAATCCCGATGGCCAAGCACCGTGCGTCCGGTGACGATCAGCTGATCCGACCGGGGGTGATCGAGACTCCCGGCGCGGCCTACTGGTCCGTTGACGACTCCCGCTGGCCGGCGGTCCGCCCGGACCTGCCCGCCCACGTCGTCGATCTGCTCGCGCCACCCATCGTGGTGGGGGTCGCCCGGGTCCCGGTGACCTCCCGGCTCACGCCGCCCGCGCCGGCCGACCCGCTGCCGGCGGTCACCGACGCCGTGGCGGATCTGGCGGCGCCGGCGGAGCCGGCGCCCCCGCCGCCGGCGCCGACCGCCCCGCGCCCGGTGCCGACGCCGCCGCTGCACCCGCGACCGGTCCCGTCCCCGCCGCCGGAGCGTCCCGTGCCGGGGCCGCCGGCGTCGCCCCGCCGGGGCGTGAACGTCGGGCCGGTCGGCACCGTCCGACGGGGCACCAACGGGCCGGTGAGCGCCGGTCGGCACCGCCGGGGCACGTCCGACCGCGCGGGCTGAGTCCCGCGCCCTTTCATCTGGTGGACGCGCCGCGGGTCCCCGTCGGCGGCGACAGCGTCGCCGGTAGCGTCGGGGCATGACGGTCGTGCATCCGATCGCCCGGGCCTGGATCACCACTGGCGGCACCGGCGCGCAGAACTACGACGAGTTCGCCGACGACGCGGAGATCACCGCGATCATCGAGTCGAACCCGCACAGTGCCCTCGGCATCGAGATGCCGCACCGTGCTCCGGACAGCCTGGGCACGTCGTTCCTCGACGCGCTGCCGGCGGCGGTGTCCCGCCTCGCCGAGGCCAAGGCCGACGGCAGCTACACCCCGGCGGAGCAGGTGGTGGTGCTCTACCGGATCAGCGCGCCCGGCGAGGAGCCGGCGTACGGGCTGTTCGCGATGGTCGACACCGACCAGATCTCCACCCGTGCCGACGAGCCCGGTCTGGTCATCCGCAACGAGGACGTGTTCATCGCCAAGGTGCGCGAGCGGGTGGCTCTCGCCGACGCGCTGGGGCACCTGCTCTCACCCGTACTCCTGCTGCAGACCGGGCGCGGCGACGAGCTGCACGCCGCGCTCGCGGCGGCGACCGAGACGGCCGGCGCGCCCGCCGCCGCCGACACCGACCAGGCGGGGCGCACGCACGCCATCTGGCTGCTCGGCCCCGGCCCGGAGCAGACCGCGCTGACCGCCCTCGCCGGCGGCGGCGAGTTGGTCGTGGCGGACGGCAACCACCGCAGCCTGGCCGCCCAGACCGGCGGGCTGCCGCGCTTCCTGGCCGTTGTCACCACGCCGGCCTCGGTGGCCATCCAGCCGTACAACCGGCTGGTCAGCGAGCTGACCACCACCCCGGCAGAGCTGCTCGACCGGCTGCGCGCGGCGGGCGCCGCGATCGAGCCGATCACCGGTCCGGTCGAGGTCCCGGCGGCCGGCGGCACCGTGCACCTGCGCCTCGACGGCCAGGGGTACGCGGTGCGCCTGCCCGCGACGGGCGCCGCCCGCCTGGAGAACCTGGACCACGCCCTGGTCGAACGGCTGGTGCTGCGCGACGCGCTCGGGTTGGACCCGGGTGACAAGCGGATCACCTACGTCGGTGGCGACTACCCGGCGAGCTGGCTGACCGGCGAGGTGGACGCCGGGCGGGCCGAACTGGCCATCCTGATCGCGCCGGTGACCGTGGCGGACTTCGTCGCTGTCAACCTGGCCAGGGAGAAGATGCCCCGCAAGAGCACCTGGTTCACTCCGAAGGCACGCGGCGGCCTGGTGGTCGCCGAGGTGCAGCGCTGACCGGTCGGTTCACGGCCGTGTGACGAAACCGGCTCGGGGGCGCTGCCGCTGCGACGTCCCCGAGCACGGCCTGACAGACTGCCCGGTATGCGCGTCTACCTGGGATCCGATCACGCCGGTTTCGAGCTGAAGGTGCACCTGGCCAACCACCTGGCCAAGCAGGGGTACGACGTCGTCGACGTCGGCCCGCACGGCTACGACCCGGACGACGACTACCCGACGTTCTGCCTGCACACCGGCGACCGGGTGGTCGCCGACGAGGCGGGCCTCGGGGTGGTCATCGGTGGGTCCGGCAACGGTGAGCAGATCGCCGCGAACAAGGTCGCCGGCATCCGCGCCGCGCTGGCGTGGAGCGTGGAGACCGCTCAGCTTGCCCGCCAGCACAACGACGCCAACGTGGTCGCGATCGGCGCCCGTCAGCACACGCTCGACGAGGCCACCGGCATCGTCGAGGCGTTCCTGAACACCCCGTTCTCCGGCAACGAGCGGCACGCCCGGCGGATCGCCCAGGTGGCCGAGTACGAGCGCACCCGGGAGCTGCCCGAGCTGCCCTGACGGCGACGCTCAGCGCGGCGAGCGGGGCAGCTCCTCGCGGGGAACCCAGTTGCGCCGGACGATGACCACCCGGTCCTCCGCCTCGGCCAGGTCCTCTTCGGTGGGACGGGCCGCGTCCCGGGCCCGGAGCGCGGCGCTCAGCCCGACCTGGGACGAGCCGGAGCCGACCAATCCGCGCAGCCCTCGCTCGCTGTCGCGCTCGTCGCCGCCCGTGTGCCGGCGGCGCGGCGGCGGGTCGTCGCCGTCGTGGACGCCCGGGGTGCTCGCCGTCGGCCCGTCGGGCCCCTGCCGGCCCGGCTCGGCCCCGGGATGGTGCCGCAGTCGTCGCCGTCGTCGGTCGGGATCGCCCATCAGCCGACCGTACCCCTCGCGGGGGTCGGATTCGACACCGTCGTGCCGGCTCGTGTCCCGGACGCGGTCGGCGACCGATTCGCCGGCTGGCTACCCTCGGTTGCAGGCGGTGGTGATGCCGTCGGTCAGGGGGAGGACGAGATGGCAGACCAGACGCAGCCGTGGGCGGAGCGGACCGTGGAGGTGCCACCGCAGGCCGGCGTCGAGGTGCCGGCCCAGCGCGAACCCTTCCGTCGCGGTGTCGCGCCGGTGGGTCAGCCGCGCACCCCACGGACCGAGCCGTTCCCGGTGGTCGAGCAGGAGCCGACCGGCACCGGCTGGCCCGGCGGGCCGGTACCGCGCCAGTCGCTGAACGCGCGGATGGCGCAGCTGCGGCGCGGTGGTGAGTGGAGCGCGGCGGCCGGGCTCTTCGCGTTCGTGTGCTGGGGCATCTGGGCGCTGTCCGGCCAGGGCGACCTGAGCGGTCCGTTGCTGGTGCTCGTCCTCAGCTCGCTGGTGGCCGTCGGCCTGTTCGCCCTGTCCCGGCTGGTCGGCCGGGTGGTGCTGGAGCGGCAGCTCGGTCGGGTCCGGCGCAGCGCCCGGGGCGCTCACCTGGCGACGGCGGTGTTCCTCGCCGGCCTCGGGGTGGCGTGGCTCCAGCAGACCGAGTGGGTCGTGTCGGCCTGGAACTGGATCTCCTCGAACTGAGCACGGGGCGCGCACGGGCGGGTCGGCTCGGTGCCGCCCGCCCGTGCACCCGGTCGTCTCCCCACCAGGCAGTGCGGCTACTTACCCGGCCGGTCACGGTTCATCCGTGGCCGGCCGGTCCGTGTGCGTACCGGCGGTGTGGGTCATCAGTGGGCGCCGCCGTGCCCCTCGGCGTCGGCCCTCGGCGACGCGACCCGGGCGGCCGGGTCCTCGACGCCGGGCTCGCCGCCGTCCGGCGCGACCATGCCGTCGTAGGTGTAGAGCGGGCCACCGTCCCGCTCTCTGGTGGTCCTGATGTAGCGGTGCATCATGCCGTCGATCTCCACCTCGACCAGGGCCTCGTCGCTGACGTCGAGGGTGCTGCCGTCGCGAGGTCCGCCGGTCAGGCGTGCCGTTGTCGTCGTGTCCATGCCGAAGCCCTACCCTGTCGCGGTCGATCGGAAACGGGCGAATCGCCCTGCCCCCGTGATCACACTGGACAGTCTGGTCCCCGGCCACGTGCACGGGCAACGCCGCATGACGTGAACGGCCCAGGTCGGCGGCGAACGCCGCTGACCTGGGCCGGGTCGCGTGGAGCGGGCGACGGGAATCGAACCCGCGTAGTCAGTTTGGAAGACTGAAGCTCTACCATTGAGCTACGCCCGCGTGCGCCCACCTGAGCAGGTCGCGTCGACAGCGTACCCAATGTCGAAGTCGGTCGGGTAACCGCGCCGCCGCGTCGTCCCCTCCCCGCGTCGCGCCTTCTCGAGATGCGCGTCGCCTCTCCCCGGAACCGGACTGTCTCGTCCTGTTTGAGAGACATGTCCGGGTGAGAGCGGCCCCGGCACCGCCGGAGGCGCGGCGACGGCATAGAATGCTCGTCGCCACGGGGTGTGGCGCAGCTTGGTAGCGCACTCGCTTTGGGAGCGAGGGGCCGTGGGTTCAAATCCCGCCACCCCGACTGTCGTCCGCGGCCGGGCCGACCCGGGTGCCGCCCGGTGCGGCCCCGGGCGATGCCGGAGCGTCCGGCCGGCTCGCCTACACTCGATGGGCTGAATCACGCCCAGACTCAACTGAGATCCGTCAAGGAGTACGCCTGTGAAGAGCACCGTCGAGACTCTGAGCCCGACGCGCGTGCGGCTCGCCATCGAGGTGCCGTTCGTCGAGCTCGAGCCGAGCCTCAAGAAGGCGTACCGGGAGATCGGTTCGCAGGTCCAGGTTCCCGGCTTCCGCCGGGGCAAGGTGCCGAGTGCGGTGATCGACCAGCGGGTGGGCCGGGGCACCGTCCTGAACGAGGCGGTCCAGGAGGCCATCCCGGAGAACATCATGGCCGCGGTGCGCGAGCACGACCTCAAGACGCTGGGGCGTCCCGAGGTCGAGATCACCGAGTTCAACGACGGTGACTCGCTGAACTTCACCGCCGAGGTCGACGTCCGCCCGGAGATCACCATCCCGGACGCCTCCACCATCGAGGTGACCGTCGACGAGCTCCAGATCGACGAGAGCGAGATCGACGAGCAGGTGAAGAACCTGCGGGAGCGTTTCGCCACCCTGAAGACCGTCGAGCGGGCCGCCGCCGAGGGCGACTACGTCCAGATCGACCTGAACGCCACCGTCGACGGCGAGGACGTGCCGGGCGGCCAGGCCAGCAACATCTCCCACGAGGTGGGCAGCAAGCAGCTCCTGCCGGGCCTCGACGAGGCAGTGGTCGGTCTCGCCGCCGGCGAGGACACCACCTTCACCACCCAGCTGGTCGGCGGCGACTTCGCCGGTCGGGACGCCGAGGTGGCGGTGACCGTGCGCACGGTCAAGGAGAAGGAGCTGCCCGAGCTGAACGACGAGTTCGCCCAGATGGCCAGCGAGTTCGACACGATCGAGGAGCTGCGCGGCGACCTGCGGGCGCGGGTCACCCAGGGCAAGCAGGTCGAGCAGATCTACGCCGCCCGGGACAAGGCCCTCGCCCAGCTGGTCGAGGCCGCCGAGGTGCCGGCGCCGGAGGGTGTCGTCCGCGAGGAGGTCGCCAGCCGCAAGCAGGCGATGATCGACCAGCTGGAGCGGATCGGCGCCTCGATGGAGGAATACCTGGCGGCCGAGGAGAAGACCGAGGAGCAGATCGACGCCGAGCTGACCGAGGCGGCGACCGAGGGCGTCAAGGTCCAGCTGCTGCTCGACACCCTCGCCGACGCGGAGGACGTGCAGGTCTCCGACGACGAGTTCGGGCACGAGATCGTGCACCGGGCGCAGCGCGCCGGAATGGCCCCGCAGCAGTACTACGACCAGCTGGTGCGCTCCGGCGCGGCCGCCGCCGTCTTCGGCGACGTGCGGCGGGGCAAGGCGCTCGCGGCCGTCATGGAGCGGATCACGATCAAGGACTCGGCCGGCAACCCGGTCACCCTCGACGCGCTGCGCGCCGCCAACGAGGCCGAGCACAACCACGAGCACTGATCGTCGGGCGCGGCCGCCATCCGTCGCTGCGCGGCGGATGGCGGCCGTTTCCCTTCCCGGGTCCGCCCGGGCGGCAGGCACTGCCGGGGTACGCCCGACAGCTGCGCTGAGAGCGAACACTGCCCCGACCGGGACTCTGCCGCCTCGCACAGCGGTTAGTGTCGGGAAAGACGGTACGGAGAGCGAAGGGCTGCCATGACCGACATGCACATCCCCAAGAAGTCGCTCCGGGCGATCGACGCCCGCGGTGGCGACTCCATTGGCAACCTCGACGACTCGGTCTACAACCGGTTGCTCAAGGAACGCATCATCTTCCTGGGCAGTGAGGTGACCGACCAGGTCGCCAACCGCATCTGCGCGCAGCTGCTGCTGCTCGCCGCGGAGGACCCGGACCGCGACATCAACCTGTGGATCAACTCGCCGGGTGGCTCGGTCTACTCCGGCATGGCGATCTACGACACCATGCAGTTCATCGACAACGACGTGTCGACCGTGGCGATGGGCATGGCGGCCTCGATGGGCCAGCTGCTGCTCTGCGCGGGCACACAGGGCAAGCGTTACGCCCTGCCGCACGCCCGGATCATGATGCACCAGCCGTCCGGCGGTCTGGGCGGCACGGCGTCCGACATCGCCATCCAGGCGGAGCAGATGCTCTACACGAAGCGGATGTTCCAGGAGCGGGTCGCGCACCACACCGGGCAGAGCCAGTCGCAGATCGAGGCCGACTCGGACCGGGACCGTTGGTTCACCGCCCAGGAGGCCATGGACTACGGCTTCATCGACAAGGTGATCATCGGGGCCGCCCAGGTTCCGGATGGCGCCGGGACCCTGAGCTGAGGAGCTGACGATGACCGACCTGAGCCTGCCGCCCCAGTTCGCGGCCGTGCACAACCGTTACGTGCTGCCGTCGTTCGTCGAGCGCACGTCGTACGGGGTCAAGGAGTCGAACCCGTACAACAAGCTCTTCGAGGACCGGATCATCTTCCTCGGCGTGCAGGTGGACGACGCGTCGGCCAACGACGTGATGGCCCAGCTGCTGACGCTCGAGGGCACCGACCCGGACCGCGACATCATCATGTACATCAACTCGCCGGGTGGCTCGTTCACGGCCATGACGGCGATCTACGACACCATGCAGTACGTCCGTCCGGACATCTCGACCGTCTGCCTCGGGCAGGCGGCCAGCGCGGCGGCGGTGCTGCTGTCGGCGGGCACTCCGGGTAAGCGGATGGCCCTGCCGAACTCGCGGATCATCATCCACCAGCCGGCCACCGAGGGCGGCTACGGGCAGGGCTCGGACATCGAGATCCAGGCCCGGGAGATCCTGCGGATGCGGACGCAGCTGGAGGACATGCTGTCCCGCCACTGCAACCGCCCCATTGAGCAGGTCCGCAAGGACATCGACCGTGACAAGATCATGACGGCCGAGGAGTCCAAGGAGTACGGGCTGGTCGACACGATCCTGACCAGCCGCAAGAAGGGTCTGCTGGCGGCCAACGCCGCTCGCTGAGCAGTACCGGGTCAGAGGTTGGCCGGGGCCAGGGTTCCCGGCCGACCTCTGACACACCCGTTTTGGGGGTCGGAGAATGCCCCGCCAGCGGGTAACGTCGGGTCCGTACCGCTTCGCCGGTTGGGCCGGCAGGGCGAACCAAGCCGGGCGGCGCACAGCGTCCGCAGGTCAGGCCGGGTCTCCGGCCGATGAGCGCAGGGAGAACGTAGGTGGCACGGATCGGTGACGGCGGCGACCTACTGAAATGCTCCTTCTGCGGCAAGTCGCAGAAGCAGGTCAAGAAGCTCATCGCGGGCCCCGGGGTCTACATCTGCGACGAGTGCATCGATCTCTGTAATGAGATCATCGAAGAGGAGCTGGCCGAGTCCGGCGAGGTGAAGTGGGAAGAGCTTCCCAAGCCGATGGAGATCTGCCAGTTCCTCGACACCTACGTGGTGGGGCAGGACCAGGCCAAGAAGGCCCTCGCGGTGGCGGTCTACAACCACTACAAGCGGATCCAGGCCGAGGCGGCGGGCGCGCCCGGCTCCGGCAGTGATGCCGTCGAGCTGGCCAAGTCCAACATCCTGTTGCTCGGTCCGACCGGGTGCGGCAAGACCCACCTGGCACAGACCCTCGCCCGGATGTTGAACGTCCCGTTCGCCATCGCCGACGCCACGGCACTGACCGAGGCGGGCTACGTCGGCGAGGACGTGGAGAACATCCTCCTCAAGCTGATCCAGGCCGCCGACTACGACATCAAGCGCGCCGAGACCGGCATCATCTACATCGACGAGGTCGACAAGATCGCCCGCAAGTCGGAGAACCCGTCGATCACCCGGGACGTCTCCGGCGAGGGCGTGCAGCAGGCCCTGCTCAAGATGCTCGAGGGCACTGTGGCCAACGTGCCGCCGCAGGGTGGCCGCAAGCACCCCCACCAGGAGTTCATCCAGATCGACACCACGAACGTGCTGTTCATCTGCGGTGGCGCGTTCGCCGGCCTCGACCAGATCATCGAGTCCCGCACCGGGCAGGGCGGCACCGGGTTCGGCGCCCGGCTCCGGTCGGTGTCCGAGCGGTCGACAGACGACATCTTCAGCCAGGTCATGCCGGAGGACATGCTCAAGTTCGGCCTGATCCCGGAGTTCGTCGGCCGGCTGCCGGTGATCACCAACGTCCGGAGCCTGGACCGCACCGCCCTCGTGCGGATCCTCACCGAGCCCCGCAACGCCCTGGTCCGGCAATACCAGCGCCTGTTCGAGCTGGACGGGGTCGAGCTGGAGTTCGACGAGGCGGCGCTGGAGGCCATCGCCGACCAGGCCATGCTGCGGGGCACCGGTGCCCGCGGCCTACGGGCCATCATCGAGGAGGTCCTGCTCTCCGCGATGTACGAGGTGCCGAGCAACCCCGACGCCGCCCGGGTGCTGATCACCCGCGAGGTCGTCCTGGAGAACGTGAACCCGACGATCGTG